>CAVOTZ010000045.1:0-4957 GCA_963699465.1 uncultured Alphaproteobacteria bacterium
TCGAAATTACCATTTCGAAGGTATCTCTCGCGGGCGGTCCAACAGAATGCGACGCCGTGGGGTTTTTTGCATTGCTCAGGCTAGACGTTGTGCCGCGCAGTCCCGCAGGCCCCCTATCAGACACCGTGATGAACGGCCGCCTCAGACCACCGAGGAACCCCACTTCCGCATGGGACTTTTGGATAGCCTTATGCCGGTTTTCTGTTCCTCTAAGCCGCCCAGGCCGGATCGCAGAAGGTTCGCCAATTGGTACACATTGGCATCCAAGCCGCCGTAGCTGTCGAGGTCGACCTTTCGGACTGGTGATAGGGCTTGCCCGATGGCCTTCCGCGCAGCAGCGACCAATGTGGCGTTGATCGATCCTGCAAGCCTCAGTGTTCCGTCGGCATCGATCCTGGCGGTCGGCGGCGCACCGAGGACAACGCCGGCGCAGGTGTCGATCGTCCCGATGAACAGGGCGACCCCGCTGAGGAAAAGCGTCGAGACCCCTCACCGTGATCCAGATCGGAACACGGCGGAATGCACCTGCCATGAAATGTTCCTTGACGTCGACGGTGACAAATCGGGGCCGGGTGGAACATGGGTGGCCCGGTCATCGCTTCAGGTCCAGGCGGGCAGCAGAGACGCCGCACAGGCGAACTGGTGCGCCCTGCGCCTATTCAGCCGCCTGCTCGTCCGGGCGCGGCTCTACCCCAAGCTCCTGCCGGATGTGGGCAAACTTCCGTGGGTCGGCGAAGCGGCCGTCGGCCATCATCTCTCGCAGCGCCGCCAGGCCAGCCTCCGTGAAGAACAGCCGGGGCGGTCGAACGGCGGAATTGAGACGCATCAGCCCCCGCTCCACCAGGCCTTGCGCGGTTGCCGATAGCTTTGGCTGGCCGCGCATTCGGGCCACCTCTCCAGGTCTTGAGCATGAACCCTTCGGCGACGGTCGGCAGCGTGCTCATGAACTGGTCCAGCTCGCCGCGGATGTAGGCGCGCTCGCCGGGGGTGAACTCGGTCGTTTCAATTCTCGCGTTTCGCATGATCGACAGCCTAGCACAGGGGAGCCCGGCGCACCCGCTTCTGGCGGTGCTTTCAGGGACGCCGTTCGCAGAAGCCTGTGTGACCGTGCTGCCCAGCCAGCCATGAATGGAGCCGGGCGCATGAATTTCGAGATACCCGATGGGGCGCAGGTCCAGGTCATCATCGGCAAGGCCCCGGTTCTGGCCTTGCCGGACGGGACGGAGGCCGAGCGCCCGAAGTCCTCGCCGGGCCGTCCGATCCTGATGGCCGCGATCGCTGTGTTGCTGCTCGCCGGCGCCTTCACCGGTGGACGCCTGGTTGGAGCGCATGGCGCTCATACCGGGGTGGCCTCGGCAACAGAGGCCGTTCCCCATCCACCTCCGCCGCCGGTCCGCCAGGGCTTTCCCGACCACGCCGTCGATGATCCGGCGGCCGGCAACGCGGCTGGGCAGGTGCCTGAGGCGTTCCAGCGCGAGCTTCAGCAGCAGCCGACCGTAGTGCCGCCGCCCGGCCAGCCGGCGGCCCCTCCGCCCACAGCCGGAAAGAACGCCTTCGGTCTGGAGAACTGAGGCGTGGCTGTCGCGCGCCAGATCGTCGGCCCGCAGGAGCAGTTCGAGCGCACCGGCGCCCAGAGCCTCCGCGACATCCGCCCGTTCACGACGCGGCTGTCCGAAGGGTTGCGGAGCTCGGCGTCCGGGCTGGTTCTGGCGATCTGTGCCGGTGTGACGTTCTTCGAGCCTGCTTCCGTCGATGTGGCAGTGCCGCTCTCCGCACTCTACGCGCTTTGGGTGCTGACCCGTCGCGTGCGATTGCCGATGCGCCTGCCCCGATCGGCCGCCTGCCCCGATGTCAGCAATCCGACGCCCGGCTCACGCAAGCCCAAGCCGGCGAACGGTACCTTTTTCATCGGCTGGAGCATCACCGGCCAGGAGCTTTGGGTAACCGCCGAGGACGCACGGCAGCACATCGCCATTCCCGGCACGACCGGTGCTGGCAAGACGACGGCGATTCTGAGCCTGCTGACCAACGCGCTCGCGCAGGGATCGGGCTTCGTGCTGGTGGACGGCAAGGCGGACCGCGACCTGTTCGGCAAGGTGATGGCGCTCGCCCGCCGCTTCGGTCGCGAGGATGACGTGCGCGTGCTGAACTTCATGGTCGCCTCCGGCCTGAAGGACAGCCACACCTTCAACCCATTCTCGATCGGCAATGCCGACGCCATCCGCGAACTGCTGGCGAGCCAGCTTGGCGACCAGGCGCAAAACGATCCGAACGGCGTCTTCCGCGAGCGCGCCGTCGCGCTGGTCGGCACGATCGCGCCGGTGCTCGTCTGGCTGCGCGACCACAAGGGCGTCCCGCTCAACATCGAGGTCATCCGCTTCTCGATCGAACTGCGCTGGATCTGGAAGCTGGCGATGGAAAAGATCGTCCTGCTGCGCGATCCGGACAGCGGCAATGTCACGGAGCTCGACGTCAACGGCGAGATCCCGGAGGACATCACCTGGCCGCTGCGCTCCTATCTCGGCGAGCTGCCCGGCTACGATCCGATCGTTGCCGCTGGAGAAGCAGAAAGGCGACGAGCCCTCGCAAGCAGCACGGCTTCGCGCAGTTCTACTTCACCGCGACCTTCACCCAGCTCGCGGTCTCGCTTGGCCACATCTTCCGGGTGCGAGATCGAGCGACATCGACATGCGCGACGTCGTGCTGAACCGCCGCATCCTGGTGGTCAACCTGCCCGCGCTGGAAAACTCCGACGCGACCCTCGCCGCGCTCGGCAAGCTGGTGGTGGCGGCGCTGCGCGGGATGATGGCGCAGCTGCTCGGCGCCTCGCTGGAGGGCGACTACACCGAGGCCGACAAGCCCGGCATGGGCCCCTCGCCTTTCCCGGTCGTCCTCGACGAGCTGGCCTACTACGCGACCAGCGGCCTCGACCGCATGCTGGCGATGGGCCGCGGCCTGAACATCTGCTTCATGCTGGGCTTCCAGGAAGTCTCCGGCATTTGGGCGCGCCTCGGCGAGAAGACCGCCAGTCTGCTCGGCAACGCGAACCTGACGATCGCCATGCGCCAGCAGGACGCCGGGCGCACCCGCGAATGGATCGAGAAGACCGCCGGCCAGACCTACATCACGCAGGCGACGTCCTATCAGGGTGCCGGCGACGGCGACTACCGCGAGGCGCGTCATGCCGAGGTCCGGCCGGTCTCCCGCGTGGACTGGAACGACCTGACGTCATTGATCGAGGGCGAGGCGATCGTGCTGTTCGGCGGCCGGCGCATCTATGCCCGCGTCTTCCACGCCAAGATCGACGACGCAGGACCAAAGCGCCTCGGCCGCAGCGTTATGCTCCGGGCGCCCGACCCGGACGCTGTGCGGGGACGCTTACAGCGATCCGCGTCGATGGCCGCGGCGATCGAGCGTGGCGCGCTGATCCTTGGCGACGAGGAGGAGGTTGCGCCCGCCCTGGCGGACCTGATCCGCGCGTTCGACAAGACGGCGCGGTCAGGCGGCTCGCCGGCGTCGTGCGCGCGGGCATCCCTGGAAGTGCTTGCCAAGCTTCCGGTGGATCCGTCCGTCCCGCGGCCGCCTGCCGCCGGCGGACGGCACGCCGGTCACCACGGTTTCGCCGATGCTCTGGGCGGCGAACACGGCGCCGGTTGCCGGTCCACAGGCCGAGGGGCCGCCGGAGGAGCCGATCGACACCATCCTTCTGCGTGGGTTGGCAGCCATCGAACTGGCGGCCGGGACGCAACCCGCGGATGCGCGGAGCGCCGCCATGGCGGCCTTGAGCGAGCGCGACCAGGCGATGACGCGGCCCGTCCAGGTTGAGCCGCCGCCGATGAGCGCCGAGGCCTTCCGCACGCATCTGCTGGCCGTTCTGAGCGAGCTGCGCCGCCTGCTGCCGTCGTCAAGCGTGCGGAGCGCCGCATGATGGCGATGGCCAGTCACCCGCGGCCGGCCGAGCAGCGCGAGGCGAAGAATGCCCGCTATCACGATCGGCGCGTCGGCGCGGGCATCGCGAAGATGATCGTCATGGGTCCGGCCGAGCGCATTCCCGAGCTTCGCCCGATTCTTCTCGATTGGCGACGCGACGCGAAGCTGCTGCTGGAGTCGGATCTGCCGTCGGCCGATCAGATCCTGGAGATCCACGGTGTGTGCCGGACGCTTCGGACCAAACTGCCGATCGACGCTTTCGAGACACCGGCGACCGCCGAGGCATGGCTGCCGGCGCAAAATCCGCGTCTCGGCGCGCGCCGCGTTCATGCGCCCAAACGGCGCTCACAGCCATGATGGCCGCGCCCCAAATCATGAGAGGTCTCGGATCGATGACACCCCGCCGGATCGCAATCGCCGCCGGACTGGCCTGTTGGTCGGCCGCCCCGCTTTCCGGTGCTGGCGCAGCCGACCCCGCTCCTGCCGCCTACCGGGGCGCCGGCGGGCAACGGCCAGCAACCCTACACTGGCTCGGCCATCACGACAGGGCTGGCATCGCCGACGCTACCGACCGATGCCCCGCCGGGCGTGTTCCTGGAAGCGGCGCGGACGGCTCTGCAGGACGGGCGGCCGGGAGAGGCGCAAGAGGCGTTGGAGCGGGCCGAGACCCGGCTGCTTGATCGCCCTGTGGGGCCGGCGCAGGTCGATGCGCCGGACAGCACCCATGCGGTCCTGGACATCGGCGTGGCTCGTCGGGCGCTGGCCGTGCGCGATCGGCCGGGCGCGATCCGCGCGATCGACGATGCGCTCGCAGCGTCGGCACTTGCCGCCCGGCCAATGCCACCAGTGCCCGTGGCCTTGGCTCCCGCCGTCATTCCCGCGCCGGCGCCGCCGGTCCCCACGGTGACGTACGCCCTTCTTCCCGGCCACTGGCAGCTGGACGGCGCGCGGTATGTTTGGGTGCCACCGGAGACGAGCCTGCGACGGGTCGAGGACCGGCCGTTCGTGCAGGGGCGCTACGTCTGGA
>CAVOTZ010000046.1:0-249850 GCA_963699465.1 uncultured Alphaproteobacteria bacterium
TCATGGATGATTTATTGCGGGAGTTTTTGACCGAGACCAGCGAGAGCCTGGACACGGTCGACAATCAGCTGGTGCGGTTCGAGCAGGACCCCAACAACGCCAAGATTTTGGATAATATTTTTCGCCTGGTTCACACCATCAAGGGCACCTGCGGCTTTCTGGGTTTGCCGCGGCTGGAAGCCCTCGCCCATGCCGGCGAGACGCTGATGGGCAAGTTCCGCGACGGCATGCCGGTCACCGGCAAGCGGTCAGCCTGATTCTGGCCAGCATCGACCGCATCAAGGAAATCCTCGCGGGCCTCGAGGCCACCCAATCCGAGCCGGAAGGCACCGATCAGGATCTGATCGTCAAATTGCATGAGATGGTCGAGCACGGGATGGCGGCAATGACAGCACCAGTTTCGCCGGCAGTGGTAGCACCGGCTCCCGCGGCTCCCGCACCTGCCGCCGCACCGGCCATCGCGGAAGGCACCCTGGTGCCCCAGATCCTGGAACGCGAACTGCGTCCCGGCGAAGTGTCGCTGGACGAACTCGAGCGCGCCTTCCGGGAGACCGCGATCGAGGTGACGCCGGCACCGCGCCGGCGCCGGTTGCCGAGCCGGAAGCCGAGCCCGCGCCGGTGGTCGCGAAGAAGGAAGCCAAAGCGGTCAAGAAGCCCGCCGCGGACGCCGAAGTCGCCGAGGGCGACAAGGTCGCCAACCAGTCGATCCGCGTCAACGTGGACACGCTGGAACATCTGATGACCATGGTCTCCGAACTGGTCTTGACCCGCAACCAGCTCCTGGAGATCTCCCGCCGCAACGAGGACACCGAGTTCAAGGTGCCGCTGCAGCGGCTCTCCAACGTCACCGCCGAGCTGCAGGAAGGCGTCATGAAGACGCGGATGCAGCCGATCGGCAATGCCTGGCAGAAGCTGCCGCGCATCGTGCGCGACCTCTCGGGCGAACTGCACAAGCAGATCGAACTGGAGATGCACGGCGCCGACACCGAGCTCGACCGCCAGGTGCTCGATCTGATCAAGGACCCGCTCACCCACATGGTGCGCAACTCCGCCGATCATGGCCTCGAGACGCCGGCCGAGCGCGCCGCCGCCGGCAAGCCGGAGCAGGGCACCATTCGCCTGTCCGCCTATCATGAAGGCGGCCACATCATCATCTGCATCGCCGACAACGGCCGCGGGCTCAACACCGAGCGGATCAAGGCCAAGGCGCTGCAGAACGGGCTGGTCTCCGAGGCCGACCTCGAGAAGATGACGGAAGCCCAGATCCACAAGTTCATCTTCGCGCCCGGCTTCTCGACCGCGGCCGCCGTCACCTCGGTGTCCGGCCGCGGCGTCGGCATGGACGTGGTGCGCACCAATATCGACCAGATCGGCGGCACCATCGACATCAAGTCGGTGGCCGGCGAGGGTTCCAGCGTCACCATCAAGATCCCGCTGACCCTGGCGATCGTCTCGGCGCTGATCGTGGAAGCCGCCGGCGACCGTTTTGCCATTCCGCAGCTGTCGGTGGTCGAACTGGTGCGCGCGCGCGCCAATTCCGAGCATCGCATCGAGCGCATCAAGGACACCGCGGTGCTCAGGCTGCGCAACAAGCTGTTGCCGCTGATGCACCTGAAGAAGCTGCTCAAGATCGACGACGGCTCCTCCTCACGACCCCGAGAACGGCTTTATCGTGGTGACGCAGGTCGGCAGCCAAACCTTCGGCATCGTGGTCGACGGCGTGTTCCACACCGAAGAAATCGTGGTCAAGCCGATGTCGACCAAACTGCGTCACATCGACATGTTCTCCGGCAACACCATCCTGGGCGATGGCGCCGTGATCATGATCATCGACCCCAACGGCATCGCGAAAGCGCTCGGCGCCGCGGGCGCGGCCAGCCACGAGATCGCCGAGGACAACGCGGCCTCGCGCGCCAACGCCGCCGAGCAGCTGACCTCGCTCTTGGTGTTCCGCGCCGGCTCTTCCCAGCCCAAGGCGGTGCCGCTCGGCCTCGTCACCCGGCTGGAGGAGATCGCCACCGACAAGATCGAGCTCTCTAACGGCCGCTACATGGTGCAGTACCGCGATCAGCTGATGCCGCTGGTGCAGATGGCCGGCGTCAACGTCCAGACATCAGGCGCCCAGCCGATCCTGGTGTTCGCCGACGACGGCCGCTCGATGGGGCTGGTGGTCGACGAGATCATCGACATCGTCGAGGAGAAGCTGCACATCGAGGTCGCGGGCAGCCAGGAGGGCATCCTCGGCTCCGCCGTGATCAAGGGCCAGGCCACCGAGGTGATCGACGTCGGCCACTTCCTGCCGATGGCGTTCGCCGACTGGTTCTCGCGCAAGGAGATGCGCCCGTCCGTCACGGCGCAATCGGTGCTGCTGGTCGACGATAGCGCGTTCTTCCGCAACATGCTGGCGCCGGTGCTGAAGGCCGCGGGCTACCGGGTGCGGGTTGCGCCCAATGCGCAGGAAGGCCTCGCGGCGCTGCGCTCCGGGCAGACCTTCGACGTGGTGCTGACCGACATCGAGATGCCCGACATGAACGGCTTCGAGTTCGCCGAGACCATCCGCGCCGACGCGCATCTGGCCGCGATGCCGATCATCGCGTTGTCCTCGATGGTGTCGCCGGCGGCGATCGAGCGCGGCCGGCTGGCCGGCTTCCACGACTACGTCGCCAAGTTCGACCGTCCCGGCCTGATCGCGGCGCTGAAGGAACAGACCGCCGAACTGAGCAAGGCGGCCTGACATGACCAAGGAAGCTCACATGACCACCACCACGACCACCAAGACGCCCCCCGCTGAGGGCGCCGTCGCCGAATACGTCACCGCGATGATCGGGGGCCAGCTGTTCGGTCTGCCGATCTCCCGCGTCCAGGACGTCTTCATGCCGGAACGGCTGACCCGGGTGCCGCTGTCCTCGAGCGAGATCGCGGGCGTGCTCAATCTGCGCGGCCGCATCGTCACCGTGGTCGACATGCGCGCCCGGCTCGGCCTGCCCAAAAACGAGGAAGGCAAGCCGCCGATGGCGGTCGGTGTCGACCTGCGCGGCGAATCCTACGGCCTCCTGATCGACCAGATCGGCGAGGTGCTGACGCTGGCCGACGACGGCCGCGAGGAAAACCCCGTCAACCTCGATCCCCGCATGGCCAAGCTCGCCGGCGGCGTCCACCGTCTCGACGGCCAGCTGATGGTCGTCCTCGATGTCGACCGCGTCCTCGAAATCGTGCCGAAGCAGGATCGCGGCATAACATTGATTGACCAATCAAACGACTGCTCAAGAGAAAAGGCACAATGAAAACATGTCTGGTCGTCGACGACTCCAGCGTCGATTCGGAAGATCGCACGCCGGATCCTGGAAGGGTTGGATTTCCAGATCATCGAAGCCGAGGACGGCGAGAAGGCGCTGGAAGTCTGCAAGCGCAGGCCTGCCCGAGGCGATCCTGCTCGACTGGAACATGCCGGTGATGGACGGCTACGAATTCCTCGGCAATCTGCGCCGCATGCCCGGCGGCGACCAGCCCAAGGTGGTGTTCTGCACCACCGAGAACGACGTCGCGCACATCGCGCGCGCGACTGCATGCCGGCGCCAACGAGTACATCATGAAGCCGTTCGACAAGGACATCGTTACCGCAAAGTTCCAGGAAGTCGGTCTTATCTGATTTTGCGTTGTTGTGAATCCGGCGGCTGACGACCCTCGGCATCGTTGTTTCAGTTGTGTCATTGAGCCGGCCCGGTGAGTAATGAGTATTGCGTTGACAAGTGCAGTGATCCCGACTTCGACCCGGCAAGAGCCGCTACGGGTGATGGTGGTCGATGATTCCGTCGTGATCCGGGGATTGATCTCGCGCTGGATTGCTTCCGAGCCGGACATGGTCGTGGCGGCCTCGCTGCGCACCGGCCTCGACGCCGTCAACCAGATCGAGCGCGTCGATCCCGATGTCGCCGTACTCGATATCGAAATGCCGGAACTCGACGGCATTTCCGCGCTGCCGCGGTTGCTGGCCAAGAAGCGCAATTTGATCATCATCATGGCCTCGACGCTGACCCGCCGCAACGCGGAGATCAGCTTCAAGGCGTTGTCGCTCGGCGCATCGGACTACATCCCGAAGCCGGAGAGCACCCGCGAGCAGGCCGCCGCCGAAACCTTCCATCACGATCTGATCCAGAAGATCCGTTCGCTCGGCGCCAAGGTCCGCCGCACCGCGCCGGCCCATGCCAGCCCCTCGCTGGCACCACACCTGGAACGGCCGCGCGAGCCCGCAAGCAAGCCCGCGCCGGTCGCGCAAGCCCAACTGCTGCGCCGTTCGTTCAGCGCGCAGGCGCCGCGCGCGCTGGTGATCGGCTCATCGACCGGCGGCCCACAGGCGCTGATGACGTTGGTCGCCGAGATCGGGGCCGTGATCGACCGTTTCCCGGTGCTGATCACCCAGCACATGCCGCCCACCTTCACGACCATTTTGGCCGAGCATCTGGCGCGCACCAGCCGCCGGCCGGCGCACGAGGCCATCGACGGCGAGATCGTCAAGGCCGGCACCATCTATCTCGCGCCGGGCGGACGCCACATGCGCGTCGTACGCCATGGCGCCGACGTTGCGATCGCGCTTGATGACGGTCCGCCGGTCAATTTCTGCAAACCCGCGGTCGATCCGCTGTTCACCTCCGCGACCGAGATCTGGCAAGGCGCCGTGATGGCGGTGGTGCTGACCGGCATGGGTTCGGACGGCGCGCGCGGCGGCAAGGATATCGTCGCGGCCGGTGGCAGCGTGATCGCCCAGGACGAAGCGACCAGCGTGGTGTGGGGTATGCCGGGCGCCGTCGCCAATGCCGGCATCTGCGCCGCCATTCTGCCGCTCAACCAGATCGCGCCGAAACTGGTTCGCTTCTTTGCGGGAGACCGTTCGTGACGCCGCTGGACTACGAGTTTTTGCGCAAGCTGCTGAAGGAGCGTTCCGGTCTCGATCTCTCGGCCGACAAGCAATATTTGGTCGAAAGCCGGTTGATCCCGCTGGCGCGCAAGGCCGGCCTGCCGGGATTGCCCGAGCTGGTGCAGAAGCTGAAGGGCAGCGCGGAAGCGTTGACCGCCGAAGTGGTCGAGGCGATGACCACCAACGAGACATTCTTTTTCCGCGACAAGGTTCCGTTCGATCATCTCAAGGCGACGATCCTGCCCGAACTGCTGCAGGCGCGCGCCGCCCGCCGCAGCTTGCGGATCTGGTGCGCCGCGTCCTCGACGGGGCAGGAGCCGTACTCAATCGCGATGTGCCTGAAGGAGCTCGGCGCGGCGCTGACGGGATGGCGGGTCGAGATCATCGCGACCGATCTGTCGCAGGGCGTGCTGGAAAAATCCAGGGCTGGTCTGTTCAGTCAGTTCGAGGTCCAGCGCGGTCTGCCGATCCAGTTGCTGGTCAAGCATTTCGCGCAGATCGGCGAGCTGTGGCAGCTCAATGCCGATATCCGCGCCATGGTCCAGTTCCGGCAACTCAATTTGCTGCAGGATTTTTCCCACCTCGGCGTGTTCGACATCATCTTCTGCCGCAACGTGCTGATCTATTTCGACCAGGACACCAAGACCAAGGTGTTCAGCCGTCTCGCCCGGATGATCGAGCCCGACGGTTTCCTGATGCTGGGCGCCGCCGAAACCGTGGTCGGGTTGACCGATGCGTTCAAGCCCTATCCGGACCGGCGCGGGCTTTACATCCCGAACGTTGTCCGCGGCGCGCGCGCGGCTCAGCCTGCGCTCAGGGCGGTTGCGTCGCGCTAAAGCGAGTAGTTTCTACAGGATCGCGTGCGGCACAGAATCGCGACGTGTTGCCGGTAATCGGATTCTCGTCCTCGCGGATCGACAGCCCGCATGGCGCGTGGTCGACCAGCCAACTGCCGAGCACGGGATACTGGCCCGAGAACTCAGGCAGCGGCGCCAGCGCCTGCCGAATGAATCCTTCGCCGCCATACGGTCCCTGTTGCTCCACCAGCGTGACGCCCTGGCTGACCAGCGCGACGTTGGCGCCTTCGCGCGAATAAAGCGGCTTGCGCACAAAGGAGCGCGCCAAGCTGGCTGGCTGCGGGATCGTCTTCGAAAAACGCCGGCAGCAAATTGGGATGGCCTGGAAACATCTGCCACAATAGCGGCAGCATGCCCTTGTTGGACAGGATCGCCTTCCACGGCGGTTCGACCCAGCGCGTCGGCGCTTTGGCAAGATCGGCGCCGAATGCGTCGTGGAACATCCATTCCCAGGGATAGAGCTTGAACGAAAGTTCGATCGGGCGATTGTCGAGATCGACAAAGCGGCCGTCGTCGCGCAGGCCGATATCCTCGATATCGAGCACGGTGGTCGGCAGGCCGGCCTGGCGGGCGGTATCCTCGAGATAGGCCAGCGTGCCGGCGTCCTCGAAGTTGTCGGTCATGCCCGCGAGATGAAGATGGCGGCCACGACCGAGTTTTTTCCACGCCTCGATCAGCCGCTCATGGATCGAGTTGAACTGGTCGGCGCGCGCGGGGATGATCTGCCGCTCGATCCCCTGTTCGAGCCAGGTCCACTGAAACACCGCGGCCTCGAAAATCGAGGTCGGGGTATCGGCGTTATATTCCAGGAGCTTTGCCGGGCTTTTCCCGTCGAAACTGAGATCGAGCCGGCCATAGAGGCTGGCGTCGTCGCGGTGCCAGCTGTCGGAGATCAGCGGCCAATAGGCTTGCGGTATCTTCAGCGCCCGCAGGTATTTTTCGTCGCCAATGGCGCGGCCGACCAGTTCGAGGCACATCGCGTCGATTTCGCCGGTCGGCGTTTCGATCTGGCGTTCGATCTCCTCGAGCGTGAACGCGTAATAAGCGCGCTCGTCCCAATAGCGTGCGCCGTCGATGGTATGGAAATCAAACCCGCAGGCTTCCGCCGTTGCGCGCCAATCGTCTCGCTCGGGGCAGGCGATGCGCCGCATCGACCGCCGCTAGCCGCCGCCATGCGCGTGGCCGTGGCCGTGCAGACGAAACGGCGTGCCGCCGAAACCGCCGGACAGTGGGCGGCAATAAGGCCGGCCGTTCGGGCCCGGCACCGCCGTCAGGCCGGGACCGCAATCATACGGCCGCCGGACAAATCCCGCCGACACCGCGCCGACGGCAGCGCTTCCCATCATGGTCAGGACAACACGGCGCGAGCGTTTCATGATGCGGCCTCGGGTGATATAGCGCGGCTATTCAGGCACGCTCGCCCCGGTGAAGCAAGCCGCAGGCTGCAAGGTTCACGGCAATTTGCGGCGCGGTCGGCCATACTCAACTGCCCATGGAAAAATGCGCCGAGAAGGCGCGCGCGAACGAACCAAAGCCGCCGCGCGTGACGCCGCCCGATGCGGAATCCGGCGTGCCGCCCGACGATGCGTGTTGCGATCCGGTATCGCTGCTGAAGAAGCCCGAGCGCGACGACCAATATCCGCCATGGCCGCCGCCGGACCCTGATCCGGTGCGGCTACAGTCGGTCGCCGGCTGCGTGACCGCCGGCGCCGCCATGCCGGGCGACGCCGGCTGGCAATTGCCACGCGGCATCAGCGCGTAGGCGCCGCCGCCGACGGCCACCGTGCCCATCAACAGCAGCGCGACGTGACCCGGAGCGTTTGGCCGGCACCGCCGGCTGCGGCGCGATCGGGCCGCGTTTGCCGAATTCGCGGCGAATAGGTTTGTCGTCCATGGTCAGGTGATCATCGAGGCGGCGTTGAGCGCGCCGGCCGCGACCGAGGACAGCCCGAGCCAGATCGCGGAAGCCATCTCGCCGGCCGCGATCCGCGCCGACAGGTTCGGCACCGGGATCTTGACCATGAAAAACACCGCGATCTGCACGATCAGTGCGACCGCGCTCCAGATCAGGCAATCCCAGACATTGGCGGAATGGGCGATGGCGCTGACCACCGGCAAGACGAAGCCGACCAGGCTGAGGCCAAGCGCAACCGCGGCGGCCGGGTCGTTTTCACGGATCAGCTTGAATTCATTGTGCGGGGTAACCCAGGTGTAGACCAGCAAATAGGCCATCACGGCCACGACCCCGGTGCAGAAATACACCAGAAACGCCGGCAGCCCGGCCAGTGATTGCAGGATCATTCCAAGCGCCCCCGGGTTTCGAATCTCTGGTGGCAGGCCCAGCAACAACCGGCCAAACCAGCGCCAGCATGGTCGCACACCTCGTGAGTCGGCGCACGGAGCCGGCGCGTTCAATCCCCACAAACAAAAACCCCGCCTTGCGGCGGGGTCCAGTCGGGAGGAGAGAGCCTTGGGAGGCTCGCTTAAAACCCTGATCAGGCGGGAATGCGCTCTTCGACCTCGTGCGGCTCGCGCAGCACGTAACCGCGGCCCCAGACCGTTTCGATGAAGTTGCGGCCTTCGGAGGCGTTGGCGAGCTTCTTGCGCAGCTTGCAGATGAAGACGTCGATGATCTTCAGTTCCGGCTCGTCCATGCCGCCATAGAGATGGTTGAGGAACATCTCCTTGGTGAGGGTGGTGCCCTTGCGGAGCGAAAGCAGCTCCAGCATCTGGTATTCCTTGCCCGTGAGATGCACGCGCTGGCCGCCGACCTCGACCGTCTTGGTGTCGAGATTGACCACGAGATCGCCGGTCTGGATCACCGACTGGGCGTGGCCCTTGGAACGGCGCACGATCGCATGGATGCGGGCGACGAGTTCGTCCTTGTGGAAAGGCTTGGTCATGTAGTCGTCGGCGCCGACGCCGAGACCCTTGACCTTGTCCTCGATGCCGGCGAGGCCGGAGAGGATCAGAATGGGTGTCTTGATCTTGGAGACCCGAAGCTGCTTCAGCACGTCGTAACCGGACATGTCGGGCAGGTTGAGGTCGAGCAGGATAATGTCGTAGTCGTATAGTTTACCGAGATCGACGCCTTCTTCCCCGAGATCCGTCGTATAGACGTTAAAGCTCTCGGATTTGAGCATCAGCTCGATCGACTGCGCGACGGCGCTGTCATCTTCTATCAGCAATACGCGCATGCCAGTCCCCTATAGTAGCCGCCCCGGGCGTCAGGTCGGCCGCACTTGCGGCACTCAAAACGCCTTTGAACAACTGATTCGGATCCTGACCACATATGGTTAACAAAATCTGATTTTATTGCGCAAGCTCTGATCGTGCAATTTTTTTCGAATCGCCGTAAGATATTGCGTTGAAGCAGCTTTTTGTACCCAATCGTGTTCAAGTTCCACATTAAGAGGCGGGCCTAACCGACTCCCGCGACTCGACCTTCCTTCTGAGGGTCGAGCGCTCTCAGTCCTCAAAGACAGTGACGCAATGATTAACGATGCGGGTAAACACGAGGTTAAGGGCGCGGCCTCAAAGCGTCGAAACTTAAGGTTTTCGCAATGAAGCCGGTTCCGCGATGAAAGCTTTGGCCGAGCAGATCATCGAGATCGACGGGGTCAACATCTATGGCCGGGTGGTGGGCGTCCGCGGCCTGATGGTCGAGGTCGCGGGTCCGATTCACGCGATGTCGGTCGGCGCCCGTATCGTCATCGAGACCGGGAAAGACCGCTTCATCCCCTGCGAGGTGATCGGCTTCACCGGCGACAACGCCGTGGTGATGCCGTTCGCCGGGCTCGAGGGAGTCCGGCGCGGCTGCCGCGCCGTAATCGCCAACGCCGCCAACCAGGTGCGGCCTTCGCCGCTATGGCTCGGCCGGGTCATCAACGCGATGGGCGAACCGATCGACGGCAAGGGGCCGCTGGTCCAGGGGCCATCGCCGATGGCCTATCGCAACGCGCCGCCGCCGGCGCATTCGCGCCAGCGCGTCGGCGCGCCGCTCGATCTCGGCGTCCGGGCGCTCAACACCTTCCTGACCTGCTGCCGCGGCCAGCGGCTCGGCATCTTCGCCGGCTCCGGCGTCGGCAAGTCGGTGCTGCTGTCGATGCTGGCGCGCAATGTCGACGCCGATATCACCGTCATTGGCCTGGTCGGCGAACGCGGCCGCGAGGTGCAGGAATTTTTGCAGGACGACCTTGGCGATGCCGGCCTCGCGCGTTCGGTGGTGGTGGTCGCGACCTCGGACGAGCCTGCATTGATGCGGCGGCAGGCGGCCTATTTGACGCTCGCGATCTGCGAATATTTCCGCGATGAAAACAAATCCGTGCTGTGCCTGATGGATTCGGTGACGCGCTTTGCGATGGCCCAGCGCGAGATCGGCCTGTCGGCCGGCGAGCCGCCGACCGCCAAGGGCTACACGCCGACCGTGTTCACGGAACTGCCGAAGCTTCTGGAGCGCGCCGGTCCGGGCATCGGCGCCGGCAGCATCACCGGTATCTTCACCGTGCTGGTGGACGGCGACGACCATAACGAGCCGATCGCGGACGCGGTTCGCGGCATCCTGGATGGCCATATCGTGATGGAACGGTCGATTGCCGAGCGCGGCCGGTTTCCGGCGATCAACATCCTTAAATCGGTGTCCCGGACCATGCCGAAAGCGGCCGATCCCGCGTTCCTGCCGACCATCACCAAAGGGCGTCAGGTGATGGCGACCTATGCCGACATGGAGGAACTGATCCGGCTCGGGGCCTATCGGGCGGGTTCCAGCGCCGAGGTCGACGAGGCGATCCGGCTGCATGAGCCGCTGGAGGGGTTTTTGCGCCAGGCCAAGGACGAAGTGGCCAGTCTGGGCGACGGTTATCGGCGGCTGGAGCAAATCCTCGGCAGTTTGGAAACGGAACGCTAACTTTGTCAGGCCATCATGCCCTCGACATAGTTGAAATACCGGCGGGGTCCCTGAGGGAGGCCGGTTCTGTCCCGCGTTCAGGTTGGGACTTCTGGGGAGTATGAGTTGATGAAGTCACGTGAAACGCTTATTCGGCTGAAGAAATTTCAGGTCGATGAAAAGCGCCGGCGGGTCGCCCAGATCGAGGGCATGATCGCCGATTTCCAGCGCATGTCGGTCGACCTCGAACGCGAAATCCAGACCGAGCAGGAGCGCGCCGGGATCAATGATCCCACGCACTTCGCCTATCCGACCTATGCCAAGGCGGCGATCCAGCGCCGGGAAAACCTGACCCGCTCGGCCGATGAACTGCGGATCCAGCTGGAAGACGCGAGAAGCCTGCTCGGGGAGGCCTTCGAGGAACTCAAGAAGGTCGAGCTTTTGGACGAGCGCGATCAGGCCCGCGAACGCGCCGAAGAGAATGCCCGCGAACAGGCCGATCTCGATTCGATCGGGCTGATGCGCTCGCGCATCGGGGCGGTCGCCTAAGCCGGCCGCTTCCTCTATTGCTTCCGAATACCATCCAAACCCGGGCCGCGAGGTCCGGGTTTTGTTTTGATGTCCACAACGGCGGCTCGCCGCAACGTGGTGGAGCTGTCAGGCGCAGGGTATGATAGGACAGTCCGGAACGCCGCCGCGATCGACCATGGGGGGCAACGCGAATTCTGAAGGACGCTGAATGCTGACGCCGGCTGAGCTGGTCTGGCTGATTGCTGCCGTAGCGAAGGGGGATGAGGCCGCGTTCGAGCGGCTTTACGCCGCCACGCGCGCGAAACTATTCGGCGTGGTGCTCCGTATCTTGCGCCGTCAGGATCTCGCTGAGGAGGTCGTTCAGGAGGCTTACGTCAAGATCTGGAACAGCGCCGGGCAGTTCAATCCCGGCCTGTCGTCGCCGATCACGTGGATGGCGTCGATCGCCCGAAACCGTGCCATCGACGTCGTGCGCAAGCGCAGCGAGGTCTCGATCGAGGAGGAGCCGGCCGCCATGGAAGTGGCGGGCGACAACCCGGATCCGCTGGCGCGCCGGGAAATGAGCGAAGAGCTGAAGCGTTTGCTGGAATGCGTCGGACGGCTCGAGCCGGATCGGCAGAAGCTCGTGCTGCTGGCCTATTACAACGGCTGGAGCAGGGAGCAGCTGGCGGCGAAGTTCGAGACCCCGGTGAACACGGTGAAGACATGGCTGCGTCGCAGCATGATGGATATCAGGGAGTGCCTCGGACTCTAGATGGCTTACAGCGAAGACCATATCGCGCTCGCCGCGGAATACGCGCTCGGTACGCTCGATGCCGAAGAGCGCGCGCAGGTCGAGGCCATGATGTCCGTCGACCGGGATTTTACGGCGATGGTCGAGGCGTGGGAGCAGAAGCTCGGGGCGCTGAACCAGATGGTGGGCGCGGTCGAGCCGCGGCCGTTCATCTGGGAGAACATCAAGGCCGCGATCGGCCATTCCGGCGCGCAGGAGCCGTTGCTGCTGCCCGAAGCGCGCCGCCGGCGCCGATTGCCGAAATCGCCCGGCCCGCAGCGGCCGCCGACAATTCCAACGTGATCCAGTTCTCCAGGCAGGCGCGGCGCTGGCGCAATATCGCGACCGCGATGACGGCGATTGCCGCAGCCCTCGTTGCGATGGTCGGCGTCGGCCTCTATCAGCCGGATATGCTGCCGGACGGGCTTCGTCCGAAGCCGCGAACGCAAATGGTCGAGGTCAAGACGCCTGCCGCCGCGGCCGCACCCTCCGCGCAATATGTCGCCGTGCTGCAGAAGGACGGCGGGGCGCCCGCATTCATTCTCACGGTCGACGGCGCGACCAAAAATTTCACCATCCGCAAGGTCGGCGCCGCGCCCGAGCCGGGCAAGAGTTTTGAGCTTTGGCTGATCTCCGACAAGCTGCCGAAACCGCGCTCGCTCGGCGTGATCGGCGGCAGCGACTTCAACGTCAGCCCGGCGCTGGCGTCCTACGACTCTGGCATCGTCAACGCCGCGACCTACGCGGTGACGGTGGAACAGGCCGGCGGCTCGCCGGACGGGGCGCCGCATTCGACCCCGGTGTTCACCGGCAAGCTGATCGAGACCGTGCCGCCGCCGGCGGCGGCACGCTGATCCTCTCACCCCGACAAAAAGAAAACGCCCGTGGGGAGCGGGCGTTTTCGGTAGTCGAACTTGGGGGTAGTTGGGGTCTTCTAATACTCACGTGGCGACTTTGGGGGGCTGGTAAAGAGCCGCGTGAATTCACAAATTCCTTTTTCCTCAGCGCACCAGCATGGCGTCAGAGCTGGTCAGCGCCACCGGCTTGCCGGCCTTCACGACGCGCGCGGTCTGGGTATAGCCGTCATCGGTCGAACGCGGCCGAGATGCCAAAACCCGCCACCGCGATGCCAGCCACCAGCGCCACCACCACGATCTTGAGGTGGGTGGTGCGATCGGCGCTGTAAATCGAGTGGTTCATCGAAGCCTCCTGCCGTCTAGCTGCCTCTTGCGGGTTGGTGTCGATCTTCCGCGGACAGGTTCAACATCTCAGTTCCAAGAACGTAGGAACTCGGCTTTCGGTCCTTAAGGGGTCATCACAAGGCAGTGATAAGACGTGAACCGCCGAGAGCTCGCCAAGCGGTTGAGTGGTACATCCGTTAAATAATGTAGCTATTGCAATATCTTGCTGTTTTTGTCGATTTCTGATCCGAAACAGGCGTGGAAGCGGTCCGCGGATAAATCGTTTGCCTGTGGCGAAAAAGCACAGGCCCGGCTGCTTCGAACTGCGGTCCGGCTACACGCTGCCGACCGTTTTCAGCCGCGCCCGCGGGTGGATTTCCGCCTGCGAGAGCACGGTGGTTTGCGACCGAAAACGCTCCACCAGCGAGCGCACGAACGGCCGGATCGCCGGCCGACGTCACCAGCACCGGCGCTTCGCCCTCGCGCGCGGCGCGCTCGAACGCGTCGCGCACCACGGTCATGAACTCCGACAGTTTGGACGGCTGCATCGCCAGGCTGCGTTCCTCGCCGGTGCCGATCAGCGATTCGGCAAACGCCTGTTCCCATTTCGCCGACAGCGCGATCAGCGGCAGATAGCCGTTGTGCGAGGTGTTTTGCGCGCAGATCTGCCGCGCCAGCCGGGCGCGAACGTGTTCGACCATGGTCGACGGATTGCGCGAGAACGCCAGCGCGTCGGCGATGCCTTCGAGGATGGTGGAGAGGTCGCGGATCGAGATGCGCTCCGACAGCAGCAATTGCAGCACGCGCTGGATGCCGGAAATCGTGACCATGCTCGGCACGATGTCCTTGAGCAGTTCGCCCTGTTCCTTCGGCAGGTCCTTCAGCAGTTTCTGCACCTCGCCATAGGACAGCAGGTCCGACATGTTGTTCTTCAGGAGTTCGGTGAGATGGGTCGACAGCACGGTGGCGGCGTCGACCACGGTGTAGCCCTTCAGCGAGGCCTCTTCCTTCAGCGAGGCATCGACCCAGGTCGCCGGCAGGCCGAAGGTCGGCTCGGTGGTGTGAATGCCGGGGATCGCGACCTGATTGCCGGCGGGGTCCATGACCATGAACGAGTTCGGCCAGATCCGCCCGGTGCCGGCGTCGACTTCCTTGATCTTGATGATGTAGGTGTTGGCTTCCAGCTGCACGTTGTCGAGGATGCGCACCGCCGGCATCACAAAACCCATTTCGACCGCGAGCGAGCGGCGCAGCGCCTTGATCTGCTCGGTCAGGCGGTCGGTGCCGTCGGGGCCGTTGACCAGCGGCAACAGCGCATAGCCGAGCTCGATCTTCAGATCGTCGATCTTCAGCGCGGTGGCGATCGGCTCTTCGGCCGCGGCTGCCGCCTTGGCGGCGGCATCGGCAGGGGCCGCGGCAGCGGCGCTGGCTGCGACCTTGGCGTCGCGCTTGCTCTTGCGGGCGTTAAACGCCAGCAGCGCGGCGCCGCCGCCGAGCGCCAGGAACGGCAGCATCGGAATGCCCGGCAGCATCGCCAGCACCAGCATCACGCCGGCCGACATGCCGAGCGGCCTGCGGGTAGCCGGACAGCTGCTTCATCAGCGCCTTGTCGGCCGCGCCGCTGACGCCGGCTTTCGACACCAGCAGGCCCGCCGCGGTGGAGACGATCAGCGCCGGGATCTGGGTGACCAGGCCGTCGCCGACGGTGAGCAGCGTGTAGGTTTGGGCGGCCTCGGAAAAGCCGAGGCCCTGCTGGGCGACGCCGATGATGATGCCGCCGATGATGTTGATGAACACCACCAGCAGGCCCGCGACCGCGTCGCCGCGGACGAATTTCGAGGCACCGTCCATGGCGCCGAAGAATCCGCTTTCGTCCTCCAGCGCCTTGCGGCGCTCCTTGGCGACCTTCTCGTCGATCAGGCCGGCGCCGAGATCGGCGTCGATCGCCATCTGCTTGCCCGGCATGGCGTCGAGGTGGAAGCGGGCCGCGACTTCGGCGATGCGCCCCGAGCCCTTGGTGATGACCACGAAGTTCACGATCACCAGGATCGCGAACACGATAATTCCGATCACGAAATTACCGCCCATCACGAAATTGCCGAACGCCTGGATGACGTGGCCGGCGGCGTCGGTGCCCTCATGGCCGTGCGACAGGATCAGCCGGGTCGAGGCGAGGTTGAGCGACAGCCGCAGCATGGTCGAGATCAGCAGGATGGTCGGGAACGAGGAGAATTCCAGCGGCGCCTGGATGAACAGCGAGGTCATCAGGATCAGGATCGACAGCGTGATCGAGATCGCCAGGAAGAGGTCGAGCACGATCGAGGGCAGCGGCAGGATCAGCACCACCAGGATGGTGAGGATGCCGAACGCCAGCGCGAGATCGCCGCGCTTCAGGATTCTGCCGATTTCCGCGAGGCTCGGAAGTCCGCTTCCCGCAGCGCCGGTGCCCGAGCCTGCCGTGACATCAACCATGGTCGCAGCTTCCCCCCGCGCCTGGCGGCCGCGGCCACCCGACGTCTGCGCGGCGGCCGAAGGGCCGCCGTTTCGAAAGTGAGGCACCGCACTGGCGTCCACGGGTACTCCCCCGTTTTACGCGGCTGACGACACTCAACTTCACTGGGCAATTTTTGCCCGGTTTATGGTTAGGAAAGGGTTAACGGGCGTCATCCGAAGGCTGCCTCCTTTCGTCGCGCGGGCCGCCGCATCGGAAAGGCCAATGACCGATCGCTGCCCAGGGCGCTGGAATAGTTTTTCTTGCCCAATTTCGCGCCATAGCGCTTGACCCACAGGGCAGCGGCGAACAAATTGCGGCCGCCGTGGATATTTCTTCTCCCATCATCCGTGATTCCGAGCTGTTCGTTCCCGATTCGCGTCGGGCATGGACCCGGCTTGCCGTCGCGGTGCTGATCGGCTCGCTCGGCAGCGTCGGCATGTGGTCGGTGGTGGTCGTGCTGCCGGTGGTGCAGGCCGATTTCGGCGTCGCACGCGGCACCGCGTCGCTGGCCTTCACCATGGTGATGCTGGGTTTCGGCTCCGGTGGCGTCTTGACCGGCAAGATCACCGACCGCTACGGCATCGTCGCCGCGATCGGGTTCGGCATCGGCATCCTCGGCCTCGGCTACCTCGGCGCCGGCATGGCGTCGTCGATCTGGCAGTTCATCCCGCTGCATTTCGCCATCGGGCTCGGCGCCTCGGCGACCTTCGGCCCGCTGATGGCGGAAGCCTCGCACTGGTTCAGCCGCTACCGCGGCCTCGCGGTCACGATCGCCGCCAGCGGCAATTACATCGGCGGCACGATCTGGCCGTCGCTGATCAATCTCGGCATGCAGTCGGTCGGCTGGCGCCACACCCATATCGCGCTCGGCGCCATCACCGTGACCACCATGGCGCTGGCGCTGGTGTGGTTGCGCCTGCTGATGGGGGCGGCGGAGCGCCGCAGCCATGTCAACGCCGCGGCGCCCCGCGTCGACCTGCAACTGTCGACGAATGCGTTGACCGCGATCCTGTCGCTGGCCGGCATCGCCTGTTGCGTGGCGATGTCGATGCCGCAGGTTCACATCGTCGCCTATTGCGGCGATCTCGGCTACGGCGTGGCGCGCGGCGCCGAAATGCTGTCGCTGATGCTCGGCTTCGGCATCATCAGCCGGATCGGTTCGGGCTTCCTCGCCGACCGCATCGGCGGCATCCGCACGCTGTTGATCGGCTCGATCGCGCAGGGCGTCGCGCTGTTGTTCTATCTGTTCTTCGACAGCCTCACCTCGCTCTATCTGATCTCGGCGATGTTCGGCCTGTTCCAGGGCGGCATCGTGCCGAGCTACGCCATCATCGTGCGCGAGGCCATGCCGTCGTCGGAAGCCGCCACCCGGGTCGGCATCGTGATCTTCGCCACCGTGTTCGGCATGTCGTTCGGCGGCTGGGTCTCCGGCGTGATTTTTGATGCCACCGGCTCCTACGCGGCGGCGTTCCTCAACGGCGTCGGCTGGAACGCGCTCAACGTCACCATCATGACGGCGCTGTTGTTCCGCGCCCGCGCGCGATTGGCGGCGGCGTAACGCGGGTTTTCGCTTCACCGAACGCCCACCGTTCGTCGTCCTCGCGAACGCGAGGACCCATAACCCCTGGTATCAGTCGGAAAAGAAGGCATCGACCTCACTGCCAAAAAGAGAGGACACGGCGTATGGGTCCTCGCGTTCGCGAGGACGACGAGATGTGAGCCATCGTTCTCGCGACAGCTTTTTGCCCGAGCTTTGCAATTTGCACTCCGCCCCGAAAGAAGAGGGCGCACGCGACCCTCAAGAGAGGGCGCGGGGAAGGCCGGGTGCGCGCTGCACCCGCGGTCTCATGTGCAATGATGCACAAAGAAATGCGCACATGAGCATACAGGTTCAGCGGAAACACTCCGGCCTTCCCTGCGCAGTGGCTCTACGACTTATACGTGCTCTCCCTGGTGAATCGGAGCTTCTTGACACCATCGCCCCCGGGAGGCGTTAGCCTCTCAAGAACTTGACGCCAGCATTCCGGGCGTCAGGACCACACGCTTTCGCCGTACGCAACACCGCCGTTCGTCCACGCGCACATGGCGCGTGACGACGCTGCCGCGTCCACCGCAGCCTGCCCCAACGTCAGTGACGAAGGCCTAACGCCCCTCTTTCGGGACAGGATGCGCACCATAAGCCGGTGATTTGCCACCAACGAAAACGAGAATATTTTTGCAAACATGGCTGGACAGCGGAGGCAAATCACTTGCTGGCGCCTGCGAGCTTCGGCTCAAAATTGAAACGGCTCGACCGCGACGGTCAGTTTGCCATCAGGTGATTGTTGGACCGTGAAATTGACTTCCTTGGAAGCGGTTGTGTCGCCGACGGTCACGGACAGGGCGCCGCTGCATTTCAGCGTTCGCTTGTGATCGCTGGTTGATACCGTGACCATCTCGTCGTCGAGCCGATACGCCGGCTGCTGCTGCGATTTTCCGGCTTCCGAGCCGTCGCCATGCGCTTTCGCCGCATCCGAATTTTGCGCGGCGGCATATTTCGCCAGCGCATTGTCGCGATCGTTTGAAACGGCTTGCAGCACCGCATTGCGGGTTTCCGGCGAATCGCATTGGGGTCCGGATTTGGAATCGCAACCGCCGAGCAAGATCGCGAGCGCAAAGCTCCAGAAAACCAGCGGGCGTTCGCGAAAAAACGGCATCGAAGTTTAATATGACCTATCTGTATGACAATCCAGTCGGGCAAGTCCGTTGGCTCTACCCATCCTGCGAGCTGGAGCAGATGAGCGTAGTCTATCGAGCCCCGGCAAAACCTATTTCTCGGAGAGTAATGCGATGACCAAACCGGACGCAATTTCCGTCGAACCGGGAACACGGGTTACCGCCCACGCGCTAAACGTTGGCGATCGGATCAATACGATGGGATTTGAGGGAGAGACGCTGTCGGCAGTCCCGCTCGCCGTCCGGGTCGGCAAGACCGGCGTCGCGGTTCTGTTTCGTTACGGGGTCGTGGTGCTGATCGGCGTTTCGCTCCAGGACGAAAGCGGCTTCCTGGAAAGACTTACGCCCCGGATCGGCGGCAAACGCGCGCGCTTCGAGGAGGAAACCGCGACGGTCGTCGTCGCCGGGGAGACCGAGGATCAGGTCCAGGCCGGAGGGCCAATTCAGTTGCGGGACATGTCGCCGGAGAGGCTGCTGGTTATTTCGGACGTTCTGGCCAAGAGCGTCGAGCTTGCCCATGACGAACGCGAAGTGACCAAGGTGTTCGAGATCATCGAGCCTTTCACGAAAGAGTTGGCGGATCATGGACGAACCCGGCGGAACCGGAAAGGAATGTTGAAATTGCTCGGAAATGCCCTGCTGGTCCAGCACAGATTTTCGGGCCCTGTCGCGGTAGCGGAAAAGCCCGATGTGTTGTGGGACCGTCCGGATCTGGAGCGGCTGTTTGCGCGCCTCGAAGACGAATACGAACTTAAGGAGCGCGTCGACGCGCTCAACCGGAAACTCGCCGTGATCGCGGAAACGGCCAATACTCTCGCTGACATCATCGATGCGCGCCGATCGCTGCGCCTGGAACTGATTGTCGTCGTCCTGATCGCGTTCGAGGTCGCGATCACCTCCTACCAAATCTACGCCGCCAGGGGGCACTGAAGCCACGGGCGGGATCGCGGGTTAGCTGCGCTGCCGCGGCCTGCCGTTGTCAAGGCCGATCTCGGTCAGGCCTTTACCCGGCGCAAATTCCCTGCAGCGTGAGCAGTATTGAACAGCGCTCCCGAAGCTTGCCGTGCAAGGTGGGTGAATCACCGCGCTGCTCCCGGCCGTTTTCCGGTGACAGAGAGTGTTGCGCTCCCGCCTCGCACAGTTTGGCATTTGCCAAAGGAGAACTCATGGCGGTCCCGGCCAAGCGCGCCTTCAACGCCCGCGCTTTCCTGGCCAAGATGGGCGATGGCAAGGGGAAGCTCACGCTCGCGAAAGACGAGCACGTGTTCAGGCAGGGCGAAGTCGCCAATACGGTCTATTACATTCAAAG
Organism: uncultured Alphaproteobacteria bacterium; assembly: GCA_963699465.1. Taxonomy (GTDB): domain Bacteria; phylum Pseudomonadota; class Alphaproteobacteria; order Rhizobiales; family Xanthobacteraceae; genus Bradyrhizobium. Next base: position 19,660 of record CAVOTZ010000046.1, read on the forward strand.
CGGCAAGGTCAAAGTCACCGTCATATCCGAGCAGAACAAGGAAGCCGTCGTCGGGATATTGGGTCCGGGCCAATTCTTTGGAGAGGGCTGCTTGAATGGCCATCCGTTACGCATTGCGACCACGACCGCGATAGAGCCGTGCGTCATAACATCGATTTCCAAACCTGCCATGCAGGCCGCGCTTCACGATCATCCCAAGTTTTCGGAGCTGTTCGTGGCGTATCTTCTGACCCGCAACAGCCGGATCGAGGAAGACTTGATCGACCAGCTCTTCAATTCGAGCGAGCGTCGGCTTGCGCGGATGCTGTTGCTGCTGTCGCAATTCGGCAAGGAGGGCACGCCTCAACTGATCAAGCCGAACATCACCCAGGAAACGTTGGCCGATATGATCGGTACCACCAGGTCGCGCGTCAGTCACTTCATGAACAAATTCCGCAAGCTTGGTCTGATCACCTACAACGGACATATCGAGGTGAATAGCTCGCTGCTCGACGCGGTGTTGCGTGACAAACCCGAGCTACAAGAGGACGAATAGACGATATGTCCGCCAACGGCCGACGGGTCATGGCAATATTGGTCGCTCGTCGGTGCGTCGCCGAACTTCCCGATATCTCGGCATCGCTGGAATCGGCGGTGCTGACAACCGGCCGGGCGCCCGACGTTACCGCCCAAGCGCCTTCACGCTAACAACACTCTGCGACAACGCTCACTTTGTAAAACACACTGCCGGCTTCATCGGATACGCTGACCTGCCATTCGGGTTTGTTGGCCAGATCGGCGACGATATCCCGGGCCAGATCGGCGCACATGGCCAGAGCTGCTTTCTTGGCCGACGCTGCGTCGGGCAGCATGATCGTAAGATCAGGCGGAGGCAATCCGCCGTTCCGAACACTGAACGAATATCTCTGCATGTCGCCCCTCTTCGGCGTCGACTGCGGGCAAGTCTATCGAAGCGGAGACGCTCCGACGAGCAAAATTGCTCAAACGTCCTCAAGCCGTCCGCGGACCGGGTCCGCTCTGCGCCAACCACTATGCACGGTGGGATGATTAGCGGATTTGCCCATTGCCATTTTTTTTGACTTCCGCCCGACCACGTGCGCTACGATTCAAGCACAACCCCCGAGAGGTGCGCATGACCGGCTCTCCACAATCCCAGAATCTGCTTCTGGCGGCACTGCCGGCCGACGACTTCGAATTGCTGCGACTTGATCTTCGACCAATTGATTTGCCGCGGGGAACGGTGCTCATCAGGTCCGGTGACGTGCCCACGCGAGCCTACTTCCCCCTCAGCGGGGTTATTGCATCATGTGTGACATTGAGTGACGGACGGCTGGTTGAGGCCCGCATCGTGGGGCGCGAAGGCGCGCTTGGGGCGGCCAAAGGGGCGGGAAAGCGAGCATCGTTCACCTCGGCGGTGGTCCGTCTTGAAGGCAAGGCGTCCACCATCGACTATGCGAAGTCTTGAAACCTTCATGGATCGCAGCCCGGCCTTTCGCGCGTTGCTGGCCCGGCACGATGCTCTGCAATTGGCGATGGCGGACCAGTCGGTCGCCTGTAATGCAACGCATAGCGCGGAACAGCGGTTGGCGCGCCGGCTGTTGCGCCTACGCAGGCTGTCCGACGATGACAAGCTCACCGTTACCCAGGATGTTCTGGCGGAGATGTTGGGTGTCCAGCGCAATTCGGTGTCGCAGGTAGCTCATGCGATGCAAGCGCGGAACTTGATTCGCTATTCGCGGGGGGTGCTGCAAATTGTCGATTTCGACGCATTGCGCCTGCAATCCTGCGAGTGCTACGACACCGTGGTAGCCTACCGGAATGTCCTGGAGCTGGATTAGCTGGGAACTTGAAGGCCGGGACGATGGCGGACAAGCGCCTGCGACGAAAGGGGCCGCCAACTGAAGGCGGCCTACCTGGGCGCTCGTAGCCCTGGCGACGACATCCAGCTGTCGATGACGAGCGACGCCGCTTCGATTTTTATCGCCCTGTGCGTCAAGACGTCCCTTTCGTCACCTTTCGGGAGCGTTTCAGCTAACGCTTTTAGTTGCGCAGCTCTTAACGCGAGGTGATCCTTGACTGGATGGGGGTCGTGCATTTGCGTCCCTCTCGATCTCCCGATGATCGAATCTGGCACGCCCCTTATCCGAAGAATGGTCAGAATTGCTCAGTGCCGTAGTACTACGGTGACGACGGTATCGCCGAAACATTGCAGAGCCTGCAATGAAAGTGGAGGCCGTACTCTGCTGGCGCTGCCTTAACGCCATTCGAGACGCGGCCAACGCTCGGCATATCGGTCCGCCCGGCTACACGTCCTGGCCGGCCTTGAGCAGCGTGCAGCCGGTGATCTTCAAACTGCCGTCGGGCTGCCGCTCGAGGGTGTAGAGCGCTTCCCACGGCTCGCCATTGGCGTCGACGATGTGGACGCGTTGCGCGATCCAGCCGCCTTCGATGCGGGACTCGCCGAACTCGAAACTCTTGTGCCGGTACACCGGCGGGTAGCCTCGCTGCACCATCGACATGAAAATATCGGCTTGCGGAAACAGGCCGTGGATTTCCGGCGCGGCGTAGGACCAGGCGGTGGCCGCGTCGTCGCGGGCCAGAGCCTGTTCCTGCGAGCGGATGACATTTTGCGCGGCGGCGATGTCGTCGCCGGCGCGGACCGGCTGAACGAGGCCGATCAACAGGGCCGTTAGCAGGACAAAAGCGCGCATCATGCCGCTCCTGACGTGAGAGGTATTTCCGCCGTCGCGATCGGGGCGAAGGCTATACCGATACGGGACCGTCCGCAAATCCGGTGCGTGCGCGCTCAGCGAACGGGCGCGCCGTTAGCGCGGTTCATCGTATCACAAAGTGAGCGACCTCACGGCACCGGCTATGGCGTGAGCCACCTCACAGCGCATCTTTGCGTAAAGCGCCATGGTTCGGCGTCGCATCGCGCGACGACCAGCAAAGCAAGGAAACCTCATGGCCACCGTCGAGCACAAGCAAGGAACCTATTCGATCCCCGCCAGTTCAAGCCAGCAATTCACGTTCTGGTGGGGAAAGGATTCGAAAGCGCCCAACGAGTTTTTCGACGTCTCGATCGCGCCGCATTTCCTCAAGGGCAAGGAGATGCAACCGTTGCAGGAAACCGCCAAGCCGGTGGTCTGGGATAACAAGGGCGGCGTCGGCGTGGTGATCTTGCTGACCCTGCAAAACCCCAACGGGTTTGCGGTCACGTTCGAGGCCAATCACGTCCGCGTCTATTGATGCGGCGTGGGAAGACAGCGGGCCGCGCCGGTTGCGCGGCCGGCCATCGCTACATCGGCGCGATGCCCAACTTCCCGATCACCTCGGACCATTTTGCAATTTCCGACGCGATGAATTTTTTCAGCGCCTCCGGACCGAGGTCGGCAGTCTCCGCGCCCTGCTCGGCGAACAGCGCGCGCAGCTTCGGATCATCGGTGGCCTGTTGTGCCGCGGCGTATAATCGGTCGACGATCGCCTTGTCGGTGTTGGCGGGCGCCAGCAGCGCGAGCCAGGCCGCGCTTTCGTAACCCGGCAGGCCGGCCTCGGCCGCGGTCGGGATATCAGGCAACGCGGTCATGCGTTTGGTGCTGGCCACCGCGAGCGCGCGCGCGTCACCATTGCTGATCAGGCCCAGAACGTTCGGCAGCAATTGAAAGCCGACCGGCACCTGGCCGGAGATGAAGTCGGGCGCGTAGCTGCCGATATTCTTGTAGGGGATATGGACCAGCTCGGTGCCCGTCAATTGTTCGAAATAGGCGCCGGCGAGATGTTGCGAGGAGCCGATGCCGACCGAGCCGTAATTGAGTTGTTTGGGGTGTTGCCTGGCATAATCGATCAGCTCGCCCAATGTCCTGGGCGGAAGCTTGGCGTTGATGACGACGATGTTGGGAAGCGTCGCGAACAGACAGATCGGCGCAAAATCCTTTTGCGGATCGTAACCCAGCTCCCTGAACAGCGCCTTGTTGGCGGCCAGCGGCCCGGACGTGCTCATGACCAGCGTATAGCCGTCGGGTGCGGCATGCGCGGCGGCCGATGTGCCGGTGTTGCCTCCCGCGCCCGGGCGATTTTCGACCACGAAGTTTTGGCCGAGCGAAATCGCCATCCGGTTGAGCAGGATGCGCGTGATGACGTCGCTGGCGCTGCCGGCCGCAAACGGCACATAGATCTGGATCGGCCGGTCCGGGTAGCCGGAATCCGCGCGGGCATGAGCCGGCATTGCCACCGTCAGCAGTGCCGCCGCGCAGCCCGAGAAAAATGACCTGCGGTACATTTCGAATTTACCCGGCCCGCAACACCGCTTCGGCGTCGTAGCCGTAGAGCCGCTCCTGCTCCGGCGGAAACGTCGCGGATTCCGGGATCCGGTTTTCGCGCATCCGCGCGTTGCGCGCCGCGATCTCGGCGGCATCGTTGCTCTGGTAGGATTGCTCCTCGCGGCGGGCCAGCCCCTGCATCCAGGCGGTGCGCGGCTGACGAAGTTTTACATAACGCTCGAGGGCCGCGGCAGGCTGATCCATCGAAGCGGCGAGACAGCCGGCCAGCACATAGGCGTCCTCGATGCTCTGCGCCGCGCCTTGCGCGTAGAACGGCATCATCGGATGGGCCGCATCGCCGAGCAGGACGACGCGTCCGATCCGCCAGTCGGGCAACGGTTCGCGATCGTACAGCGCCTGGCGCAGCACCCGCGGGGTTGCCGCGATGATCGCGCGAATGGTGTCGTTCCAGCCGGCATATTCGGCCAGCGCGTCCTCGATACGTCCCTCGGCGAGCCAGGATTCCCGCGCCGGCTGCTCCGAGCGACTGATGCCGATCCAGTTAAAGGTTTTTCCGGCCGCGATGTAATACTGCACGATGCTGCGGTTCGGTCCCATCCAGACGCCGGCGACGTCGGCAACGTCGAGATGCGCGACGCGCTCGGCCGGCACCAGACCGCGCCAGGCGACATTGCCGGTGTAGCGCGGCAGCTCGGTGCCGAACATCTGCCCGCGCACCGTGGAGTGAATGCCGTCGGCGCCGATCAGCACGTCGCCGGTCGCGGTCGAGCCGTCCGCGAGATGCAAGGTGACGCCGTCGGCGTCCTGCTCGAAGCGCTCGATCCGGCAACCGAGCCGGAAGCCTTTGGCGCCGAGCCCGCCGAGCAGGACATCGAGCAGATCGGCCCGGTGCGCGGTGTAATACGGCGCGCCAAAACGTTGTTCGGCCCGCTCGCCGAGCGGCGTGTAGTAGAGGCGGTCGCCGGAGTCCCAGGCGCGATAGTCGCGTCCTTGCGGATAATAGGCCACGCGCGCCAGCGCCTCGCCGAGGCCCAGCGCGCGCAGGATTTTCGTGGCGTTGCCGCTGACCTGAAGCCCGGCGCCGACCTGGCCGAAGGCGGCAGCCTGCTCGAACAATTCGGCGTCGATGCCGCGCTGGCGCAGCGCCAATAGCGCGGTGATTCCGCCGATGCCGCCGCCCGCGATCAGAACCTTGTTTTTGTTATTGGCCACCATTCGTTGTCCTCAAACCGGGAGGCTCGCAGATGAGCCTCGGTGTCGTGAACATTCACGGGTTTCACGCTTTGCTGCAAGTGCGCTCGCCTGCTCAGGCGGCAGCGCTGCCATACCATCAACGTGCGACGTACCGGAAATCGCTGTATAGTGCCATAGTTCCGTTTCCTCATTCGCGAGACGCCATTTCGCCATGCAGGATAAAATTGCCAGAACCGTGGGAGCGCTGTTCATCAACTCCGATGGCCAAGTGCTGCTTGGCCTGCGCTCGCCCTCGAAAAAAGCCTGGCCGCTCCACTGGGACAGCATCGGCGGACACGTCGAGGATGGCGAGAGCCTGGACGATGCGCTTATCCGCGAAGCCCGGGAAGAAGTCGGGGTAACGCCTGTTGAGTTCAAATTGATCGCGACCGTCAGGGAACGAAAACCGGAAATCTACGGCGACGCCCTGCATCATGTTTATACTGTCACGGCCTGGCAGGACGGCGACCCCGCCAACGTCTGCGACGAACATACGGAGCTGAAATGGTTCAGCATCAGCGAAATGCTTTTGCTGACCAACATTGTGGACGCCGACTATCCCCGGTTTGCCCGGCTGGCTATCACGGGCGACGCGAACTAGGACCGCACGAACGAGACCCGATCTCCGCTTACCTGCCCCACCCCTTCAGGTTCTGCTTCGCCTGAGGGTTACCGAGCGCCGCCGCCTTCTCGTACCATTGCCGTGCGACTTTCCGGTCGCGGGGAACGCCGTCGCCGTCGTAGTAGAGCACGCCGAGCCCGTTCATGCAGGCATCGTTGCCGAGCGCCGCGCCCTGTTCGAACAGCCGCTGCGCCTCGGCATAGTCGCGCGGCCCGCCTTCGCCCTTCATGTACATCAGCCCGAGATTGTTCATCGCTCCGGTGACGCCGGCCTTCATCGCGGTCGCGTAAAGCCGGCGCGCCACGGCATAATCCTTTTTCACGCCTTGTCCCTGTTCGTAGAGCCAGCCCAGATTGATCATGGCGATCGGTTCACCGGCGTCGACCGCCTTCTGGTACCAGCGCGCCGCCTCGGCGTAATTGGCCAGTTCGCCTTCGCCGCCTTCATACATGATGCCGATATTGTTCAGCGCCATGGCGTAACCGGCGGCCGCGGCCTGATCGTACAGACGTCGCGCCGTCGCGTAGTCTTTGCGGCCGATCGCCACGCGTCCCGCCTCGAACACGAACCTGGGCACGTCGGGGTAAAGCCGCATCGCCTCGTTGCAGGCGGTTGTCGCCGCCGCGACATTCATCTTCTCGACTTCGACGCCCGGGATGTTGGGCGGGTGCCCGGTGTCGTCGGGCATCGCCGCCAGCCGGTCGCAATCGGTGATCTCGTCATGCAGCAGCGGGTCATTCGGCGGGGAGAAGCGGGCGACTTGCACGGGCTGGGTAGCCTGGTTGGGGGCGGCGGTCGAGCCCGCGGCAGCGGGCTCAGCCTTGCCGGCGAAATAGAAATTGCCCGAGATCGGCGACGACGACACCCACGGCAATTGCTGGCCGCCGGTTGCCTTGCTGACGGCGAGGCCGAGGGCGTTGAAGGTCTTGAACAGACCGGAGCCGGGCCGCTGCATCGCTTCGACCAGCGCGCGTGTGTAGGGGCTGTGGCCATTGTCGCCATCGAGCGAGACGCTGCGCGGCTGGGTCGCGAACGAAATCAGCGTCCCGATCGGCGCCGGCATCTGCGCCAGGCCGCCGGTGGTCGAGCGCACGCCGCGTCCCCCAAACGGATTGTCGCGGCAGGCGTCGAGCAGCACCAGCTTGATCCGTGTGCCGGATTTTTCCAGCCGGTCGAGGATGTCCGATGTGGAGACCATCTGCTCGAACACATCGGCTTCGTCCTGCGGATGGGCATCGACCGGCACCAGATAATTGAGGCCGTGCGTCTCCACGCCATGGCCGGCATAATAAAACAGCGCGACGTCGGCGCCGACCAGCTCTTTGCTGAATTCGTTTAGCGCGGCATCAAAACCTGATTTGTCGAGGTCGAGCCGGGCGCCGCCGCCGACCACGAAGAAGCCGAGCGAGAGCAGCGTATCCGACATCAGTTTGGCGTCGCCGTCGGGATTGGGCAATTCCGGCACGGTCTGGTAGGCCGAATTGCCGATCACCAGCGCCACGCGCTTCTCGGCATGCGCCTGGGGGATCAGGGCGGCGCACAACAAAAATGCCGCGAAAATCGATCGCGACACGATGCCGGCCAAGCCCGTCATGATCCTTCTCCCGCCCTGCGGCGCAATCCTCGTTCATATTAGTCTCGGATGGCGGGCGATAGGTTCGATGGCGTCGGGGTGCGCCAACCAGCCCAAAGTCGTGACTCCGCCGCCGGAGCTGGGCTATCCTCGCGGCAGAAACGCAAAACAAAAGGGAAACGCCGACGTGTACGACTACATCATCGTGGGGGGCGGCTCGGCCGGCTCGGTCATGGCCCACCGGCTGTCCGCCAAAAGCTCCAATAAAATTCTGCTGTGCGAGGCGGGGCAGGACACGCCGCCGGGCAACGAGCCGGCCGAAATCCGCGACAGCTATCCCGGCACGGCCTATTTCGATCCGCGCTTCCACTGGACCGAGCTCAAGGTCACGACCCAGGTGGTCAGCCACAACAATCCGCAAGCCGAACGCCCTCCGTTGCGCAAATACGAGCAGGCCCGCGTGCTCGGCGGCGGCTCCTCGATCAACGGCCAGATGGCCAACCGCGGCGCGCCGACCGATTACGATGAATGGGAGGCGAGGGGGGCCGCGGGCTGGAACTGGAATGGCGTGTTGCCGTATTTCCGCAAGCTCGAGCGCGATCTCGATTTTGACGGGCCGTATCACGGCAAGGACGGCCGGATTCCGGTGCGCCGGATTCCGCGCCAGCACTGGACCAGACATTCCGAGGCGTTCGCGCAGGCTTTTCAGCAGGCCGGGCATCAATTCCTGCCCGACCAGAACGGCGAGTTCGTCGACGGCTATTTTCCGGTGACGCATTCCAACGAGAACGAGACGCGCGCTTCCGCTGCGATGGGCTATCTCGATCGCGACACCCGCAAGCGGTCCAATTTGACGATCTCGACCGACACGCAGGTCAGGGAGCTGCTGTTCGAGGGCACGCGCTGCGTCGGCATCAAGGCCATCGTCGGCGGCAAGGAGCAGGAGTTTCGCGGCAACGAGATCATCCTGTCCTGCGGCGCGATTCATTCGCCGGCGCATCTGATGCGCGCCGGCATCGGCCCGGTCGGTCATCTCAGGGATCTCGGCATTCCCGTGCTGATGGGGCTTCAAGGCGTCGGCCAGCGGCTGATGGATCATCCCTCGATTTCGCTGTCGTCGTTCGTCCGCCGCGGCGCGCGCATGAACGAGCACACCCGGCGTCACATGCAGGTCGGCTTGCGTTACTCGTCGGGGCTGCCGGGGGTGCCGAAGGGCGACATGTTCGTCGTGGTGCTGAGCAAGTCGGCCTGGCATGCGGTCGGCGCCCAGATCGGCTCGGCGCTGACCTTCGTCAACAAGACCTATTCGGAGACCGGGCAAATCAAGCTTGCCTCGCGCGACCCGAAGCAGGAGCCGATCGTCGAGTTCAATTTGTTGTCCGACCGGCGCGACCTCGAACGGCTGATGAGCGGCTTTCGCAAGATGGCGGCGGTGCAGATGAGCGAGCAGGTCAAGGCGGTGACCGACAAGCCGTTCCCGGCGGCCTACACCGACCGGGTGCGCAAGATCGGCGTGGTCAATTCCAAAAACAGGATATTGACGTCGATCGCGGCAAGGCTGATGGACGGGCCGGCCGCGCTGCGCCACTACATGATCGACAATTTCGTGGTCGAGGGTTTTACGTTCGACGACGTGATCAACGACGACGAGGCGCTGGAAACCTTCGTGCGCAAGTCCACGATCGGCGTCTGGCACGCCTCCTGCTCGCTTCGCATGGGCGCGGCCAATGATCCGATGTCGGTGGTCGACACCGAGGGCCGCGTCAAGGGCATACAAAACCTGCGCGTGGTCGACGCCTCGATCTTCCCGGTGGTGCCCTGCGCCAACACCAATCTGCCGGTGCTGATGTCGGCGGAGAAGATTGCGGATACGATGGTGTCAAACGTGTAAATCCGGCCTGCGGAGATAAACCATGACCCGCCTCGACCGCCGCCATCTGTTGATGGGCCTCAGCGCTGCCTTGACGGCTGTCCCGCCCGTCAAACTCAGCGCACAACAAGGGCCCGACGCGCCGTCGGCGGGCAAATTCCTGCGCCGTCTCGCCGAGGCCGAGCAGAATGGCAAGGTGCACGGTCTGCATGCGTTGCTGGTCAGCCGACACGGCAAAATACTGTTCGAGCATTACGGGAAAGGCGAGGATGAGGGCGGTGGCTCGGGACCGGGCGTCGTCGTTACCTTCGGCCCCGAGGTGCTGCACGACCTGCGGTCGGTCTCCAAGAGCGTGGTCGGTCTGGCCTATGGCATTGCGTTGGCCGACGGCAAGGTGCCTCCGCCCGAGGCGAAACTCTACGAACAGTTTCCTGAATATGCGGATCTTGCCAAACAGCCCGGCCGCGACAGGCTGACGGTCGGCGACGTGCTCAGCATGACGCTCGGCCTCGAATGGGACGAATTCACGATCCCCTACGGTCGTGCCGGCAACAGCGAATACGAGATGGAGGCCGCGCCCGACCGCTTTCGCTACATTCTCGAACGGCCGATCGTCAGCGAGCCGGGCGTGAAGTGGATCTATTGCGGCGGCGCCACCGCGATCCTCGGGCGGCTGATCGGCAAGGGCACCGGCGAAAAGCTGCCGGCCTATGCGCGCCGGGTGCTGTTCGATCCCATGGGCTTCGGCCCCAGCGATTGGCGGGTCGGCGCCGACGGCGAGCCGCGCGCCGCCTCGGGCTGCCGGCTGCTGCCGCGCGACATGCTGAAAATTGGCCAACTGGCGCTCGCTGGCGGTGCCTGGCAGGGCAAACAGATCGTGCCGGCCGACTGGGTGAAGCGAATGATCACGCCGGTCGTCACGATCGAGGGCGCCCGCAGCTACGGCTATCACTGGTATATCTATGACAACATGGCCGACGGCCAGCGGCAGTACTGGGTCGGCGCCATCGGCTGGGGCGGCCAGCGAATCTTTGCCTTTCCGGAACTCGATCTGGTCGTTGCGATGAATTGCGGCAACTATCGCCAGACCGGGATGGAGCAGGGCCGCGTCAATCTTGCGGTCTTGACCGACGTCGTGTTCCCGAGCCTGACCTAGAGCTCCGGCCATTTACGATGAGGCGTCGCGCTCTCGGCAAGTTCTGACTCGCCGATATGGTTCGGCGATCGACGGTTTGAGGAACGCGTCCGGCCAATTATCCCGCCGAAAGGGTATGGCTGATGCGGGTAATCACGCCGTCCCACTGGCGCTTCTCGGCGGCGGGATAATTGACCAGTACGCAATTGATGAGCCGGCCGGCGAAATTGCAGCGGTCGTACCAGATCAAATCGTTGCGGAAACTCGAGACGACAAAAAAGTCCGAAGTCACGCGCTCGTACACGATGTTGGATGGCGGGTGCTTCTTTGCCAAATAGGCGGCCGGCGTATCGTGGTCGACATTTTCAGTCGTTTGCACGGCGAGGGTTGCGCGACTGTCTGCCGTGGTGAAACGGCGGCCCTTGCCCTGGTCCGTCGGCCCGACGTCCTTGCTGAAAAGCGTTGTCGGCAGATCGACCGTCGCGGCGGTTTCGGGGACGGTGTATTTTTGCCAGCTCAGGGGCTCGGCAGATGCCGACGCGCAGCCGGCCACGAGCCAAACGATCACAAGCATTTTGCGCATTTTGGTACTCCCGCGGCGATGACGGTTCTTGCCATTCGTCAGTCAACCTCGGCTGAGGGGGAACGTTCCGGAAGTTTTTACCTCTCCCATAGGGAGAGGTCGGATTGCGAAGCAATCCGGGTGAGGGGTTACGCCCTATCGGTAAGCTAAAAACCCTCACCCGAAATTCGCTTGCCGCGAATTTCGACCTCTCCCCGGTGGGGAGAGGTGAGTCGAGGCGCTTCTGCCTTGTCAGGCCGAATACCCCGGCGCCAAATTGAAGGCGCCGTTCTTCAGCGAATCGGCTTCCACCATCACGATCTCATCATCGGGATAGCCGTTGTGCTGCTCGGGCGTAAAGCTGATGTCGCCATAGACGCCCGGATATCCCTTGAGCTTGTTGAGATAGCCGACGACCTGCTCGGGCTCGGTGCCGGCGCTCTTCATGCCTGCGGCGATCATCTGCACCGTGTCGTAGCCGATCGCGATCCACCACAACAGCGTATCGTTCATGTCGATCTTGGCGCTCTTCAGCCGGTCAACGAACGCCGTGGTGCGATCCGGCAGCTTGCCGCCGGGGGCATAGCAGACCGGACGGAAATTGTTCGGATAGACCTTGGCCCAGTATTCCGGCTTTTCCAGCAGATCCCTGGTCTGGCCGGAGCCCAGCGTGGTCTGGCCGACGATCGGCACGTCCCACGCCATCTGCCCACGGGTGTTGATGATGCGGGACAGGAAGCCGGTATTGACGCTCCAGGGCATGATGGCTTCCGCGCCGGCGGCCTGGATGCGCAGGAAGTCGGCCTTGAGGTCCGGATTGGCGGAGTCGATATTGCCCTGATAGACGACCTCGGCGCCCTGGCTCTTGAGCATCGGCACATAGGCGTTGACGGAAGCGACGCCATAGCCTGTCGTGTCGCTGATCACGGCGACCTTCTTGCGCTTCAGCACATCGATAACATAGCGGTTGGCGGCGGCGCCGATCTGCTGGTTGGTCGGCGCGTTGCGGAAGCACATCGGATATTTCTTCGGGTCGGTCAGGGTATCGACCCAGCACGGATGCACCTGCGGCACGTTGCTGCGCGCCAGCAGCGGCACCACCGCGAGCGACTCGCCGGAATTGACCGGGCCGATCACGACGCTGACCTTCTCGCCCTTGGCGAGTTCGGCGGCGCCATTCACCGCCTTGGTCGGCTCGGACTGGGTATCGCGGGTGATCAGCTCGATTGGCCGCCCGTCGATGCCGCCGGCGGTGTTGATCTCGTCAATCGCGAGCTGGACGCCGCGGTTGATGCCGATGCCGGTCGATGAAGAAGGACCGGTCAGTGCCGGCAGATAGCCCATCCGGATCGGCTCCTTGGCGGCGATCGCGGGTCTTGCAAGGCTGCTTGCGAGGACGGCTGTGCCGGCGGACACCAGTGCTTGACGACGAGTGATTGCCATATCGGTCTTCTCCCTGTGCTGTGCGTTCCTATCGACTCCCAAGGTTCTTCGAGATTTCAGGGATCTCTGTTGTTGTAATCTTGATGCGGCTGACATCGCCGGGGCGGCTGCCCCGGCGCGATGGACGCGGCTACGTCTAATAGCCCGGCGCCAGATTGAACGCGCCGTTCTTGAGCGAGTTGGCTTCCACCATCACGATCTCGTCGTCCGGGTAGCCGTCGTGCTGGTCCGGCGTATAGCTGATGTCGCCGTAGACGCCGGGATATTTCGTGAGCTTGTTGAAGGCGTCGGTCATCTTCTGCGGTTCGGTGCCGCCGTTCTTGATCGCTTCCGCGGTCATCTTCACGGTGTCGTAGCCGATCCCGACCCACCACAGCAGCGTGTCGCCGGTATCGACCTTGGCGCTCTTCAGACGATCGAGGAACGCGACCGTGCGATCCGGCAGCTTGCCGCCGGCGGCATAGCAAACCGGGCGGAAATTGTTCGGATAGACCTTGGCCCAGTATTCCGGTTTTTCCAGCAGCTCCTTGGTCTGGCCCGAGCCGAGCGTGGTTTGTCCCACGATCGGCACGTCCCATGCCATCTGGCCGCGGGTGTTGATGATGCGCGACAGGAAGCCGGCATTGACGCTCCACGGCATGATCGCCTCGGCGCCGGCCGATTGCATGCGCAGGAATTCCGCCTTGAGGTCGGGATTGGCGGCGTCGATGCTGCTTTGATAGACCACCTCCGCGCCCTGGGTCTTCAGCATCGGCACATAGGTGTTGAGGGAGGCCACGCCATAACCTGTCGTGTCGCTGATGATCGCGACCTTCTTGCGCTTCAGCACGTCGATCACGTAGCGGTTGGCGGCGGCCCCGATCTGCGTGTTGGTCGGCGCGTTGCGAAAACACATCGGATATTTTTTCGGGTCGGTCAGGGTATCGACAAAGCAGCCGTGCAATTGCGGCATGCTGCTGCGCGCCAGCAGCGGCACCACCGCGAGCGACTCGCCGGAGTTTCCGGGACCCAGGATGACGCTGACCTTCTGCGCCTTGGCGAGTTCGGCGGCGCCGTTCACCGCCTTGGTCGGATCGGACTGGGTGTCGCGAACGATCACTTCGATCTGCCGCCCGTCGATGCCGCCGGCGGCGTTGATTTCGTCGACCGCGAGCTGGACGCCGCGGTTGATGCCGATGCCGGTCGATGAGGAAGGGCCGGTCAGCGCCGGCAGGTAGCCCATCAGGATCGGTTCTTTTGCCGCGATCGCGGGTTTTGCAAGGTTGCTGACAAGGGCTGCGGCGCCGGCGGACACCAGCGCTTGACGACGAGTGATGGCCATTTTGGTTTCTTCCCTGTTCGTTTTTATGGGCTCCCGGGTTCTCCGGGATGCCTTGATTTTATGGCGCGCACTATAGCGGCGCGGGTATGCGCCGGAAAGCGCAATGTCTGGCGGGGCCGGTCAGACATTGGTGCAAGGTGGGCGGTTGCCCAGCCCGCTCAGCGGATGCTGTCGAAATCGCTGATGTCGGGCGAGGGGCGGGCCGGGAACAGCCGCGCCGCCGAGGAATTGCTGGGCAGGCGCTTGCATTTGCCGTCCTCTGCGCCCGGCTTGCGTTTTTTGGCGAACGCGTCGTCCTGGCGATTGACGATCAGGGTGGCGTGGTCGCGCTCCAGCGTATCGGGATTGTTGCCGGTGTCGTCGGAACGGAACACGCCGCCGACCAGTTTGCCCGAGATGTCGTAGTCGCAGCCGTCCTTCCAGCTCCCCTGCTGCCATTTCCAGCCCTTGGCATTGATGCTGCCATCCGGCTCCGCCGTCACATTGATGATCGCGTCATGCGCGATCCAGACGCCCGCGACGCCTGAACGCCTGTCATCAAACCCCTCGAGCAGCGCGATCCGCTCGCGCTGCAACCGGTCGAGCTTGTCGCGGCCGTCGGCGGTGTGATGCATGAACGAACTCAGCTTCTCCCAGTCCGGGTGCAGGAATTCCGGATATTGCTCGGCCTGCGCATGGACCCAGCCGCGCTGATCTTCCATCAGCGCGCGGCGCGTGGTGTCGTCGAGCCGGGGCAGCAGCGCCTTCCACGCCTGGTTCAGCCGCCGGTCGTTGTCGGCCAGATCAGGATCGGCGCAAATCTCCTCGTCGCTGGCGGTCTCCGGCCGCGTGCAGTCGAAGGTCGGTGCGACGAACGTCGTGTCGGCCTTGTCGGTCGCATCCTGCTTGCCGCCCGCAAAATAGCTCCCGGTGATCTGGAACATGGATTTGCAGTTCGGCCGGTTGCCGTCCTCAAAGGGTTGTCCATTGACGACGACGCGAAGCGTCTCGCCCTGGCGGCGGATTTTTATCGTGACCGGTTTTGCCGGTTCGGCCTGCGCGTTGTCAGGCGTCGCCCTGGTTGCCGCGGGCTGATCCTGATCCGGCAGGACCGTGCCGGTGAGCCAGCCGCCCGCGCCTGATTGCACCGATGCCGTCACCTTGCATGCCCTGCGGCGATCGTCGTCGGCGCCGTAGGCGGTGCGGGTTTCGATGGCGAGGCGATATCCGCCGCCGTCCGCTGCCGTGACGTCGAGCTTGCCGAGTGCGTTGATCCAGTGCCCGCTGTAGCCCGGACGTCCGAACCCGTTTGCGATGTCGGCAAGTGTCGCGGCGCGCTGGCGCAGCGTATCGGCAAAATCGTCGGGCAGGCCGTCTTCGCCGGCGGACAGGATGATCTCATCGAACCAGACCTCGTCGCGCCGGAGCAGGGGGCGGATATTGGCGGGCGTCCTGGCGAGCGTGGCGGTAAACGCCGTATCGATCGCCGCGACCAGTCTGTCATATCCTGCCGGCTTGCACGCTTGTGGCTTGAGCGTGTCGTCCTCGTTGCCCTTGCACGCCTTGAGCGCAATGGAGTGGCTGCTGCTGGCGGCGATGGTGTCGTCCGTCGCACGGGCCGTGACGGGGACGAATAGGGACATCGCAGCGGCGAGCGCCGCGAGGCGGTGAAACGTGGGCATCGGGGTTAACCTGGATGTTTGTAGCAGGGCAAAATGCGATCCCCGCGGTTAAGTCGCCGATGCTGCCGTCCAGGTTCAGAAACCGCTTACTCCTCCGCCACCGCCTCGCCCCAGGGCTGGAACGGCTCGGTGGCGCCGCTGTTGGTGTCGCGCTCGCGCAGCACCACGCTCGGGCAGGCGAATTTCATCGGCTGCGTCTGCATCCGCGCTTCCTCATAGTCGAAGCGCTTGCGCAGCGTCTCGCGCACCGGCTTCGGCAGCCGCACGTCGCCGATCACGATCGCGCCTTCGCTGGCGTCGATGCGCGGGCTGGTGGATCGCGGCGTCCAGATCCATCCCGTAATCCATCACAAAGGACAGCATCTGCGTCACCGCCGGCAGGATGCGCCGCCCGCCGGAGGCGCCGAGCGGCCAACCGGCGGCCGTCGGCCGCCTGCGCCAGCACCGGCGTGTAGTTGGTCAGGCAGCGTTTGCCGCGGCGCCAGCGAGTTGGCGCCGCCGGGCGTCGGGTCGAACCACATGATGCCGTTGTTCATGGTCATGCCGGTCTGCGGCAGCACGAATTTCGAGCCGAAGATCGACAGCAGGGTCTGCGTCACCGCCGCCATGTTGCCCTCGCGGTCGACCACCGAGAAATGCGTGGTGCAGGCTCGGCGCCAGATGCTCGGCGCCGAGCGCGCGGCGGCCGTCGGCATCGCCCATGCCCTGCGAGGCGCTCGCGATAGGCCGATTGCAGCGCCTGCGCATAGGCGGTGTAGGCCGCCGCGTCCGGCCCGGCTGCGCGGGATGCAGGGTCTGTTGCAGCAGGCGCAGAGTATGCGCGAGCGTCGGGCCGCAAGTCAGCTCGGGCGTCGCGTAGACGTTGCCGCCGCGATAGGGGATCACCAGCGGCTCGCGCACGATGGGCGCGGAAGGCGGCGAGGTCCTCGACCGACAGCGCGCCGCCGGCTGCCTTGATCTCGGCCGCGATGCTGCGCGCCAGATCGCCTTGGTAGAAGTCGCGCGGGCCTTGCGCGGCGAGATAGCTCAGCGTGGCCTTGAGCCGGTCCTGCGGCAGCCGTACGTGGAGCGGATGCCCCAATGCGCGTTCGGCGGCAGGCCGTCGCAGATAGGCCTCCGCACTCGCGGGATAGCGCCGCAAATCGGCGGCGGAGCTTGCGACCATCAGCGTGGTCCACCAGTCGACCAAGAGGCCTTCGCCGGCGAGCTTGATGCCGGGCGCGAGCAGATCCTGCCACGGCATTCTGGCGTGGCGGCGATGCGCTTCCTCCATGCCGGCGACCACGCCGGGCACCGCGATCGAGCCGGGGCCGTGCAGATTGCGATCGTCTTTGACGCGCGGCCACGGGAAGAGGTCGGAGGCGGCGCCATGGCCGGTCAGCGGATAGTCTTCGGCGCGCAGGCTGTCGGGCGCGCGCATGCCGTAGTCGATCACCTCGTAAGTGTTGTCGCGGGCGCGGTACAGCACCATCGCGCCGCCGCCGCCGACGCCGCTCATCCAGGGCTCCAGCACCCCGAGCGCGAACGTGGTCGCGATCACCGCATCGACGCAGTCGCCGCCGGCCTCAAGCACCTCGGCGCCGATCTCGGCCGCCTTGCGCGATTGCGTGGCGACGATGCCGCCTTTCGAGACAACAGCGGGTTTGCGGATTTGCTGGGTGTTGGAAAACTGGTCGGGCATGACAGGGCCTTCGGCTGCCTCGGGAGGCGCCAATCTAGGCAACCGCCCCGGCAGCGTAAAGGCGTTCAGCCGCGCTACTGCGTTGCAATCGAAGGCTCGTCGTCCACGATGTAGAGCACGACATTACTGACGACCAGCGCCAGCACCGCGAGCAGGCTCGGTATCACGCGGGCGCCGCTCGAGCCGGCGAACGCTCCGACGATCAGGGGGCCAACGATCTGGCCGAGCCCGAAGCTCGCGGTCATCACGCCGACGGCGCGCGCGGCATGCGCGCCGCCAAGCCGCATTGCTTCGCGGATGCCGGCCATCGTGATCACCATAAAACTGCCGCCGACGCACAAAGCCGCGATCGACAGCGTCGGGACGTTGACGGCGATCACCGGCGCCAGCACGCCGATCACCAGGATCCATTGGCTGCCGATCCATAATTGCTTCGCCGAAATGCGATCCAGCAGTCGCGCCGCGACCACGGTGGAAATCGCCGCCGCAAGCCCGAACACCGGCCACACCATGCCGAACACGGCGGGGTCGTTGATATAGCCGCGCGCCAGCGAGGGCAGGAAGGTGGCGGGAATGATGTAGCCGTAGCCGAACGCGCCGTAGCAGGCAGCCACGATCAGCGCGCGGCGCGACAGCGGGCCGGGCGCGCTGACCACAGGCAGTACGAGCGCGCGATGCTCCGATGACAGCGGAAGCCACAGGGCGGCCGCCAGCACGCAGGCGACGATACCGAGCGCGATCCAGGTCAGTTGCGAGCTCAAAACTTCGACGGCGGCGGCGAGACCGATCAGGCCGGCAAAGGCGATGCCGAGACCGACGCCTGCGAATACGCGCCCGGACCAGTGCCCGACGTCGTGATGCGCCAGGATCGGCATCGCCCAGGCCGACACGCCGATCAGCACGAAGGCCGAGGCAACTCCGGCCGCCAGCCGAAACGCAAACCACAGCGGCAGCGCGTGCGTCGCCGCCATCGCCAGCGTGAACAATCCGACGCAAACCAGGCCCCAGCGGATCGCGCTGGCCGGACGCGGCGCCAGCGCCGCGCAAATCAGCGCGCCCAGGAGGTAGCCGAGATAATTGCCGGTCGCGAGCCAGCTTCCTTGCGGCAAGGTCAGGCCGAGATCCTGCTGCATCAGCGGCATGATCGGGGTCAGCGAAAAACGGCCGATCCCCATCGCGCTCGCCAGCGCCAGGGTTCCGATACAGACCGCCGCCGTGGCGGAGAGATTTCTTGTTGTGCCATGCATGGCAGGCGTTATAGGCTTTCAATATATTCTTGAATATCGAATAAAAGAGAACTATACGTTCTCGAACAGAGAACAAAGCCAGCGGCAGGGACGCGCCATGAATTTCACCGATCTTGAAGTCTTCAAGGCCGTCGTCGACGAAGGCGGCGTGATAAAAGCCTCGCGAAAACTGCACCGGGTGCCGTCCAGCGTGACCTCGCGGATCCAGCAGCTCGAGAGCTCGATGGGCGTCAGCCTGTTTCACCGCGACCGCCAGCGCCTGCATCTGTCGCCGACCGGCGAACTGCTGCGTGGTTATGCCGACCGCCTGATCCAGCTCTCGGAGGAAGCCCGCGCGGTGGTTTCGGGGGCTGCGCCGCAAGGCGTGCTTAAGTTGGGCACGCTCGAGAGCACGGCGGCGAGCCGGCTGCCGGCCCTGCTGACGGATTTCCACCGGCGCTATCCCGATGTCCGGCTGGAGCTCATGACCGGCACCAACGATTTCCTGATGCAGGCGGTGGCGGATCGCCGGGTCGATGCGGCCTTTACCGCCGAAGCACCCGGTCGATCGCTGGCGCAATCACTGGCGCATGTGCCGGTATTTCCAGAGCGTCTGGTGGTGATCTCGAGCCTCGATCATCCGCCGATCCGGCGCGCCGGCGAGGTGGGAGACGCCTCGCTGATCGCGTTTCCCGATGGCTGTGCCTATCGCCGCGTGCTGCAGCGCTGGCTCGGGACCGACAGCCTTGCCGGCCGGCGGGCGCTGGAACTCGGCTCCTATCATGCGATCGTCGCCTGCGTCGCTGCCGGCACCGGCATTGCGCTGGTCCCGGAATCCGTGCTCGACACCATGCCGCAGGCCCACGTGCAGCGTCATGCATTGCCGAAAGCGCTGACCGAGATCAGGACGCCGCTGGTCTGGCGTGACGGCGAGATTTCGCCGCCGGTGCTGGCGTTGCGAACGCTGGTCGCCTCGCTGCGAAATTCCAAGACCAACGCGGCCAGGAGAAAATCTATCCCCTCGCGCTGACATTGGTTGGCGGTCCTCGCCGCCTTCAGCCATGCGTGATCGTGACGCTTGTACACTCTTTCCTGCACACGGAATTAGCTCGGCCGTAGCGCCTTGACGCAAAAGGGATTGCTTGCAATCGCGCGCAAGGCGCGCGAACATCTTCGGCAAAAGAACCAATAAGAGTTTTGCGGGATGGGAATCAAAAACATCGGCCAGCAGGGAATTGTGTTCGCGGTGTTCGCGGTGCTGTTCGCCGGCTTCGCGGCTTTTCTGCCCGGCTTTTTCACCACCGCCAATATGCTGACGCTGCTGCAGAACGTGGCGGTGCTCGGCATCCTGGGACTCGCCATGGCGATCGTGGTGATCGGCCGCGGCATCGACATCTCGCTGATCGCGGCGCTGGCGGTGCCGCCGGGACTGGTGCTGCAGATGGTGCAGGACGGCCATTCGCTGCCGATTTCGCTGGCGGCGGCCTTTGCGCTGAGCATCGCGTTCGGCCTGATCAACGGCTGGCTGATCGCGTACGCCGAGGTGCCGTCGCTGTTCACGACGCTGGCGTCCGGATTGTTTCTGGCCGGCCTCGGCCAGGCGGCGCTGTTCAAGCTCGACGTCGTGCAATGGAGCCCGGGTCTCGACGGTTTCGAGCATCTCGGCCAGGGTAATTTTCTCGGCATTCCGATGCCGATCGTGATGTTTGCGATCTCGTGCATCGCGATCGCCTTCCTGCTGCGCCAGACCCGGCTCGGCGCCTATATCTATGCGATCGGCGACAACCCCAACGGCGCGCGGGTCACGGGGATTCCGACCCGCCCGATCATCGTGCTGCAATATGTGCTGGCGGCGCTGATCGGCTGTTGCGCCGGTCTCATTCTGGCGGCTTCCGTCAACAGCATGCCGACCCGCATCTTCAATTCGACCCTGATCTACGACGTGATCCTGGTGGTGGTGCTGGGCGGCATCGGCCTGTCCGGCGGCCGCGGCGGCGTCCTCAACGTCGTCATCGGGACGCTGTTGATCGGCACCATGCTCAACGGCATGACCATCATGGACGTTTCCTATTCCGGCCAGAACCTCGTCAAGGGCGTGGTGCTGCTGGCCGCCGTGATCGCGGACTCCTTTTTAAATCCGCGCAACGAAGAAACCGCCCAGCAAGGCGACATCTAGCAGGCTGAAACAATCAACAATCATCACCGGGAGGAAGACATGACAGGACCAACAATGCTCAAGACGATGCTGCTCGGCATCGGACTGGTCGCATCCGCGACCATGCCGGCGCTGGCGCAGAAAGGCCTCGATGAACCGTTTCAGGGCTCGTTCAAGGAAGCGCTGGCCGGCAAGACCGTTGCCTATGTGCCGGTGGCGATGAATTTCGATCTCACCGAAGGCTGGTTCGCCGGCCTGAAGAAGGAACTCGAGCCGTTCGGCGTCAAGGTGGTGGTGCGCGATGCGAACTGGAGCACCAATGCCGGCGCGCAGGCGGTGACCACGCTGATCTCGGAAAAGCCGGCCGCGATCGTCGTCCATAACCCCGACGTGCAGACCTACGCCAAACTGCTGCAGCGCGCGGAGTCCGAGGGCATCTACATCATCCAGATCAACATGGGCTCGAACTATCGCAGCTCCGCCTTCGTCGGCGCCAACTGGATCGAGATCGGCGAGCGCGACACCCAGGCGGTGGTGGACTACTGCAAGGGCAAGTCGAACAAGATCGCGGTGGTGCAGGGCGCGCTGTCGGCGGCCGCGAGCGCCTATACGCTGAAGGGCGTCGAGAACGTGCTGGCGAAAAACCCCGATATCAAGGTGGTGTCGAGCCAGGCCGCCGATTGGGATGCCGCCAAGGCCAAGGCGATCACGCAAACGGTGCTGAAGCAGAACCCCGACCTCTGCGGCATCGTCGGCTTCTGGGACGGCATGGACATCGGCACCGCGGCGGCCGTGAAGGAAGCCGGGCCTGACCGGCAAGGTGTTCGTCGCGACCTCCGGCGGCGGCGAACGCAGGGGCGCCTGCGACCTCGTCAAGTCGGGCGCGTTCGGCCTCGACCTCAGCTACGACGTGCCGACCCAGGCCGCGCAAATGGCCGGCACGATCAAGTGGCTGATCTCGTCGGGCGTGAAGCCCGGTTCCGTCAAGGGATCGGAATATACCACGCTGATTCCGATCACCAAGGAGAACGCGGGAAGCGACACCGCGTGCTGGAATCTCGGCGACCTGAAGAAATAGCAGGCCGTCGCGGACGGCCGCGCATCGCTGCGGCCGCCCGCCGACTAACTTATCCGCCACTCCCGGCGTCAACGCGGCTCGCCGCGTTCGGCCGCTCTTCTTTCACACCCCGGACAGCCGATGCAGGACGCACTTCTTCGTTTGCGATATCGCTACTGGCCCGACCACCTGCTCGGCGAGATCCTGTCCAAGCGCTGGACCGAAACCGCGATCCCGGTGATCGTGCTGTTGATCGTCAGCCGTGTTGTTGAGCCGGGCGATCCGGCTTCCTGTCGTCGGCCAGCCTCGCCGATACCGCGCGTCAGGCCGGCGAGATCGGCTTTGTCGTGCTCGGCATGGCGCTGGTGGTGATCGTCGGCGGCATCGATCTGTCGGTCGGCTCGATGTTCGCGCTGAGCGATTTCTGCGCGCTCTATTCCTCGACGTGCTGGGCTGGCCGGTGCCGGCCGTGATCGCTCGCCACATTGATCTGCGGCGCGCTGCTCGGCGCCGTCAACGGCGTCCTGATCGGCTATCTGCGCCTGCGCGCCTTCATCACCACCCTGATCACGCTGATCATCTACCGCTCGGCCTATGATCTGCTGCTGTTCGACTATTCCAACAAGATCGCGGCCGCCTTCCCCGACTTTCCCGTCCTGGAATTTCATCGGCGGCGGCGACGTCTTCGGCGTGCCCAGCGTGGCGCTGGTCTATCGTCGTGGTCGCGATCTTCGGCCATATCTTCCTGACCCGGCTGCGACCCGGCTGGCATGTCACCGCGATCGGCGGCTCGCGCCGCTCGGCCTATAATTCCGGCATTCCGGTCCGGCGCACCATCGCGCTGTGCTATGTCGCCAGCGGCGTGCTGACCGCGATCGGCGCGCTGTTCTTCGCCGCGCGCCTCGGCACCGTCGGCGGCGACGTCGGCGTCGGGCTCGAGGTGACGGTACTGACCGCGACCGTGCTCGGCGGCATCAGCCTCGGCGGCGGCAAGGGCTCGGTCGCCAAGGCGCTGGTCGGCACGCTGATCGTGCTGTTCCTGATCAACGGCCTGACCACGCTGTCGGTCTCCGGCGGCGTCAACCGCATGGTGCTGGCCGGCGATGCTGCTGGTCGCCGCGACCATCGACATCCGCTGGCTGAAGAACCGCACCCGCATCATCAGCAAGGTCTATGTCAGCCCGACCTATCATGCGCTGGCGCCGCCGGCCTCGACCGCGCCCGGCACCGGCGGCCGTTCGCGCAGAACGACAAGCTGCGCGACGTGTCGCTGATCGGACTGGGCCGCATCGAGGCGCCGGAAGACGTCATCCTCGACCGCAACGACAATCTCTATGCCGGCTCGCGCCATGGCGACATCATGCGCTTCTTGGCGCCGGACTATCGAGAAGATGGAGGTCTTTGCCCATATCGGCGGCCAGCCGCTCGGCATGGCGTTCGACCGCAAGGACAATCTCTATGTCTGCATCGGCGGCATGGGCCTCTATCGCATCACGCCCGAGCGCAAGGTCGAGAAGGTCGACCGACGAGACCAACCGCAGTCTCTATTCGGTCAACGACGACAGCCGCCTGCGGCTCGCCGACGATCTCGACATCGCCGACGACGGCCGCATCTTCTTCTCCGAAGCGACCATGCGCTACGAAATGCACGAATGGCCGGTCGACGGGCTGGAGGCGCGCGGCAACGGCCGGATCATCTGCTACGACCCGAACACCAACACGACGCGCACCGTGCTGCGCGGCCTGAAATTCCCGAACGGCATCTGCATCGCCAGCGACGGCCAGTCGATCCTGTTCGCGGAGACCTTGGGCTGCTGCGATCAAGCGCTACTGGTTCGACGGCCCGAAGAGCGGCCAGATCGAGACGGTGATCGACAATCTGCCGGGCTATCCCGACAACATCAATCTCGCCTCCGACGGCAATTACTGGCTGGCGATGGTCGGCATGCGCAGCCCCGCGCTCGATCTGGCCTGGAAGATGCCGGGCTTTCGCCGGCGGATGGGCAAGCGGGTGCCGATCGACGAATGGCTGTTCCCCAACATCAACACCGGCTGCGTCATCAAGTTCAACGAGAAGGGCGAGGTGCTCGAATTCGTTCTGGGACCTGAAGGGCGTCAACCATCCGATGATCACCTCGATGCGCGAGCATCGCGGCTATCTCTATCTCGGCGGCATCATGCAACAACCGCATCGGCCGCTACAAGCTCGACAGGCGCCGACCCGAACTTCGTCCAGTACGACCGGCGCTGGGGGAAGGGCAAGTGATCGCGGCGCTGAAGCAATTCGCCGACCGTCTGCTCGGGCGCGGCGAGGCGACCATCACCGTGCCGTCGTTCGACGGCGCGCTGAAGCCGAACCAGATCGCTCGAGAAGGCCGAAACCGTCGCGCCAGTTCGACGCGCCGGAGGATATCGCGACCGACGGCAAGGCGATCTACATCGCCGACGGCATGGCGATCCGTCGCGCTCGATGGCATCCGGCACGGCGCGAAGTCAGGCGTTTCGACCGCCCGATCACCGCGCTGTGCTGCCTGGCCGAGCGGCGGCCTCGCGGTCGCGCTCGACGGCCGCGAGGTGCAGCGTGTTCGCCGACGCCGTCGGCCGAGAACGCCAGGGTCGACTTTCAGCCGATCCGTCGATGCACGCGGTCAACGCGCTGTCGCCGCGGCCAAGACAGGCACGCTGGTCGCCACCGACGGCTCGTCGACGCGACCCGACGGGACGAATGGGCGTACGATCTGATGGAGCGCGGCCGCAGCGGGCGGGTGCTTGCGCTCGACCTCGCAAGCGGCAAAGCGCGCGAGATCGGCCGGCGGCCTGCGCTATGCGTTCGGCGCCTGCGCCAGCGGCGACGATGTCCTGGTCAGCGAAAGCTGGCGACATCGCGTGATCGCGATCGTCGCCGACGGCAGCCAGCGCGCGGTCGCTGGACAATCTGCCGGTCTATCCGTCGCGGCTGTCGCCCGCGTCGGGCGGCGGCTTCTGGCTGACGGCCTTCACCGCGCGCACGCAGCTGGTCGAATTCGTGCTGCGCGAAAACGCCTATCGCCGCCGCATGATGGCGGAGATCGACCCGCAATACTGGATCGCGCCGCGGCTGCGATCCGGGCAGTCGTTCCTCGAGCCGATGCAGGGCGCGCATCTGAAGACCATGGGCGTCGTCAAGCCCTGGGCGCCGCCGCGCTCCTATGGGCTGGTGATCCGGCTCGAGCGCGGCCGGCGTGCCGCAATACGTCGCTGCACAGCCGCGTCGACGGCGTCAACCACGGCATCGTGGCCGCGGTCGAACTGGACGGCGCGCTGTATGCGCTCGCCAAGGGGCCGGGCCGGCTGCTGCGCGCGCCGCTGGCGATGATCGAGAAGGAATTGCGCGCATGAGCTGGAACCGGCGAAGACATCATCCTGTCGCTGCGCAACGCGACCAAGCTCTATGCCGGCGTGCCCGCGATCGAGGATGTCGATTTCGACCTGCGCCGCGGCGAGATCCATGCGCTGGTCGGCGAGAACGGCGCCGGCAAATCGACGCTGACCAAGGTGATGGCCGGCGTGGTGACGCTGACTTCGGGCTCGATGCAGGTCGACGGCGTCGACGCCACGCCGCGCACGCCGCTGGAGGCGCGCCATCTCGGCATCGCCATGGTGTTCCAGGAGAACAGCCTGGTGCCGACCATGACGGTGGCGCAGAACCTGTTTCTCGGCCAGGAGAAATTCTACAACCGGCTGCGCGGCATCTACATCGCCGCGCAGCAGTTCCTGCAATCGCTCAATTTCGACGTCACGCCGACCGCGACGGTCGGCCTGCTCGGCGCCGCCAAGAAGCAGATGGTCGAGATCGCGCGCGCGGTGCTGCACCAGGCCAAGGTCATCATCTTCGACGAGCCGACCGCGACGCTGACGCCGGAGGAGAAGAAATACTTCTTCGACCTGGTGCGCGACCTGAAGACGCGCGGCGTCTCGATCGTCTTCATCTCGCACGCGCTGGAGGAGGCGCTGCTGCTCGCCGACCGCATCACCGTGCTGCGCGACGGCAAGCACGTGGTGACCGACGACGCCGCCAAATTCGACCGTGCGCGGATCGTGCAGGCGATGGTCGGCCGCGATCTGTCCAACACGCTCTACGGCACGCGCAAGACGACGGTGCGGCCGCCCGGCGCGCGGGTGCTGACCGTGCAGAACCTGAAAATGGCGCCGATGGTGAAGCAACAATTCGCTGTCGGTCTTCGCCGGCCAGATCACCGGCGTGTTCGGCCTGGTCGGCGCCGGCCGCACCGAGACGTTCAAGATCGTCGCCGGCGTGCTGAAGCGCGACTTCTTCCACGGCGGCGAGATCATCCTGCACGACAGGCCGGTGCGCTACCGCGTGCCGGCGCCGGCGGTGCGCGCCGGCATCGCCTATGTCACCGAGGACCGCAAGGTCGAGGGCTTTTTCGAGACCATGTCGGTGGCGCGCAACATCTATCTCGGCCTGCTGGCGCAAGTTGCCGGGCGGGCGGCTTCTCCTGTCCGAGCAGCGAGGCCGACAAGGTCGGGCAAGAGCTGGGTCGACCGGCTCAAGGTGCGCGCGATCGGCAACGACGTGAAGGTGGTCGAACTCTCCGGCGGCAACCAGCAGAAGGTGGTGATCGCCAAATCGCTGGTGCAGGAGCCCGATCTGATCATCTTCGACGAGCCGACCCGCGGCGTCGACGTCGGCGCCATCGTCGAGATCCACGAACTGATCAACCGCCTCGCCGACGAGGGCAAGGCGGTGGTGGTGATCTCGTCCTATCTGCCGGAGATCATGGCGCTGTCCGACCGCATCCTGGTGTCGCGCCAGGGCAAGGTGGTCGAGGAATTCTCCGCGCTGGAGGCGACCGAGGAAAAGATCATGTACGCGGCGGTGCATTAGCACGCCGCGCATCGCCGATCGGTCGCTGCAGCGGCTAAAGCTGCGCCCGGTGATAGCGATAGAGCATCAGCGCGAAGATCGCGGTGGCGACCGCATAGAAAACCAGGATATCGACGTTCGGGTAAGCCTCGACCGTGGCAAGCATTGTCATCCACTCCCTGGTCCGGTGTGGCTTCTTGTTCCCCTCGGGCGAGCCTTGATATTGCAAGTCTAACACCGGCGCATCAGGCCGGTGTAGACGACTTTATGGGAATACGGCCGGGCGGCGGACACCTCGCGCCGTCGGCGGGCCGGCCGGGCGCAGGCTAACCCTGCTGCCTGGCCCGCCATTGATCGATGATGTCGAGCGCCTGCTTCAGGCCGAGCCCGGTCTCCTGGCGGTAGGCCTTGACGGCGGCAACGCGCCGCGTCCGCGCGATAGCCTGAACCGCGGCGGAAGGCGGCGGCGGAAACGCGATGTCCAGCTTCGCCAGGATCAGGTTCAACTTTACTTCCTGCCGGAAGATACGATCGTCAAGCTGCGAAAGCCGCATCGCCGCGATAGCGATCAGCGCGATGCAGGCGATTGCGGTTGCGCCCATCGGCAAGAAAATGGGGTTCATCGGAATAGTCCTCGTGATCGTTGGTTCGTCGAAGCGTGTCTCGCGGCTTTTCGTGGCTCGCGTTCGGCAACAGGTTCACACGCGCCGCGGCGTTGCTGCCGGGCCGGCTTCGCCAGTGTGATCCAGATCATGCGGGTGACCGTATTTGCGAACTCGCGCGAAGCGGCCTTGAGGAGCTTCCGGCTTGGTGTACTAATTGTTCCGCTGGTCGCAACCGTCCGGTTCACCGGGCGGTCAACGAATGGGGGGCGGATAAAATGTCGAAACGATCAAGGTTGTTGTTCGTTCTGCTCGGCGCGCTCGGCGTCTTTCTCGCGAGCGATCTTGCGCATGCCGCCACCGTCGTGGCGCTTGGCGCCAGCAACACGTTTGGCAAGGGCGTAGCACCCGGCGAGGCGTATCCGGCGCAGCTCGAGGCGATGCTGCACGCCAAGGGCATCAATGCCACCGTCGTCAACGCCGGCATCAACGGCGACACGACCGAGGGAATGCTAGCCCGGCTGGACAGCGCCGTGCCGAAGGGAACCAGCGTCGTGATCCTGCAACCCGGCGGCAACGACATGCGAAAGGGACGGCCCGATCAAACCGCCGCTATCGAGGGCCGCTTGAGGACCATGGGCGTCAGGATCGTGATGTGCCCCAACGGCATGTTTCGCGGACTGCCGCACCAGCCCGATGGCCAGCATCTGACCCCCGAGGGCTATCACATGCTGGCGGCCAAGCTGGTCGGGCAGGTTGCCGGCGCGCTGCGGAGATAATGCGGGCGGTACGCCGCCACGTCTCTCCGATTTTCCCTCTCCGATTTTCTGAAAATTGTCCAGGCCGTTTCCGGCGGGGGCCATTGGCCTCTATCCACCAAAACTCCGCCTGATCGCGTCGGCGTTTTCGTGCACCGCCTTGTCGGCAAGGCTGATGAAAATCGCGGTGGCGACCACCAACAGCAAGCCCATCACGATTCGCGTGCGGCTCATCAGAGGCCTGCGGCGTTGGACGGGGCGCGGGTTTGAACGGCCGCGGGCCTGTTCGCTTTCCATCCCTTCGCAATAGCATGGCTGGATTGCTCAAACCAATTTCGATTTGTTTCTGTTCAACCCAATGATCTGTGCCGGTCAATCCGCCTAAAGCTTGGGCCGAAATTCGGCGCACGCACCGATTGAGCGAACAAATCCGGCGTCATTTGCCTGCGGCAAAAGCATCACGAATTTTTCACGAACTCGTCACGAACCCGCGATGCAGAGTTGACCGAAATGCGCCTGAACATTTTGTCGCAGGGGGTGTAATCGAGATGCGCTCATACCTAGTGGGCGCTCGAAATTATCGAACCGAAAAACAAGAAACGGAGGATACCATGCGACTTGTTCTTTTGATTGCCGCAGCCAGTTTTGCTCTCGCCGGTGCTGTCTCAGCCCCGGTCCAGGCCAAGACAAAGACACCACCACTATCGTGAATCCAACGCGTCCGCTCCCGCGGCCGCTCCTGCCGATCCCGCGCGCCGCTCCCGCCGACACCATGAGCGCGCACGACTCGCACATGATGAACCTGCGCGAGTCCGGCTACAATCCCAAGGACGATCTCACGGCTGCCGGCAACGTGAAGGCAAACTGACCTCGACGCATCAGAAGGAAAACCGGGGTTTAGAAGCCCCGGTTTTTCCCGATCTCGCTTCGCGAACGCTGACGGCTTGCCGGGCCGCGGCTCGCGGACGCAGTTCGCCTTCACGCCTGCGCCACACGGCGCGAGGCATCGCGCGCCATTGGCACAGATACGCGCCGGCCATGGCGGGGAGCGGCACCCAGTACGACGATGCGACGTCGAGCCAAAGCGGGATATCCGTGTTGGCCGGCCCCCAGATGTCGCAGCAAGCGGCAAAGACAAGCCAGAGCGACGTCGACAACGCGCCGTTCAGGAGTTTTTCGCGGGGCGCGATGCTGGCGGCGGTGTATCCGCCGAGCAGCGGCGCCAGAACGCCGCCGACGATCAGCCACGCGCCGATCAGCATCGGTGAGGACATGACGTGATCGATGCTGGTTGTCGTGGCATTGTGCAGGGCCATCAGTCCGGCGCCGGTGAGGCCAAGGATGGTCGTGATGATCACGCCGGCCACGGCGAAACCCCAGAACGCAAGGTTGGAAAGGATC
Organism: uncultured Alphaproteobacteria bacterium; assembly: GCA_963699465.1. Taxonomy (GTDB): domain Bacteria; phylum Pseudomonadota; class Alphaproteobacteria; order Rhizobiales; family Xanthobacteraceae; genus Bradyrhizobium. The sequence goes on from CAVOTZ010000046.1 coordinate 49,107, forward strand.
AGCGCCTTGATCGAAATGCGGGGCATCAATTCGGGTGTTTTGAAAATCATTGTTCGTTCCCATGCTGGTGTGACGAGGCCGGCGCCTCCAACCGGTTCGTGAGGCGCGCGCGTCGTTGCGTTCAGCCGCAGCGGATGGGTGGGTGATCGGAATCACAGTCGCTTTCGCTTTGTCGATTTTCTTGCGGTTTCATCCCAATTCTTTACCCTGAGCGGGCCCAGACCGTCTTTCGATCGGCCGCCCGTCATGCCCAAATTCCTTCGCATCGGTGTCCTCCAGTCCAACGTTTCCGGATACACCTCCAAGGCGTGGTGCATTCGGCGGGCCGGCTCGACGGTTTTCCTGAAGTGGGGCGCCGTGGAAGTCCAGGGCGTCGGCGACGGCCGCAAGGCCTACTGGACGCTTCCGCCGCGGGACAAGACCATTCGTTTCCGCACGGCGCAGCAGGCGCAGGACTACGCCAAGGCCGCGATCGCGCGGCGGCGCAACCATCGCTATGAAGCGCTGGCTGGAAATATCGCGGCCCGGCGCCGAACCGCCGAACGCGGCGCCGGGCTCGGACAGGCGCTCGCCACCATCCTGTTTGTCGATATTGTCCGATCCACCGAAAAGGCCGCCCGGCTCGGCGATTCGCGCTGGACCCAGGTGATGAAGCACTATTACGCCGCCGTCCGCAGGGAGCTGAAGGCCTTGCGCGGCAAGGAAATCGTGACCACGGGGGACGGATTGCTGGCGACGTTCGGCAAGCCCGTTGCCGGGGTCCGTTGCGCCACCGCGATCCGCGAGGCCGTGCGCACGCTCGGGCTGGAGATCAGGGTGGGGCTGCACGCGGGCGAATACGAGGTGAGCGGCAAGGAAGTCGTCGGACTCGCGTTTCACATCGGCGCGCGGGTCGCCGCCAAAGCGCGCGCCGGCGAAGTGCTGGTCTCGAGCGCGGTCAAGGACCTGCTGCTGCAGTCCGACATCCGCTTTGCGGATCGCGGTAGCCACCAGCTCAAGGGCGTGCCGAAGAAATGGCGGCTGTATCGGATTGAGCCGTGAGGGGTGATGCTCGTGATCCGACGCGCCTATTGCGGTTCAACACTCACCATCGCTGTACCGGCGCTCATCATGTCGAGTTCGCGCGCCGCTGCACGGCTCAAATCGATTATTCGACCACGACCGTACGGACCACGATCCGTGATTCTGACCACCACCGTCTTGCCATTGCGCACATTCGTGACAAGAACCTTGGTGCCGAATGGCAACGTGCGATGGGCGGCGGTTAGCCCTTCCGGTCCGCAGAATTCTCCGCTGGCCGTGCGACCACCGCCGTAAAATGCGGCGCGGCCCGTTTCTGCATTCGCGGGACGGATTGCTATCGAAGCCAAAGCTGCAACCGACAAGGCTACAACTGACAAGGCTGCAACTAATACTCTGGAGCTGATCATGAGGCATGAACGCGGCACGGACCGGTAAAGTTCCGTGGCGTGGGGCGGCACGTCGCCGTGACTGGTGGGCCCGGCAGGACTCCAACCTGCAACCAGACCGTTATGAGCGGCCGGCTCTAAACATTCATCGTGCCGACCGTGGCGGCGGTGGCGGTTTGGGGAACGGCCGCCGACGCAAAATGGATCATCGGTCTCTAGAGCGCTTTCGAGCGAAGCATGCCCTCGGACTTGATCCGGGGGTGGATACCGGTTCGCGTGAAGAAAACGCGTCAAAACAAGAAACTAGAGCTTCGGTTCTGATTCAATCAGAACCGAAAGGCCCTGGTGACACACGGTCGCGGCGACACTGCGAAGCCTCCTGGTCAGTGACGACGGGCGACAAAAATCAGCGGCGTGTACCGACATGAACCGGGCGGAGCCGCTGCAACACGGCCGCACCGGCAGAGCCAAACGCCAACTTCGATGCGAGAGTGATCGAATACGGCAGCAGATGCACGAAGCCGGGGCTGACAACCGGCAGGACGATGAAAAAATTGATCGCCCAAACCGCCGCGAGACTTCCCGTCATGAATGACCAGATCGCTCGATCCGACAAGGCCGCCAGGCTCTGCACCATCGCACTTAGCACGATACCGAGTGCCACAGCCAGACCCATGTGGACGGCCAACCCCGCCACCGCCGACGCGCCGTCAAGTCCGACCGCGGATGCGACGTGGCGGGCGACCATCGCAGCGTCTCCTCCGGTCAACGCCGAATATAGCCAGACGACAAGGATCTCGACCGACCCGCCGGCCAAGCCGATCAACAACCCGGCCGATAGAACGCTTCGGTCCGCTTCTGGCCGGTCTAACGTGCTGTAGATGGACATTTGATCTCCGATATTTTGAAACTGTTTCCGATGGGGTGAGGGGCGGTCTACGCGTTCGCGACAGGCTCGCGGAACACGTCGAGTTCGGGTGGTCGTCCCTTGTATTTCTCCACGTCGCCGACGGCGGTGTGGCCGCAATTGCCCTGCGCCAGCTTTGAGGTTCCGATGCCGATCGACAGGTTGTTGACGTCGCCGTAGCGGTCCAGGCTGCCGGGCTCGCGCGCGTTCTCGGGATCGAACCATCCGCCCTCGTTGACGCAAATTACGCCGGGACGAATGCTATCGGTGACGTGGGCGCCGGCGAGGATCTGACCGCGGTCGTTGAACACCCGAACGATGTCGCCGTCACTGATGCCGCGCGCGGCCGCATCCTGCGGGTTAATCAGGCAAGGCTCGCGCCCGGCAATGGCATAGGTCGCTCGCAGCACCGTGCCGCAGAGCTGGGAATGCAGCCGGTACTTCGGATGCTTGGTGTCGATATGCAGGGGATATTTCGTGTCGGGCCCGCCGAGCCGCTCGACCGGCTCCATCCAGGTCGGGTGCGGCGGACAATCGTCGTAGTTCATCTTGGCGATGTTGTTCGAATAGATCTCGATCCGACCTGACGCGGTGCCGAGCGGGTTAAGCAGCGGATCGTCGCGGAAGTCCTTGTGCTGGATGTACCCTCTGCCCTCGTCGGTGATGGGAAATGCCAAGGCATCGTCGCTGTTCCAGAAAGCTTCGAATACCGGCATCTCCATGCCCTTGCCGCGCGCCTCGACCCGCGCCGCTTCGTAGAACGAGCGGATCCAGTCCATCTCGCTTCTGCCCTGGGTGAAAGCATCGCCCTTGCCGAGCCGGTCGGCGATGGCGGCGAAGATGTCGTAGTCGTTGCGCGCCTCGAATACCGGCTCGATGACCTTTTTCATCGCCAGGATATAACTCAGCGAGTAGTCGCCGATTTGCTCGATATCGTTGCGCTCGTAACTGGTGGTGGCCGGCAATACGATGTCGGCATGACGGGCGGTGGCGGTCCATTGGAAATCATGAACGATGAACGTCTCCAGATGGCGCCAGGCCTTCAGCATCCGGTTGCGGTCCTGGTGGTGCGCGAACGGATTGCCGCCGACCCAATAAGCCAGTCTCACATCCGGATAGTTTGGCCGGGTCCCGTTGAAATCGAATGGTTTGCCGGGGTTCTCCAGCATCTCGACAATGCGCGACACCGGAATCGAGGCCGCGCCGCTGCTGGACAGCCACGCCGGACCCTGTGCCGTCTTGCTGCCTTCGGTAATGCCGGTGAGAACCGGGCTATTGGCCGCCGGGCTGCCGCCGTTACCGTAATGATAGCTCAGCCCGTAGCCGCCGCCCGGCAGTCCGATCTGCCCCAGCATCGACGCCAGGGTGATCAGCATCCAATGGACCTGCTCGCCATGCTGCTGGCGCTGCATCGACCAGCCGCTGGCCAGCATGGTGCGGTTCTTGGCAAAGCGCCGGGCAAGCTCTTTGATGGTCGCCGCGGGGATCTCGCAGATCGCCGCGGCCCATTCGGCCGTCTTCGGCGTGCCGTCAACTTCACCGGTCAGATAGGGCAGGAATTTGTCGAAGCCGGTGGTGTACTGCGCGAGAAATTTTTCATCATACAGCTTTTCGACATAGAGCGTGTGGGCAATACCCAGCATCATGGCTACATCCGTCTGAGGGCGCGGCGCCAGCCACTCTCCGTTCAGATAGCTGCAGGTCTCCGTCTTGATGGGATCGATGCAGATGACCTTGGTGCCCTTTTTCTGCAAGGCTTCCAGCCCGACATAGGCGCCGTGATCGGGGATGACATAACCGATCCGGTTGTTGTTGATGGGGTCGGCGCCCCAGAACACCATCAGCTCGGTATTTTGCACGACCACGGGCCATGCCGTCGTCTGGTCGTAGACCTCCAGCGATCCGACCACGTACGGCAAGACCACCTGGGACGCACCGGTGGAATAATCTCCCGAGGAATTCACGAATCCACCCTTGAGGCTCATCATCCGGCGCAGCAGATTCTGGCAGTTGTGCAGCTTGCCGGGGCTCTTCCAGCCGTATGAACCGGCGAAGCTTGCGGCGGGACCATGGGTCTGGTCCACCCGCTTGAGCTCGCTGGCGACGAGGTCGAGGGCCTGATCCCAGGTGACGCGAACGAAGTCCCCGTCGCCTCTTCCCTCCGGGTCGGCGCCGAAGCCGTGCTCGAGGAACGCCCGCCGTACCATCGGATATTTGATCCGGGTCGGCGAGTAGACCGAGTCCATCACGCCTTCGAGCACCGGCGCGGGGTGCGGATCCTTCTCCCAGGGCCGGATGCCGACGAACCGTCCGCCTTCCACCTTGGCGCGGAATGCACCCCAGTGCGAGCCGGTCAGTATCTCGGACGCCGAGGCCGGGGCGGCGCGCGCGCCCGAACTCAGGAGCGACGCCCCGGACAGGCCGAAAGCGCCGGCCGCCAGTCCCGCTTCGAGCACCGCGCGTCGCGTCATGCCGCTTCCACTCAATCGGATCGACATGGCGTCACTCCAGTTCTTTGTTGGTTGCTCCAGTGCGGAAGCGAGGCCCGGTGAGCGATTAGAAAGGCCACCAGCACCTGTGCCGCACCTGCGTAAAAGCCGGTGCGGTCGTACGCTCGACATCGGTCGGCAAAGCGCGGCACCCAGACCAGCAAATGGTCATCGAGCAATGCTGCCTGTGTTTCATGGTCGGAGTCATGACGGATCAGCCGTGCCAGCAATGCCAGTTCGATCGACAGATGGTCCGACGGTTCGCGGAACGCTTCGTCGGTGGATAGATCCGACCGACGCAGCAGTTTCTCCATGGCGTCCGTCGGCGCCTGGAACAGCCGGCCCGAAGCGCCGACGTGAGCGCTTTCATATGGCGGCACGGTTTTGCCGCCACCAACGCCGTCGAATAAGTGTGTGAACGCGGCCGCTAGCTCGGGCGCAAGTACGGCGGCCGGCGCCTCTATGTCGAGCGCGGACTGCATTCGTCGCGCGCCGGCGACGCGGGTCGCATCCTGAGCCAGCGACGCGAACAGCATCGCGCCCATTCGTCCGCGATAACTGATCACCGTATCTGCCGTCGGCGCCGCCGCGAATATCCCGGCCAGCCATTCGGCGATCGAAGCGTTCCAGCGCGGATCCGGCGACAGGACCTCGACTGCGCGAGCCGCGTTCAAGATTTGCCTGCCGGCGACGCACCGACGTCTTTCGAATGGAACTGGAGATAGGTCTGCAGCAACCGATACTGCCCGTCGTCCAGCGCGGTGAAGCGCTTCATCGCCGTCAGGCTGCCGATCCACTGATTTGCCAGAAAGCTGTCGGTGGGATGCGGCGCATGGCACGAACCGCACGACGAGGCGTAGAGGGTGCTGCTGTAGTCCCAGATCTTGGCGATGTCCGGATTCAGGCTTTCCTTGCTGACCCACACCGTGAGGGTGCCCTGGAACCAGGTCAGTTTGGTCGCGGCGTCTTCGGCACCCGGTTGACGCGCGACTTTCGCCACCGCCGTCGAGCCCAGCGCCGCCACCAATATCCGCTGTCCCTTCAAGGCATAGAATGCGGCGGGCGACCCGTCCTGCTGCCAGCCGTCGATCCGGACCTGCAGCCAGTCGCCGTCGCGCGCGACCACGGCGAGCTTGGCCGCCGGCAGCAACTTGCCGTCGCCGGCGCCGGTTGGGCCGGCCGCGGCGCGGTCAAGGAAAAACGGCTTTGTCGCCACCGTGTACAGGGTGTTGGCCTGCGCCAGTGCGTCGGCCGGGACGGACAGGGCGCTGGCGGGCGACTTCGCATCGCCGCTGGGCGGCGGCAGCATCCGGACGGTCGGCGTTCGATTGAGCGCGGGGGCGCCCGCGTTCGGCGCAGCGATGGCCGGCAGCGTCTTGATGTATTCGGCCATGGCGGCGCGGTCGCCAGGCGGCAGGTGCGCCAGGTTGGCGACCACGGCGGTCATCAATTCGCCGGCCTGGGTGTTGACCGGGGTCAAACCGACGCTGAGATAGTCGTCGATTTCACGCTGCGACCAGTAGCCGATGCCGGTCTCGTCCTGCGTAATGTTCGGCACATAGCCGTGCCCCTCCGGATCGGGGGCGCCGGAAAACCGCTTGCCCGAAACGATGGCGCCGGCGACGTTGCGCGGCGAATGACACTCGGCGCAGTGCGCGACGCCTTCGACCAGATATCTGCCACGGTTCCAGGCCGCGCTCTTGTGCGGATCCGCGACCAGCGGCTCGCCGTCGAGAAAGAACAGCTTCCAGAGGCCGACGCCGCGCCGCATCGTGAACGGAAATTTGAGGTCGTGGTCGCGCGCCTTGCCGGCGACCGCCGGCAGCGTCTTGATGAAGGCCAGCAGGTCGCGCAGATCGTTTGCCGTCATGCGCTGCATGGATGTGTAGGGAAAAGCGGGATATTCGTTCTCGCCATGCGCGGAAACGCCCTCACGCATGGCACGGACGAATTGCGCCGTCGTCCATCCCCCGATGCCATCGGCCTGATCGGATGATATATTGGGCATGTAGAAGGTGCCGAATCCGGACGTCAGCGCTACACCGCCGCCGAGATGTGTCTCATCCTTCTGGTTCGGGGAGGCATGGCAGGTGCCGCAGCTGCCGGCATAGAACAGCAACTGGCCGTTCGTGAGATCGGGTGATCCGGCGTCGGCGACATCACGCGTCGGATGCAGGGCAGACCAGGTCAAGGGTGCGGTCAGGACAAGGTAGCCGGCGAAACCCAGCACGACCAGCAGTCCAGCCAGGATTATCAGTCTTCTCAAATGCGCTATCCTCTCGCGGCTGCTGTTGCAGAGGCGCGATTTCTGTCGACCGGAAGATGCAGGCGTCGGCTTGGTCCGGAGGCACGAACGGGCCCGCACCGTTTCCGCATGATGCATTTGGAGCAGCGGGGTTGGTCCCGCCGCTCTCAACCTATCAAAACGTCTCGCCGCAACATGATCAATACCGCTCACTTCGCGAATTAAATTCGACGACATGCGATGCGGGCCCCATGGCACGCACGCCACTCGCGCGTAAAAGAATCGCTTGGCGGCGCGGAACCTTTGGCGCTGGAAAAACTAAGTGCGGTGCGCGATAGCGCTCGAAGGATCCCAGGTAGGCGCGATCCGCACACAACGAGCAGCGTAAAAGAGGCGATCTCACCTCGTCTCTCGATGTGACGATCAACTCTACGGCCCCGACAGCAGCAGATTTTGTTGACATGAACACGCGCGTCCGGCGGTCGAATAGCCGTCCGTCGTGTCTGCTCTCCATCCACCAGGTACATCGTTTGCGTCCGCCTTGGCGGTCATAGCCTCAGAGGTCAAGTACATGATGACGGAAATAAGAGCGCCAGCGATGGCGAATACCGCAGCCAAATCGTCGATCGGGCGGTGGTTCAAACGCACCGGCGATCCTGTCACCCTCGACGAGCCTCTGGTTGAAATCAATACCGGCATGCAGACCCACGAAATCCACGCGCCCGTCACCGGCGTTCTGTCCACGATATTGCTGAAAGACGGGGCGTTCGTCGAAGCCGGCGCCGTGCTTGGAACGATCCGCCAGTTTTGATCGAGCGCTTCGCCCCAATTTAGCGTCGCCATGTCCGCCCAATTCCGAAGAGATATCCCAACGGCGCCTTGAAAGAAATCATATGAATGTCTTGCACCGACTGGTTACGGCAGAGCCGCTGCTGGCATTGTTCGTCACGATCGCGCTCGGCTACCTCGTCGGGAAACTCAAGATAGGCAGTTTCGTACTCGGAGGCATTGCGGGGACGCTACTGGTCGGCGTCATCGTCGGACAGTTGGGCGTCAATATCGACAGCGGCATCAAGGGCATATTCTTTGCACTGTTCATATACGCCGTCGGATACCAGGGCGGTCCGCAGTTCTTTCACGCATTGAACCGACGCTCGCTTAACCAGCTCGCTTCCGCCTTCGTGATGTGTTTCGTCGGCTTGTTATGCGTTCTCGCGGCAGCATGGATGTTCGGCCTCGATCGCGGCATGGCGGCCGGACTCGCCGCGGGCGGACTCACGCAATCCGCGATCATCGGTACCGCCGGCGATGCGATCGGAAAGCTCGGGTTGTCGCCGGAATTGACGAAAACCATGCAGACCAATGTCGCGGTGGGCTACGCGGTTTGCTACATCTTCGGCTCGCTCGGTCCGATCATCATGGTGAGCTGGTTCCTGCCGCTGATCATGAAGTGGAACATCCGCCAGGAAGCGGTGAAGCTGGCAAACCTGCTGTCGGGTGGACACGCCGAACTCGATCCGGGTCAGTTCAACGCGGCCGGGCAGATTTCGACCCGAATCTATGAGATCGCCGCTGGCAGCAAGGCCGCCGGCCTGACCGCGCTGGCAGTCGACCAAAAGCTCTCGGACGCTTCGGTGGAAGCGATCTATCGCGAAGGCAAAACGCTCGATCTTGCCGACACGACTGCCATCCAGGTGGGCGATCGGGTCGCCATCACCGGCGCGATCGGCGTGATGGAGACGGCTTGCAGCCTGTTCGGCCGGGAGGTGGCCGCGGCGAACGGGCTCGTGTTGGTTCAGGAAAATCGCGAAATCATCCTCACGAACCGCGCGCTGAACAATCGCGAAGTCGGCGAGATCCGCCAGCATGCCAAGGTCGAAACCCGTCACGGCGTGTTCCTGACGGCGGTCAGGCGCATGGGGCTCGATCTTCCGGTTCTCGACAAGCTGCAGCTCAAGCGTGGCGACGAACTGCATTTCACCGGCAGTCCGGCCGACCTCAATCGGGTCCAGTCGAAGATCGGGTACAGGATCACCGCCGCGGCGGTCACCGATTTCATCTTCTTCGGCATCGGAATGCTGATCGGCCTGCTTCTCGGTTTGATTCAGTTCAAGATCTGGGGAATCCCGATCTCGGTCGGCAGTGGCGGCGGCTGTCTGTTGTCCGGCCTGTTCTTTGGCTGGCTAAGGAGCGTCCATCCCAATTTCGCGGCGTTGCCGGTGGGCGCCTCGAACTTCCTGCGCGACTTTGGCCTGGCGGTTTTTGTCGGCATCGTCGGCATCTCCGCGGGCCCGCAAGCGCTGGTCGCCATCGAACAGTACGGCCTGACGTTGTTTTTCCTCGGCGTCGCCGTGACGCTGCTGCCGCAGATCGTCACGTTCTTCTTCTCCTACTACGTTCTGCGAATCCAGAACCCGATCGAAGCATTGGCCTGCGTCGCTGGCGGTCGCAGCGCGAACCCGGCTTTTGCGGCGCTGCTCGCCAAGGCCGGCAACGCCACGCCGGTCGTCTCGTTCACCGTCACCTACGCCGTCGCCAATGTGTTCCTCACTCTATGGGGTCCGCTGATCGTCGGCATCATCACGAAAAATGCTCCTTAGAAGCCAACGTCGAGGATATCAGTCATGCTAGATCGCAACTTCAAGCAATACGCCAAGTTGAGCCCGTTCGAGCTCAAGGACCAGCTGATCGAACGCGCTTCTTCGGACGCGCAGCGGCTGATGCTGAATGCCGGGCGGGGCAATCCGAATTTTCTGGCGACCCTGCCGCGCTGGGCGTTCCTGAGCCTGGGCGATTTCGCGATGCGCGAGGCGGAACGCTCCTATTCGTATCTCGACAGCGGGTTCGGCGGTCTGCCGGAGCACGATGGCATCGTGCAGCGGTTCGACGCCTATGCGACCCATCATCGGCAGGCCGACGGGGTGCGGTTCCTGCGGCTGGCGATCTCCTACATCAAGGACCAGCTTGGTCTGGACCAGGATGCGTTTCTGTTCGAGATGGTCAGCGCTTTTCTGGGGAGCACCTACCCGACGCCGCCAAGGATGCTCTGTCACACCGAGCAGATCGTAAAGGCGTATCTCACCCAGGAAATGTTCGGTGCGCTGCCGCCGAACGGCGAATTCTCGGTGTTCGCCACCGAAGGCGGGACCGCGGCGATGACATACATCTTTCAAAGCCTGCGCGCCAACGGCCTGGTCAAGCCAGGCGACAAGATCGCAATCGCAACGCCGATCTTCTCGCCCTATCTGGAAATTCCGGTTTTGGACGATTACGGCCTGCAGGTCGTCGATATCCGGATGGACCGGCTCGACGACTGGCAGCTGCCGCAGTCCGAGATCGACAAGCTTCTCGACCCTGCGATCAAGATATTCTGCCTCGTCAACCCGAGCAATCCGCCGTCGTCGAAATTGTCGGATGGCGTTCTGGACCAGTTGGCCGCGGTCATCGCCAAGCGCCGCGATCTGTTCATCGTCACCGACGACGTGTACGGGACGTTTGCGGACGATTTCGTCTCGGTTTTTGCCAAGTGCCCGTACAATACCCTGTGTGTCTATTCGTTTTCGAAATTCTTCGGCGCCACCGGCTGGCGGCTGGGGGCGATTGCCCTGCATCAGGACAACGTGTTCGATGCGGCGTTGGCGGCCCTTCCGGAACCCCAGAAGCTTCTGCTCGACAAGCGGTACGCCTCGTTGACGACGGCACCGCGCAAAATGCCGTTCATCGACCGATTGGTCGCCGACAGCCGTGCGGTGGCGCTCAACCACACCGCCGGGCTCTCGGTGCCGCAACAGCTGCAAATGGCGCTGTTCGCGTTGAACGGCCTGATGGATCGCGAGCACCGCTACAAGGACGCCGCCAAGCAACTGATACGCAAGCGCTACCGGACGATCTACAGCCACATGGGCGTCACCGCGCCGCGCTGCTCCAACGACGTAAACTACTATTCGCTGATCGACCTGCAGGAGATCGGCGGAACGCTGTACGGACCGGAATTCAAGGCATGGTTCGTCAAGAGCGACCTTGGCATCAGCTTCCTGTTTCGCCTGGCGGATGAAACCGGGGTCGTATTGCTGCCCGGCAATGGATTCGAGGTGGTCGATACTTCAGCCCGTGTTTCGCTCGCCAACCTCACCGAGGTCGAATACGCCGCCATCGGCAAATTCACCCGGCAGATCCTCGACGAGTGCCATCAGGACTTCAAGAAGACCCTTGCACCGCAATGATGCGGGGGACGGATTGCTGGCGACGTTCGGCAAGCCCGTTGCCGGCGTCCGTTGCGCCACCGCGATCCGCGAGGCCGTGCGCACGCTGGGGCTGGAGATCAGGGTGGGGCTGCACGCCGGCGAATACGAGGTGAGCGGCAAGGAAGTGGTCGGACTCGCGTTTCACATCGGCGCGCGCGTCGCCGCCAAAGCGCGCGCCGGCGAAGTGCTGGTCTCGAGCGCGGTCAGGGACCTGCTGCCACAGTCCGACATCCGCTTTGCGGATCGTGGCAGCCACCAGCTCAAGGGCGTGCCGAAGAAATGGCGGCTATACAGGATTGAGCCGTGAGGTGTAATGCTCGCGGTCTGACGCGCCTATTGCCGTTCGATACTGACCATCGCTGTACCGGCGCTCATCATGTCGAGTTCGCGCGCCGCTGCACGGCTCAAATCGATTATTCGACCACGACCGTACGGACCACGATCCGTGATTCTGACGATCACCGTCTTGCCATTGCGCACATTCGTCACAAGAACCCTGGTGCCAAAGGGCAGCGTGCGATGGGCAGCGGTTAGCCCGTCCGGTCCGCAGAACTCTCCGCTGGCCGTGCGGCCACCGCCGTAAAATGCGGCGCGACCCGTTTCTGCATTCGCGGGGCGGATTGCCATCGAAGGCAAAGCTGCAACCGAAAAGGCTGCAACTAATATTACTCTGGAGCTGATCATGAGGCATGAACGCGGCACGGACCGGTAAAGTTCCGTGGCGCTGGGCGGCACGTCGCCGTGACTGGTGGGCCCGGCAGGACTCGAACCTGCAACCAGACCGTTATGAGCGGCCGGCTCTAACCATTGAGCTACAGGCCCCGCCGCGAGCGGCCGCGAGGCGGCCGGCAACGGTGCCGACACCCCTTACAATGTGGCCGGTGATACCGCAATGCCGGGCATAGGCGAGCAGAAGCGACACCGTCCTTCGGACGGCTAGGCCCGGCATTGACGGCGGAGACGTTTACCTTATTCCACCGAAACCCCTGAAAATTCGACCACCTTGCGCCATTTCGCGGTCTCTTCCGCGATTAATTGGCCGTATTCGGCCGAGGTCATCGGCCGCGGGGTGCCGCCGAGGTCGGCGAAGCGCGCCACCAGCGCGGGATCCTGCAGCGCCGCGTTGACCGCCTTGTTGAGGATGGCGACGATCTCGGGCGGCGTGCCCTTGGGCGCGGACATGCCGTAGAACACGAAGGCGTCGTAGCCGGGCACGGTCTCCGCGATCGCGGGAATTTCCGGCAAGCCCGGCCAGCGCTGCGGCGAGCTGATGCCGAGCGCGCGCAGGGTGCCGCCCTTGGCTTGCGGCAACGCGGTCGGCAGGTTGTCGAACATCAGCTGCACCTTGTTGGAGATGATGTCGGGATAGGCCAGCGCCGAGCCGCGATAGGGCACGTGCACCATGTCGCATTTGGTCATCGCCTTGAACAGCTCCGCGGTCATGTGCACGGTGGTGCCGTTGCCGGAGGAGGCGAACGAGATTTTTCCGGGATTGGCCTTGCAATAGTCGATCAGCTCCTGGACCGACTTTGGCGGAAAGGCGTTCGACACCACAAGTAGATTGGGCACCGCCATAAACCCCGCGACCGGGACGGTGTCGCGGATGAAATCGAACGGCAGCTTCTTGTAGAGCGAGGCCGAGATCGCGTTGTTGGCGCCGGAGAACAGCAGCGTGTAGCCGTCGGGGGGCGCGTTGATCGCGGCTTCGGTGGCGATATTGCCGCCGGAGCCGGCGCGGTTTTCCACGACGAATTGCTGGCCGAGACGTTCCGACAGCGCCTGCGCCATGATCCGCGCCACCGTGTCGACCGGGCCGCCGGCGGCAAAGCCGATCAGCCAGTGCACCGGGCGGTCGGGATAGGCGGCCAGCGCTGGCGCGGTGCCGCCGGCGCCGATCGACAGACAGGCAAGGCAAAGCGCCGTCGCGCGCAGGAGTCCGAGCATGTTCCACCCTCGCTTTTTTGTTTTGGTCCCGTTCGTCGACGGAAACGCTTAGTCCACCGAGACGCCGGCGAATTCCACCACCTTGCGCCACTTCTCGGTCTCGTCGGAAATCAATTTGCCGAATTCGGCCGGCGTCATCGGCTTCGGGATGCCGCCGAAATCGGCAAGTTTTGCGATCAGCTTGGGATCGTGCAGCGCCTCGTTGACGGCCTTGTTGAGCGTTTCGACCATCTCTGGCGGCGTGCCCCTGGGCGCGGAGATGCCGTAGAAGCCGACCGATTCGAAGCCCGGCACGGTTTCGGCAATCGCCGGCACGTCAGGCACGCCGGGCCAGCGTTGCGGCGAGGTGACGCCGAGCGCGCGCACGCTGCCGGCGCGCGACTGTTCCAGCGCCGAGGGCAGATTGTCGAAGATCAGCTGGACTTTGTTGGACATGATGTCGGGAAACGCGATCGCCGATCCCCGATAGGGCACATGCACCATCTCGCACTTTGTCATCGCCTTGAATAATTCCGCCGACATGTGCACCGAGGTGCCGAGACCGGAGGAAGCGTAGGAAATCTTGTTCGGGTTGGCCTTGCAGTAGTCGATGAACTCCTGGACCGATTTGACCGGCATCGCGTTCGACACGACAAGCATGTTGGTGAGCTGCATGATGCTGGCGACCGGTACGGTGTCGCGGATGAAATCATAGGAGAGATGCTTGTAGAGCGAGGTCGAGATCGCGTTGTTGGGCGCCACGAACAACAGCGTATAGCCGTCCGGGGTTGCGTTGACGGCGGCGGCCGCGGCGATATTGCCGCCGGAGCCGGCGCGGTTCTCCACCACGAATTGCTGGCCGAAATGATCCGACAGCCACTGGCTCATGATCCGCGCCACGATGTCGACCGGGCCGCCGGCGGCAAACCCGATCAGCCAGCGCACCGGGCGATCGGGATAACCGGCGGCGGCGCAGGGCGCGACGCCGGCCGCAAGGCTAAAAAGGCAGACCAGGCTGAACAGCGCCGCGCGCAATAATAAAGTCATCTTGGCAATCATTGTGTTTCCCGTACTTTTGTTCTTGTTGTCGAAAGCCATGCTTTCATAAAATACGTACCTTGCCTACAACGGCTTGCCGATCCCATCGCGCGGTGCGACCATTGGTCATCCCCTCGCGAGAAAGCAGCTTTTGAGGCTGTGAAATGAAGATTGCCTGCTTGCTTGGCGTCGCCACCCTATTGATTGCCGCAAGTGCCGCGGCGCAGAACGGAGACAAGGCCATTTCAAACCCCGCCAGCAAGACCAGCATCAGTTTCGCCACCGCGACGCCGGGCGGCGGCTTTCCGCTCTACGGCAACGCCTTTGCCGAGGTCATGAACGCGGCCGATCCGACGCTTCTCGATCGAGCCGCGCAACACCAAGGGCAGCAACGAGAACATTCCGCTGCTGGAGGAAGGCAAGGTCGATATCGCGACCGTGGCGGGCGAGCCTTCCTACGAGGCTTTTAAGGGCATCGGCCGGCCGCGCGTGGAGCACGTGAAAATCCTCACCGCGATGTATTCCAGTCCCGGCATGTTCGTGGTGCGCGCCGACAGCCCGTATAAAACCATTCGCGACCTGGTCGGCCAGCCGGTCGCGTTCGGCGCCAAGGGCTCCGGCCTGCCGATCCTGTCGCGCTATATCCTCGACGGCATCGGGCTGAAGCAGGACGAGGATTTCAAATCGGTCTATCTCGACCATGCCGGCGACGGGCCGGCGATGGTGCTGGACGGCCGGGTTGCAGCATTGTGGGGCGCCGGCATCGGCTGGCCGGGCTTTACCGCGATCGCGACCAGCCCCGGCGGCGCCCGCTTCATCGCGCCCGACGCCGAGGAGATCGCGCGCATCCGCGCCAGGCATAATTTCCTTAAACCGCTGACGGTGGCCGCCGGCAGCTATCCGAACCAGAATACCGCGATCAACTCGGTCGGCTCCTGGAGCTTTGTGCTGGTGCGCGACAGCCTGCCCGACGACGTCGCCTATCGGCTGGCGAAAACGCTGCACGGCGCGGAGGCGGCGTTTTGCCAAAAGCTGGCGCAGGCCTGCGAAACCACCGCGGCCAACACCGTCGCCGCTGCGCCCGAGCAGAGCCTGATCCATCCCGGCGTGCTGAAATATTTGCGGGAGATCGGCGTGGCCAAGTAGGGCTGCTGGGCAGCACGTTCCCCGGATGCAGCGCAACGCGTCGCACTTGCGACGTGGTGCGCTGCTGATCCGGGGTCCAGCGGCTATGCGCCTGTTGGTGGGTCCCGGCGCTGCGAAGCAGCGTTACACGCTGCACCGCGTCCGAGACACGCAATTGCAAGCTCGTCATGGTTGCCAAGGGGGCGATGCGTGGTCCACCATCGCGCATGACCTCGTCGCAGCGCCTGCCGGCTTCGCTTACTCCGCTTGATACGGCGCTCGCCGGGCTGCTGCGCGACCTCGCGGCCGTGCCGCCGGTCGAACTGCCGCTCACGGAAGCCCTCGGCTGCATCGCGGCCGAGATGCCCGCGCTCGCCGCGATCCCGCCATGCGATGTCGCCGCCGCCGACGGTTGGGCGATGAAGGCCCGCGATCTCGTCGGCGCCTCCTCCTACACGCCGGTGCCGCTGACCAGGCCGCCGCTCTGGGTCGAGGCCGGCGACGCCATTCCCGCCGGCTGCGATTGCGTGGTCGATGCCGATGCCGTCGATCTGGCGGGCCCGATGGTTCAAGTGCTGATGGAAGCAATCCCGGGGCAGGGGGTTCGTCGGATCGGCGGCGATATCGCAGCGGGAAGTTTTGCCGCGGCCGGGCGGCCGGTCCGCGCGCTCGATGCGCTGCTGGCGCGCGCCAGCGGATTGCAACGAGTTCTCGTCCGCCGCCCGCGGCTGCGCATCGTCAACATCCCCGCGACCTCGGGCGAGAGGAGTGCGGCGCAGCTGATCGCGGAAAGCGCGCGCGCCGCCGGCGCGGAAGTTGTTTTGACGGAAGCCGCCGGCCGCGATGCGGAATCGGTCGCCCGAGTGCTGGTGACCGACGGCTGCGACTTCCTCGTCGCGATCGGCGGCAGCGGCGTCGGCCGCCGCGATGCCAGCGTCGCCGCGCTGGCGCAGTGCGGCGAGGTCCTCGTGCACGGCATCGCGCTGCAGCCGGGCCGGACCGCCGCGGTCGGCCGTATCGGAAAAATCCCCGTCATGCTGTTGCCGGGCGCGCCGGATCAGGCGCTGGCGGCGTGGTGGACCTTGGCGCGGCCCGCGCTCGATCGATTGTCCGGCCGCCAGCCGCGAACCTCGCTCACGCTGCCGCTGGCGCGCAAGATGGCCTCGCTGGTGGGGATTGCCGAAATCGTGCTGCTCGAACGCAAGGACGCGACCTGGATGCCGCTCGCGGTCGGCGAGATGCCGCTTTCGACCCTCGCCCGCGCCGATGGCTGGCTCGCGATACCGGGCGGCTCCGAGGGACACCCTGCGGGCACGCCGGTCGATGCCTATCTATTGCGCGACTGATACGGGTTCCCCGATGAACAACATGCCGAAAAGCCGCGACAGCATCGATCAGGACCAGTTCCTGACCATCCTGTCGCGCGAGGATGCGCTCATGCGGTTCGAGGCCGCGCTGTTTCCGCGTCCCGTGCCGAGCGAAACGCGGTCGCTGGCAGATGCGCTGGGTTGCGCGCTGGCGCAGGACATGGTGGCGCCGATCGACGTGCCGCCGTTCGATCGTTCCAATGTCGATGGCTTTGCGGTGCGCTCCGCCGATCTTGCGTCGGCCAACGAAACCGCGCCGGTGCGCCTGGCGCTGAATGACGAGGTGATCGCCTGCGGCGTCGCGCCGGCAAGAGCCGTGCTGCCGGGAACGGCGACCTCGATCGCGACCGGCGGTCCGGTGCCGCGCGGCGCCGACGCCATCGTCATGGTCGAGCATACCGACCCGGTGGGCGACCGTGCGATCGAGGTTCGCCGCACCGCGTCACCTGGGCAGTTCGTGTCCTATGCCGGCTCCGACATCGCGCGCGGCGAGGCGCTGCTGCGCGCCGGCACCATGATCGGCTCGCGCGAGATCGGCATGCTGGCCGCCTGCGGCATCGCACAGGTCCCGGTGGCGCGCCGGCCGCGCGTCGCGGTGCTTTCCACCGGCGACGAGCTGGTGCAGCCCGGCGGGTCGCTGCGACCGGCGGCGATCTTCGACACCAATGGCGCGATCGTCACCGCGGCGATTTCAGAGAACGGCGGCGAGGCGAAATTTCTCGGCGCCATCCCCGATGACGAGCCGCAACTGGAATCGGCGATGCGGCAGGCGCTTGCGGAGAATGACATGCTGGTGCTGTCGGGCGGCACCTCGAAAGGCGCGGGCGACGTTTCCCACCGCATCATCGCGCGGCTCGGTTCGCCCGGCATCGTCGCCCACGGTATCGCGCTGAAGCCGGGCAAGCCGTTATGCCTCGCGGTCTGCGACGGCAAGCCGGTGATCATCCTGCCGGGATTTCCGACCTCGGCGATGTTCACCTTCCACGACATGATCGTGCCGGTGCTGCGGCGGATGGCGGGACTGCCGCCGCGCGCCGATGCCAAGGTGCGCGCGAAAGTCCCGGTGCGGATCGCCTCCGAGCTCGGCCGCACCGAATTCGTCATGGTCTCGCTGGTCGAGGGCGATGCCGGCCTGATCGCGTACCCGACCGGCAAGGGCTCCGGCGCGATCACCTCGTTCGCGCAGGCCGACGGTTTTTTGCGCATCGATGCGCTGGCCGACCAGATGCCGGCAGGCGCCGACGCCGAGGTGACGCTGTTCACGCCGCATGTCCGGGTGCCCGATCTGGTGATCGTCGGCAGCCACTGCACCGGGCTCGATCTCGTGACCGCGCCGCTGGCGCGCGCCGGCCTTCTGGTGCGTTCGATCGCGGTCGGCAGCCTCGGCGGGCTGGCGGCGGCCAAGCGCGGCGAATGCGACTTCGCGCCGATCCATCTGTTCGACGAAAAGACCGAGACCTACAACACGCCCTATCCTCGCCGACGGGCTCGAACTGGTGCCGGGCTGGCGGCGGATGCAGGGCATCGTGTTCCGCAAGGGCGACAGACGCTTCGAAGGCCTGAGCGCGCAGCATGCGGTGCGCGCGGCGCTGGCCGATCCCGCCTGCATCATGGTCAACCGCAACCAGGGCGCCGGCACCCGCATCCTGATCGACCGGCTGCTCGGCGACGCGCGCCCCGACGGCTACTGGAATCAGCCGCGCTCGCATAATGCGGTGGCGGCCGCGGTGGCGCAGCAGCGCGCCGATTGGGGCATGACGATCGCGCCGGTCGCGGAAGCAGCAAGCCTCGGTTTTATCCCGCTCGCCGAGGAGCATTACGATTTCGCAGTGGTGACCGCGCGCAAAGCGCGTCCGGCGGTGCAGGCGTTTTTCGATGCGCTGGCTTCGCAGCAAGGCCGCGCGGCGCTGACGCAAGCGGGTTTCCGGCCGGCCTGACGCCGGCCCGCCGAGGGCATCGGCTACCCCTGCTAAAAAAGTTCCCGGAGTTGTCGGTTTCAGGCGAAGCCCAAACGTCTGGATGCACAGCCTCTCGCAACCGCGAGGCTGGGCATACTTTCGTGGAGGCTAACATGACGATCGACCTTAGATATCTGGTCTATACCGCCATGCTGACCGCGGCATTGTGGATTCCCTATATTATCTGCCAGTTGACGACCAACGGCCCGCTGCAGCCGGCCAACTACATCGATCCGACCGCGCGGCCGGTGCCAAAATGGGGCGAGCGCGCGCACCGCGCCTACCTGAACGCGACTGAAGTCTTTGCGCCGTTCGCGGCGCTGGTGCTATCAGCGCAAGTGGCCGGCAAGGCGAACTCCACCACCACATTTTGCGCCATGAGCTTCTTTTGGCTCCGGCTGGCGCATGCGGTCGTGTACTGGGCCGCTGTCCCCTATCTGCGCACGGTTCTGTTCACGCTGGCCTTTGTCGTCGAGGCCGGCATTTTCTGGGAAATCATCAAGTAGTTTTCGTGTCCCGGACGCGGTGCGGCGTTCTTTACGCCGCTCCGCAGAGCCGGGACCCAGCCGCGCGGATGGACCCCGGATCAGCAGCGCACCACGCCGCAAAGAGCGGCGCGCTGCACTGCATCCGGGGAACGCATCCCGGTCCGACGCGAGAGCCGTCGACTGGCTAAAACTGATACCGCCGCAGCCCGCCGTCGACCGGGATCACCGCGCCGGTGATGTAGCGCGCGACCGGCGAGGCCAGAAACACCACCAGCGCGGCGAGGTCTTCCGGCTCGCCCCAATAGCCGACCGGGATTTCCTCTTCGGCGAAACGCTTGCGGTAATCCTCCGGATAGTTGCGGCGGATCTGCTCGCTCATGATCCGGCCGGGCGGAATGCAATTGACGGTGATGCCGTGCTCGCCGATCTCCCGCGAAAGACCCTTGGCCCAGGCGTGCACCGCCGCTTTCGCAGCGAACGCGGCATTGAGGCCCTCGGGCTCGGATTTGCCTGTGACGTTGATGATGCGTCCCCACTCCCGCTTGATCATCTGCGGCAGCAGCGCATGCGCGACCTGGCGGTAGCGGTTGAAATTCAGCTCGATCGCCTCGTTCCAGGCGCTGTCGGGCGCATCGACCGGCAACGGCCGGCTGCCGCCGGCGTTGTTGACGAGAATGTCGACGTGACCGAGTTCGCTTGTCGCGGCTTCCGCGAGTTGTTGCGCGGCGTCGGGCTGCATGATGTCCTGCACGATGGGAATAATGTCCGTGCCTTCGGATCTGGCTTCCTGCGCCAGTTGCTCTAGCAAATCCTTGCGCCGCGCGACGGCCGCGACACGAACGCCCTCGCGCGCCAGCGCCCTTGCCACCGCGCGGCCGATGCCGATGCTGGCGCCGGTCACGACAGCGGTTTTGGATTTGAGCTGAAGGTCCATCCCTGATTGCTTTCTTTTTGTTTGATCAAGTCTGCGCGTCATCCAGTGCCGCCAGCCGGTCGGCTTCCGCGATGTCGTCCATGGTGTTGGCGTTGAAGAAGGGATCGAGCGGTTCGGTCGGCCAGCTCACGGTCGCCAATTTATAGCGCGCGGTCCAGCGGTCGATCTTCCTGACGTCTTCCTCCACCAGGGCGTGACGCAGTTCGCCGCGCAGGGCGACGCTCCATAACCCGATCACCGGGTGCGATTGGCCGCCGGAAGCGGCGACCGCAAGCTGGGCGTCCTGCTCGGCTCGCGCGCGGTCGAGCCGTGCCGCCAGATCGCGCGGCAGGAACGGGCAATCCGCCGCTGCGCTCAGGATGAAGGAAACGTCCGGCCGATTGGCCGCGGTCCAGTCCAGCGCCGCCAAAATGCCGGCCAGCGGTCCCGGAAAATTTTCGACATTGTCCGCGATCACAGGCAGCCCGAAATTCGGCAAATCGCGCCGGATCGCCGTTGGCGTTGAGGATCAGTTCGCCGCATTGCGGTTTTAGGCGCGCGATGACGCGGTCGAGGATGGTGCGGCCGCCGATCCGGCGCATCGGCTTGTCGCCGCCGCCCATCCGCCGCGCCAGTCCGCCGGCGAGCAGCACCGCGGGAACACTATTCGCCACGGTGTTCGCCTTTGCGCTTGTGCCGCGCCGATTCCTCTTCGACAAAGGCAAGATTCTGGTCGTAGACGATCCGCTCGGCGCCCGACAGCGCAATGAAGCGCTTTCCGCGCGCACGGCCCACCAAAGTCAATCCAACTTGCCGCGCCAGATCGACGCCCCAGGCGGTAAAACCCGAACGCGAGATCAGGATCGGAATCCCCATCCGCACCGTCTTGATCACCATCTCCGAGGTCAGCCGTCCCGTGGTGTAGAGGATCTTGTCGGCGGGATCGACGCCGTGGCGATAGATCCACCCCGCTATCTTGTCGACCGCGTTATGGCGGCCGACGTCCTCGGTGTAGCAGACCGGCGTGCCTTCCTTGCAGAGCACGCAGCCATGGATCGCGCCGGCCTCGAGATAGAGCGAGGGCATGGTGTTGATGGTGTGGGTCATCTGGTAGAGCCAGGAGGTGCGCAACTCGGCCTGCGGCAGCGCCACGCTTTCCACCGCTTCCAGGAGATCGCCGAACGCGGTGCCCTGCGCGCAGCCCGAGGTCTGCGTGCGCTTCTTCAGCTTGGCCTCGAAATTGGTGTGGTGCTCGGTGCGCACCACCACCACCTGCAAATCGTCGTGATATTCGACCTCGGTGACGACGTCGCTGTATTTCAGCATGTTCTGGTTCAGGAGATAGCCGAGCGCGAGATATTCCGGGTAGTCGCCGATCGTCATCATGGTGACGATCTCCTGCGCGTTCAAATACAGCGTCAGCGGCCGCTCGACGGGAACGTTGATCTCCACCGCGGCCCCGGTCTGGTCGGTCCCGACGACGCGTTCGGTCAGCCTGGGATCATCAGGGTTGGGCACGATCAGCGGGACGGGCGTCTTGTCAATCTTCATCATACCGGCAGGTTAGCATGACTTTGCGTGGGTGCTGATATAAGCATTTCATCACAAAGGCGAAACGCCGCCATGCGTCATTGCGAGCAGCAGCGAAGCAATCCAGCGCGCACAAAGCAAGACTGGATTGCTTCGTCGCTTCGCTCCTCGCAATGACGGTGAAGCGGCGGGGTCTGGAGCGTGTGAATGAAAGTGATCGGCCTTTCGGGATGGAGCGGCGCGGGCAAGACCACCCTGCTGTCGCGGGTGATTCCGCATCTGCTCGGCCTGGGCTTGCGCGTCTCGGTGATCAAACACGCCCATCACGAATTCGACGTCGACGTGCCCGGCAAGGATTCCTGGGTGCATCGGCAGTCCGGCGCGACCGAGGTGCTGGTGTCCTCGACCCGGCGCTGGGCGCTGATGCATGAGTTGCGCGGCGCAAGCGAGCCGCGGCTGCCGGAATTGCTGGCAAAGATGTCGCCGGTCGATCTGGTGATCATCGAGGGTTTTAAACGCGAGCCGCACCGCAAGATCGAGGTGCACCGGCTTGCCAACAACAAGCCGCTGTTGTTCCCCGAGGACGTCGATATCGTCGGCATTGTCACCGATGCAACGGTTGAAACCACGCTGCCGCTGGCCCATCTCGATGATGTCGAGGCCGCGGCCAAGCTGCTGCAGCGCTCCGCGGTGCCGGTCCAAGACGTGCTGCGAGCGGCGGGACTCTCGAGAGGCACGATGGCGCAATTGTCCGATGATTGCTTTGCCTTTGGCGGCCCGATGATGTCGGTCGACGAGGCCGTCAGCATCATCGCCGCGCGCGTCAAAGCTGTCGACGAGGTCGAGACCACGGCGCTTGACGCGGCCGACGGGCGCGTTCTGGCGCGGCCTGTGGCGGCGCCCTTGCCGCTGCCGCCATTCACCAATTCGGCGGTCGACGGCTATGCGGTGGCAAGCCGCGACCTGCCGCAAGGCGAGGCCAGGGCGTTCGCCGTCACCGGGCGGATCGCGGCCGGCGCGTCGGCGATCGCAGCGATAAGGCCCGGCCATGCGATGCGGATTTTTACCGGCGCGCCGATGCCTGAGGGCGCCGACACGGTGTTCATGCAGGAAGACGTTCAGATCGCCGATGACGGCAAGGTGCTATTGCCCGCGGGACTAAAGCCCGGCGCCAATGTGCGCCCCGCCGGCGAAGACATTCCCGCCGGGCATTCGGCGCTGGCCGCGGGCCTCAGGCTGCGGCCGCAGGATGTGGCGCTCGCGGCCGCGTTCGGGCTCACGCATCTCGATGTGGTCAGGCGGCTTCGCATTGCCGTGTTCTCCACCGGCGATGAACTGGTATCGCCGGGGGACAAGCGTGCGCCTGCGCAATTGTTCGATTCCAACCGCTTCATGCTGATGGCGATGTTGAAACGGCTTGGCTGCGAGGTCAGCGATCTCGGCATTTTTCGAGACGAGCGCGCCCCCTTATCGGACGCGTTGCAAATGGCGGCTAGCGATCACGACCTGATCCTGACCAGCGGCGGCGTTTCCACCGGCGAGGAGGATCACGTCAAGGCCGCGGTCGAAAGCGCCGGGAAACTGGTGTTGTGGCGGATGGCCATCAAACCCGGGCGCCCGGTCGCGATGGGCGTCATCGGCGGCACGCCCTTTATCGGCCTGCCGGGAAATCCGGTCGCGAGTTTTGTCACCTTTGTCCATGTGGTGCGGCCGACGGTGCTGGCGTTATCTGGCGCTGCACAACAGCCCCTCGTGCCAATGCCGGTTCGAGCGGCCTTCTCCTACAGGAAAAAGATCGCCCGCCGCGAATACGTCCGGGTCAATCTACGCGGCGGCGAGGGCGGCGCGCTCGAGGCGGTCAAATTCCCGCGCGAGGGCGCTGGCCTGTTGTCGTCGCTGGTCGATACCGACGGACTGGTCGAACTTGGCGAGGAAATCACCCGGGTCGAGCCGGGGCAGAGCGTCGGCTTCCTGAGTTACAGCAGCCTGATCTGACAGCTAAATTTAGTTGGAGCCGGCACGATTGACGATGCCCGGCGCCTTCGCCATGTTGCGGCATGGCCACCACAAAACTCGACCTCAGCGGACTTAAATGCCCTTTGCCGGCGTTGAAAACACGCAAAGCGCTCAAAACCGTGCCGCCGGGCGACTTCCTGGAAGTGCACTGCACCGATCCGCTGTCGGTGATCGACATCCCGAACCTGATCCGGGAGACCGGTGACAGCGTCGAGATCACCGAACAGGCCGAGCGCCGGATCGTGTTCTTGATAGAAAAATCAAATCGGCCGTTGCTATCAGCCGATCAATCTTAGTTTGCGGTATCTACCTTTTACCTATCGACACACGTTCCGGCTTCTGTCCCAATCGGCTACTCTGCAGGGGTGCGGAGGGCGAGTCGTGCCTTTGGCGGGACGGGCTTTTGGGGCGCGACACCTTCACAGCTAGGCTGGTCAATCCGGCGGGCATATCCTGCTGCGCCCGGGGTTAAATTCTCGAATGCGCCTAGCGATCCCGGCGCATCTCGAGAATGTTGCGAAGCAGCAATGTGGCGGCTGCTCGCGGTGATGGGCCGAGGATGGGATCGTTGACGGCAGACACGTCCGCAAATGGACGGCTGTAGGGGAGGCTTAAATGACGACCATTGGCGGAACCATGTCCGGGACGGGGCCCGGCATCCTCGACAAGGAACGGACGATCGCAACGGCCGGCTTCAATCGCTGGCTGGTGCCGCCGGCGGCACTCTGCATTCATCTTTGTATCGGCATGGCCTACGGGTTCAGCGTGTTCTGGCTGCCGCTGTCGCGCGCCATCGGGTTGACTGCGCCCAAGGCCTGCCCCGACATGTCGCTGGTGCAGGAGTTGTTCACCACCACCTGCGACTGGAAAGTCGCCAGCATGGGCTGGATGTTCACGCTGTTCTTTGTCGTGCTCGGCGTCTCGGCCGCGATCTGGGGCGGTTGGCTCGAACGCGTCGGCCCGCGCAAGGCGGCCTTTGTCGCCGCGCTGTGCTGGGGCGGCGGCCTCATCCTCGGCGCCGTCGGAATTTACGTGCACCAACTCTGGATCATGTGGCTGGGCGCCGGCGTGATCGGCGGCATCGGCCTCGGGCTCGGCTACATCTCCCCGGTGTCGACCTTGATCAAATGGTTCCCCGACCATCGTGGCATGGCGACCGGAATGGCGATCATGGGGTTCGGCGGCGGCGCGATGATTGGCGCACCGCTGGCCAACCTGCTGATCAACTATTTCAAGACACCGGCCGACGTCGGCGTCTGGCAGACTTTCCTGGTGATGGGCGTCATCTATTTCGTGTTCATGATGATCGGCGCGTTTGCCTATCGCGTCACGCCGCCGAACTGGCAGCCGGAAGGCTGGACCGCGCCGAGCAAGTCGAACGCGATGATCTCCAAGGCCAACGTCCACCTCGACAACGCGCACAAGACCCCGCAGTTCTGGCTGATCTGGTGGGTGCTGACGCTGAACGTTTCCGCCGGCATCGGCGTGATCGGCATGGCCTCGCCGATGTTGCAGGAAATCTTTGCCGGCAAGCTGATCGGAATGCCGGACCTCGGCTTCAATGCATTGAGCGCGGCGCAAAAGGCCACGATCGCCGGCGATCGCGGCCGGCTTCACCGGGCTGCTGTCGCTGTTCAACATCGGCGGCCGCTTCTTCTGGGCATCGCTGTCGGATTACATCGGCCGCAAGAGTACCTATTACTGCTTCTTCCTGCTCGGCATCGCGCTCTATGCGCTGGCGCCGACCTTCGCCGCGATGGGCTCGAAGCTGCTGTTCGTTGCTCGCCTTCGGCATCATCCTGTCGATGTATGGCGGCGGCTTCGCCACGGTGCCGGCCTATCTCGCCGACATGTTCGGCACGCAGTTCGTGGGCGCCATTCACGGCCGCCTGCTGACCGCGTGGTCGACGGCCGGCATCATCGGCCCGGTGGTGGTGAACTACATCCGCGAGTTCCAGCTGGCCGCCGGCGTGCCGCGCGACCAGCTCTACAACACCACCATGTACATCCTGTGCGCGATGCTGATCGCGGGTCTGATCTGCAACTATCTGATCAAGCCGGTCGATCCGAAGTGGTACATGAGCGAAGCCGACGTGGCGAAGCTGCAGGCGGCAACGGCCAGCGCGGCCGCAGGGCATTCCGGATCATTCGGCATCGGCAGGGGCGGACTGGACGGCAAGGCCGCGTTGTTCTGGGCCTTTGTCGGCATTCCGCTCGCCTGGGGCGTCTGGATCACGCTAAAGAGCGCGGCCAGCATCTTCTGATCGATCGCCATTGTCGCGGGACGGCGGTTTTGCCGTCCCGCGACGTTCTGTTTCTTTCATCCCAATCAACGAACAAGATCAGGGGAATTTTGCCATGCTTCGCACCAGTGTTTGTTTCGTCGCGATGCTGCTTGTCGCCGGCAGTCTGGATACCGCCTCGGCCCAGACCGCTGCGCCCGCGCCCGCGAAACAGTCGAGAATGAAATTGACCGTCGAAAAGCTCAAGGAGATGCGGGCGAAGTGGAGCGAGAACAAGGTCAAGCTGAAGGCGTGCCGCAAGGAAGTGCATCGGCAGGGACTGGTCGGCGACGACCGCTGGTTCTTCATCTCGGATTGCATGGACAAGACCTGAGACAAGACCCGAGTGCTTCCACGTCGCATGATCCGAAAAAAGGGGGCATGACAGCGAGGCTGCATGCCCCTTTAATGCTGACAGGAGCTGGCTTGATTTGTCTTGGCATCTGGCATGCCAGGGCTTAGTCTGCATGACTGTCGGAAAGCGAGATTCTTCCAATGGCTCATGATGTTCAGAAGGTTCGCCCGTTCGAGCATCCGGGCGAGGGACGCAAGCGGGCCCGCTCGACGCCGAAGGGGCGTCAGGTCGAGCCTGCCGCCGCGCACGAAATCGAGCTTCTGCTCGGCGACCGGCCGCGGCGCCGCGATCTCCTGATCGAACATCTGCATCTGATCCAGGCCCGCTATAACCAGATTTCCGCGGCCCATCTCGCCGCGCTCGCCGACGAGATGAAGCTGTCCTTTGCGGAAGTGTTCGAGACCGCGACCTTCTATGCGCATTTCGACATCGTGAAGGAGGGCGAGCCCGATATCGCGCCGCTGACCATCCGGGTCTGCGATTCCCTGACCTGCGCGATGCTGGGCGGCGAAAAACTGCTGCACGAGTTGCAGGATCAATCTGGCCCCGGCATTCGCGTGGTGCGGGCGCCCTGCGTCGGCCGTTGCGATACCGCGCCTACGGCGGAGGTCGGCCACCATTTCGTCGACCATGCCAGTGTCGAGCGCGTGCTCGCGGCTGTGAAGGACGGCGACTCCCACGCCCATCTGCCTGATTATATCGGTTACGAAGCCTACGTCGCCGGCGGCGGCTACAAACTGCTCGAGCGGGTTCGCTCCGGCGAGCTCGCCAAAGAAGACCTGCTGAAGGCGCTCGACGACGCCTCGTTGCGCGGGCTTGGCGGCGCCGGTTTTCCGACGGGACGAAAATGGCGCGCGGTGCTCGGCGAGCCCGGGCCGCGGCTGATGGCGGTCAATGGCGACGAGGGCGAGCCCGGCACCTTCAAGGACCGCTGGTATCTCGAGCGCGATCCGCATCGCTTTCTCGAGGGCATGCTGATCGGCGCCCATGTGGTCGAAGCATCGGACATCTACGTCTATATCCGCGACGAATATCCGGCGGCACGCGAAATCCTCGATCGCGAAATCGCAAAACTGCCGCCAGGAGGCCCGGTGCTGCATCATGCGGCGCGGCGCGGGGGCCTATATCTGCGGCGAGGAGTCTTCGCTGCTGGAAAGCATCGAAGGCAAGCGCGGGTTGCCGCGGCACAAGCCGCCCTATCCGTTCCAGGTCGGGCTGTTCGGCCTGCCGACGTTGATCAACAATATCGAGACGCTGTGGTGGGTTCGCGACATCGTCGAAAAGGGCGCGGAGTGGTGGAAGAGCCATGGCCGCCACGACCGCCACGGGCTGCGCTCTTATTCGGTTTCGGGACGGGTGAAAAATCCCGGCATGAAGCTGGCGCCGGCCGGCATCACCGTGCGCGAACTGATCGACGAGTTCTGCGGCGGCATGGCCGATGGCCATGCTTTCCACGCTTATTTGCCGGGCGGCGCCTCCGGCGGCATCCTGCCGGCGGCGATGGACGACATCCCGCTCGATTTCGGCACGCTGGAAAAATATGGCTGCTTCATCGGCTCGGCCGCGGTGATCATCCTGTCCGAGCACGACAGCGTGAAGGCGGCGGCGCTGAACCTGATGAAATTCTTCGAAGATGAAAGCTGCGGCCAGTGCACGCCCTGCCGGGTCGGGACCCAGAAGGCCGCGTTGTTGATGCAGCGGCCGGTTTGGAACCGGGAATTGCTCGACGAATTGAGCCAGGCGATGCGCGATGCCTCGATCTGCGGCCTCGGCCAGGCGGCCTCGAATCCGCTGACTTCAGTGATTAAATATTTCCCGGACGAGTTCCTGCCAAAGGAAGCTGCCGAATGATCGGGCGCATGGGCCGTGAGGTTTCACGATGAGCACTGACAGTCCAACTCCGCAAGGCTACGGCCATGACGCCAAAGGCGCGGCCGGAGGCAAGAATGTGCCCGACGGCGGCGTCACGGTCTCGCATAGCGAACCGGTCGGAACGGTCGGCGGCAAGGGTAGCGGACCTCAGATGATCACGTTCGAACTCGACGGCAAGCAGGTCGAGGCGCGGGTCGGCGAAACCATCTGGCAAGTGGCAAAGCGCCAGGGCCGCGAGATTCCCCATCTGTGCCATTCGCCGCAGCCGGACTACCGGCCGGACGGCAATTGCCGCGCCTGCATGGTCGAAATCGAGGGCGAGCGGGTGCTGGCGGCGTCCTGCAAGCGCACGCCCAGCGTCGGCATGAAGGTGAAGTCGGAAAGCGCGCGCGCGGTCGCGGCGCAGAAGATGGTGATGGAGCTTCTGGTTGCCGACCAGCCGGCGCGCGAAACCTCGCACGATCCGGATTCGAAATTCTGGCACTGGGCCGAAAAGGTCGAGGTCACCGAGAGCCGGTTCCCGGCGGCGCAGCGCTGGCAGGGCGATGCCAGCCATCCGGCGATGCGCGTCAATCTCGATGCCTGCATCCAGTGCGGCCTGTGCGTGCGCGCCTGCCGCGAGGTCCAGGTCAACGACGTCATCGGCATGGCCTATCGCAACCACGACGCCAAGATCGTGTTCGATTTCGACGACCCGATGGGGGAATCGACCTGCGTCGCCTGCGGCGAATGCGTGCAGGCCTGCCCGACCGGCGCGCTGATGCCCTCGGTGATGCTGGACGAGAACGAGACCAGGGTCACTTACCCCGATCGCAAGGTCAACTCGCTGTGCCCCTATTGCGGCGTCGGCTGCCAGGTCACCTATCAGGTCAAGGACGAGAAGGTGATCTATGCCGAGGGCCGCGACGGCCCGGCCAATCACAACCGGCTTTGCGTCAAGGGCCGCTTCGGCTTTGACTACATCCATCATCCCAACCGCCTGACAAAGCCGCTGGTGCGGTTGCCGGGCGTCAAGAAGGATGCCAACGATCAGGTCGATCCGGCCAACCCGTTCACGCATTTCCGTGAAGCCTCATGGGAAGAGGCGCTCGATATCGCGGCGCGCGGCCTCGTCAAGATCCGCGACGAAAAGGGACCCAGGGCGCTCGCCGGTTTCGGTTCGGCCAAGGGATCGAACGAAGAAGCCTATCTGTTCCAGAAGCTGGTGCGCACCGGTTTCGGCTCCAACAATGTCGACCACTGCACGCGGCTGTGCCACGCCTCGTCGGTGGCGGCGCTGTTCGAAGGGTTGAGTTCGGGCGCGGTGTCGGCGCCGTTCGCGGCGGCCGCGGACGCCGAGGTGATCTGGGTGATCGGCGCCAATCCGACCGTCAACCATCCGGTCGCCGCGACCTTCATCAAGAACGCGGCCAAGCGCGGCGCCAAGCTGTTCGTGATCGACCCGCGGCGGCAGACACTGTCGCGCCACGCCACCATGCATTTGCAGTTCAAGCCGGGCTCCGACGTCGCGCTGCTCAACGCGATGATCAACACCATCATCACGGAAGGGCTGACCGACGAGCAGTATATCGCGGGCTATACCGAAGGCTATCAGGAGCTGAAGGCCAAGATCGTCGACTTCACGCCGGAGAAGATGGCGCCGATCTGCGGCATCCCGGCCGAAACGTTGCGCGAGGTCGCCCGCATTTACGCGCGCGCGAAATCCTCGATCATCTTCTGGGGCATGGGCATCAGCCAGCATGTCCACGGCACCGACAACGCGCGCTGCCTGATCGCGCTGGCGCTGATCACCGGCCAGGTCGGCCGGCCCGGCACCGGGCTGCATCCGCTGCGCGGCCAGAACAACGTGCAGGGCGCCTCCGACGCCGGCCTGATCCCGATGTTCCTGCCGGATTATCAGCCGGTCGGCCGCGACGATCTGCGCGGCGCCTTCGAAGAGCTCTGGGGACAGAAACTCGATCCCGAGCGCGGACTGACCGTGGTCGAGATCATGAACGCGATCCATGCCGGCGAAATCCACGGCATGTATGTCGAGGGCGAAAACCCCGCGATGTCGGATCCCGATCTGCAGCACGCCCGCCAGGCACTTGCAAAACTCGACCATCTGGTGGTGCAGGACCTGTTCGTCACCGAGACCGCCTTCCACGCCGACGTCATCCTGCCGGCCTCGGCGTTCGCGGAAAAGTCCGGCTCCTTCACCAACACCGACCGCCGCGTGCAGCTGGCGCGCGAGGTGATCAAGCCGCCGGGCGATGCCAAACAGGATCTCTGGATCATCCAGGAGATCGGCAAGCGGATGGGGCTGCCCTGGAACTACGCGGGTCCGGGCGAGGTCTTTACCGAGATGGCGCAATTGATGCCGTCGCTGAAGAACATCAGCTGGGAGCGGCTGCTGCGTGAGGGCGCGGTGACCTATCCGGTCGACGATCCCGACAAGCCCGGCAACGAGATCATCTTCACGACCGGTTTTCCGACCGAAAGCGGCCGCGGCAAGATCGTGCCGGCCAAGGTGTTGCCGCCGGACGAATTGCCCGACGACGAATACCCGATGGTGCTGTCGACCGGGCGCGTGCTGGAGCATTGGCATACGGGATCGATGACCCGGCGCTCCCATGTGCTGGACCAGATCGAACCCGAGGCGGTGGCGTTCATGTCGCCGAAGGACATGCGGCGGCTCAATGTATGGCCCGGCGATTTCATCCGGATGCAGACCAGGCGCGGCGCGGTCGAGGTGAAGGTGCGCACCGACCGCGACGTGCCTGAGAATATGGTGTTCATGCCGTTCTGCTACGCGGAAGCGGCGGCCAATCTCCTGACCAATCCGGCGCTCGATCCGTTCGGCAAGATTCCCGAATTCAAGTTCTGCGCGGTGCGGGTCGAGAAGGCGGAGCTGCGCAGCGCCGCGGAGTAGGGTCTTCGTCATGGCCGGGCTTGACCCGGCCATCCACGTCTTTCTTGGCTCGACTGAAGCAAGACGTGGATGCCCGGCACAAGGCCGGGCATGACGGGTTAGCGAGAGTGGTGTTTTGGATCAGGTTCTCAGGCGCTGCCGGCGGCGGCCTGCTGTGTCGCGGCCTTGTGTTGCGCGACGATGGTGTCGAGCCTTGCGATGTTCTCGAGCAGGCGCTGGCTGGTCAGCACCAGGAAGTAGTAGCCGAACTGCGGATTCTGAAAGTAGATCTCGAGCAGCTTGTCATAGGTAATGGTCAGCGCGTGGCCGTCTTCGATGCACTCGATGGTCGCGGTCCGCCGGTTTTCCGGCGACAGGAAGCCAAGTTCGCCCATCAGGCTTCCCGGCGGCAGTTCGACGCTGATTTCGGTGACGAGGAATCTTCCGGTCACCGTCAGCAGCATTTCGTGCGCCACGTCGCCCTTCCGGAACAGGATATCGCCCTTGCGATATTTTCGCGCGGTCATGAACGGCTTGAGCCACTCCATCGAGGTGTCGCCCTTGGTGGCATTGCGCGCCTTCTTGACCAGATTGAGCATCTGGCGAAGCCGAATGGCATTGATCGGAAGCAGCAGGAAATACAGCAGAAAGGTCTTGATGTCGCCCGCGAGCGCGCCGAAGCCGGCGAAAAACGCGCAGCCGAACATGTTGGCCACGCGCAGCGGCACGATGGTCCGTGTCAGCAAGGTCGCGACAAAGAAGATGGCGCCGACCAGCGCGAACATGTTGGCCAGCGTGATGTTGGCGATGATGATTTCCGTGAGGCGGTTGAAGATCGCGTCATAGGTGATGTTGTTGGGGTCGAGCCCCATCTGCAGCAGGATTTTCGCGATCCGGAAGTTGTCCGCCGCCGCGTTCAGGATGCGGTCCAGCGCGTTCGAGATGTCGGCATGGGTCGGCGGGCATCGGAACTCCCGGAGCGGGATCGAAAGGTCGAAAGCGATTCGATCAAAAACGACAGCCAAATAAAGCGCAAATGGCAAGCCGGCAACAGCGGGAAGCTATAGCGTTTTCGAGCGAAGTGGAAACCGGTTCGCATAGCAATCAAGTTTACGCAGATTGCGTAGACCTATCTGCGGTAGAAAACGCGTCAGAACAAGAATCTGGAGCTTCGGTTCTGACTCTATCAGAACCGAAGCTCCAGTCAGCAATTCGACGAGGGATCGCCGCGGGGCGGCCCGATGCGGGATCGATGGATATCCGGCACCTCGCGCCGGTGCAATCCGGCTTCGGTCAATAATTGAAATGCGGAAGATAGATCGCGGTCTTCAGCGCAATGATGCCGGCAAGGGCCGCGGTGGCCAGCATGATGGTGACGGCGGCCCGGAAAAACCCCCGCATCGCGGTTTCGCGCGAGGCGGTTGTCGAAATCCGGCGTGCCTCGGCCTTGCGGCTTTGCCGGGCCGGCCCCTGCGGCATGTCATGATAATGTGTCAGAAGTGTCATGGCTGTTCTACAATGCGAGGTGTTTTCGGCCTGCCGCGATCAGCCGCTGCGACTGGCGCGTGAGCAGGCGTATCGCGGCCGCCAGAGGCGTCAGCAGAGGATTGCCGTGGTTTTGCATGTCGAGTTCGAAGCGCGCCTGCGGAAACACGATGGCGCATGGATTCGGTGCGGCGTTCGCCCTGGCGAAAGCCAGCGCAGACCGTTCGCGCCAGAACAGGCCGCCGAACCTTGCCTCGGCGTCGCGCACCACCCAAAGGCCGTTGCGGTTGCGGCCGATGAACACCACCGGGATGGTTTCGTTGAGCACGTCCGGTCCCGGCCGCTGAAACGACGCGGCCGCGGGCTCGAATGCCGCCCGCTTGGCGGGCGCGGACGGCGCCGTCGAAATCAGTTTTTCGTTGTAGGTCATCGTGGCCATGGCGGATGCCTGTTCAGAAACCGCGTTCGCCGCAGTAGCGCGACGTTCGCATTCCAAAATGGTCCGACCCGCATATGAATTCGAGACGGCCCGGCCGCGCATCGCATAGGAACGGCATAAAGAGCGCGGCCGTGCGGGACGCCTATGGCGCGCCTATGACGAGGCGAAGCGGATGCCCTCGAATTCCTATGCCCGCCTGCGCATCTTCCCTCCAGCGGACGGCAGGCCGCGCGACGGGAGATCGATATGATTTGCTTAGGCCTTACCAAGGATCGTCTATTCGATCTGACATTGGACCGCGCCCAGGACCGTTCGAATGCCGGTTCGAAAGGCTACCGCTTCGGCCGGATTTCGGGAAAATCCGTCCGCTTCCAGGCCCGCCGTGTCGCTGACGGCGCGAAGGCATTGTTCGAGGCGGCGCTGCGGATCATCGCCGCGGCAAAACTCCGCCGCCTCGAGCGCGAGTTCCGGATTCACGGACCGCGCCACGACTGGCTGCGGATCGATGACGACCATTTTACTGAGGTTGATCGCTAAGCGCCTTGGCCGGTCCGGTAACGCTTGCCATGGCCCGCGCCACGGTTTTTCGCGCGTCTTCGCCGAGTTCGACCAGCGGCAGTCTCACCCTCGGCTTCATCAATCCGGACAGGCTCATCGCGTATTTCAGCGCCGCGACCGGCGCATCTCCCGACATCGCGGCGACAAGCACCGCAAGGCGGTCTGAAAGACGTCTGCTGGACGCAAGATCGCCGGTTGCGGCGGCTTGATGGAAACGACGGCATAGATCGGGAAAGACATTGGCCACGGCCGAAACGCAGCCATCGCCGCCGCTGGCGAGCCAGCCGAACGCATTGACATCGTCGCCGCAGAGCAGACAAAACTCCGGCGGCAGCCTTGTCCGCAAACGGAAAAGCCGCGCCACGTTGGCGGCCGCATCATTCAGGCCGATGAATTGCGGCGACCGCGCCAGCCGCAGGACGGTTTCGTCCGACAGCTCGCGCATGGTGCGCGCGGGATTGTCGTGCAGCAGGATCGGCAGCGTGGTCGAGGCCGCGATGGTCTCGAAGTGCGCCAGCAGGCCCGCCTGCATCGGCTTGTTGTAGTAGGGCACCACCGACAGGATCGCGTCGGCGCCCTCGGCCTCGGCGATCGCGCTCAACTCGATCGCGCGAGCGGTGGAGTTGGATCCCGCGCCGGCAATCACCGCGATGCGGCCGTGCGCGATGCGTACGGCCTGGCTGATGAGTTCCGCACGCTCCTCGTGGTTCAGCGTCGAGGCCTCGCCCATGGTTTCGCCGACCACCATCGCGCCGGCGCCGGACCGGATCTGGTGTTCGCACGCCATCTCAAAAGCCGGCCAATCGATCCGACCGTCGTCATCGAACGGCGTGGGAAGGTCGGCGATGAAGCCATTGAGATGGCGCAACGGGTCGATCCTGGACATGGCTATGCGACGTTGGCGATCGTGCCGAATTGCTGGAAGGCTTCCTCGCGATGCGCCGCCAGCACAAAGCCTTGCTGGCAACGGGCGCCGGCCTCGATCCGGAAACCCAGTTGCTGCAGCCGGGTGCGGACTTTTGCGGCGAGCCCGCTCTCCTGCAACTCGATCGAGATCGTGAGGCTGGCGGCGGGACAAAGCAGCCGCCCGATCTGGCCGATCGTGGCCTCGATCGACTGATAGCAGCGATCGCCGGCAATCAGGCCCACGGAGTGCCGCGCGGCAGGCGTGCGGCAGGTGGATGCCAGCACACCAAAACCGAAGCCGCGCCGCCGCAGCGCCAGATAGAGCTCGATGCCATCGCCGCCGGCGACCACGATCCGGTGCGCGCGGGACAGATGGGTCAGGTTGATCATGGTGTCGACGATCTCGTCGCGCGGCGAGGCAAACGCGGGTCTTGACATGGGATGTGTCCGGATGAGGGAAGAACCATAGCGTTTTCGAGCGAAGTGGGATCCGGTTCGCGTGAAGAAAACGCGTCAACAGAAGAAATCAAGCCTACGCGGCGCGGCTCCGATGGGTATCGCTGCTCGCCGGCGGGACGGACGAGGCCTTGCGATGCATGTCGAGTTCGACGACGTTGGCGGTCAGCACGATGGTTGCGGGATGATCGCCGTTTTCGGACAGCGCATATTTTACGGCCTGCGCGCGGCTGACGAATAATCCACCGAACAGTCCGTGGCTTTCCCGGGCGACCCAGTTGCCGCTGCTGTTCCGTCCGATCAGGACGAGGTTCGAACTGCACGACGGGGGTTCATCGACCTTTTCCATGATTACGCTCCTGCTTTCTATCCGCGGCGCGGCCGAAAAGTGACGACGCCTGCGAGACCTGGAATCGAGACCTGCAATATCGAACAGAGCGCATATAGAATTCGAGAGCGAGCCGCGAGCGATCTCATAGGGGAGATGTAAGCGTCTGGGCGAGCCGCGGCTGGCGATGGCGCTCAGGCCGGAATGGCGTTGCCAAGACCATGCGCCAGGCAAAACAGCGCGGCATAGGCCACCGTCTCGTCCCAGTGGTTGAGAACGACGTCGAACGGCCGCTCGCGCTTGATGATGCCGACCACGGCGGCAAGGATGGTGGACATCCACAGCAGCGCGGCGAAGCCTCTGCGCAAAACCGATGCTGCTGAACGAAGCAAAGCCCGCGATGATCAACAGCCGCAGGCCAAGGCGAACGATCACCTGCGTCGATCGCAATTCGCCCGGCAGGTTGCGGTGGTGGGCCAAATCAAGCTCGGCCGCTTACGCGAAATTATCGCAGCACAGCGGTTCGTAGGACGCATCGGCGTCGTACGGCACGGCGGGAACGCTGCCCTGGCTCGACCGCGCGCTGGCGAGCCTCGCATCGACAAAAGCTGAGAGGATCGCCAGCGGCAGATCCGGGTGATGGGCTTCGATCGACTGATCCAGCCATTCCGGCAGTTCGCGCTGCCGCGACAGCGCGCAATGCCACTCGCCTTCGTCATAGGCGATGCGGCGAACCTGCCATTGCGGCAGTTCGAGATCGATCAGCGCGAGCACGGCATCGGTCCAGGCACCCGATGCGATCAGGCGTTCGATCCGCGCGGTCTTTTCCGGCTGTCCGAGCGACGGAAAGCGCCGGCACACGGTCGCGATCACGCCCGAGAGCAACTCCGCCGTCACGGCGTTCGCGTCGCGAAGCCGGGCAGGGAGTGTTGTGGCGTCATCATTTTCATCGGGAAACGGCATCGCATTGTCTCGCTTTGGCGGCCGCATTCGCGGGCCACGTCCGCAAGATGGATAAAGCGCCATTTGAAAGCGAGATGAGGAAAACCGGCAAGATATAGGAATTTCATAAGCGTCTGCGGGCCGACGTGCCGCGGCGTTTTCTCGCAGGCTGCTGGACGGTTAGGGCGTTTTATTTCTGGATGTTTCTATATAAAGTGCAACCTAGG
The DNA here is from genome assembly GCA_963699465.1 of uncultured Alphaproteobacteria bacterium. Taxonomy (GTDB): domain Bacteria; phylum Pseudomonadota; class Alphaproteobacteria; order Rhizobiales; family Xanthobacteraceae; genus Bradyrhizobium. Next base: position 85,499 of record CAVOTZ010000046.1, read on the forward strand.
ATAAAAAATCGCGGGGTGGACGGGATGGCAAAGGCCTCAGCCAAATCAAAAGCCAAGAAGCCGCGTCCGCCGGCGAAACGACCGGCCGCCGGTCCGGCGGCACGGGGCGCCGCGGTGACCGCGGCAGCGGCATCCCCAGCTGGCTCGATCGTCGACCAGATCGCGGCGCAGGCAGCCAGCTCCCCTGTCGCGTCATACAAATGGAAAGATCGCGGGCCCGCGCCAGCCGGCTATATCAAGGGAATGGCCGTGGTGTTTGCCCGCGCATATTGCAAATTCGGCGCTGGCGATCCCGCGGTCCTGGAGATGGCCAAGGCTGACACGGAACGGCCGAACTTCGATGCCTTGTCGTGGTACGAGCCGGAATTTCAGGCACTTGGCCTCAGCAACAATGCGGCAGGCGCCGACACGTTGCGGCACCTTTTCGTGCTGTTGACGGGGCTTGGCATGCGCGAAAGTTCCGGCAAGTACTGCGAAGGCCAGGGACGTGACGGCGCCGAACACCACCGCCGAGACGGCCGAGGCCGGCCTGTTCCAGGTCAGCTATGACGCGCGCAGCGCGAGCCCGTTGCTGCCGCCGCTGTTCGCATTCTATCAAAACAATCCGTCCGGCTTTGTGCAGATTTTCCAGCAATGCCCGAGCTGCACGGCGGCGAACCTCAAGAACTGGGGCACCGGCGATGGCGTGGAATTTCAGCGTCTGACCAAGGCATGCCCGGCATTTGCCGCCGAGTTTGCCGCGGTCGCGCTGCGCAATACGCGGAAACACTGGGGGCCCATCAATACCAAGAAGGCCGAGGTTGTTCGCGATTGCGACACCATGCTGCGCGGCGTGCAGGACCTCGTGGACCGTTCGCAGGATGCCTGTGCGGCCCTCAAATGACTTGATCGATTTCAGCGAGCCGAAGTTTTTTTCGAATTTTCAACAAGCAAACCGATCGAAGAGAGAATTGACAAAGGAGCTTTCGATGCCCTTTTTATTGAAACGCGGCGGCCGGAACATCCCGCTCGAGGTTCAGCGCTGGCAGTATTTCCTGCTCAAGAACAGCATCACGCAGACCGGCGCGATCGACGCGCAGTTCGGCGCCCAGACCGAGCAATCGACCAAGATTTTCCAGGTTCAGCGTTCGCTGAAGGTTACCGGCCAACTGGATGCGGCCACCCTCGATGTGGCTCAGGGAATGGGCTATACGGTCCGGCCCGACAATTACTACGACGACAAGACCCACGACAGCTATCCACCTCGTCCGACCAACCTCTCAAGCCCGACCAATTCCAGCCGCAATGCGGCGCTGGGCTGCTTCAAGTTCATGCAGCTTCCGCTTGCTCATCGCGGTGATCCCGATGAGATCGTGACGCAGGGAAGCTGCGACGGAACGGTCAAGGACTGGCGTACCGAAAATATCATCGACATCCAGGTTCCGCAGCTGAAGTTTGCCGTCGGCTACCAGGGTGTGGTCCGTTGTCACAAGCTTGTTGCGCCACATGTGATGTTGCTGTTTTCACGCTGGGAGCAGCTCGACCTGCTGCATTTGCTGCGTGCGTTCGACGGTACCTATAATCCAAGGTACATCCGCGGCAAGTCGCCAAGCCAGGCGGGGCATGGCACCAAGCGCAGCGATCAGGTCACAACGCTGAGCAACCACGCTTTCGGTTCGGCGATGGACCTCAATGCCGACGACAACCCCTACGGTCATCCACCGGCGCTCGCCCCCGCACGCGGTTGCGTCCGCGAGTTGGTTGGGCCCGCGAACGATCTGGGCTTCTTCTGGGGAGGTCATTTTTCCGGCACCTCCGACCGGGACGGGATGCACTTCGAATTCGCGCAGTTCTGAGCGCTTCCTCGCCAGCCCCCGGCTGACATAGCCATTCCGTGAAAGCGCGTGCCGGAGCGACCCGGCCGCGTTGTGCCGTCGTGACTCCCCGGAGGCGGGATGCGCGGGTCTTTATGAGATTCCTATAACATCGGCATTGTGACCGTCTCGAAAACCTATGCCCCGGGTGGCACTTCACCCACACTGACTGGGCAAGGCTGGAGTCACTATCCGATCCGCGGATTGATTTAACGCAAGCCGCCTTCCCGCAAACGCGCAGAAGTTGCGCACCGGAACAACCGCGACAAGGAGCATCTCATGTGGGACGTCGTCATGCTGGCCCTCGGCCTCGGCTTCTTCGTGGTGGCGATAGGTTACACCTACGCCTGCGAACGGCTTTGAAACTCTGACGCGTTTTCTTCACGCGAACCGGTACCCACTTCGCTCGAAAACGCTCTGAAGAAGAAGGGAACACGACCATGATGTTCGATTATTCGCTCGCCGGCCTCGTCTCGCTGGGCCTGCTGTTTTACCTGACCTACGCCCTGCTGCGGCCCGAGCGGTTCTGACCGCTTTCGCCGCCTGTCCCGCGCACCACCCCTTAAAGGCACATCCCGATGACCGTCATTGGCTGGATTCAAATCATTCTGTTCTGCGCGATCGTGGTCGCGCTGGTAAAGCCGCTCGGCGGCTACATGACCCGCGTCTTCAACGGCGAGCGCACCTTTCTGTCGCCGGTGCTGCGACCGGTCGAGGCGGGGTTGTACTGGATCGGTGGCGTCGACGAGAAGCGCGAGCAGCATTGGCTGACCTATACGGTCGCCATGCTGCTGTTTCATGTCGGCGGCTTCTCGATCATCTATGCCGTGATGCGGCTGCAGGCGTTTTTGCCGTTCAATCCCGCCGGGCAATCCGCGGTCGCCGAGGATCTCTCCTTCAACACCGCGATCAGCTTCATCACCAACACCAACTGGCAGAATTACGGCGGCGAAAGCACGCTGTCCTATCTGGTGCAGATGCTGGGGCTGACGCACCAGAACTTCCTGTCGGCGGCGACCGGCATCGCGCTCGCGATGGCGCTGATCCGCGGCTTTTCGCGCTCCTCGATGCGCACCATCGGCAATTTCTGGGTCGATGTCACCCGCTGCACGCTCTATGTGCTGCTGCCGATCTGCGTCGTCTACACGCTGTTCCTGGTCTGGCAGGGCATCCCGCAGACGCTCGGCGCCTATGTCGACGCCACCACGCTGGAAGGCGCCAAGCAGACCATCGCGGTCGGCCCGGTCGCCTCCCAGGTCGCCATCAAGATGCTCGGCACCAATGGCGGCGGCTTCTTCAACGCCAACGCCGCGCATCCGTTCGAGAACCCGACCGCGCTGTCGAATTTCGTGCAGATGATCTCGATCTTCGCGCTCGGCGCCGCGCTGACCAATGTGTTCGGCCGCATGGTCGGCAACCAGCGCCAGGGCTGGGCGATCCTGTCGGTGATGGGCGTGCTGTTCATCGCCGGCGTCGCCGTCACCTATTGGGCGGAAGCCAACGGCACCACCGCGCTGCATGCGCTCGGCCTGACCGGCGGCAACATGGAAGGCAAGGAAGTCCGCTTCGGCATCGTCGCCTCCGCGCTGTTCGCGGTCATCACCACGGCGGCCTCCTGCGGCGCGGTCAACGCCATGCACGACAGCTTCACCGCGCTCGGCGGCATGATCCCGCTGATCAACATGCAGCTCGGCGAAATCATCGTCGGCGGCGTCGGCGCCGGCCTCTACGGCATGCTGCTGTTCGTGGTGCTGGCGATCTTCGTCGCGGGCCTGATGGTCGGCCGCACGCCGGAATATGTCGGCAAGAAGATCGAGGCCCGCGAGGTCAAGATGGCGATGCTGGCGATCCTGGTGCTGCCCTTGATGTATCTGGGCTGGACCGCGGTCGCGGTGGTGCTGCCGTCGGCGGTGGCCTCGATGGCCAATGCCGGCCCGCACGGCTTTACCGAGGTGCTCTACGCCTTCACCTCGGCGACCGGCAACAACGGCTCGGCATTCGCGGGCCTCACCGGCAACACCTTCTTCTACAATCTGACGCTGGCCTGTTCGATGTTCGTCGGCCGCTTCTTCATGATCGTGCCGGCGATGGCGCTGGCGGGATCGCTGGCCGGCAAGAAGTCGATCCCGCCGTCGGCCGGCACGCTGCCGACCACCGGCGGCCTGTTCGTCGGCCTCGTCGTCGGCGTGATCCTGATCATCGGCGGTCTGACCTTCTTCCCGGCGCTGGCGCTCGGGCCGATCGTCGAGCATCTCGCCGGCAACGCCAACACCCTGTTCTGATCGCCCCTGATTGAATTTTTGACGGAGTTACGTCCATGGAAATGATGAAACTGCAGAAGCGGGTGCCGGTCTCGGCGATGCTCGATCCGAAGATCGTCGTCCCGGCGATCGGCTCGGCGTTCGCCAAGCTCGACCCGCGGCTGATGATCAAGAACCCCGTGATGTTCGTGGTCGAGGTCGTCGCCGCGCTGACCACGGTGATCTTCGTTCGCGACCTGGTCACCGGCGGCGCCAATCTCGGCTTTACCTTCCAGATCATCCTGTGGCTATGGTTTACGGTGCTGTTCGCCAATTTCGCCGAAGCGGTGGCCGAAGGCCGCGGCAAGGCGCAGGCCGAATCGCTGAAGAAGACCCGCACCGAAAGCCAGGCCAAGCTGCTTGACCGGCTCCGACAAGACCTTTCGGCTGGTGCCCGGCACCAGCCTCAAGGTCGGCGATGTCGTGCTGGTCGAGGCCGGCGACAACATTCCCTCCGACGGCGAGGTGATCGAAGGCGTCGCCTCGGTCAACGAGGCCGCGATCACCGGCGAATCCGCGCCGGTGATCCGCGAATCCGGCGGCGACCGCTCGGCGGTGACCGGCGGCACGCAGGTGTTGTCCGACTGGATCCGCGTTCGCATCACCGCGGCGCAAGGCTCGACCTTCATCGACCGCATGATCAGACTGGTCGAGGGCGCCGAGCGCCAGAAGACGCCGAACGAGATCGCGCTCAACATCCTGCTCGCCGGGCTGACCATCATCTTCGTGTTCGCCACCGTGACGATCCCGAGCTACGCGACCTATGCCGGCGGCTCGATTTCCGTGGTGGTGCTGGTCGCGCTGTTCGTGACCTTGATTCCGACCACGATCGGCGCGCTGCTGTCGGCGATCGGCATTGCCGGCATGGACCGGCTGGTGCGTTTCAACGTGCTGGCGATGTCCGGCCGCGCGGTCGAGGCCGCCGGCGACGTCGATACGCTGTTGCTCGACAAGACCGGCACCATCACGCTCGGCAACCGCCAGGCGACCGCGTTCCGTCCGGTACAGGGCGTCACCGAGCAGGAACTGGCGGACGCGGCGCAACTGGCCTCGCTGGCCGACGAGACCCCGGAAGGCCGCTCGATCGTGGTGCTGGCCAAGGAGAAATACGGCATCCGCGGCCGCGACATGGCTGAACTCGCCGCGACGTTCATTCCTTTCACCGCGCAAACCCGCATGAGCGGCGTCGATACCGGCGGTTCCTCGGTCCGCAAGGGCGCGGTCGATGCGATCCTGAACTATGTCGGTGGCGGCGACGTGCGCAGCGTGCTCGGCAATACCGTCCGCACGTTGCAGCCGGCACATGCCTCCGACGTCGCCCGCGAAATCCAGCGCGATCTCCGACGAGATCGCCAAAGCCGGCGGCACGCCGCTGGCGGTGGCCAAGGACGGCCGCCTGCTCGGCGTCATCCAGCTCAAGGACATCGTCAAGGGCGGCATCCGCGAGCGCTTCGCCGAGTTGCGCCGCATGGGCATCCGCACCGTGATGATCACCGGCGACAACCCGATGACCGCGGCGGCGATCGCCGCCGAAGCCGGTGTCGACGATTTCCTCGCGCAGGCAACGCCCGAGGACAAGCTGAAGCTGATCCGCGACGAGCAGGCCAAGGGCAAGCTGGTGGCGATGTGCGGCGACGGCACCAATGACGCGCCGGCGCTGGCGCAAGCCGACGTCGGCGTCGCCATGAACACCGGCACCCAGGCGGCGCGCGAGGCCGGCAACATGGTCGATCTCGACTCCAACCCGACCAAGCTGATCGAGGTGGTCGAGATCGGCAAGCAGCTCTTGATGACCCGCGGCGCGCTGACCACGTTCTCGATCGCCAACGACGTCGCCAAGTATTTCGCGATTATCCCGGCGATGTTCCTGGCGTTCTACCCGCAACTCGGCGTGCTCAACGTCATGCATCTGGCGAGCCCGCAGAGCGCCATCCTGTCGGCGATCATCTTCAACGCGCTGATCATCATCGCGCTGATTCCGCTGGCGCTGAAGGGCGTGGCCTATCGCGCCATCGGCGCCGGCGCGCTGCTGCGCCGTAACCTGATGGTCTATGGCGTCGGCGGCATCATCATTCCCTTTATCGGCATCAAGGCGATCGACCTCATCGTCGCCGCCTTGAACCTGGCTTAACGCGCGTCGTCATTGCGAGGAGCGAAGCGACGAAGCAATCCAGTCTTTACCTTGCCGCCCCTGGATTGCTTCGCTTCGCTCGCAATGACGAAACCGAACTCTAAGGAGAAGTGTCATGTTGAAAGAAATCCGCCCCGCCATCATCCTCTTGGTAGCGCTGACGCTGATCACGGGCCTGGCCTATCCGCTGGCGATGACCGCGATCGCCGGCGTGGTCTTCCCGAAGCAGGCCCAAGGCAGCCTGATCGAGCAGAACGGCAAGGTGGTCGGCTCCGCCTTGATCGGCCAGGAATTCAAGGACGACAAATATTTCCATGGCCGGCCCTCGGCGACCACCACGGCCGGATCCGGCCGATGCCACCAAGACCGTGCCGGCGCCCTACAATGCGGCCAATTCCAGCGGCTCCAACCTCGGTCCGACCAGCAAGGCGCTGAACGACCGGGTCAAGGAGGACGTCGATAAATTGAAGGCCGAAAATCCCTCGATGCCGATTCCGGTCGATCTCGTCACCACGTCCGGCAGCGGCCTCGATCCCGACATTTCGCCGGAGGCGGCGTTATTCCAGGTGCCGCGGGTCGCCAAGGCGCGCAACATGCCGGAAGACCGGGTTCGCCAGCTGGTGGCGGACAAGACCGAGGGCCGGTTGGCGGGCTTTCTGGGCGAGCCGCGCGTTAACGTTCTGGCGCTGAATCTGGCGCTGGACGCCGCCGGCAGGGAAGTAATGCGAGAGCTTAGCGTGTCCCGGACGCGGCGGCAGCGCTCTTGCGGTGCTGCTCGCAGAGCCGGGACCCACCCAAACAACTAGACCCCGGATCAGCAGCGCATCATGCCGCAAGAGCGACATGCTGCGCAGCATCCGGGGAACACGCTCTAGGCTGATTACAGGCCCCGGACTATAATGCCTCATGGCCGATCAGCGCCGCGACCCCGATAAGAGACCCTCGCCGGATGCGCTGCTGGAGACGGCCCGGCGCGAGAACAACGCGGCCGGGCGGCTGAAGATTTTTGTCGGCGCCGCCCCCGGCGTCGGCAAGACCTACGAGATGCTGCAGAACGCCCATGCCAAGCTGAAGGCCGGGCTCGATGTCGTGGTCGGCGCGGTCGAAACCCATGGCCGGGCGGAGACCGAGGCACTCTTAAAAGGTCTCGAAATCATCCCGCGCAAGCGCACCTCCTACAAGGACCAGGTGCTGGAGGAGATGGACCTCGACGCCCTGATCGCGCGCCACCCGCAGATCGCGTTGGTCGACGAACTCGCCCACACCAATGTCCCGGGCAGCCGTCACCCCAAGCGCTATCTCGATGTCGAGGAGCTGCTGTCGCACGGCATCGATGTCTATACCGCGGTCAATATCCAGCACATCGAAAGCCTCAACGACGTCGTAGCGCAAATCACGCATGTGCGGGTGCGCGAGACGGTGCCGGATTCGGTGTTCGACCGCGCCGATGCGATCGAGCTGATTGACCTTACGCCGGACGATTTGATCGCGCGCCTCAAAGAGGGCAAGGTTTACGTCCCCAAACAGGCCGAGCGCGCGCTCGAGCACTATTTCTCGCCGGGCAATCTGACCGCTTTGCGCGAGCTGGCGCTGCGCCGCACCGCCGAGCGCGTCGACGAGCAATTGTTGACCCATATGCAGGCCAACGCGATCGCCGGGCCCTGGGCCGCCGGCGAGCGCATCCTGGTCTGCATCAGCGAGGATCCGCGCGCGGCCGGCCTGGTGCGCACCACCAAGCGGCTGGCGGACCGGCTGCACGCGCCGTGGACCGCGATATCGATCGAGACAAGGCGCAGCCTGCAATTGACCGAGGAACAGCGCGACCGGCTGGCCGATACGCTGCGGCTCGCGGAAGCGCTGGGCGGCGAGGCCGTCACCATTCCCGGCGTCGGCCGCCGCATTGCCGACGACCTGATCGGTTTTGCCCAGGCCAATAACGTCACGCAAATCATCATCGGCAAGGCGACGCGCTCGTGGTGGTTCGAGATCATGCGCGGTTCGGTGGTGCACGATCTGGTGCGGCGGGCAGGCAATATCAGCGTCAATGTGATCGCCGGCGACGAACTGCCGCCGGCCGCCAAATCGTCGGTGCAGACCGCAGGCGCGTCCGGCGCCGTTCGATCCCGTGCCCTATCTGATGGCGCTCGTCCTCGTCGCCGTCGGCCTGGTTGCCGCCAAACTGATCCAGCCGGTGTTCGGCATCGAGAACGTCGACCTGGTGTTCCTCACCGCCGTGGTCAGCGTCGCGGTTCGCTTCGGCCTGTGGCCGTCGCTAGCCGCCAGCGTCGCCGCCTCGCTTTGCTATAACTTCTTCTTTTTGCCACCGGTCTATACCTTCACCATCACCGACCCGACCAATGTCGCGGCGTTCTTCTTTTTCATGCTGATCGCGATCCTGGTTTCCAATGTCGCGGCACGGGTGCGCACCCAGGCGATGACCGCGATCAGCCGGGTCAGGACCACCGAATCGCTCTACGCCTTCAGCAGAAAACTCGCGGGCACCGCGACATTGGACGACGTGCTGTGGGCGACCGCCTATCAGATCGCGCTGATGCTGAAGGTGAGGGTGGTGCTGCTGCTGCCGGAGGATCACATCCTGACCGTCAAGACCGGCTATCCGCCGGAGGATCAACTGGACAAGGCGGATCTCGCCGCCGCCAACTGGGCCTGGGGCAACGACCGCACCGCCGGCCGCGGCTCGGATACGCTGCCGGGCGCCAAGCGGCTGTTCCTGCCGATGCGAACCGGCCGCGGCCCGATCGGCGTGATCGGCATCGACGACGACAAAACCGGCCCGCTGCTGACCCCGGACCAGCGCCGCCTGCTCGACGCGCTGGTGGACCAGGGGGCGCTGGCGATCGAGCGGGTGCTGCTGGTCGAGGACATGGACCGGGTCAAGCGCACGGTCGAATCCGACCGGCTGCGCTCGGCGCTGCTGACCTCGATCTCGCACGATCTCAAGACGCCGCTCGCTTCCGTGCTCGGCGCCGCCAGCACCATGCGCGATCTCGGCAGCGGGCTCACCGAGGCCGAAAAGCACGATTTGCTCGCCACCGTGATCGACGAGTCCGAACGCCTCAACCGCTTCATCGCCAATCTGCTCGACATGACCAAGCTGGAATCGGGCGCGATCGTGCCCAACGCGACCCGGCAGGACATCGGCGAGATCGTCGGCAGCGTGCTGCGCCGCGCCGGCAAGATCCTGGTGCATCACCGGGTATCGCTCGATCTCGCCCCCGATATGCCGATGCTGGAGCTCGACGCGGTGCTGTTCGAGCAGGTCTTGTTCAACCTGCTCGACAACGCCGCCAAATATTCCGCCGCCGGCACCACGATTTCGATCCGCAGCCAGCGCGACAAAACCTCGATGTCGCTGCAGGTCATCGACGAGGGCGACGGCATTCCGCCGACGGAGCTTGAAAGCGTGTTCGACAAATTCTACCGCGCCCAGAAGGGCGATCATGTCCGTCCCGGCACCGGCCTTGGCCTGGCGATTTCGCGCGGCTTTGTCGAAGCGATGCATGGCACTATCTCGGCCTCCAACCGCGGCGATCGCAGCGGCGCGGTGCTGACCATCCGGCTGCCGATCCCGGCTGAGACCAATGCGCTGGATACCGCCGCATGAGTGCAACACCGGTCAAGGTCCTTGTTATCGACGACGAGCCGCCGATCCGCAAATTGCTGCGGATGGGTCTCTCCACGCAGGGCTATGAAATCCTGGAAGCGCCCAGCGGCAAGGTGGCGCTGGAGCTGCTCGCCGAAAACCCGGCGCTGATCATTCTCGATCTCGGCCTGCCGGACATCCAGGGCCACGAGCTGCTGCGCATGATCCGTGGCCGCAACGACAGCGTGCCGATCGTGGTGCTGTCGAGCCGCGGCGACGAAGCCGGCAAGGTGCAGGCGCTCGATCTCGGCGCCGACGATTATCTGACAAAGCCGTTCGGGATGGACGAGCTGCTGGCGCGGATGCGCGCGGCGCTGCGGCACCAGCTGCAGGTCCATGGCGAGCGGCCGGTGTTTCGTTCCGGCGATCTCTCGGTCGACCTGGTGCGCCGCATCGTCAAGGTCGGCGACCGCGACGTAAAACTGTCGCCCAAGGAATATGAATTGCTGCGCGTGCTGGTGCAGCACGCCGGCAAGGTCCTGACCCATCGCTTCCTCTTGAAGGAGCTGTGGGACGAACTGACCGACGCGCAATATCTGCGGGTCTATGTCCGCCAGCTCCGCCAGAAGATCGAAGCCGACCCCGAGCGTCCGCAATTCGTGCTGACCGAAACCGGCATCGGCTACCGGCTGCGGGCGGGGGATTAGCGGCCAAGCGGCGCACGCTGCCCCTTGCGGGGAGGGGTTAGAGGTGGGGGTCTCCAGGCAACGGGAGCCGTTGCGGGAGACCCCCACCCCCGACCCCTCCCCGCAAGGGGGAGGGGAGCAGGCCACAAAAAATCCTCCAACACGCCGGTGATTTGGCCTCCCGGTCCAGCCCCGCCTGAAAAAATATTTCCGTTTTCTTCCGCGGCAAATCACCGGCCTATTGCGCCTATCCTGTCCCGAAAGAGGGGACGTCGGCCGTCGTCACGGACGTTGGGACGGGTTGCGGTGGACGCGGCAGCGTCGTCGCGCGTTATGCGCGCGGACGAGCGGCGCTGAAGCGTACGGCTAAGTCGTGTGGTCCTGACGCCCGGAATGCTGGCGTCAAGTCCTTGAGAGGCTAACGCCTCTCGGGGGCGATGGTGTCAAGAGGCTCCGATTCACCAGGGAGAGCACGATATATGTCGTAGAGCCACTGCGCAGGGAAGGCCGGAGTGTTTCCGCTGAACCTGTATGCTCGTGTGCGCATTTCTTTGTGCATCAATGCACACGAGACCGCGGGTGCAGCGCGCACCCGGTCTTCCCCGCGCCCTCTCTCTTTGGGGCGCGAACGAAATTGGAAAACCTCGGGCGCATGCCGTCGCGAGAATGCGGGAGTTTGCCTCATCGTCAGTGCGAGGAGGGTGCCGCGAGTTGCAAAACCGGAACTTTTATCCGACGCCAGGATTAGTTCCGGCCAACGGGAGAAATAATCATGGCACGAAAATATTCCAGGAAGGCCTCCGCCGACGTCGAACGCGTGATGAAGAAGCGCAAGGCGGGGACGTTGAAGAGCGGCCGTTCGGGCCGGAAAGTCACCAGCCGCAAACAGGCGATCGCGATCGGCCTGTCGGAGGCGCGCGCCGAAGGCAAGAAGGTGCCGAAGAAGGCGTCGAAGAAAAAAGCGGCGAAAAAGAAGACCGCGAAAAAGCGCAAGGCGAAGAAGTAACTCGTCATTCCGGGCTCGCGCAAGAGCGCGCCCCGGAATGACGAAAGGGGTGCACCGTCTCGCCTTGGGATCACCCCGCCTTGCGCTGCCGCGCCGCCGAGCGATGCGGCTTCTTCGCGGAGCGGCGCGGCGCCGGCCGCCGTGCTGCGGGAGCGGCGCGCTTGGCCGATCCTTTGCCCTTCAAACTCTGCTTCAGCGCATCCATCAGGCTGACCACATTGTCGGGCTTGTCCTCGCGCTCGGCGGCCTTGATCGGCTTGCCCGAAGCCTTGCGCTTCACCAGAGCCTTCAGCGCGTTTTCGTAGTCGTCCTTGAATTTTGTGGGATCGAAATGCGCCGCCTTGGTCTTCAGGATATGGCCGGCGAGCTCGATCATGTCTTTCGAGATTTTCGGACTCTTGATGTCGTCGAAATATTCGCCCTCGTCGCGCAGCTCATAGGGGTAGCGCAGCGTGGTGCCGAGCAGGCCCTTGCCGAGCGGCTCGATGGCGATGACATGCTCGCGGTTGGTCAGCACGATACGGGCCAGCGCCACCCGGTCCTGGTCCTTCATCGCGTCGCGGATCACCGCAAACGCGTCGACGCCGGCCTTGCCGTCGGGCGCGATGTAATAGGGGTGGTTGAGAAAGCGCTTGTCGATCTCCTCCTTGGGCACAAAACTGTCGATGTCGATGGTGTGGTTGCTCTCGATCTGGACGGCCTCAAGTTCGTCCTTGTCGATCTCGACATACTCGCCCTTTTTCAGCTCATAGCCACGGCCCTTCTGGTCGCTCTCGACGACGTCGCCGGTCTCGGCATCGACCATCTGCTGCTTCAGCCGGTTGCCGGTCTCCTTGTTGATCATGTGGAAGCGGGTTTTGTCGACCGAGGTCGCGGCCGGATACAGCAGCACCGGGCAGGACACGAGGGAAAGTTTCAGGGAGCCTTTCCAATAGGCGCGCACAGCCATTACAATCTCCGGCTTGAAGGGATGTCGGAACTTTCAACTGACCTAAGGGGTTTTCGTTCCGGGTTCTGCTTGCCACGCGAGAGCCGCCGTTTTCTGGAGTTTTCTTGGAGTTTGATGGTGCCCACTGGAAGTCTGACCACGTACCGGAAAAAGCGCGATTTCGAGAAGACCGCCGAGCCCAGCGGCAAGGGCAAGGTGGCGACCTCGAAGGAGCGGCGGTTCGTGATCCAGAAGCACGCGGCGACCCGGCTGCATTACGATTTGCGGCTGGAATTCGACGGCGTGTTCAAATCCTGGGCGGTGACGCGCGGCCCGTCGCTCGATCCGCACGACAAGCGGCTCGCGGTCGAGGTCGAGGATCATCCGCTCGATTACGGCGATTTCGAAGGCACGATTCCAAAGGGACAATATGGCGGCGGCACGGTGCAGCTATGGGACCGCGGCACCTGGCAGTCCGACGATCCGGAAAAGGGTTTTAAAAAGGGCGACCTGAAATTCACGCTCAACGGCGACAAGCTGCACGGCAGCTGGGTGCTGGTGCGCATGCGCCATGATCGCAATGGCGGCGGCCGGACCAACTGGCTGTTGATCAAGCACCGCGATGAATACGCCACCGACGGCAACGGCGAAGCGATCCTCGACGAGGACCGCTCCGTCGCCTCCGGCCGCTCGATGGCAGAGATCGCCGAGGGCAAGGGGCGCGCGCCAAAGCCGTTCATGACCGTCAAGTCCGGCCGCGCCAAAGCCGATGCGGTGTGGCATTCGAACCGGGGCGACGCTGCTGTAGCGCGGGCGAAGAACAAGAAGGCCGCCGGCAAGGTGACAACGAAGGCCGCGCCAGTGGCCGCGAAAGCCGGGGGCAAGAAGGTTGCCGCGATGCCGGATTTCGTCGCGCCGCAACTGTGCGCCTCGGTCGACCGTCCGCCAAACAGCGACGGCTGGTGCCACGAAATAAAATTCGACGGTTATCGCGTGCAATTGCGCGTCGAGGACGGCGAGGCCGTACTGAAGACGCGCAAGGGGCTGGACTGGACCGAAAAATTTCCCGCGATCGCCAGGGAAGGCCGCGCGCTGCCGGATATGCTGATCGACGGCGAGATCGTCGCCTTGAATCACGATGGCGCGCCGGATTTCTCGGCGCTGCAGGCCGCGATTTCCGACGGCAAGACCGATTCCCTGATCTTCTTCGCCTTCGACCTGTTGTTTGCCGATGGCGAGGATCTGCGCCGGGTGCCGCTTGCCGACCGCAAGGCGCAATTGAAGCGGATGCTGGCGGCCAGGGGTAACGGTAAAGCTAACGGCAAGGTGGCCAAGGGGGATGCAAAGCGCATCCGCTATGTCGAGCATTTCGAAAGCGGCGGCGACGCCATTCTGCAATCGGCCTGCAAGCTGTCGCTGGAAGGCATCGTCTCCAAGAAGCTGTCGTCACTCTATCAGTCCGGCCGCTCCGAGAGCTGGACCAAGGCGAAATGCCGCGAGGGCCAGGAAGTCGTGATCGGCGGCTGGAAGACCACGCAACGGCAAATTTCGCTCGCTCATGGCAGGCGTCTATCGCGGCGATCATCTGGCCTTTGTCGGCATGGTCGGTACCGGATTTGGCGCGGACACGGTGCGGCGCATCATGCCGTCGCTGAAGGCCGCGGCTTCCGACAAGAGCCCGTTCGGCGGCAAGGATGCCCCGCGCAAGACCAGCGACGTGCATTGGCTGAAGCCCGAACTGGTCGCCGAAATCGAGTTCGCCGGCTTTACCGACGGCGGGCAACATCCGGCAGGCCGCGTTCAAGGGATTGCGGCAGGACAAGCCGGCCAACGAAATCGAGGCGGAGACACCGTCGATGGGCAAACTCGCGAAACCTTCCGCCAAGAAGGCTGGCAAGACGGCTGACAAGACAGCCACGAAGGCAGCTATCGGCAAGGCCGAAGTCATGGGCGTGGTGATTTCAAAGCCCGACAAGGAGCTGTGGCCGGACGCCGGCGACGGCAAGGGCGTCACCAAGCTCGATCTGGCGCGCTATTTCGAGTCCGTCGGCGAATGGATGATCGGCTATCTGAAAGGGCGGCCGTGCTCCGTGGTTCGGGCGCCCGACGGTATTAATGGTGAGACGTTTTTTCAGCGCCACGCCATGACAGGCACCTCGAATTTGCTCGAATTGGTAAAGGTTTCAGGCGACAAAAAGCCCTATCTGCAGATCGACCGTGTCGAGGGGCTCGCCGCGGTGGCGCAGATCGGCGGGCTCGAGCTGCATCCGTGGAATTGCGCGCCGGATGCGCCCGACGTGCCGGGGCGGCTGGTGTTCGATCTCGACCCTGCGCCCGAGGTCGATTTTGCCGCGGTGATCGAGGCGGCCAGGGACATGCGGCAGCGGCTTTCTGCCATCGGCCTGGAGAGCTTTTGCAAGACCACCGGCGGCAAGGGGTTGCATGTCGTGACGCCGCTGCTATCGGGCGCCAAAGACAAGGTCACATGGAAAGACGCCAAGGCGTTCGCGCAGGGCGTTTGCCAGTGGATGGCCGCGGACGAGCCGGAGCGCTATCTGCTCAACATGTCGAAGAAGCTGCGCAAGGGAAAGATTTTTCTCGATTATCTGCGCAACGACCGGATGGCGACCGCGGTCGCCGTGCTGTCGCCGCGCGCGCGCGCCGGCGCCACGGTTTCGATGCCGCTGACCTGGACGCAGGTAAAGGGTGATCTCGATCCGAAGCGTTTTACGGTCCGTACCGTGCCGGCGTTGCTTGCGAAGACCAAGGCATGGCAGGGCTATGATGAGGCGGCTTCGTCGATCAAGGCGGCGATCAAGAAGCTCGCGGAGAAAAAATAGTAACGGTGTTGGCGATGTCGCTCACACACAACCCGCCATCACCCGCGCAAGCGGGTGATCCAGTATTCCATAGCGTTGAGGATAATGACCAAAGCTGCGTGATACTGGATACCCCGCTTTCGCGGGGTATGACGTCAGTCTCTGTGGTTGTGGGCACGGCAAGAGCGCCTTTGCCCACCCTGGGTTCGCGATGCTTACAACCGGCCCATCAACAGCAGGATCAGAAGAATCACGACGACAGGCCAAGGCCGCCGCCGCCGTAATAGCCGGTGCCGTAAAACGGACCGCCGCCGATGCCGCTGAATCCGCCGAGCAGGGCGATGACGAGAATAATAAGAATGATCGTACCAATGGACATGAGTTCTCCTCCAGCCCGGCAGTGAGCACTTTCGCTCTGCCTTCAGCCGGGAAAACACATGGGAACTACGAAAGTTCCATTTTTGGATCGCCAAAATTTGACGTGAACCTTCCCTTCGAACCATCAGCAATTACATGCAGTTGGATCATGCTCAAGGAGTTTGCGCGATGGCTGCACCGCTGGTTGTTTCGATTCCGCATCGGCTCGGTCGCGACGAAGCCACGCGCCGGCTGAAGACAGGACTGACGCGGGCCGCGTCGAGCATTCCCGTGCTGAAGGTCGACGAAGAGCGCTGGGAGGGCGACCGCATGACCTTTCGCGTCCGCGCGCTGGGGCAGGCGGCGTCGGGCCATATCGATGTCGCCGACGATCACGTGCGGCTGGAAGTGACGCTGCCTTGGCTGCTGCAGCGCTTCGCCGAGGTCGCGCAGATCGCAATCCGCAATCGCGGTAACTTGCTGCTCACCAAGCGCAGTTGATGCAGTGCAAACGTTGTTGCTGTGCAGCATGGAAAGAGTTGTGAAAACGCAGGTCGAGTTTGCAACGTAAGCTTGTCGGTAATGAATGTTCGGGACTATTGACGCCTGCGCGGACGAAGGGAACCGACCTCCTTGGTTGTCGGCACGACTTCCGCCAGGCCGTCCGGCTTCGATCCCGGGCGGCCTTCGCGTTTTTCGGACCGCCCTACGTACGAGCGCGCTTTCGCTTTGGCTTTCCCACCGCTTCGACTTTTCCCCTGAGCACCGCGACCGGCAGCTGCCGGAACAATTGCGAGAGCGGGACCTCGGCCGCAAAACCTTCCAGCGAATATCCCTTGAGATTCAGCACGCCGTCAAAATCATCCGCGCGCGGCCAGACCCGGCCGCCTTGCGATATCGGTGCGAGCGTTTTCGTCACCACCGTGATCGCGGCGTCACTGCCATGGCGCCGCGCAAACGCAATGACATGGTCGCGGTGCGGGCCGCTGACTTCCAGCGGCTGGTAATCGCCATGGGTGAACACATCGGCGAACTCGTTGCGCAGCCGCAGCAGATGCCGGGTCCAGGCCAGTTTTACATGGCCATCCGGCCAATCCTGCACCAGGCGATCCCAGTCCGGCGTTTCAACGTTGGCAAGCACCTTGGCCCGCTCGGCAAAATCCACCGGGCGTCGGTTGTCTGGATCGACCAGCGACAGATCCCAGAATTCGGTGCCCTGATAAAAATCCGGCACGCCCGGCATGGTCGCTTTGAGGGTGATCTGGCTCAACGAATTGAGCCCGCCCAGCAGCGCCACCCGCCGCGCCAATGTCGTCAGGGAATCGACGAATTCCGCCGAGGCCGAACGGTCGAGGATGCGCGCAATGAAGGCATTGACTCCGGCTTCATAGGCCTGGTGCGGATTGAGCCAGCTGGTCTCCTGCTTGCCCTCACGCGCGGCCTTCAGCGCGTAGGCCTGCATGCGCTGCTTGAGTTCGTCGTCGCGGCTGCCGGGCGGCGGCCAGGCGCCGAGCAGGGCCTGATACAGCATGTATTCGAAGGTCGCCGATGGCGCGCGCATGTCACCATCGGTCACCAATTGCGGCGCGTTGAGGATTTTCCAGCGCGCCACGGCGCTGGCCCATTCGCCGGGAATCTCCGTCAGCGCTATCAAACGGGCGCGGGCGTCTTCGCCGCGCTTGGTGTCGTGGGTCGCGGTCGCGGTCATGCCGTGCGGCCAGTCCCTGGCGCGGGCCTGCATCATCGCGTGAAACGCATCGGTGGAAAGCGCATTGGCCGCCGGATCGCCGCCGACCTCGTTGAGCGCGAGCAGGCGATGGAAGCGATAGAACGCGGTGTCCTCGAGCGACTTCGCCATCAGCGGTCCGGTGAACTGCTGAACTTTCAGGGCGAAGCGGCGAACCCGTGGTACCGAGTGCGGCGGCCGCCCCGGCGCGATCAGATCCATCGTCAGCGCGTCGCGCAGGAAATCGAAAATGCCTTCATCGGCCGCGAACCAGTCGGCGCGGGCCTTTTCAATGGTCTGCGCGATCAGCGCGCGGTCCGGGGCTGTCGGCTTCGCGGAGGTCAGATAGGTGCGGTAGACCGGAAAATGCAGCACATAGAGCTCGAGCGCCTGCCGCAGGCTGTCGGCGGAAAAATCCCGGGTCGAGTAGTGACCGCCGGCGATCCGCGCCAGCAGGCGCGTCAGCACGGTGAACTCGCTGGTCAGGAGCGTCTCGAGCACCCGCCGCTTGGCCGCCTTCAGCACGGGTGCGAGTTTTGGCGGCTGGTTGCTGATCTGCCGCCAAATCTCATCGAGCGGGCCGAGGCCGTTGCCGTCAACCAGCGCCTGCGTGATGACGTTCAGCCATTCATAGCCGGTGGTGCCGTGGACGCCGCTGAAGGACGCCAGCGGCTCGCCTTCGCCGAGAATCTTTTCGATCACCAGGTAAAACGGTTTTGCCCCGGCGCCCCGCGCGTCCCGGATCAGGCGGCGCAGGCGCTGGAAATATTGCGCGGGATCGCGCAGGCCGTCGATATGGTCGAGCCGCAGGCCTTGCAGCCTGTCTTCCGCGATCAGCCGTTTGACGAGGCTATGCATCGCCTCGAAGGTGTCAGCATCCTCGACCCGCAATCCGGCCAGCGTGTTGACGTCGAAAAAGCGCCGGTAGTTGATGTCGCTGGAGGCAAGACGCCAATGACCGAGCTTGTAGTGCTGGCGCTCCAGCAGATGATGCAACGCGCTGGTCTGGGCGCTGCGCCCGGGTCCTGCGCGATAGGCATCGAGCCCGCGCGCGATGATGTCAGCACTTCCTGCGATGCCTCGAAGTGTGGCCTTGAAGCCAGGCGCTTCGCTGCGGTTGGGATGGCGCAATCCATGGTAGCGCGACGCCAGATCGAGCAGGGCCTTGCCGGCCACGGTCGCCTCGGCGCCGGCCTCCTTGACGATCATGCGCAAAATCTCGCTGTAGCGCTCCGGCGCGATCGGCAGGCGGTGCTCGAAATACCAGGCGGAAAAGCTGCCTTCGGCGGGATCGTAGCGCAGCTCGATCTCGCCTTTTTCCAGCGCTTCGCCATAGGAGCTGCCGATGATCGGCAGCAGAACGCCGCCCCGCGCCCGATACGGCAGCAGGTCCCAGTCGATATCGAACGACGCGGCATGCGAAGAATTCTCTCCCCACTCCAGCACGTCGAGCCACCATGGATTGTCCGCGAAATGCACGCCGACGTGGTTCGGGACAAAATCGAGGATCAGGCCGAGATCGTGCTGTTTGAGTGCGGCGCTCAGTCGCTCAAAACCGGCTTCGCCACCGAGCTCCGGATTGAACCTGGTGTGATCGACAATGTCGTAGCCATGGGTGCTGCCGGCGCGCGCTTTGAGGAACGGCGAGGCATAGACATGGCTGATGCCGAGCGCCTTCAGATAGGGAAGGACCGCGGCTGCCGCGTCGAAGTCAAAATTTGCCGTCAGTTGCAGGCGATAGGTCGCAACGGGAATGCTGGGTGGCATTGTCTATCCGATGCGCCAGAATACGGCCCAAGGCGTTGTCAAAGCTGGCACGCTGGCGGTCAACTCGCTGCCCCAGATCGGGGTTCCCGCGATTTGCCGGCCGCATGGGGGATGTCGTGGTTCGACAGATTGGCGGTCAGCGCGAGCGTCGCGCCGTCGCCCATTCGCCAAGTGGCGCTAAGCAGGCCGTTCTCCGTGGCCTTCGCGCCGCCGAAGGCCGCGCCGCCAAGCCGGGGAATGATTTCGCGTTGGCGCACCGACAGCAGTTTTCGCACCAGCGCCAGCCGTTCACGCCCGGGCGATTGATCGGCCGACGACCAGTCCAGCACCGCGGACTGCGCGGTCGAGGCGGCGAGTGGATCGGGAATCTCATCGCCATATTTGGCGTAGGCGCCCGCAAATTCCCTGCGGCGGCCTTCGCGGACGGCCTTGGCGAGGTCGCCGTGAAAATCGCAGAAGAACGGAAACGGCGCTTTCGATCCCCATTCCTCGCCCATGAACAACATCGGTATCGTCGGCGCCAGCAGCGTGATCGCGAGCGCCGCCTCGATCGCGCGCGGGTCGGCAATCGCTTCCAGCCGGTCGCCAAGCGCGCGGTTGCCGATCTGGTCGTGGTTCTGCAGGAAATTGACGAAAGCTGTCGGCGCGAGCTTGCCACTGGGTTCGCCGCGCGGCTGCCCGTCGCGATGGGCCGACGCCTCGCCCTGATAGACAAAACCCGAACCGAGCGCGCGGGCGATATCGTCAAGCGGCGCGCGCCCGTAGTCGCGGTAGTAGCCGTGATCCTCGCCGGTCAGCAGCACATGCCAGGCGTGATGATAATCGTCGTTCCATTGCGCGCGGTATTTGCCCCGCGGCGGGCCCTCGCTCGGGTCGAGCAAGTGCGCGGAGTTGTCATCGTTCTCAAGCATCAGATGAATATGCCGGCCGGTTGCTTCGGCGAGGCCGCCGACCGCGCTGCTCAGTTCGGCGAGGATCGGTATTTCGCCCGGCTCCGCGATGGCGTGCACCGCATCGAGCCGCAGCCCGTCGAACCGATAGTCGCGCAGCCAATACATGCGCGTTGTCGATGGCGAAGCTGCGGACTTCCGGCATGCGGTAATCGATCGCGCTGCCCCAGGGGGTCTGCGCATCCGTGAAGAACGACGGCGCGTAACGGCCGAGGTAATTTCCCTCGGGGCCGAAGTGATTATAGACCACGTCGAGGAACACCATCAGTCCGCGCAGGTGGGCTTCGTCAATCAACGTCTTGAGATCGTCGGGACGGCCATAGACGCTGTCGGGCGCGTACCACAGCACGCCGTCATAGCCCCAGTTGCGCTGGCCGGCGAAATCGGCCAGCGGCATCAGTTCGAGCGCGGTGATCCCGGTTGCCTTGAGATGGTCGAGCCGCTCGATCATGGCGCGGTAGGTGCCTTGCGGGGTGAAGGTGCCGACATGGCTTTCGAGCACGACCGTTTCCGGCCACAGCCGTCCGCGCCAGTGTTCCGCGCGCCAGCGATAGGCCGCGTGGTCGATCAGTTCGCTCGGGCCGGAAACATCTTCCGGCTGAAAGGCGGATGCCGGGTCGGGCACATCGATCTCGTCGTCGATCCGGAATTTGTAGCGCGCCCCGGGCTTTACCCCCGCAATATCGGCGGAGAACCAGCCGTCGCCGTCGCGGCGAAGCGGGTGCGGCGTTTTCAGCAGAAGGTCCACACGTTTGGCGGCCGGCGCCCACAGCCGAAACGACGCCCCGTCCGCTGTCAGCCGTGCGCCGAATCGTGAGGGCGGGCGCCGCTCACTCATGCCGAACCCGCAAAGGCGAGTACCGCGCGGGGCGGCGCCTTGATCTCGGCGCCGGAGGCGAAGTCGGCGGTGGTCTGGACGTGGTCAGTGGTGTTCAACACCTGCTGCCAATTCTTGTATTCGGGCATTTTTGGCAAATGGAACGCGATCTCTTCCGGGGCGGCATTGAGCACAATAAAGATCGGCGCGGCGCTCGGTTCCGTCGGTCCGATCACGTAGGCCAGGAATCTTCCTTCCGGAAAATTCCAGTCGGACATTGTCATGTCGTCGGCCGACGGTGTCAGCCACAGCACGCCGTAGGAGCCGTCTTCGCACCGTCCATCGAGCCAGCGGCGCGAACGGATTTGCGGGAAGCGCTGGCGCAAGGCGGTCATGTGGCCGATGAAATCGGTGAGGTCGTCGCCTTCGCGGCCAAGGCCTTCCCATCCGACCCAGCCGATTTCGTTGTCCTGGCAATAGGCGTTGTTGTTGCCGTTCTGACTGTTGCCGACCTCGTCGCCGGCCAGGATCAGCGGCAGCCCCTGCGCCAGCAGCAGGCAGGCCAGCTGGTTTTTCCGCAACTGACGCCGCAGCGTATTGATGGCGGGATCGTCGGTCGGGCCTTCGTGGCCGCAATTGTTGCTGTGGTTGTCGCTGGAGCCGTCGCGATTGTCCTCGCCATTGGCTTCGTTGTGCTTCTCGTTGTAGCTGAACAAATCGGCCAGCGTAAAACCGTCATGCACCGTGATGTGGTTGATGCTGGCGCGGTGGCTGCGGCCGTCGTGGTTAAACACGTCGGACGAGCCGGTCATGCGGCTGGAAACTTCGCCGATCAGGCTGCCTTCGCCGCTCCAGTAGCGTCGCATCGCGCTGCGATAGCGATCGTTCCATTCCGACCATTGCGAGGGAAACGCGCCGACCTGGTAACCGCCCATGCCGAGGTCCCAGGGTTCGGCCACCATCTTGACGTTGGCGAGCACCGGGTCCTGCCGCACGGCTGTGAGGAACGCGCTGTTGCGATCGAAGCCATTGGGGCCGCGCGCCAGCGTGGTGGCGAGGTCGAACCGGAAGCCGTCGACGTGGCAGACTTCGACCCAGTGGCGCAGCGAATCCATCACCATCTGCAGCACGCGGGGATGGTTCAGATTGACCGAACTGCCGCAGCCGGTGAAATCGTCGTAGTAGCGCGGATTGTCCGGCTTGAGCCAATAATAGGAGGCGTTGTCGATGCCGCGGAACGACAGCGTCGGGCCCATATGGTTGCCCTCCGCGGTGTGGTTATAGACCACGTCGAGCATCACCTCGATGCCGGCGTCGTGCAGCCGCGCCACCGTGGTGCGGAAGCCATCGAGCGGATTGTCCTGCGAATAGCGCGGCTCCGGCGCGAAGAACGACAGCGTGTTGTAGCCCCAGTAGTTCGCCAGCTTCTTTTCCACCAGCACCCGGTCGTCGACAAAGCCGTGGATCGGCAACAACTCGACCGTGGTGACGCCGAGCCGCCTCAGATGGTCGATCATCGCCGGCGACGACAGCCCGCCATAGGTGCCGCGCAGATTGGGCGGGACGTCCTCGCGCTTCTGGGTCAGCCCCTTGACGTGCGCTTCATAGATGATGGTGTCTTCCCAGGGGATATGCGGGCGGATCTCGCGGCGGCCCCAATTAAAAGTCTCGTCGACCACGACGGCCTTGGGCATGCCGCGGGCATTGTCGCGCCGATCAAACGACAGGTCCTCGCGCGCGCTGCCGGTGCGATAGGCGAAATGCGCATCGCTCCACACCAGCCGGCCGGCCAGCCGCCTCGCATAGGGATCGAGCAGCAGCTTGTTGGCATTGAAGCGATGGCCGTGCTCGGGCTCGTAGGGGCCGTGAACGCGATAGCCGTAGAGCTGTCCGGGCGATACGTCGTTAAGATAGCCATGCCAGACGTCTTCGGTGCGCTCGGGCAGTTCGATGCGCTCGAGCTCGCGGCGGCCCTGGCTGTCGAACAGGCACAATTCGACCTTTTGCGCGTTGGCGGAGAACAACGCGAAATTAGTCCCCCTTCCGTCCCAGCTGGCGCCAAGGCGTGAAGACGTGCCCGCGGACAATCGCATGCGTCAGCTTTCCGGTACGAGAAATATCGCGGCCAAAGGCGGGATGGTCAGGTTGAGTTCGGGCACCAGGCCTTCCAGCGTATGGACCTCGCCGACGTTCCCGACATTGCTGCCGCCGTAATGCGCGGAGTCAGAATTAAGCACCTCGCGCCACTTGCCGGCGAACGGCACCCGGACGTGATAATTGTGATAAACGTTGGGTGAAAAATTCATGACGACAAGGCAGCGTGCCCGCGCTTCATTGCCCTTGCGGATCCAGGCGAACACGTTGTGGTTGGCATCGTCGGTGATGATCCACTCGAAGCCGGATTGGTCGCAATCCATCTCGTACAGCGCCGGCAGGTTGCGATACAGGTGGTTGAGATCGCGTACCAGATTGTGGACGCCGGCATGCTTGGGCTGGTCGAGCAGATGCCAGTCGAGCGAAGTGTCGTGATTCCACTCGCGCTCCTGGCCGAATTCGCAACCCATGAACATCAGCTTCTTGCCGGGATGGGCATACATGAAGCTGTAATAGGCCCGCAGATTGGCAAAGCGCTGCCACTCGTCGCCGGGCATCCGCCCGAGGATCGAGCGCTTGCCATGGACGACTTCGTCGTGCGACAGCGGCAGGATGAAGTTTTCCGAAAATGCGTAGTGCAGGCCGAACAGGATGTCGCCATGCTGGAACTTGCGATAGATCGGATCCTTGCTGATGTAGTTCAGCGTGTCGTGCATCCAGCCCATGTTCCATTTGTAGCCGAAGCCGAGCCCGCCATATTCGACCGGACGCGAGACCTGCGGCCAGGCGGTGGATTCTTCCGCCGCGGTGGTGGCCTGCGGGAAGCGGGCAAACACCTCGGTATTGAAGCGGCGCAGGAAGTCGATGGCTTCGAGATTTTCCCGGCCGCCATATTTGTTCGGAATCCAGCCGCCCGCAGGCCGGCTGTAGTCCAGATACAGCATCGAGGCGACCGCATCGACGCGCAGGCCGTCGATGGCGTAGCGCTCCAGCCAGAACAGCGCGTTCGACACCAGGAAGTTCACGACTTCCGTGCGGCCGTAATTGTAGATCAGCGTACCCCAGTCGAGGTGACGGCCCTGCAACGGGTTGGCGTGCTCGTATAGCGCCGTACCGTCGAACTGGCCGAGCGCGTGCGGATCGTCGGGGAAATGCCCGGGCACCCAGTCGAGCAGTACGCCGAGCCCTTCGCGGTGACAGGCATCGATCAGCGCGGAAAAATCCTCCGGCGAGCCGAACCGGCTGGTCGGCGCGTACATGCCGGTCGGCTGGTAGCCCCAGGAGCCGTCGAACGGATGCTCGTTGAGCGGCAGGAATTCGATATGGGTGAAGCCGAGGTCGCGGGCATAGCGCGGCAATTGCTCGGCCAGATCGCGGTAGGTGAGCCACTCATTGTGACCCTTGCGCCGCCACGAACCGAGATGCACCTCGTAAATCGACATCGGCGCGCTGAGCGCGTTGACATTCGACGGTGCGGGCCGCGGATGCGGCAATTTCTTCTCGTCGAGCACGATCGAGGCGGTACTTGGGCGCATCTCGGCGGCAAACGCCATGGGATCGGACTTCAACGGCAGATGCTGGCCCTGCGGTCCCACGATATCGAACTTGTAGCGATCGCCGGCCCTGGCGCGCGGGATGAACAGCTCCCAATAGCCGGCGCCGCGTACTCGCATCGGATGACGCCGCGCATTCCAGAAGTTGAAGTCGCCGACCACGCTGACGCGGCGGGCGTTCGGCGCCAGCACCACGAAGGCGACGCCTTCGACGCCGTCGAGCGTCATCGGATGGGCGCCGAGCTTGTCGTACAGCCGCTGATCGGTGCCTTCGCCGAGCAGATAGAGATCGAAGTCGGTCAGCACAGGCGGAAAGCGGTAGGGATCGTCGAGGTCAACCACGTTGTCGCCGAAGCGGACGCGCAGCTGATAGCGCTTCGAGCCGTTCGGCATCGCGCCGGCAAACAGGCCATCGTCGTGGATGCGGGCAAGCGGCGCGGTTTCGCCGTGCTCGCCGATGGCCTCGACATTGGAGGCTTCGGGCAGGAACGCGCGCACGACGTTGTGGTCGCCCTCACTGTGAAGGCCGAGATAGTGGAACGGATCGGAGTGGCGGCCCTCGATGATCGCATAGGCCTCCGGGGATAATTTGCTCATGAGGCCTCACTGTATTGGGATAATATTCGAAGCATTCCAGTCAAGGGAACACGTAGCCAGTCCGGACGATGGGCCAGCTCGTATTCGATCTCGTAGAACGCTTTTTCGATCAGAAAGAAGTTCAACATGCCCTCGGCCGCCCGCCGGTCCGCCGGCCATAGCCGCGGATGCGTCATGGCCTCGCGGTAGGCCGCCAAAAACGCCGCGGTGGCGCTGTCGCGCCATTCCGCCAGTGCGGTTGCAAGCCTGCCTTGTTCGTCCGGCGATGTTTTGAGTGCGCGCTCGAATGCCGCGGTGGCGGAATAATCGATCGAGCGCACCAGACCGGCAACGTCACGCGCCGCAGGTGCCTTGCGCCGGCGCTCAGCATGCGGACGGCGCGGTTCGCCCTCGAAATCGATGATGAAGATATCGTCCTTGACGATCAGCATCTGACCGAGATGGAAGTCGCCGTGGTGGCGGATGTTCAGATTGTCGATGTCGGGCCGAACCAGTTCATTGAGCCGATTGCGCAGAGTGCGGCGCATACCCAGCAACTGGTCGATCAACTGACGGTCGGCATCCCTGAATGCGTCGCGACGCTGTTGCAGTAGGTCGTACACGCGCTCCGCGCGGTTTATCGTCTCGTCGATCCAGCGTTCGACGTCCTCGGGCCGGGTCGCTTCGGGCGCAAAATCGGCGATCTCCTCGCTGGAGGCGAGCGCGAGATGCATCTCGGCTACGCGCTTGCCGGTCTGTGCCATATAACGCAGATAAGGCATCTGCTCTTCGCTTTGGCCGGGATGTTCGCTCGCCGCCAACAAGCGTTGCTCGTCGACAAAACGATCAAGATAGGCCGCGGTCACGGTCCAGCCGTCACCCTGGTTTTCGACAAAGGCATGGATGATCGCGATCGCGCTGGGCTGGTTGCCTTCGACCAGTTCGACGCTGCCGAGCAGCGCCGGCGTATTGGCGAAGCCTGCGACTTCGGTGAGGAAACGCCCCATTTCGATCTCGGGATTGATGCCGGGTTCAAGCTTGCGGTAGACCTTGACCACGTAATCGTTGTCGACCAGCGAAGTGCTGTTGGATTGTTCGGTTTCTACCGCGCGGATACGTTCGGGCTGCCGGATCGGTTTGTCGGAGAACTTGCTGGTCGGCCTGAATTCGAGCCGCAGCTCGCCTTCCTCGACAATGAGGGATTCCCGCAGATTGCGCAGCAACAGCGCGATGAAGATCTGGTCGGTGGCGACATCGAGCAGCGTGCCTTCGCGCGCGCCCTGGCGCACGGCCGCGAGCGCGCGCGGGTTGTAGCGTTCACGGTCGAACCGGACCCATTCGATCTGCATCGGCAGCACGTAACGGGTAGTCACGTTGCGCTGGGTGGTTTCAAAGAACGCCAGCCACGGCCGGTTGTCGCCGATGTCGCAGAACGGAATAGCGGACGTAAGTATCGGCTGGATCGCCTTCGGCGAGCGCTCAGGATACCACCGGGTGCGCGCCAGATGCCCGGGCAGGACATCGCGTTCGAACACGCCCCGGGTCCGCGCCAGCGACACCCAGGTCGCGCCCACCGGCACCACCAGAGTCTCGAATTCCGGCACCGCCGACGGCTTGGCCGGCTCCGATTTGTCGGGCTCCTGCAACTGGAACCAGTAGAAGCCATAAGGCGCCAGCGTGATCATGTAGGGCAGTTCGCCGATCGTCGGGAAACACGTGCGGCCCAGCATTTCCAGCGGGATGCGATCCTTCCAGGCCGACAAATCGAGTTCGGTGGCTTGCGCCGAGCGCGACAGATTGGCGACGCAGAGGATCACCTCGTCGCCATATTGCCTGACATAGGCCAGCACCGAACGGTTGAGCGGGCGAATGAAGGTCATGCTGCCGCGGCCGAACGCCAGCGTCGACTTGCGCACCGAGATCAGGCGCTTGGTGGCGCTCAGTAGCGAGGACAGGCTGCGCGACTGCGCTTCCACATTGACCGATTCATAGCCGTAGACCGGATCCATGATGGTGGGCGCATAGAGCCGCGCCGGATCGGCGCGGGAGAAGCCGCCGTTGCGGTCCGGCGTCCATTGCATCGGGGTGCGGACGCCATTGCGGTCGCCGAGATAGATGTTGTCGCCCATGCCGATCTCGTCGCCGTAATAGATGATCGGCGTTCCCGGAAACGACAGCAGCAGCGAGTTCATCAATTCGATCTTGCGGCGGTCGTTGTCCATCAACGGCGCCAGCCGCCGGCGGATGCCGACATTGATGCGGGCGCGGGGATCGTTGGCGTAGGTTGACCACAGATAATCGCGCTCGACGTCGGTGACCATTTCCAGCGTCAATTCGTCATGGTTGCGCAGGAACAGCGCCCATTGGCAATTGGCCGGGATATCCGGCGTCTGCCGCAGGATGTCGGTGATCGGGAAGCGATCCTCCTGCGCGATCGCCATGTAAATCCGCGGCATCAGCGGGAAATGATAGGCCATGTGGCATTCGTCGCCGCGGCCGAAATATTCCTGCACGTCCTCCGGCCATTGATTGGCTTCCGCCAGCAATACCTTGCCCTTGGAGTAGGCGTCGAGCTCGCCGCGCAGCTTCTTGATGATGGCGTGGGTTTCCGGCAGGTTTTCGTTGTTGGTGCCGTCGCGCTCGCACAGATAGGGGATGGCGTCGAGCCGGAAACCGTCGACGCCGGCGTCGAGCCAGCGCTTCATCACCTGGATGAGGGCGCTGACCACGCGCGGATTGTCGAAATTCAGATCCGGCTGGTGCGAGAAGAACCGGTGCCAGTAAAACTGGCCGGCTTCCGGATCCCAGGTCCAGTTCGACTTCTCGGTATCGGTGAAGATGATCCGCGTGCCCTGGTATTTCTGGTCGGTGTCGCTCCAGACATACCAGTTGCGCGCGCTGGATTTCGGATCGCTGCGGCGCGCGCGTTTGAACCAGTCGTGCTGGTCCGAGGTGTGGTTGATCGACCAGTTCGGTGATGACCTTGAGGCCGCGCCGCTTGGCTTCGACGATGAAGCGCCGGAAATCCTTCATGCTGCCGAAATCGGGATTGATGTCGCCGTAGTCGGCGATGTCGTAGCCGTCGTCGCGGCCGGGCGACGGATAAAACGGCAACAGCCACAGCGTGGTGACGCCGAGTTCCTGCAGATAGCCGAGCTTTTCGGTCAGGCCGGCGAAATCGCCGATGCCGTCATTGTTGCTGTCGGCGAAGGCCTTGACGTGCAGCTGATAGATGATGGCGTCCTTGTACCACAGCTCGTCCACGGTCTCGGTGGCCGACTCTTGCTTGGCGTCGATCGACGACATCACGTTCATGGCGCGGTCCCTCACGCCAGACAGCGAAACAGCAGCGCGGGATCGCGCACCGGATCGATCCGCAGGCGGATGCCGCCCCACTCGACCGGATGCCGCTCGCCGGTGATCAGGTTCTCGACCGCGGCGACGTTGCGGCGGTCATCCACCATGCCGACCTGGACGTCGCCGAGCGGCAGCCAGAATTCGTGCGGCTCACGCGAGAGCGCGATGGCCGCGACGACGCTGTTGGTCTGGTTGACCAATTCCTTGACGAATCCGATCACATTGCCGTCCTCGACCGGGATGAAGCGCAAATTGCCGGTCTGCTGCAGGGCAGCGTTGGCGCGGCGCGCGCGGTTGAGGTCGCGGATGTAATCCTTGATGTTGCCGTCCTTGTTCCAGTCCCGCACCTTGATCTCGTATTTCTCGGAATCGAGATATTCCTCCCGTCCCGGGATCGGATCGTGCTCCAGCAGTTCGAACCCGTTATAGATGCCGTAGGTGCTCGACAGCGTGGCGGCGAGCGCGACGCGGGACTTGAACATCCAGGTCTCGCCGCTCTGCAGATGATAGGGCAGGATATCCGGCGTGTTGACGAAGAAATTGGGGCGATAATAATCGCGCTCCGGATAGGCCGTCAGTTCGTTGAGATATTGCTCCAGCTCCCATTTCTGGGTTCGCCAGGTGAAGTAGGTGTAGGACTGGGTGAAGCCGAGCTTTGCCAGCCCCTTCATCAGCTTCGGCCGGGTAAAGGCTTCCGCGAGGAAGATCACGTCGGGATGGCGAAGCTGCACTTCATGGATCAGCCATTCCCAGAACGGGAACGGCTTGGTGTGGGGATTGTCGACGCGGAAGATGCTGACGCCCTGGTCGATCCAGAACAGCACCACGTCGCGCAGCGCATTCCACAGCGCGCCAGAGTCTTCAGTTGAGAAATCCGGATTGACGATGTCCTCATACCTCTTTGGCGGATTTTCCGCATAGCGCATCGAGCCATCCGGCCGGCGTTTGAACCAGTTGGGATGCTGTTTGAGCCAGGGATGGTCGGGCGAACACTGCACGGCGAAGTCGAGCGCCACTTCCATATCCAGCGATTTGCAGGCGGCGACGAATTCGCGGAAGTCCTCCAGCGTGCCCAGTTCCGGATGCACCGCGTCGTGACCACCTTCGGCGCCACCGATGGCATAGGGGCTACCGGGATCGCCTTCGAGTGCGGTCACCGCGTTGTTGCGGCCCTTGCGGTTGGTTTTTCCGATCGGATGGATCGGCGTGAAATACACCACGTCAAAGCCCATCGCGCCGACGTCGGGGAGCCGCGCGATGCAATCCTTGAAGGTGCCGTGCTGGCCGGGGTTCTGGCCCTGGCTGCGTGGTACCATCTCGTACCATGCGCCGTTGCGTGCGCGGGGCCGGTCGGCCACGAACGGAAACAGCTGGGAGCGCGTCAAATCCGGCCGCAACTGGCTTTCGGCCATCGCGTCCTGCAATTCCTCGGTGAGTAGCGGGGCGGTTTCGCCGGTTTGCAGAAAATCCTCGCACTGCCGCAGGATTACCGCCGAGGCGGCCTGGCCGCCGGCCTGCGCCTTGGTCAGCATGCCCGCGCCCTCGATCGCATCGAGGGTGAGGTCGGCGCCGGCTTTCTGCTTCAACTCGAAACCATGCCGCCAGGTTGCGAATTCGTCGGTCCAGGCCTCGATGGCATAGACGTAACGGCCGGGCTGATCCGGCACGAACGAGCCACCCCAGCGGTCGTTGCTGTGCTGGACCATCGGCGCGCGGCGCCACTCGCGGTCCTGCTCGCGGCGCCAGACCACGGCACAGGCAATGACGTCATGGCCGTCTCGGTAGACATCGGCCCATACATCAACGCGCTCGCCGACGATGCGCTTGACGGGATACCGTCCGCCATCGATCCGAGGGAACACATCTTCGATATGGAAGGCACCGCCGGCGGCGGCGCTCTCGACAGTTTGAGCTGTTTTATTCACGGTGATGCCACTGAGTTGCGAACGATGCGGGATACGATCCCATATCGCTTGCAGAAAAAAGACGCGACGGACCTATATAGAAAGCCCAATCCCGGCAATGGTTCCGTGGGAACTGGGCTGGCGGATGAGAGTTAAACACGGCTATCCTCTTCCCGCACTTGATGAATTTCAAAAAGCCCGATCTCTAGACGTGCAAGCAGCGTGCCGAATGGAACTTTTGACCAGAGCCAAAGAGCTAGGGATCCAGGCCGAGTTTATCGATGGGCAGGGTCA
The DNA here is from genome assembly GCA_963699465.1 of uncultured Alphaproteobacteria bacterium. Classification (GTDB taxonomy): domain Bacteria; phylum Pseudomonadota; class Alphaproteobacteria; order Rhizobiales; family Xanthobacteraceae; genus Bradyrhizobium. The sequence goes on from CAVOTZ010000046.1 coordinate 116,221, forward strand.
CCGCCATGTGACGGACGACAACGCCCTGCGGATTATCCTCGATGCGCTGCCGGCCGAGTTGCCGCGCCGGTTGCTGGATGGACCGGTGGTGATCCGGTTCGGCAAACCCGCCCGGACCAAGCTGGGCCGAGCCGCCAAATCTCCCGTGCACTGGAAAATCGTTGCTGGCCCGAGGGTTATCGCGGAAGGCGAGGCCAAGGGCGGCACCATCAGCTGGCCCGCCGATCTGGCGGTCGGCACCTATCAACTCCAACTGGCCGATGCCGCGTCCTTGACTGAGGAAGTCCCGCTGCTGGTGGCGCCGCCCACGGCCTTTGCCGGCGATTTCGACCGTTGTTGGCTGCTGGCGGTCCAGCTCTACAGCCTGCGCTCGGCCCGGAATTGGGGAATCGGGGATTTTACCGATCTCGAAGGCCTGATCGCGCTTGCGGCCGGCCTCGGAGCGGGCGGAATGGGGCTGAACCCGCTGCATGCCCTGTTCGACGACCGTCCCGGCGACTGCAGCCCCTATTCGCCGAACAGCCGGCTGTTTCTCAATCCGCTGTATGTCGACGTCGAGAAACTCGCCGGCGTGACATCTCCAGCCGCAGCGGAGCGACTGAGGCAGGGCGACCTCGTCGATTATCCGGCTGTCGCGAAGTTGAAATGGCCGGCGTTGCGCGCCGCATTCAAGAAGTTCAAGGCCGCTCCGGCCGCCGGTAGTCGGGACGATTTCGAGGAATTTCGCGCCGAGCGCGGACGGCTATTGACTCGGTTCGCCTGCTTCGAGGTCCTCAGGCACAAATTCAACCAGCCGTGGTGGGAATGGCCCGAACCGTGGCGGCAACCGGACGAAGCCGCTTGTGCTGATTTGCGCGAGGGCAAGGACGGCGCCGAGATCGAATTCGTCGAATTCGTGCAATGGGTCGCCGATCGGCAATTGCGGGATTGCCGCGATCTCGCGGCGAAGCTCGGGATGAAGGTCGGGCTCTATCTCGACGTCGCGGTGGGCGTGCAATCCGACGGGTTCGATGCCTGGAACGAGCAGGCCGCGATCTCGCGCCATCTCGCGGTCGGCGCGCCGCCGGATCCGCTCAACACCGCCGGCCAGAATTGGGGCCTCGCCGGCTTCAACGCCGCCGGCCTCGCCATGACGTCGTTCGAGCCGTTTCGCCAGATGTTGTGGGCCTCGATGCGCTATGCCGGTGCGATTCGGCTCGATCACGTACTCGGATTGAAGCGGCTTTATCTGGTGCCGCACGGATTTGCCCCCAATAACGGCGTCTATGTGCAAATGCCGTTCGAGGCGCTGCTGGCGGCGACCGCGCAGGAAAGCGCGACGCATCGCTGCGTGGTGATCGGCGAGGATCTCGGCACCGTGCCGGAAGGCTTTCGCGAGCAGATGGCCGATTGGGGCATCTGGTCCTATCTGGTGATGATGTTCGAGCGCGACAATCGCGGCGCGTTTTACGGCCTCGACCATTACAAGGCCAATGCGCTGGTCACCCTCAATACGCACGATCTGTCGACCTATGCGGGCTGGCGGTCGTTTGGCGATCTCAAGCTGAAGCGCTCGATCGGGATCGATCCCGGCGAAAGCGACGATGCGCGCTGGCAGGCGCTGACCGCGCTGAGCGACACTTTGCGCGCTCACGGCGTCGAGGGGCATGATCTCTATGCCGTGACGGGATTTTTGGCGCGGACCAAGTCGCGTCTAATGACCATATCGCTGGAGGATATTCTGGGCCTGCTCGACCAGCCCAACATTCCCGGCACGGTCAATGAGCATCCAAATTGGCGGCGGCGCTTGCCGGTGGCGCTTGGCGACATCGCCGCCGCTATCGACACTGCCGCGCTCAAGACCGCGACCCGGGAGCGCACCGGCGCGGCAGCCTGAGATCCAAAGCAAACATCATTGGTGATTATCATTGGCCTGCAAAATTGAAGACTATGGACTGATCGGCGATTGCGAGACCGCCGCATTGGTGGGCCGCGATGGATCAATCGACTGGCTGTGCTGGCCCGCCTTCGATTCCGATGCCTGTTTTGCCGCGCTGCTCGGAACCTCGAAAGAGGGCCGCTGGCTGATCGCGCCGACAGAGAAGATCGCAAAGACCACCCGCCGCTATTGGGGCGATACGCTGATCCTGGAGACCCGTTTCGAGACCGAAACCGGCACAGTCGTGGTGATCGATTTCATGCCGCCACGGGGCAAGGCTTCCGACATCGTCAGGCTGGTGCGCGGGGTGAGGGGCCGGACAAAACTGCGGATGGAACTGGTGATCCGTTTCGGCTTCGGCACGGATATTCCCTGGGTCAAGCAAAGCGAGGATGGTTCGGGGATACTGGCGATTTGCGGGCCCGACATGGCCGTGCTGCGAACCCCGATCAAGACCCGGGGCGAGGACATGACCACGGTGGCCGAGTTCGAGGTCGGCGAGGGCGAGACCGTGCCCTTCGTTCTCACGTATGGCCCTTCCCATCTTGACGTGCCCGAGGCGATCGATCCGGAACAGGCGCTGCAGGATACCAGGGATTTCTGGACCGAGTGGTCCGGCCGTTGCACGTATCAGGGCGAAAGTCGCGACCTTGTGATGCGCTCGCTGATCACGCTGAAGGCGCTGACCTATAAGCCGACCGGCGGCATTATTGCAGCGCCCACCACCTCGCTGCCGGAAATCCTCGGCGGCGCCAAGAACTGGGATTATCGTTTCTGCTGGTTGCGCGACGCCACCTTCACGCTGCTGGCCCTGATGAACTCGGGCTATACCGAGGAAGCCTCGTGCTGGCACGCCTGGCTGCTGCGGGCGGTCGCGGGCGCGCCGGCTCATATGCAGATCATGTACGGCATCAAGGGCCAGCGCCGCCTGCTGGAATGGGAGGCGGACTGGTTGCCCGGCTATGAAGGCGCGCAACCGGTCCGGGTCGGCAATGCGGCGCACGCGCAATTGCAGCTCGATGTCTACGGCGAGCTGATGGACGCCTTCCATCAGGCGCGGGTCGCGAAGCTGGAGCTCGACGAGACCACCTGGGACCTGGAATGCAAGGTGCTGGAGCACCTGGCGGAAATCTGGAACCGGCCGGATAGCGGCATCTGGGAACGGCGCGGCGACGGCAAGCACTATGTCTCATCGAAAGTGATGACCTGGGTCGCGTTCGACCGCGCCGTCAAGAGCGCGGAAAAATTCGGCTTCGAGGCGCCGCTTGAGCAATGGCGTAGCCTGCGCGACACCATCCATCGCGACGTCTGTGAAAAGGGCTTTGACCGAAAACTGAATAGTTTTGTCGAATCCTATGGCTCGCAATTACTCGATGCCAGCATCCTGCTGCTGCCCGCGGTGGGCTTTCTTCCCGGCGATGACCCGCGGGTGCTTGGTACGCTGGCGGCGATCGAGAAACACATGATCCGCGATGGATTCGTGCTGCGCCACGACCGCCGCGAGCCCGCCGACCAAAACCAGCCGATCGAAGGTGCGTTCCTGGCCTGCACCCTCTGGCTCGCGGACGCCTATGTGCTGGCAGGCGAGACCGACAGGGCGCAGGCGCTGTTCGATCGCGTGGTGGCGATCGCCAATGATCTGGGATTGCTGGCGGAAGAGTTCGACACCGCCGCCGGCCGCCAGGCCGGAAACTTTCCGCAAGCCCTGACCCACATCGCGCTGATCAACACCGCCCATAACCTCAGCGATGCCAAGAAGCCGGCGATGCAGCGCTCGGAGTAGCGTCGACTAACAGACCAGCGTCGTCCCGGCGAACGCCAGGCACCCATAACCCCTGGCATCAATTGTAGTTAAAGGCGTGAGCCGCGCTGCCAGAAGCGCGAGTCGCGGCGTATGGGTCCCCGCGCCCCGTGCGCAATTGCGCACTAGGCGGGGACGACGCGGTGCTAAACCCCGTTCCTCTTCATCACCATTTCGATCGCGCCGGCAAACCCCTCGTCCTGGTTCGATGTCGTGACGTTGGTGGCCTGCCGCTTGATCTCGTCGGTGGCATTGCCCATCGCGATCGAGATGCCGCTCTTTTTGAACATCGCGACATCGTTGGCCATGTCGCCGATGGTGGCGACCGCATCGACCGCAATGCCCAGCCGTTTGACCATCGCTTCGACAAAAGTGCCCTTGTCGTGCCCCGGCGGGGTGACGTCGAGATAGTAGGTCTGTGAGCAGGCCACGGTGGCCTGTGTGCCGACGGCCTGCTGCATGGCGGCCTCGCAGCGTTTCAGCAGCACCGGATCGGAGCTGGAGCCGACGAGCTTGCACGCCGTCGCCAGATACGGCGCAAAATCCTCGACAAAAACCGGATCGGCCTTGATCGTACGCTTTTCCCACGGATTGTATTCGCCGTCGGGATTATCCGCGAACCATTGGTCGTTGGTGAACAACCAGGCATCGACACCAAATTGCTTCAGGATTTCGAGGGTGCGCTGCGCCGCCGATGCCGGCAAGACGTGCTGTTCGATCGGTTTCAGTTGCGGGTCGGTGATCGAGCTGCCGTTGAACGACCCGAACGGCATCGTGATCCGCAGCGGCTCGATCAGAAATCGCATGCCGATGGTCGGGCGGCTGGAAACGACGGTAAAGGCGACGCCGCTGTCTTCCAGCCGGCGCACCGCGCGCGCGGCCTTGTCGGTCAGGAGCTTGTCCTTGGTCAGCAGGGTGCCGTCGACATCGGAGACAACGAGAGCGATGCGGGTCATGAAACGGTCCTGCGGGAGGCGTTTTGGCCGGCGGAAGCCAGTGCCAGCTTGGCGACGATATCATCGACGATTTTGTCGACCGAGGCATCGATCGAGACGGTGACGGGGTTTTCGTCCGGCGTCGGCGGCTCGAGCGTCCTGAACTGGCTCGGCAGCAGATCGGGCGGCATGAAATGGCCTTTTCGTTTGGCCAGCCGGCTTGCGATCAACTGCTGACTTCCATCGAGGAAGACAATCCGGACATCCTTGCGGCCTTGCACGAGGATGTCGCGGTAGGCGCGTTTCAGCGCGGAGCAGGCGATCACGAGATGTTCGCCGGCGGCGCAGGCGCGGTTGATCTCGACAGCGATCGCCCGCAGCCAGGGCCAGCGGTCCTCATCGGTGAGGGGCTGACCGGCATGCATCTTGGCGACGTTGCTGGCGGGATGGAATTTGTCGCCGTCCTCAAAAGTCCAGCCGATCCGCTCGGCCAGTATATCGGCGATGGTGCTTTTGCCGGATCCCGACACGCCCATCACGACCAGCGCGCAGGGAGCCTTGCTCGGAGTCTCACCCACGAAAATTCTCCGGCAATGCCGCCTTGTCCAAAAGCCAGACCGTCTCGCCTTGCGAACGGGCGCGGGTCGCCGGCAGGTCCTCGCCGTCGAAGATCCGGGTCAGGATCGTGCGTTTGCCGGCGCCGCTGGCCTCGAACATCATCTCACGGCAGGAGGCCAGCACCGGAAAGGTCAGGGACACCCGCGGCACGAACGGCGCGACATGGGCTTCGGGGACGTCGGTGACCCAGCGTTTGGTCTCGCTCTCCGCCGGATATCCCGGAAACAGCGACGCGGTATGGCCATCCGGCCCGGCGCCCAGCATCACCAGATCGAACAGCGGCCGGGCCGGATCAAGCTGATCGGCGCCATAGAACGATTTCAGCTCGCGCTCGTAGCGCGCCGCGGCTTCCTGGGGGCTCGCACTGTCGACCTCGATCGGATGAACATTGGCCGGTGGTGCGCAGCGATCGAGAAACGCTTTTCGCGCCATCGCCATGTTGTTGTGTGAATCGGTCGCGGGAACGAACCGCTCGTCGCCGATGAACCAGTGCACGCGGTCCCATGGAATGCGGCGGCGATAGGCGTCGGTCGCCAGCAGTTCGAACATCTGCTTCGGGCTCGATCCACCGGAAAGGCAAATCGCCGGGCGATGCCCATTGGCGTCGATCCTGGCGATCAAACGTTCCGCGGCGGTTTCCGCCAGCGCGGCGGGATCGGCCGCGACGATCACTTTCGGTCTTTGGTTGGGATCCAGTCCTTGATTGGGATTACCTGGCGCCATGTCAGTTCGCCTCTCGCCAGCTTCGTCCGTCGCGCGTCAACAGTTCATCAGCCTCGGTAGGCCCCTGGCTGCCGGCCTGGTAGCTCTCCAGTCCCTTGGCGCCGGCCTTCTTCCAGGCATCGAGAAAGGGCTGCACCGCCTGCCAGCCGGCCTCGACGCTGTCGGCACGCTGGAACAGGATGTTATCACCGATCATGCAGTCGTAAATCAGCGTTTCATAGCCGGTGGAGGGCTCCGCCTTGAAGTAGTCCTTGTAGCGGAATTTCATCTCGACGCCGTCGATATCGATCGCCGGCCCCGGCACCTTGGTATTGAACTGCAGTGTGATGCCCTCGGTCGGCTCGATGCCGATGACCAGATAGTTCTGCGACAGCTGGTGGACCGGGGTATCCTTGAACATCGCGAACGGCGCCTGCTTGAACTTGATCGCCACTTCCGTGCGCTTGGCGCCGAGCGCCTTGCCGGTGCGCAGATAAAAGGGAACGCCGGCCCATCGCCAATTGTCGATGGTCAGTTTCAGCGCGGCATAGGTCTCGGTGCTGCTGTCGGGTTTGACGTCCTTGGTCTTGCGATAGTCCTCGACCTCGGTGTCGCCGACCTTGCCGCCGAGATACTGGCCGCGCACCGAATTCTTCAGCGCCTCTTCCTCGCTCTGGGTCTGGATCGCCGCCAGCACTTCGGCCTTCTCCGAGCGCACCGCGTGCGCATCGAACTTTGCCGGTGGTTCCATCGTCACCAGCGACAGCAACTGGAACAGGTGGTTGGGCACCATGTCGCGTAGCGCGCCGGTGGCATCATAGAAGCTGCCGCGGTGCCCGACGCCGAGCTTTTCCTCGACCGTGATCTGGATGTGATCGATATGGTTGCGATTCCAGATCGGCTCGAACATGCCGTTGGCGAAGCGCAGCACCAGGATGTTTTGGACGGTTTCCTTGCCGAGGTAATGGTCGATCCGGAAAATCTGCCGCTCCGTGGCGATCTCAAGCAGTTCGGCGTTCAGCGCCTTGGCCGACGCCAGATCGGTTCCGAACGGCTTTTCGATCACCAGCCGCCGCCAGGAACCGTTTTCCTTCAGCATGCCGGTGCGGCCAAGCTCGCGGCTGGTCGGCGCAAATGCGGTGGGCGGCGTTGCCAGATAGAACAACCGATTGCCCTTGGTCTTGCGCTGCTTTTCCAATTCGTCGAGCTGCTTGCTCAATTTGTCGAACGAGGAGGGATCCTTCGGGTCAGCGGCAATGCTGGTGACGCAATCAAGCAGGCGTTTTGCGATCGCCTCGTCCACCTTCCTCGTGGCAAACTGCTGCAAGCCCTTCATCAGGCTGTCGCGTAACTCGTCGTTCGACGTCGCATTGCGGGCAACGCCGACCACACAGAAATCGTCCGGCAACAGATTGCTTGCCGCCAGATTATAGAGCGCGGGGACCACAAGGCGGTGCGCGAGATCGCCCGTGACGCCGAAGATGACGAAGGCGCAAGGCTCGGGTTTTTTCTTGGCGGGCTGCTTCTTGCTCGATTTGGGTTCTGGTTCTGTCACGAATGGCCCTTTGGCTTCAAGGTGCTGATTGCGGGTTGCGTGGCGAGGGCTATTTCGGTTCCTTGTGGCCGCCGAAACCGGCGCGCATCGCGGAGAGAATTTTCTCGGCAAAGGTATGATCCTTGCGCGAGCGGAAGCGGGTGTACAGAGCCGCGGTCAGCACCTCGGCCGGCACCGCCTCGTCGATCGCCGCGTTGACGGTCCAGCGGCCTTCGCCGGAATCCTCGACAAAGCCGGAATACTCATCGAGCGTCGCGTTCTGCGCCAAAGCGGAGGAGGTCAGGTCGAGCAACCAGGACGGGATCACGCTGCCGCGCCGCCAGACCTCGGCGATATCGGCGATGTCGAGCGTGAAACGGTGATCTTCCGGCAGCGCCTCGATATCAGCGTTCTTGAGGATGTCAAAACCTTCGGCATAGGCCTGCATCAGGCCATATTCGATGCCGTTATGGACCATCTTGACGAAGTGCCCGGCGCCGACCGGTCCGGCATGGATGTAGCCCTGTTCGATCCTGGCATCGCGGCCCTCGCGGCCTTTGGTGCGGTCGATATCGCCGACGCCGGGCGCCAGCGTCTTGAAGATCGGGTCGAGGCGCTCGACCACCGCCTTGTCGCCGCCGATCATCATGCAATAGCCGCGATCAATGCCCCAGACGCCGCCGGAAGTGCCGACATCGATATAATGGATGCCGCGCGCCTTCAGCGCCTTGCCGCGGCGCACGTCGTCCTGCCAAAACGTGTTGCCGCCGTCGATGATGACGTCGTCCTTGTCCATCAGTTTTGCGAGCGCCTCGATGGTGGTCTCGGTGATCTTGCCGGCCGGCAGCATCACCCAGGCGGTTCTCGGCTTTTCGAGCTTCTTGACGAAATCCTCCAGCGCATTGGCCCCGACCGAGCCATCGGCTCCAAGTGCTGCGACCGCCTTCGGATCCTTGTCGTAGACGACGGTGGTGTGTCCCTGATTCATCAGCCGGCGGACGATGTTGCCGCCCATCCGCCCAAGCCCGATCATGCCGAGTTGCATCTGTTTAAATTCCTGAAATATGAGGTGAGGTAGTGCGCGTCATCAATTCAGCGCCTCGGCGATTGCGGCGTCGAGCATCTTCAATCCCGATGCGAGATCGCCCTTGAGGTGCACGCGCAGCGCGCGGCGGCCGCGTTCGGTCAGCACGCCGAAATCGCCGCGGGCCTGGGCCGCCTTGATGACGCCAAAACTCGCCTTCTGGCCGGGCACGGCCAGATCGCGCTCGTCATCGGCGGTGATCTGCAGGAACACGCCGCTGTCGGGGCCGCCCTTGTAGGCCTGGCCGGTGGAATGCAGGAAACGCGGCCCGAATTCGGCGCAGGTTGCGACATGGCGCTGGTCGCGCACCGCCAGCCGCATGTGCTGCAGCGTGCCGATATGCGCCGCGTTTCGCTCGATATAGGCGAGCATCGCGACATAGTCGTCGCTGCCGGATCGCGAAAGATGCGCCTTCAGCCACGAGCCGAGATCGCCATTGGCGCCCGCCTTGCGCAGGTCCGCGGCATTCTTGTCGTCGGTATAGATATCGGCCGTCTCGGTCGAAACCACCGGTTCTTCCCTCGGCAGCGAGCCGGTCTTCTCGTACGCCGCAGTCAGTTCGCGGGTCTTGATCTTGGCGGCTTCGACGTCGGGCTGGTTGAACGGATTGATGCCGAGCACGGAGCCCGCCACCGCGACCGCCATTTCGAAGCGGAAGAATTCCTGCCCGATATGGTCGATCGATTGCATCACGATGCGCACCACCGGATGGCCGGCCTTTTCCAGCGCCGCGAGTTTTGCGTCATGCGCGGCGTCGCGCTCGCCCTCGGTGCGGATGTCGATGAAGAAGCGGTCGTTGCCATATTGGCTAGCATCGCCGAGCGTCTCGCCGTCGATCGGGATCAGGCCCTTGCCATCCTTGCCGGTGGACTCCGCGATCAACTGTTCGGCCCAGGCGCCGAAATCGGCGATTTTTTGCGACGACAGGATGGTGACCTTGTCGCGGCCCTCGAGCCCGGCGAGGCCCATCGCGAGGCCAAGCTGCACGCCCGGATTTTCATGCGGCGGCACGTCCGGCCCGCAGGAGCGCACCATCGCGAGCGTGTGGCCGAGCAGCGTACGCAGATCGATGCCGGCGGCCGCCGCCGGCACCAGTCCGAACGGCGATAGCACCGAATAGCGTCCGCCGATGGTCGGGTCGCCATAGAAAGTGCGGGCAAAACCCTGTTGGGCCGCGACCTTCTGCAGCGCCGAGCCGGGATCCGTGACGGCGATGAAGCGGTGGCCGGCCTTGTCGGCGCCGATCGTCTCCGACACGCGCTCGAAGAAATAATCCTTCATCACGTTCGGTTCGGTGGTGCTGCCGGATTTGCTGGAGACGATGAACAGCGTATCGGCGAGATTGATCGAAGCCTGCAACGTGCGGATCTGCGCCGGGTCGGTGGAATCAAGCACGTGCAGCTTCGGATAGCCCGGCTGCTTCTCAAACGTCTGCGCCAGCACTTCGGGACCGAGGCTCGATCCGCCCATGCCGAGCACGACCGCGTCGCTGAAGTGTTGATTCTTCACGCGGTGCGAAAAATCCTCATAGTCGGCGATGTCGGCCGCGGCCGGGCTCGACAGCCAGCCCAGCCATTTGTTCTCGTCATCGCCGGTCCAGACCGATTTGTCGTGCTGCCAGAGGTGACGGATTTTCGCCGAGGCGCGCCAGTCTTCGGTGCTTTTCTCGACCGCCTTGCCGAGCTCGTTGCCGAGCGCCAGCGTCTGCCGGTCGATGCCTTCGCCGAGCACGGTGGCGCGCTTGTGCGCGACCGCGCCATAGAGCTTGTCGGCGGCATCGGCGAATTGCTTGACGCCGTCCTTGACCAGTTCGGCGGTGATGGCATCGAGCGAGATGCCGGATTTCTCCAGTTCGGCGAGAACGTGCCGGGCGTCCTCGACATTTTCCTCGAGGCTGTCGCGCGGTTGGCCGTGATCGCGGAAGGCGTCGAGCGTGCCCGGCGGCACGGTATTGACCGTGTTGGGACCGATCAGCTCCTCGACATAGAGCACGTCGCTGTAGTCCTTGTTCTTGGTGCCCGTGGAGGCCCACAGCAGCCGCTGCGGTTTTGCACCTTTGGAGGCCAGTTTGTCCCAGCGACTACCCGAGAACAGCCGCTTGTATTCCTGATAGGCCAATTTCGCGTTGGCGATCGCGACCTTGCCCTTCAGCGCCGCCAGCCGTTCCTTTTCGGACGGATCATTCGCTTTCGCGATCTTGTCGTCGAGCTGCTTGTCGACCGCGCTGTCGATGCGGCTGACGAAGAAGCTGGCGACGCTCGCGACATGGGAGGGATCGCCGCCCTTGGCGACGTATTTTTCGAGGCCGGCGAGATAAGCTTCGGCGACCTGCACATAGACTTTCTGCGAGAACAAAAGCGTGATGTTGATGCTGATGCCTTCGCCGATCAGTTGCTGGATCGCCGGCAGGCCCTGCGCCGTCGCCGGCACTTTCACCATCAAATTCTTGCGGTCGACCTCTTTCCAGAGCCGCTCGGCTTCCACGATTGTGCCCTTGGTATCGAGCGCGAGATAGGGCGACACTTCCAGACTGACAAAGCCGTCATGCCCTTTGAGTTCGTCGTAGACCGGCCGCAGCACGTCCGCGGCATGCTGGATGTCCTCGACCGCGAGATGCTCGAACAATTCGGCAACCGGACGGTCGCCCTTTTTCAACGCCTGGCCGATCGGGGCATCATATTCGTCCGAGCTGCCGATCGCCTTCTCGAAAATCGACGGGTTCGACGTGACGCCCTTGACGCCGTCGCTGTCGATCAGCTTTTTCAGGTCGCCTTTGGCGACGAAGCCGCGGGCGAGGAAATCCAGCCAGACCGCCTGGCCGTGGTTTTCGAGTGCTTTGACGGGATTCATGATGCCTGCTTCTGTCCGGAGTGGTCGTTTTTTTTGGCGTTTGGGAGCGATATGGCGGGAAGCCGATCGGGGGATGGCTTGATGACGACCTGGGGAATATGCGTACCCTCGCAGCATAACGCCATACGCGGCATATCGATCCCGGAAATTGGCTGTTTGGCGGCGCGCTCAACGTCATTTTTTGGTCAACGCGGAGCCGATCAGGCAAGATTACGGCCCTGAAGCGATACCCTCTTGATCGCTTTTGACATCCGCATGTTACAGATGGGTGCGTAATGGGGCGGATTCGATGCGGCGCGCACCACGCTTCAGGTTTGTTCAAATCACGCCATTACTGGCACTTTTCGCGATCGCGCTGCTCGGGCAGGCGCGCGCCGAGGGCGTGCGTCTCGATGTCTTGCAAATTCCTGCTGTCATCGGGGAATCGCACCGCCCCGTTACGTTCGTGCTGGAAGCCATCATTGTCCGGCCGGACGACGGGCAGCCGCATCCGCTTGCCGTGCTCAATCATGGCTCGCCGCGCGATGCCGAGGATCGCCCCAAAATGTCGCCCTACGGGATGTGGCCGCAGGCGGTGGCGTTTGCGCGGCGCGGCTGGGTCGCGGTGGCTTTCATGCGGCGCGGCTACGGCCATTCGCAAGGCGAGTGGGCGCAACCCCGCGGCTCCTGTGTCAGCCGGGATTACGCCACGGCCGGGCTGACCGAAGCCGCCGATATCGCGGCCGTCGCCAAATTCATGTCCGGACAGGATTATGTCAGCAAGGGCAAATGGATCAGCGTCGGCGTTTCGGCCGGTGGTTTTGCCACCGTGGCGCTGACCTCGCTGGCGCCGCCGGGCCTCGCTGCCGGGATCGTGTTCGCGCCGGGCAGGGGATCGTCCGCCCCCGACACGGTGTGTGGCGAGGGCAGTCTGGTTGAAGCGTTCGCCCAATATGGCAAGACCTCGCGCGTGCCGTTGTTGTGGGTGTCGGCCGAAAACGATCATTTTTTCGGACCGCGATTGACGGCGCGGTTCACTGGCGCCTTCTCGAAGGCCGGGGGACATGTCGATTTCGTGGGCGTGCCAGCATTCGGTGACGATGGCCATATGCTGTTCAGCGCCCGCGGCCTTCCGGTATGGTCGCCGATATCAGACAAATTCCTCGCCGCGAACAATCTCGTGCTGCGTGAGCGATTGATCGACCTGCCGATGCCGGATGTGGCGATGCCATCGAGCCTCAACGCGCGCGGACGCGAGACATTCAAGACTTATCTCGAAAGCGGGCCCAACAAGGCGTTCGTGCTCAGCGGATCGCATTTCGGCTGGGCCACAGGCCGCCGAACGATCGACGAAGCGGTCAAGGACGCGCTGGGTTTCTGCAAGCCGGACCCCGGCGGCAAATGCAGCGTCGTCAACGTCAACAACAAGCCGGCCGAATAGATAATCGGTATCGGCCACGCTTGTGAGTTGGATTAGCGCAGGCTGGCGTTGATCTTTTCCAGTGCGGCATTGCCCGGGCACAGGGTCTTCTCGCCGAGCTGGTTGAGCGGCTTGTCGACCGTGTTGAGATGGCTGTGCAGGTCTTCCGAATCCGGATCAACGTAAAGCAGCCCGGTGACGATCTGGCCCTTGGCGGCGTGCTTCTGCAGGAAAGTCATCGCGCCGAGCCGGTCATGCGGATCGTAATCGGCGTCGAGCTTGCGCAGCGCGACCCGGGTGCCGTCGTGCTGTTCGACCACCTGCACGGTGCCAGGGGCGTAATCCACGGTGATCGGGTCGCGGCCGGTCAGCACGTCGAGCCGGTTCACCGCGTCGTTGTGCTCGCGGACGTAGTCAAAGCTCTTGGTCGAGCCGGCATGGTTGTTGAAGGCGATGCAGGGGCTGATCACGTCGATGAAAGCCGAGCCCTTGTGCTGGATCGCGGCCGAGATCAGCGGCACCAGCTGGCTCTTGTCGCCCGAAAAACTGCGCGCCACGAAACTGGCGCCGAGCTGCAAGCGCGATCGCCACCAGGTCGATGGCGTTGTCGGTGTTGGTGACGCCCTTTTTCGACTTCGAGCCGCGGTCGGCGGTGGCCGAGAACTGGCCCTTGGTCAGGCCGTAGACGCCGTTGTTCTCGACGATATAGGTCATGTTGACGCCGCGCCGGATCGAATGCGCGAACTGGCCGAAGCCGATCGATGCGGAATCGCCGTCGCCGGAGACGCCGAGATAGATCAGGTCGCGGTTGGCGAGGTTGGCGCCGGTCAAGACCGACGGCATGCGGCCATGCACCGAATTGAAGCCGTGCGAATTGCCGAGGAAATAGTCCGGCGTCTTCGAGGAGCAGCCGATGCCGGAAATCTTGGCCACCCGATGCGGTTCGATCGACAGCTCGTAGCAGGCCTCGATGATCGAGGCCGTGATCGAGTCATGGCCGCAGCCGGCGCACAGCGTCGAGATCTTGCCTTCGTAATCCCTGTGGGTGTAGCCGAGCTCGTTCTTCGGCAGGCCCGGATGCTGGAATTTCGGCTTGGCGATATAGGTCATGACTTCACCTTGCGGAGCGGGGTCACCTTGAGCTGGTCCTGATGGTCGCCGATCGCGCCCGCAATGAAGCGCGCGGTGATCGGCGAGCCGTCATAATGCAGGATCGGAACCAGCCGGACGGGATCGATGCCGTTTTCGTTGACGATCAGCTGGCGCAACTGGGCGTCGCGGTTCTGTTCGACCACGTAGACGAAATCATGGTCGGCGATGAAGCTCGCCACGCTGGAGTGGAACGGGAAGGCGCGGATCCGCAAGCGGTCGAGCTGGTGTCCGCGCTTCTCCAGAATCCCGATCGCCTCATCCATCGCCGGCGCCGTCGAGCCGAAATAGATCACGCCGTATTTGGTCGGCTTGGCGGCATTGGCCTGCAACGGCCGCGGCACCATGTCCTGCGCGGTTTCGAACTTGCGCACCAGCCGCTGCATGTTGTCGGCGTAGACCGAGCCTTCTTCGGAATAGCGCGCATAACGGTCGCGCGAGGTGCCGCGGGTGAAGAACGAGCCCTTGGTCGGGTGGGTGCCGGGGTAGGTACGGAACGGAATGCCGTCGCCGTCGACATCGAGGTAGCGGCCGAAGTCGCGGCCCTCGTCCAGCATCTCCGCGGTCATCACCTTGCCGCGGTCATATTGCCTTGCGTCGTCCCACTTCAGCGGGCGGCACAGCCGGTGGTTCATGCCGATGTCGAGATCGAGCATCACGAAGATCATGGTCTGCAGCCGCTCGGCGAGATCGAACGCCTGCGCCGCGAATTCAAAGGCCTCGGCCGGATCTTCCGGGAACAGCAGCACGTGCTTGGTGTCGCCATGCGAAGCATAGGCGCAGGCGATGATGTCGCATTGCTGGGTCCGGGTCGGCATGCCGGTCGAGGGACCGGCGCGCTGCACGTTCATGATCACGCCGGGAATTTCGGCAAAGTACGACAGGCCGATGAACTCCGTCATCAGCGAGATGCCGGGGCCGGAGGTCGCGGTGAAGGCGCGCGCGCCGTTCCAGGACGCGCCGATCACGATGCCGATCGAGGCCAGTTCATCCTCGCCCTGGACGATGGCGTATTGCGCCTTGCCGGTTTCGGGATCGTGCCGCAGCTTCTTGCAATGGCTGGTGAAAGCGTCGGCCAGCGACGACGACGGCGTGATCGGATACCACGCGCAGACCGTGGCGCCGCCATAGACCGCGCCGAGCGCGGCCGCGCTGTTGCCTTCCAGGAAGATACGATCGCCGACCTTGTCGGATTTCTTGACCCTGAGCCCGATCGGACATTTCAGGTTCTGCAGCGCCCAGTCGCGGCCGAGATGCAGCGCGTGGACGTTGGACGACAGCAGCTTTTCCTTGCCCTTGTACTGTTCGCCGATCAGCTGCTCGACCAGCTTCGGGTCCATGTCGAGCAGGGCACACAGCGCGCCGAGATAGATGATGTTCTTGAACAGCTGGCGCTGGCGCGGATCGGTATAGGTCGAGTTGGTGATCGCGGTCAGCGGCACCCCGATCACGGTGATGTCGGCGCGGAATTTCGACGTCGGCAACGGCTTGGTCGAATCGTAGAACAGATAGCCGCCGGGCTCGATCGAGGCGACGTCCTTGTCCCAGGTCTGCGGGTTCATCTGCACCATCATGTCGATGCCGCCGCGGGCGCCGAGATGGCTGTCTTCGGTGACGCGTACCTCGTACCAGGTCGGCAGGCCCTGGATGTTGGACGGGAACACGTTGCGGGGGCTGACCGGCACGCCATGGCGCAGGATCGAGCGGGCGAACAGTTCGTTGGCGCTGGCCGAGCCTGAACCGTTGACGTTGGCGAAGCGGACGACGAAGTCGTTTACGCTGCTGATCGGGCTTTGGACGGACATGATGATCCCGCGTGAGTCATATCGATGAGGTATTTTTGCATGTCCCACGCACCGGTGGGGCAACGTTCGGCGCACAGGCCGCAATGCAGGCAGACGTCCTCGTCCTTCACCATCACGCGCCCGGTCTTGAGGCCGTCGGCGACATAGAGCGCCTGGTCGGGATGCGGCGAGGGCGCCTTGAGGTGCTGACGCAGATCCTTCTCGTCCTCATTCTCCGTGAAGGTGATGCAATCCATCGGGCAGATGTCGACGCAGGCATCGCATTCGATGCACAGCGGCGCCGCGAACACGGTCTGGATATCGCAGTTCAGGCAGCGTTGCGCCTCGCCGAGCGCGAGCTTGACGTCATAGCCAAGCTCGACCTCGGTGCGGATATCCTTCAGCGCGATCACCTTGTCGCGATGTGGCACCTTGTAGCGCTTGTCGGCGGAGACGTCGTTGTCATAGCTCCATTCGTGGATGCCCATCTTCTGCGACGAGATCTCCACTTCGGGCAGCGGACGCTCGTGGATGTCCTCGCCCGACAACAATTTGTGGATCGAGAGCGCGGCGTCGTGGCCATGCGCCACCGCCCAGATGATGTTCTTGGGCCCGAAGGCGGCGTCGCCGCCGAAAAACACTTTTGGATTGGTCGAACCCATGGTCTGGGGATCGACCTTGGGCATGTTCCATTTGTCGAACTCGACGCCGCAGTCGCGCTCGATCCAGGGGAATGCATTTTCCTGGCCGACGGCGACCAAGACGTCGTCGCATTCGATGGTCTGGTCCGGCTCGCCCGAAGGCACCAGGTTGCGGCGGCCCTTGTCGTCATATTCGGCCTTCACCTTCTGGAAGGTGACGCCGGTGAGCTTGCCGTTGTCGTGCACGAAGGCTGTCGGGACCAGGAAGTTGAGGATCGGAATATCCTCGTGGATGGCGTCTTCCTTCTCCCACGGCGAGGCCTTCATTTCCTCGAAGCCGGAACGCACAATGACCTTGACGTCTTCGCCGCCGAGCCGGCGCGCGGTGCGGCAGCAATCCATCGCGGTGTTGCCGCCGCCGAGCACGATCACGCGCTTGCCGACCTTGTCGGTGTGGCCGAACGATACGCTGGAGAGCCAGTCGATGCCGATATGGATGTTCTTGGCGGCTTCCTTGCGGCCGGGAAGCTCGAGTTCGCGGCCGCGCGGCGCGCCGGAGCCGACAAAGATCGCGTCGTAATTTTCGGTCAAGAGCTTCTTCAGGCTGTCGATGCGATGGCCGCCCTTGAAGTCGATGCCGAGGTTGAGGATGTAATCGGTTTCCTCGTCGATCACCGAGTCCGGCAGCCGGAATTTCGGAATCTGGCTGCGCATCATGCCGCCGGCCTTGGGGTCGGCATCGAACACGGTGCAATGATAGCCGATCGGCGCGAGGTCGCGGGCGACCGCGAGCGAGGCGGGGCCTCCGCCGACGATCGCAATGCGTTTGCCGTTGTTCGGCCGACAATCTGGGGCATCCGGTCCTTGACGTCGTCCTTGAAGTCGGCGGCGACGCGCTTCAACCGGCAGATCGCCACCGGCGTTTCCTCGACGCGACCGCGTCGGCACGCCGGCTCGCACGGACGATCGCAGGTGCGCCCGAGGATCCCCGGAAACACATTGGATCTCCAATTGATCATGTAGGCGTCGCTATAACGCCCTTCTGCGATCAACCGGATATATTCTGGGACGGGTGTGTGCGCCGGACAGGCCCACTGGCAGTCGACCACTTTGTGAAAGTAGTCAGGCGCCGAGATATCAGTCGGTTTCATTCCTACCATGTCCGCACTGATACAAAGAGCAGCGCAGCCTTACTTTTTGGTGTGGACGCTCAACTGGCGTCCTTGCCGTTTCTGAATTGGATCATAGGGTTATCTTATTAGAACCAATCGAGAGCGGGCACAAAGGCAAATTTGCGCGATCACCGGCTTTCATGTGCGAATTCGGCAAAGACCGTGCGTTTTGCGGCAGTGCAGCATGCGTCGCACGATTTTTTGAGCGCTTCAGACTGCTGAAATGTCGCTCTTCGCGAGATCCCACATCAGGCGATAGATGCCCGTCGAAACGACAGCGGATTTGAGCGCGGCCGTGCATGCCGCGATGGCGGATTCGATCGCGGCGATTTCGGTGCCGTCGATCAGCACATACCAGTCGCCGGCGCCCGGTTCGGAAGCGCCGGGATTGCCGGCGATCGGTTTCGAAAGCGCGGCGTCGCTTTCCAGCAGATGCATCGAGATGAGGCCGGCGCGATCGGCGGGATCGAGCAGGTTCTTCAACGTAGCGCGCAATGTGTCCTGCTCGACGGCTTGCAGGCGCAGACGAACGAGGCCCAGTGCCGCGCCGCGGCCGGTGCCGCGGCTTATCGTGATGCGGGCAACCGCGCGGATCATGTTTTGGAAGCGCGCCATGGTCTTGACCGACCAATCGGTCGGGTTGGCGAGTTTTGCGCGATAGGCCGGGCTGTCGAGCACCTCGAGATCAACGGTGGAATAGAGGCAGAGATATTTCGGGCTGGCCTTGTGCGCGACATAGCGCCTCGCTTCGAGGAAGCCCGGGATCGCCACCCGCTCTTCGAGATGTTCGCGATCGTACCAGCGGTTGAACTCGGCTTCGTCGGCGGCGTCGACATCCATCGACGTCAGCAGCATGCCTTTTCCGGCCAATGGCATGTTCGATGCCTCTCTACGGTTTGATCCTGGAAGCGAGATCCGCGATCGCCTTCATCACGGCATCCCGGATGCCGGGATCGTACAACGAATGGCCAGCGCCGCCGATCACGCGGACTTCCGCGTTCGGCCACCGCGCCGCCAGCGCATGCGATGTCGCCGGCGGACAGAGCAGATCGTAGCGTCCTTGCACGATGATGGCGGGAATGCCGGCGAGCTTTTCGGCATCCGCCATCAACTGATCCGGTTTCATGAAGCAATCGTTCTGGAAGTAATGCGCTTCCATGAACGGCGTCGACGGCAGGGTGCGGTTGGCCCGCAGCGCGGCGATATCGAGTCGGAAACGGTTGGGTGCATGTTCGGACAGGATGCGCTCGGTTTCGCCCCAGGCGCGTGCGGCCGGGCCGTGCACGGCCGCGTCGTCATCCAGAATTCGCCGCCAGTAGGCCTCGAGTGGTTGTCCGCGTTCTTCCTCGGGCAATACGCCGATAAAGTCCTCGCTGAGACCGGGATAGAGCAGGGGGAGCGCTTGAAGAAAGGCGCGGTCGAGTTCGGCGCGGGTGCCCAAAAACGTCGCGCGCAGCACGATGCCGCTGACGCGCTCCGGATGGGCCTCGGCATAGGCCAGCGCCAGCGTTGCGCCCCAGGAGCCGCCGACCACCATCCAGCGCTCAAAACCGAATTTATCGCGGATCATTTCCATGTCCGCGATCAGATGCGGCAGCGTGTTGTGCTCGCGGCCACCCTTGGGGCGGCTGCGGCCGGCGCCACGCTGGTCGAACAGCACGGCGTGAAATCGCTCGGGATCAAACAGGCGGCGGTGGTCGGGCTGGCAGCCGCTGCCGGGGCCGCCATGCAGATAGACCGCGGCAATGCCGTCCTGCCGGCCGACGCTTTCGACATGGATCTCGTGGCCGTCGCCGACCGCGATCTGCTCCGAGGTCAGCGGTGCAAAGGGATCGGCCCGATGCTGCGATGCCTTGCCCGCGTCGGCGTCAGGCGCCATGGTCGCCGTCCGTCTCCAGCGTACCACCCGCGAAATTGCGATAGATGAAGCGGTTGTTGTCGGCGGCGGCCTCGGATTCCGCGATCTTGAAAATCTGCTCATGCAGCGGCGACAGCGTGCAGGCCGGATCGGTGTTGCCGGCGTCGCCGGTCAGCGCGAAAGCCTGGCAGCGGCAGCCGCCGAAATCGACTTCCTTGAACTCGCAGCTCCTGCACGGCTCGGGCATCCAGCCGGTGCCGCGATAGCGGTTGAACGCTTCCGAGTTCTGCCAGATCCAGGCGATCGAATGGTTCGAGCGCACCGATTTAAATTCGAGCCCGGTGATGCTCTCGGCGGCATGGCAGGGCAGGATCTTGCCGGCCGGCGAGATATTGAAGAACTGCCGGCCCCAGCCGCCCATACATTTCTTCGGCCGCAGCGCATAATAATCCGGCACCACGAAGTCGATCGCGAGCGTGCCCTTCAGCCGCGTCTCGGCTTCCTCGACGATGCGGGCGCACGCCTCGATCTGTTCGATGGTCGGCATCAGCGCGGCGCGATTCTTCAGCGCCCAGCCGTAATATTGCACGTTGGCGACCTCGAGCCGGTCGGCGTCGAGATCGACCGCCATCTGGATGATGTCGGGAAGCTGAAACAGGTTCTGGCGATGCATTACCGCGTTCACCGTCAACGGCAGGTCGAGCTCGCGGGTCCATTTTGCCACTTCGAGCTTCTTCTGATGCGCCTGTTTGAAACCGGCGACGCGATTGGCCACGACAGGTTCGTTGCCCTGGAAACTGATCTGGACATGACAGAGCCCGGCATCGGCGAGCGACACAAGCTTCTCCCGGGTCAGCAACACCGCGGACGTGATCAGATTGGAATAAAGCCCGACATCGGTCGCGTGCTGAACCAGTTCGACGATGTCCTTGCGCGCGGTGGGTTCGCCGCCGGAGAAATGGATTTGCAGCACGCCGATTTCCGCAAGCTCGGTGAGAACCTTCTTCCATTCATCGGTGGAAAGTTCGGTGCCGCCGCGGTCGAGTTCCACGGGGTTGGAGCAATAGGGGCATTGCAGCGGGCAGCGATGCGTGAGTTCGGCCAGCACCGCCAGCGGAATGCCAAACGTCTCGGCGATCGAACCGCGGCCTTCGAGCGCCGACAGAGCGTCTTTCGGGTCGGTCGCCTGCGGTTTGGTGTCTGTGATCACCGTCATTATGTCTTCTCGCGGGCCTCGGTGAGGAACCCCTTGTCGGCAAGGTCCTGCAGCATCGCGACGACGTCGGTCGCGATCGCCTCGCGCGGCGCGGCGTATTTCGCCGCCAGCAGATCGACCATGTCGGCGACGCTGCGGACGCCGTCGCAGAGTTTTAGCACTTCGACCGCGATTTCGTCCGGCGCGAGCACGCGCTCCGGCGCCAGGATCACCCAGACCTTGCGCGTCTCATCGAATTTCAGCCTGGCGTGCCGCGGCAGCACCGGCCGGCTGGTCTCGCTGACACTGATGTTGCGGCTGCGCGCGGCTGCCATTGGTCTTCCTCTTGGCTTCGCCTCGTTCAATCAATCCTTGGGAACAAACGCCCCGGGCGGAATGTGGCCCTCGACATAGGCATGATACAGCGCATCAAGCTGAACCCATAACACATTGGTCTTGAAGATCAGCGCATTGCAGACCATTTCGCGCTCCGCCGGCGTCTTGGCATGGGCCCTGACATATTCCAGCGCAAAGCCGGCATCGCGCGGCGCCTGCTGCAGGCGGCGGCTGAAATAGCTCATGATATCCGGATTGACGAAATTGTAGTGCGCCAGCATGCCGGAGATGCGCTCTTCGTGCAGGTTCGGCGCGAACAGTTCGGTCAGCGAGGAGGCGATCGCTTCCAAGGGCGTCTTGTCGCGGCAGAAATGCACATAGGCTTCCACCGCGAAACGGGTCGCCGGCAGGATGCCTTCGGTGGATTCGACATAGGCGCTGTCGAGCCCGAGCCCTTCGGTGAGTTTCAGCCAGCGCTCGATGCCGCCCTCGGCGCCGACATCGCCGTCATGGTCCTCGATCCGGTGTCGCCATTCCAGCCGGGTGGCGCGGTCGCGAAAGCGCGAGATCACCACCGCGTCCTTGAGCGGGATGGTGCTCTGGTAGAAATAGCGGTTCAGCGCCCAGGCCTGCACCTGGCCCTTGTTCAATTTGCCGCCATGCAGCAGTGCGTGGAACGGATGCAGGCTGTGATAGCGCGTGGCGCCAATGTGGCGAAGTGCTGCTTCAAGTTCCTCGGCATTGTTGAGCGGAAACGCCTTGCCGATCGAATAGGCCGTGATGCCGTCGGCGGTTTTGCCGGCCTTGCCCTGGACGTTCACAGCGTAATCTCCGTTCCATCGGCGGGAATTTGCCAACCGGCGCGCTCGGCGGCCTTGCGCTCGGCGGAATCGCTAAGCCACACCGGGTTGGAGTTATTGATATGCAAAAACATCTTCCTGTCGATATCGAGGCCATCAAGGCTTTCGATCGCGCCTTTATCGCCTGACATCGCGATATGACCCATGCCCTGGCCGGTCTTGTTGCCGAGGCCGGCTACGATCAATTCGTCGTCGCGCCACACGGTGCCGTCGAAGAAGATCGCCGAGGCGCCCTTAAGCCGCGCTTTCAGATCGTCAGTGACGTTGGCGCAGGCAGCGAGGAAATAAAAATGCTTGCCGGTCGATTTGTCGGCGATTCGAAGTCCCAGCGTGTCGCCGACCCCGTCGGTGCCGGCGGGATGCGCCTTGCCTTCCAGATACCAGGCGCCCTTGCCCGGTACCCCAAAGGCCACGATCTCGATGCCGGACGGGGAGCCATCGGGTAGTGCCGGTTCGAATGCCTTGTCCACCTCGATCGGCTGTCTCGTCACATTCGTCTCGCTTAGCACGTTGAAGATGCTGTTGCTGGCCAGGATCGAAAGCACGCGCTGATGCGCATAGATGGTGAAGGGCCAGCCTTCGCGCATCGACAACAGCCCCGCGACGGCGTCGATTTCGCCGTTGGTCAGGATCACGCCCGCGATCGGGCTATGACGAAGTTTGCCGGCAGCTGGATGAAGCTGTGGCGTGGCGATGAGCTGTTGGCGCAGATCGGGCGACGCGTTGACCAGGAACCAGTGATCACCATCGGCGCTGACCGCGATCGAAGCCTGGGTACTTTGAAGTTCGGGATGCTGGGTTCGCGCCATCCGGCAAACCGGACAGCCGCAATTCCACTGCGGAACACCACCGCCTGCCGCGGCGCCCAGGACGACGACGCGAAGCATGATCCGTCTCCTGGAGCACTCTCTTGAAAAACTGGAATTCTGAGGGAGAGATTTCTGAAGCCAGGAAATCCAAGGAAATCCAAGGAAATCCAGGAAAACCCGGATCAGAATCTACATCCCAATGTTACGAAGGTGGACACCGGCTCGCACACGCCCCGTTTTCGGGAGCGCATTCCGGCCGGAGGTCCACCTGCGTTAAAACCTGATGTATCGCTGCCGCTTACTTGCGGGCGGCGCACGCATACATGTTGATTTCCATGCCAACCGGCACTTCGACGATCTTCGGGGTCTTCCAGGCCATTGTGGCTCTCCTTGCTCGCACAGGGCGAATTCCGCCCTCGTGAGATAAACTAATGCCCTTGCAAAAGTTCGCCAGTGAAATCTTTTCCTTTATCCCGTTAAGTCCTTTTGCTGCATTGCAAAATGAAATTCACTTATTCGTGCGGGTGGCTGTCAAACCAGCATGGGATCAACAGGTTCAGGGTTGCCCGCGTTGGCCGGTCCGGGAGGGCCGGTTTCGCGGAAGCTCAGGAACCCGCATAAACAACTTGTGAGTGATGCAGTCTCCCACCCGGGAGCTGCCAACAGAAAGTGGGCCTCAACCCATGCCACGCTATTACTTCAACACCCGGATCGGTGACGAACTGGTCGCCGATCCCGAAGGCGAAGATCTGCGCAACCCCGATCGCGCCTGGGAAGTGGCGCGCGCCATGATCCGGGAATTGCTGAAGACCGACGGCGCGGAACGCGCGCTGTTGAACGCGACCATCGAGGTGACCGACGACGCAGGCGAGATCGTGCTGGAGTTTCCGTTCACCGAGGCGATCCTCGACCTGCCGGACAACTCGGCTACCCGGCATTAGAGCGTTTTCGAGCGAAGTGTGTTGTTCCAGGCGAAGTGCGTTACACCGGCAGTGCCGGTCTATTCCGTCGCGCGCTCGCCTTCGCACATCGTTCAATGTTCAATGCAGCAAGGATGTTTCCGATTGCGCTTCGGGGGCAAATTATCGGAGAGTGTCGGCCAGGAAAGCCATCCGCGCAGGCCTGTGCTCGCCCGCGCCTCGACAAGGCTTCCACATAGGGGAGGACCACCATGACGATCAGCCTATCCGCGTCGCGCAGCCTGTTGCTCGCGGGCGCCTTCTTCGGTGCATTCACATTTGCCGCGTCCGCGCAGCAGGCCACCACTCCGGCGGCAGGCGCTGCGCCCGCTGCCGCGCCGGCGCTTCCGCCCGGCTCGCCCCTGATCGGGCGGCCGGACGGCGACGCCGCCGCCAAACTGGCACCGGTCGCGGGACCGCCGCTGGCGGCTGCCCCGGACAAGCTGCCACTGGCGAAACTCAAGGTGCCGGCCGGCTTCAACATCGAGGTCTATGCCGCCGGCATGGCCAACGCGCGTTCGCTGGCGCAGAGCGACAAGGGCACGGTGTTCGTCGGCAGCCGGCTGGTCGACAAGGTCTATGCCATCGTCAACAAGGACGGCAAACGCGAGGTCAAGGTGCTGGCCTCCGGCCTGTACCGGCCGAACGGCGTCGCCTTCCATAACGGCACGCTCTACATCGCCGAACTGTCCAAGATCGACAAGATCGACAAGGTCGACGACGTGCTCGACAATCCGCCGAAGCCGACCACGATCTACGACAATTTGCCGAAGGACGAAGCCCACGGCTGGAAGTTCATCGCGGTGGGTCCCGACAACAAGCTCTATGTTCCGGTCGGACAGCCCGGCAACAACGTGCTGCATGACGACGCCCACGGCCAGATCCGCCGCATGAATCTCGACGGCACCGGCGCCGAGGTCTACGCGTTCGGCGTCCGCAACAGCGTCGGCTTCGACTGGAATCCCGAAAACAAGCAGATGTACTTCACCGATAACGGCCGCGACTGGATGTCGGAAGACGTGCCGCAGGATGAACTCAATCACGTCACCAAGGCCGGCCAGGATTTCGGCGCGCCCTATTGCTACCAGGGCAACATCCCCGATCCCGAGTTCGGCTGGGGCCACTCCTGCTCGGACTACGTCGCGCCGGCCGGCCTGATGGGACCGCATACCGCTTCGCTCGGCATGCGCTTCTACACCGGCGACATGTTCCCGAAGAGCTACAAGAACGCGATCATCGTCGCGCGCCACGGCTCCTGGAACCGGACCAACAAGGCCGGCGGCGACGTCGTCGTCGTCAAGCTGAACAAGGACGGCACCGTGAAGTCGATGGAGCCCTTGATCACCGGCTTCCTGCAGGACAACAAATATGTCGGCCGGCCGGTCGATGTGATGCAGATGAAGGACGGCTCGTTGCTGGTCTCCGACGACTGGAACGGCGCGGTCTATCGCGTCACCTACGGCAAGGCGAAGGTAGCGTCGAGCAAGTAGCCAAACGTACGTCATTGCGAGCGCTAGCGAAGCAATCCAGCGCAACAAGTGAAGCGCTGGATTGCTTCGTCGTTTCACTCCTCGCAATGACGAGGAGCGTCCTCGAAATCGTCAGGATCGCCCATGCGTAAAACATTCGCCTTCCTGGCGCTCATCGCCCTCGCGTCCCCGCTTCATGCCGAGACCATCGCGGAGCGGGCGGTTACCTGCTTCGCCTGTCATGGCGAGCACGGCCAGTCCACGACCGAAAACATTCCATCGCTCGGCGGCCAGCAGGCGCCGTATGCGCTGATCCAGCTCTTCATGTTCCGGGAAAAGCTGCGCACCTTCGAGCCGATGAACGACATGGCCAAATCGTTCACCGACGACGACCTGCGAAGCTTCTCCGATTACATCGCCACTTTGCCAAAGCCTGCGCCGCCGGCCGATGCCGGCGATCCCGCGCGGATGGCGCGGGCCGAGGCGCTGGCAACCCAGAACCGTTGCAATTCCTGCCACAAGCCGGACTTCTCCGGCGGCGACAACGTCCCGCGGCTTGCCGACCAGCGCGAGGATTATCTCGCCAAGACCATGCGGGAATACAAGGACAACACCCGCCATGGCTACGACGGCACCATGGCCGAGGTGCTGCAGCCGGTCACGACCGAGCAGATCGCTGATCTCGCTTATTATATCGCCCGGGTGCACTGAAGAAGGTTGCGATGAGCTTGGTTTCACCTCTCCCATAGGGAGAGGTCGGGTCGCGCAGCGACCGGGTGAGGGGTTATAGCTTAACGATAGGGCGTAACCCCTCACCCCGACCCTCTCCCAAAGGGAGAGGGAGCATGCTGCCGCTTTTTCAGCTTCTGTATTCATACTCGGAGCTGGAGAATAGCCGGTAGCGCTGTGGTTCCCGCGGCGCTACAACATGGGCGATCAAACGGAGCTGTCCATGCAAGATCTCTGGCGCCTGTCGGCCACCGATGTCGCCGCCGCGGTTAGGTCGAAAAAGGTTTCGGCCAGGGAAGTCGCAACATCGGCGCTGGCCCGGCTCGATGCGGTCAACCCCGCCATCAATGCCGTGGTCGATCACCGCCCGGAAGACGTGCTGGCGCAGGCTGACCTCGTCGACGCCGCGATCGCGCGTAACGAGGCGATGGGGCCGCTGGCGGGTGTGCCGGTGACGGTCAAGGCCAATATCGATCAGGAAGGTTACGCCAACACCAACGGGCTCAAACTTCAGCGCGACAATATCGCGCGCGACAACAGTCCGGTGATCGACAATTTGCGGAAATCCGGCGCCGTCATTCTTGGACGCACCAATTGCCCGGCGTTCTCCTATCGCTGGTTTACCACCAACCTCGTTCATGGCGACACCAAAAATCCGCGCGATCCCGGGACCACCCCCGGAGGCTCATCCGGCGGCGCTGGATCGGCGGTCGCGGCCGGCATTGGCCATATCGCGCATGGCACCGACATCGCGGGCTCGATCCGCTATCCGGCCTATGCCTGCGGCGTCCATGGCCTGCGGCCGACGGTTGGTCGGGTTGCAGCCCGTAACGCTTCGGTTCCGGAGTGGCGCATCGCGCCGCAAAACAGTGCGGTTTCGGGCCCATTGGCGCGAACCATCGGCGATCTCCGGGTTGCGCTCCAGGCGATGTCGGGGAGGGATGTGCGCGACACTTGGTGGGTGCCGGCGCCGCTCGAAGGGCCGCCGATGCCGAAGCGGGTTGCGATGAGCGTTCAACCCGATGGTCTTGAGACCGTCCCGGAGGTGAAGGCCGCGATCAGGGACGCGGCGAAGCGGTTGGAGAGCGCCGGGTGGACCGTCGAAGAAGTCGAGGTGCCGGCGCTGCGCGAGGCGGCCGACCTGCAAACCAGGCTGTGGCTCGGCGATTGCTATGAAACGCAGCTCGAAACCGCCGAACGTGAAGGCGATCCTGGCGCGCTGGCCTGCCTGCGTGGCAACAGGTCCAAGGTTTTTCCGTTCGATGGCGCCGCCTTCTCCAGCGCGCTGATACGGAAGGCGACGCTAAGCCGGGAATGGTTGTTGTTCCTGGAAAAATATCCCGTGGTGCTGATGCCGGTCTCCGCTGAATTGCCGTTCCCTGACCAGCTCGACATGCGCGACGAGGCTTCCTTTGCGCGGGTCTGGCGCGCGCAACTGACGCAAATCGCTATTCCCTTTCTGAGCCTGCCCGGGCTAACCGTGTCCACGGGATTGGTCGGACGGGTGCCTGTCGGGGTCCAGGTGGTCGCCGGCCGGTTCCGCGAGGATTTGTGCCTCGCGGCCGGCGAGGCGATCGAAGCCGGCGGCACGCCATCGGCGCCGGTCGATCCCGTCGCTTAGCCGAACACTGAAAGAACGAGATGGCCGGGGTTTTTGACTTCACCGCAACGTCGCTGGCCGGCGACGACGTGCCGTTAAAACAATTCGAGGGCAAGGTGCTGCTGATTGTCAACACCGCGAGCGCCTGCGGCTTCACCCCGCAATACAAGGGGCTCGAGGCACTGCATCAGGCGCTGGCACCACGCGGCTTTTCGGTGCTGGGATTTCCCTGCAACCAGTTCGGCGGACAGGAGCCCGGCGATGCCAGGCAGATCGAACAATTCTGCTCGAGCAACTACGCCGTGACGTTCCCGATGTTCGCCAAGATCGACGTCAACGGCGGCAATGCCCATCCGTTGTATCAATATCTGAAAAATGCCAAATCGGGGCTGCTTGGCTCCTCGATCAAATGGAATTTCACCAAATTCCTGGTCGATCGCGCGGGCCAGGTGGTGGCGCGGCACGCTCCGACCACCAGGCCCGAAGGGCTGACAAAGGAAATCGAGGCACTATTGTGAACGAGAAGAATGAAGCGATGATCGACCAACTGCCCGACCGTCTCTCGACCGATCCGAAGAGCCCCTATTACAATGAAGCGGTGCTGTCGCGCGACGTCGGCATTCGCTTCAAGGGCATCGAGAAAACCAATGTCGAGGAATATTGCGTCAGCGAGGGCTGGGTCCGCGTCACCGCCGGCAACGCCAAGGATCGCTACGGCCATCCGCTGACGATAAAGGTTCACGGCCCGGTCGAGCCGTATTTCCGGGATAAGGCGGAGTCGTAAGTGCGTCGCGTTACAAAACGCCGTCATGCCCGGGCTCGTCCCGGGCATCCACGTCTTAACGAACGCTGCAGCAAGCAAGACGTGGATGGCCGGGACAAGCCCGGCCATGACGAATAATCAGAAAGCCCACCACCATGTCGGTCCGCATCGTCGACGTCCGCGAGATCACAAAGCCGATCTCCTCGCCCATCCGCAACGCCTATATCGATTTCACCAAGATGACGACGAGCCTCGTTGCCGTCGTTACCGACGTGATGCGCGACGGCAAGACGGTGGTTGGTTACGGTTTTAATTCGAACGGCCGTTACGGGCAGGGCGGCCTGATCCGCGAACGCTTTGCCGCCGCGCATCACCGAAGCCGATCCGAAATCGCTGCTTGATGCCAGTGGCGGCAACCTCGATCCCGACAAGGTCTGGTCGGCGATGATGTCGAACGAAAAGCCGGGCGGCCATGGCGAGCGTTCGGTCGCGGTCGGCACCATCGACATGGCGGTATGGGACGCGGTGGCGAAGATCGCCGGCAAGCCGCTGTTCCGCTTGTTGGCCGAACGCCATGGCCGCAGCGCCGACCCCAAAGTGTTCGTCTATGCCGCCGGCGGCTATTATTATCCCGGCAAGGATCTTTCCGCGCTGCGCGGCGAAATGCGCGGCTATCTCGATCGCGGCTACAACGTCGTCAAGATGAAGATCGGCGGCGCGCCGCTCGCGGAAGACCGCAGCCGCATCGAGGCGGTGCTGAAGGAGATCGGCAGCCAGGCCCAACTCGCGGTCGACGCCAACGGCCGCTTCGACCTCGAGACTGCCGTGGCCTATGCCAAGATGCTGCGCGACTATCCGCTGTTCTGGTACGAGGAAGCCGGCGATCCGCTCGACTTCCAGCTCCAGGCGGCGCTGGCCGAGTTCTATCCCGGGCCGATGGCCACCGGCGAAAACCTGTTCAGTCACCAGGATGCGCGCAACCTGTTGCGTTATGGCGGGATGCGGCCCGATCGCGACTGGCTGCAGTTCGATTGCGCGCTGTCCTACGGGCTGTGCGAGTACCAGCGCACGCTCGGTGTGCTCAAGACGCTCGGCTGGTCCGCGAGCCGCTGCATCCCGCATGGCGGGCACCAGATGTCGCTGAATATCGCGGCGGGTCTCGGCCTCGGCGGCAATGAGAGCTATCCCGACCTGTTCCAGCCCTATGGCGGTTTCCCGGACGGTGTCCGGGTCGAGAACGGCCATATCACCATGCCCGATCTGCCCGGCATCGGTTTCGAGGGCAAATCCGATCTCTACAGGGAGATGAAGGCGCTGGCGTCGTAGGACCATCGCACCCCGGGATCGCTGCGGCTATGACAGCCGCATGTCCAGCAATCGCCGGCCTTCGCTTTTCAAGAGCTTCTTCACGGCGCTGGAGGCGGCGATTTCGTCCTGGTTGACGTAGGCCTCGTGGTTCTTCTCGATATCCTCGAGGCGATAAAGGTAGTTGACCATGATGCCGGCGGATTCCCGCAGGCCCTTCGGCGACAGGTCGCCGAGCCAGTCGATCCGCTCCAGCCGCGCGCCGTTGCCGAGGTGGAAGCGTGCCACCGAATCGATCAGCCGGCCTTTTGGGGTGCGCGCCTTCAGGAAGTAATAGGCGGCGAGCGGCTCCAGCAGGGTACGCATCTGCGCTGCCAGTTCGGCGTTCTTGAACCAGTCCGGCGTATCGAGTTGAGCGAGCAGCGCGCGGCCTTCTTCGGAGACCGGAACGTCGTCGGCCTCTTTCAGCCATTGCATCAGGCCCGGCACCGGCGACAGCGTGACAAAATTCTCCAGCCGCGGCAGTTCGCGCTGCAATTCCTCGACCACCTGCTTGATCAAAAAACTGCCGAACGAAATGCCGCCGAGGCCGCGCTGGGTGTTGGAGATCGAATAGAACACGGCGGTTCGGGCGCGATCGATCGCGACCGGTGGCCGGTCTTCGGCCAGCAGCGGCGCGATCGCGCCGGGAATGGCTTCGGTCAGCGCCACCTCGACGAAGATCAGGGGTTCGTCGACCAGCGTCGGGTGAAAGAAAGCGTAGCAGCGCCGGTCGGCGGGATCGATGCGGCGGCGCAGATCGTCCCAGTCGCGGATTTCATGCACCGCCTCGTAGCGGATGATCTTTTCCAGGATGTTGGCGGGGCTCGACCAGTCGATCTTGCGCAGCACGAGAAATCCCCTGTTGAACCAGGACGACAGCAAATGCACGATATCCCGGTCGAGCGCGCCAAGGTCCTTGTTGGATTTCAGGACCTTGAGCAGATCGGCGCGCATCGCCACCAGTTCGCCGGTGCCGCCGGGCGCGCGGTTGAGCCGGCGGATCAGCTCCTGCCGCCGCGGCTCGGAGGCGAAATGCAGGTCGCTGGCGTCGTCGTCGCTCGGCTGCGCGCGCCAGGTTTCGATCGCCTGCGAGAGCTTTTCGCGGTCGGGGCCGTAGTCCCGCGCCAGCGTGGCGAAGAAGGCGAGCCGGCCGTCCTGGTCGAGGTGATGATAGCGGTCGAGCACGTCGCGGGCCATCGCGGTGCCCGAGGCCTCGCCGCGGCCGGACAGCAGCGCCTCGCATAATTCGATCAGGCCGGCGGCGTCCTGCTTGTCGTCGGACGATCCGACGCGCCGCAACAGCGTGCGGCCCCGCTCGGAGATCGTGGACAGCAGGTCGGAGAAAAAGGCGTTGGCCATGAATGGGTCTTTGGGCTGGGTCGAATCCGAAAAGGACAATGAGCGAATGTTACACGGGATTTGGGGCGCCGCCGATCACAATCAAGCGGATCGACGTTACGGAAGTATGGCCCGGTTGCGAAGGAATAAATCGTCGCAGATGGACCGGTCCGCGCATGATTGTTGCGTTCTAGCCTTTCTCGGAAAACTCGGTCGGGGTCTTGCCGGTGACCTGCCGGAACGCATGCGAAAACGCGGGTACGCTGGCATAGCCGAGTTCGGAGGCCAGTTGCTTGACCGAGAGGTTCGCCTCCATCGACAGCCGTTCGATCGCAGCCGCAATGCGGGCACGCTGGCACCAGGTCTTGAAGCTCAATTGGGTTTCCGAAGCGAACAGCCGTGACAGCGTCCGCGCCGAGGTCCCGACCGCCTGCGCCAGGGTCTCGATCTCATGCACGCCGGTGGGATCGCCGAGCACGATGTCGGCGGCGCGGCGGCAGCGCGGCTCGTGCGGCAGCGGAATGAAGGTCGCGGAATCTTCCGCCGCGTGCAGTTCGAGCAGCGCCAGTTTGATCAGCACCTGGGCTCGTTCGGAATCGTTGCGGCCGTCGAACAGCGCCAAAATTGTCTCGTGCAACAGCCGCGACACCCGCACCACGTATTCCGCGTCGAGGCCTTCGCTGTGGTCCCGCCGCTTCAGCCACGCCAGGTCGAAATACAGCGTGCGCATTTCGATATCCGCCAGCACGTCGATCGAATGTTCGAGAAACGCCGGCACCCAGACCGCGCGGTCCGGCGGCACCAGCCAGCGCCCCTTTGGCGTCGTGACCTGCATGGTGCCACGCGCGGCATACACCAGTTGCGCCTCGCGGTGCATGTGGGTGCCGAGCCGGACACCTTTTTTGTAGCGCCGCGCCACCAGGTGCACGCCGTCCGCAACCGGGGGCTGGATGCCCTCGATGGCAGCGATTGGCGTTTCGGCGATACTCATTGGCCACATCCCGTCAGCGACAGACCCTATAACCTATCCCAGGAGACCGCGGGATTCGACCCCGAGGATACGATTGAAAATTTGATCAGGGATAGACCATGAACAGCCCCGCCCGGGTGATCGGTTTCGTCAACGCCGCGCACTTTATCGACCATTATTCGATGCTGATCTTCGCCGCCGCGGTCATCGTGATGGGGCCGGCGCTCGGCATGGCCTATTCGGAATTACTGCCCTACGCGACCCCCGGATTCATCGCGTTCGGCGCCGGCTCGCTGCTGACGGGCTGGCTCGGCGATCGCTGGAGCCGCCGCCACATGATGGTGATCTTCTTTGTCGGCATCGGGCTGTCGATGATCGCGGTTGGGCTGGTGCAGACGCCGGTGCAGCTAGGTGCTGCGCTGCTCTCGATCGGTATCTTCGCCTCGATCTACCACCCGGTCGGCACCGCGATGCTCGTGTCCTATGCCGAGCGGCTCGGCCGCGAGATGGGCCTCAACGGCGTCTGGGGCAATCTCGGCGTCGCCTCGTCCGCGTTGGTCACCGGCGTGGTCGGCCAGTATCTCGGCTGGCGCTGGGCCTTCATCGTGCCCGGCATCGTCACCATCCTGATCGGCATGGCGTTTGCCATGACCGTGGTGCACGAGGACCGTACCGGATCGAAGCAGGCCGCGGCACAGGCGCGCGTCGCGAAACAGGACATGTGGCGGGTGATCCTGGCGCTTCTGATCGTGGTGATCGCGATATCCACCACCTTCAATGCGGTCACCGTGGCGCTGCCAAAACTGTTCGCGGAGCGGCTGGCGGACCTGACCAAGAGCCCGGCCTTGCTCGGGGCGATCGCGGCCTGCGTCTACGTGTTCGGCGCGATGACGCAATACACCATCGGCAAATTGCTCGACCGCCATTCGCTCAAGGCGGTGTCGCTGCCGCTGTCCTTTGTGCTGGCGCCGTTTTTGTATTTCGCGGCCACGCTGTCCAACCTGCCGCTGATCCTGGTTTCGATCGGGATCGTGATGGGCGCGTTCGGCCAGGTCACCGTCAACGACGCCATGGTCGGCAAATATACCAGCGAGGAATGGCGCTCGCGCGCCTATGCGGTGCGCTATTTCGTCGGCTTCACTGCCGCCGGCGTCTCGGTCGGCCTCGTGGCATGGCTGTACCAGCAGGGCGGTTTTGTCACCATGCTGCATACCTTCGCGGGCCTTTGCCTGCTGGTGATCGCCGCCGCCATCATCCTGCCGACCGAGATCAAGGTGCCGGCGGCGCCGGCGAATTGACCTGTTCCGGGGCGGTGGTATCGCCGTCCATCTGATCCGGCCGGCGCCAATCCGGCACGCCGCTTGCATCGTTTCCTGCTGAAAAGGGCCGCTTTCTAAAGCGGAACGCGTCAGCAGGAGGCCTTGATGACCATCACCGCAACCGCAGCGATCACCGACCTGGAGCGCGGCAAGATCAATTCGATCGTGTTCGCCAGCAGCGTCGGGACCATCATCGAATGGTATGATTTTCTGATCTATGCCACCGCCGCCGCGCTGGTCTTCAACAAGGCCTTCTTTCCGACCTTCGATCCCTTGGCCGGCACGCTGGCGGCGCTTGGCAGCTATGCCGTCGGCTTCGTGGCCCGGCCGCTGGGCGCGGCCCTGTTCGGCCATTTCGGCGACCGGCTGGGACGAAAATCCATGCTGGTGCTGACGCTGTTCATCATGGGCCTGTCGACCTTCTGCATCGGCCTGCTGCCGACCTATGCCTCGATCGGGATTTTCGCGCCGATCCTTCTGATCCTGCTCCGCATCGTCCAGGGCATCGGTCTTGGCGGCGAATGGGGCGGCGCCTCGCTGATGGTGCTGGAGCATGCGCCGACCGACAGACGCGGCTTTTACACCAGCTTCGTGCAAATCGGGTTTCCGATTGGGCTGGTGTTGGCGACCCTGGTGTTCTCGCTGGTGACCAAATTGCCCGAGGCCGATATCGCCTCCTATGGCTGGCGCATTCCGTTCCTGATCAGCATCTTCCTCTTGGCGATCGGCACCTTCGTGCGCTCGCGGGTGCCGGAGACGCCGGTGTTCGAGGGTCTCAAGAAGCGCGACGGCCTGTCCGCGAACCCGTTTACCGAAGCGGTCGGCAAAAATACAAAATCGTTTCTGATCGCGGTCGGCCTGAAACTCTCCGAAGTGTCGTGGGTCTACATGCTCACCGTGTTTGTGGTGGTCTACGCCACGACAAAACTCGGCATCCCCAAGCCGATGATGCTCGATGCGGTGCTGTATGCGGCGCTGCTGGAATTGATCACGCTGCCGTTGTTCGGCTGGCTCTCCGACAAGATCGGCCGCCGGCCGCTGTTCATTGCCGGCGCGCTGTTCACCATCGTGTTCGCGTTCCCGCTGTTCTGGATGCTCGAAAGCAAGAGCACCGCGGTGATCTTCATTGCCATGATGATCGCGATGAATTTTGGCCACGGCCTGATGTTCGCCTCCGAGTCCTGCTACTTCCCGGAATTGTTCGGCCCCCGGGTGCGCTACAGCGGTGCGACCTTCGGGTTCCAGTTGTCGGCCGCGATCGGCGGCGGCTTTGCCCCGATTGTCGCAACGGCGATGGCCGGCTATATCGGCGGCACCACCGGCGTCTCGATCATGATGATCGTGCTCGGGGCGATCACGCTGGCCGCCGCACTCGCCGCGCGTGAAACGGCGGGGCGTTCGCTGACCGAATAGGGCAATGCGGTTCGGCATTTTCATCTATGACGGCGTCGAGCCGATCGATCTCGCCACCTTCGGCGTGCTGTCGATGGCGCGCCGCATCGCGCCCGAGATCGAAATCTGCACCATCGCGCCGCAAGCGGGGCCGGTCGCGCTCGCCAACGGCCTGAAGGTCGCGGCCGATTTCGGCATCGGCGATGCGCCGGCCTGCGATCTCGTGATCGTCACCGGCGGGCCGGGTTGGCCCGCGCAGGCGGAGGCCGCGCCGACGCTGGATTATATCAGGAACGTGCATGCCTCGGGCCGCATCGCTTCTGTCTGCACCGGCGGCATGATCCTGGCTGCGAGCGGCATTCTCGATCACGGTCCGGCCACCACCAAGCGCGAGGTGGTGCCGCCGGAAAAATCCCCGCTTGAAGTGATGCGCACAAATTATCCTGGGATCGACGTGCGCGAGGCGATGCTGGTGGACCGCGGAAGGGTGGTGACCGGCGGTGGCGTGTCGCTCTGCATCGACACCACGCTGCACCTGATCGCCGGCATGCTCGGCCAGCACGTGGCCGACGAAACCGCACGTATCATGGAATATCAGCGCGCCTGGCGCGCCAATCGCGACGGCTTTGCGCCGGTGCTAATGCCTTAACCTCGTGTCCCGGACGCGGTGCGGCGTTCTTACGCCGCTCCGCAGAGCCGGGACCCACTCGCGCGGGCGGACCCCGGACCAGCAGCGCATCACGCTGCAAGCGCAGCGTCCGGGGAACTACAGAAACGCCGAGGCCAGCGCCGGTGATTCCGCCAGCGCGTGCGACATGTATTCCAGCCCGGCGGCGAGCCGCGGCCGGCCGATCGGGCCGCCGAGGCAGACGCGGACCGCTTCCGGCGGCGGTCCGCTGGCGGTGAAGGCGTCGCTGGCGACGACGCCGATCGCGGTCGAACGCATGTGCTCGACGAACGCCGCGCGATTCCACAGCGGCGGCAGTTCGACCCAGATGTTGAAGCTGAGTGGATCGCTTTTATAGATCCCCTTCGGCAAGATCTCCGACACCAGCTTCTGCCGCGCGGTGGTTTCGCTGCGGATGAAGCGCAGCAGCGTGTCGGCGGTGCCGTCCTCGATCCATCGCGTCACCAGCGCGACCGTGAACGGCGAAGCCATTACCGTCGCGGCGCGAAGCGCTGCCGCGAACGGCCAGGTCGAGCGGGTATCGGGCACCACGACATAGGCCGCGCGCAAGCCGGCACCGATGCATTTGGCGAGGCCCGAGACATGCCAGGTCAAATCGGGCGCGATCGCGGCGAACGGCGCGTGACCGTGCGCGGGAATAAAGCCGTAGGCGTCGTCCTCGACGATCGGCAGCTTGAAGCGGCGCGCGACGGCTGCGATATCGCGCCGCCGCTGGTCGCTGATCGTCAGCGTGGTCGGATTCTGCAGCGTCGGATTGAGGTAAAGCGCCTTCGGCTTTGCCTTCTTGCAGGCATCGGTGAGCGCGCCGACGTCGATGCCTTCCTCATCCATCGGCAGGCCGATCAGCCGCAATCCCAATTGTGCCGCGATCGAACGGATGCCGGGATAGGTGATGGCTTCGCACAGGATGGCATCGCCGGGCTTGGCCAGAATGGTCAGGATGCCGAGCAGCGCCGGGTGCGCGCCGGGCGAAACAAAAATCCGTTCCTGCGCCGGCACCAGCGCGCGGCGGCCGAGCCAGCTCGAGGCGGCGTCCTTGTCGGCCTGGGTGCCGCCAAAGCCCTGGTAGCGCAATAGCGAGACGATATCGCGCGAGATATATTCGACGCCGGCCTGCATGCGCTCGATCAGTTCGGGATCGTCGGTCTCCGGCGGCAGGTTCATCGAGAGATCGACCGGACGCGGCGGCGGCTGGCTGCGCCGCGGCTTTGGTTTCTCGCGCACGAAAGTGCCTTGCCCGACCTTGGATTCGATCAGGCCGCGCTTTTGCGCCTCGACATAGCCGCGCGCCACCGTCGTGAAATCGACGTCGAGGCGCTTTGCCAGTTTGCGCTGTGGCGGCAAGCGGTCGCCGACATGCAGGCGTCCGGCGCCGATGTCGTCGGCGATCGCATCCGCGATCGCGAGGTAGCGCGGCTTGTCGCTGGTGGCGAGATCGGGAGTCCAGTCAGCCATTTTTCTCAACGTGTCCGGAGCGGGGCAATTGACTGCATTATTGTTGCGTTTGTTTATTTTAATGCAACGTCTCATCGCCGATGTAAAGATCTGACAGCAATACTGCCGGATCGGTTCCGCGAAGCGCGTTTTGCACACGGAAAATGCAGGCCGCACAGGATTTCTACGCATTTTTTTGCGGCAGCGATTTCGATCCCGTCAGAAATCCATTCAAGATTGAATGTATAATTGATAGCAAATTGACTGTTTTGATGATGTGTTGTGCAAAAGGTCGATTGGCACGGCCGTTGCAATATTGCGTTGCGCCCGGCGACCGGGCCCAACGCAAGGAGTGCAACATGCCAGCCGTCACAAAGCCCGCCAACCAGAAGGGCGACTATCTCGTCGATTACGAGCAGAAGGTATTTGAAGACGTCAAAGCCAAGCCCGGCGAAAAGGCGCTTGTCACCTTTCACACCGTAGCGTTCGAAGGCTCGATCGGTTTCGTCAACATGCTGCAGGCCACGCGCCTGATGCGCAAAGGTTTCGAGACCTCGATCCTGCTCTACGGACCCGGCGTTACGCTCGGCGTGCAGCGCGGCTTTCCCAAGCTCGGCGACGAGGCGTTCCCCGGTCACCAGAACTTCAACAACACGCTGGTGAAGTTCATGGCCGAGGGCGGCAAGGTCTATGCCTGCCGGTTCGCGCTGCAGGCGCTGTACGGCCACGGCGAGCCGTCGCTGATCCCCGGCATCATTCCGATCAGCCCGCTCGACGTGCTGGACCTGATGCTGCTCCATCGCAACGAAAACGCCTTCATGCTCCATACCTGGACGCTTTAAGCGGCAGCATCGAACCAGACGAGGCGCGCATGGCCGGAAAAGAAAAGATCAGGGTCGCCGCGGTGCAGATCGCGCCCGATCTCGACACGCCGACGGGGACGCTCGACCGCGTCCTCGCGGCGACCGCGGAAGCGGCGGCCAAGGGTGCGCGTCTCGTCGTGTTTCCCGAGACCTTCGTTCCCTGGTATCCCTACTTCTCGTTCATCCGCCCGCCAATGCTGAGCGGCGCGGAGCACATCCATCTCTACGACAACGCGGTCGTGGTGCCCGGCCCGGTGACCGAAGCGGTCAGCGCCGCGGCGCGCAAACACAACATCGTGGTCGTGCTCGGCGTCAACGAGCGCGACCACGGCACGCTCTACAACGCGCAATTGGTCTTCAATGCCGACGGCACGCTGCTGCTCAAGCGCCGCAAGATCACGCCGACCTTCCACGAGCGGATGATCTGGGGGCAGGGCGACGGCGCCGGATTGAAGGTGGTCGACAGCGCGGTCGGCCGCGATCGGCGCGCTGGCCTGCTGGGAGCATTACAATCCGCTGGCGCGCTACGCGCTGATGGCGCAGCACGAGGAAATTCATGTCGCCCAGTTTCCGGGATCGCTGGTCGGGCAGATCTTTGCCGACCAGATCGAGGTCACGATCCGCCATCATGCGCTGGAAAGCGGCTGCTTCGTCGTCAACGCCACCGGCTGGCTGACCGAGGAGCAGATCGCAAAAATTTCGCCGGAGGAAGGGCCGCGGCGCGGCCTGCGCGGCGGCTGCATGACCGCGATCGTCTCGCCGGAAGGCAATCATATCGTGCCGCCCTTGACCTCGGGCGAAGGCATTTTGCTGGCCGACCTCGACATGGCGCTGATCGTCAAGCGCAAGCGCATGATGGATTCGGTCGGCCATTACGCGCGGCCGGAACTGCTGTCGCTGCTGTGGGACGACCGCCCGGCGGCGCCGATGCACCAATCCACCCCTCAACCGTTCCTCTCCACCGCAGGACAATCCGATGAAACCGCTTCTGGCGCAGGACACACCGCGGCCGATGCCGACCGAGCAGCTGATCAACGAGTTGCAGTCCTACGGAGTTCGACTGGTTGATCCCAGGGCCGGCGGCGACAGCCGCCGCGGCGGCGCCGGTCCCTCCGACCACATGCCGATGACGATCGGCGGCGCGACCGTGATGATCCCGGTGCACAACGCGCCGGCGTTCGAGAGCCCGTATATCGTGGCAAAGCCCGATACATCGGGCCGCAGCCAGGTCAGCCGCGACGGCGCCGTGATCGGCGAGGTGAAATTCCAGTTGCGGCCGCGCTTCTACGAGCGCTCGACCGCCGACGGCATTCCCTATTCCAAGATCGCGACGCTGCACGGCCGCGACGTGCTGGCGACCACCATCCTGCAAACCTGCATCCGCTACCAGAGCCGCACCAAGACCTGCCAGTTCTGCGCCATCGGCCAGTCGCTCGCGGCCGGCCGCACCATCGAGCGCAAGACGCCGCAGCAACTCGGCGAAGTGGCGAAGGCCGCGGTCGAGCTCGACGGCGTCACGCATATGGTGATGACGACAGGTACGCCGCCCGGCAGCGATCGCGGCGCGAAGATCCTGTGCGAGAGCGCGATCGGCGTCAAAGCCGCGGTCGATCTGCCGATCCAGGGGCAATGCGAGCCGCCGGACGACGACGTCTGGTTTGCGCGCATGCGCGATGCCGGCATCGACTCGCTCGGCATGCATCTCGAAGCCGTCACCGAGAGCGTGCGCGCCCGCATCATGCCGGGCAAGGCG
Organism: uncultured Alphaproteobacteria bacterium; assembly: GCA_963699465.1. GTDB lineage: Bacteria > Pseudomonadota > Alphaproteobacteria > Rhizobiales > Xanthobacteraceae > Bradyrhizobium. Next base: position 155,490 of record CAVOTZ010000046.1, read on the forward strand.
CAGGTGTCGGTCGAGCGCTATTTCCGGGCGTTCGAGGCCGCCGTGCCGGTGTTCGGCCGCGGCCAGGTCTCGACCTACATCCTCGCCGGCCTCGGCGACAGCGCGCAGGAGATTCTCGCAATCTGCGAGCGGCTGGTCGAAGGCCGGCGTCTATCCCTTCGTGGTGCCGTTCGTGCCGATCGCCGGCACGCCGCTGGAAAGCCACCCGACGCCGCCGCCATCTTTCATGCACGCGATTCTTGCCCCGCTCGCCGACATGCTGGTCGAGGCCGGCATGCGCTCGGAGAGCATCAAGGCCGGCTGCGGCAAATGCGGCGCCTGCTCGGCGCTTTCAACCTACGAAAAGAGGATGCGGGCATGATGTTCGAACCGTTCAAGCCGTTTCTCGCCAGCGCCTACCAGATCAAGTTCGCGACCGAAGCCTGGGAGAAGCGCGGCGCCGCGGCGCTGCGCCGCCAGGTGTTTTGCGACTGAGCAGGGATTGTTCGATGGCGACGACCGCGACGCGGTCGACGACACGGCGATCCCGATCGTGGCGATCTCGCTGTTCGGCGTCGCCGCCGACGCCGTGGTCGGGACGGTGCGGATCCACCGCCATCCGGAAGACCCCGGCGTCTGGTGGGGCTCGCGGCTCGCGGTGACAGGACAATATCGCAGGCTGGGCGCGGTCGGCAGCCGGGCTGATCCGGCTGGCGGTCGCCTCCGCCCATGCGCGCGGCTGCCACACGTTTCTCGGCAACATCCAGAGCCAGAATGTCGAGCTGTTCCGCCGCATGCACTGGCGCACGCTGGAAGAAGTCGAACTGCACGGCAAGCCGCATCACATGATGCAGGCCGACCTCGATTTCTATCCGCCGTTCGAGACGCCCGAAGAAGGCTTTCTCGCTCTTGCCGAAGCTCGCCGCATGACCGGCGCACTCGCGATATCCGCGCTGGCGGAAAAGCTGCGGCGCAGCAGCGGCATCGCCGCCAAGAGCGACATCGCCGCGGTGGCGCGCGTCGCTCGGTTTGTCCGGCGACGACGTCATTCCGGTCGGCGACGACTGCGCCGCGATCCCGGACGGCGACGGCTATCTGCTGTTCGCGATCGAAGGTTTTATCAACGAGTTCGTCGCGCGGCGATCCCTGGTTCGCCGGTTGGTGCGGCGCGATGGTCAATATCTCCGACATCGCGGCGATGGGCGGCCGGCCGATCGCCGTGGTCAACGCGATCTGGGCCGATGGCGAATCCGGCGCCGCGCCGGTGCTGGCCGGGCTAAAGGAGGCCGCACAGGCCTTTGCGCGTGCCGGTCGTCGGCGGTCACACCAATGTCCGCACCGATCGAGGTCAATTGTCGGTGGCCATTCTGGGCCGGGCCAAGCGGCTGCTAACGAGTTTCGACGCCGAACCGGGCGATGTCCTGGTCGCCGCGATCGATCTGCGCGGCCGCTACCGCGAGCCGTTCTCGAACTGGGAAGCCGCGACGACGGCGCCGCACCAGCGGCTGCGCGGCGATATCGAGCTGCTGCCTGTGATCGCCGAAGCCGGGCTGTCGCGCGCCGCCAAGGACATCAGCCAGGGCGGCATCGTCGGCACCGCGGCGATGCTGGCGGAATGCTCCGGCGTCGCCATCGATATCGATCTGCGCAAGATTCCGAAGCCGGCGGAAGTCGCGCTGGAGCGCTGGCTGCTGACCTTTCCGAGCTTCGGTTACATCCTGTCCGTAAAACCGTGGAACGTGGCGGAGACCATCGCGCGCTTTGCCGCGCGCGACATCGCGGCTGCGGCGATCGGCTCGGTCGCGCAGGGAAGCCGCGTGACCATCGGCGACGGCGCTTCATCCGAGACGATCTGGGATTTTGCCGAGCGGCCGCTGATCGGCGCGGCTCAGCGCGCCAAGACGAGGATGGGAGCGGTCGCATGACCAGCGGGCGGCGGCTGCGGATCGCGATGCTGGCGCATTCCACCAACCCGCGCGGCGGCGTGGTGCACGCGATCGAACTCGCCGACGCGCTGACCCGGCTCGGCCATGAGGCGGTGGTCCATGCGCCGGACGCGACCGGCAAGGGGTTGTTTCGCGCCCCGGTCACGCCGGCGGTCGCGGTGATGGCCTCGGCCGCCGCGAAGAACGTCGCCGACATGGTGCGGCTGCGGATCGCCGATTATGTCAGGCATTTCGAAGCACCCGAGAACCGGCGTTTCGATCTCTTCCATGCCCAGGACGCGATCTCCGGCAATGCGCTCGCCACCCTGAAGCAGCGGGGAATGATAAAACGCTTCGCGCGGACGGTGCATCACATCGACCATTTTTCCGATTCCCGGCTCAGCGACTGGCAGACCCGCTCGATTGCCCAGGCCGACGAGTTGTTCGTCGTCAGCTCGCTCTGGCAGAAGCAGATTGCAACCGGGTTCGGCCGGGCATCGACCGCGATCGGCAATGGTGTCGATACCGCCCGCTTCAATCAGGCGTCGCGCACGGTGGATCAGCAGGTATCTGCCAAATACGGCATTGCCCATGGTCGCGTGCTGCTGGCCGTCGGCGGCATCGAGCAACGCAAGAACAGTTTTCGAATGGTCGAGGCCTTCCGGCAGGTGCTGAACGTTCATCGCGACGCGCAACTGGTGATCGCGGGCGGCGCCTCGCTGCTCGATCATGCCGCGTATCGCGGCGCAGGTCGAGGCGCTGATCGCCGCCGACCCGATGCTCAGCCGCGCGGTCCGCTGTCTTGGCCCGATGCCGGATGCGGAGATGCCGTCGCTCTACCGGCTGGCGGATGCGCTGGTGTTTCCTTCGCTCAAGGAAGGCTTTGGGCTGGTGGTGCTGGAAGCGATGGCGAGCGGCACGCCGGTCGTGACGTCGCGGATCGCGCCGTTCACCGAGTACCTCGAAGAAGACGACGTGGTCTGGTGCGATCCGGCCAGCGCCGGATCGATCGCCAATGCGATGGTGATGGTGCTGGGCGAGCCGCTTGCGTTCGCGGCTCGCGCAACGCGGCCTGATGGTCGCGCGCCGGCATGACTGGCGCAACACGGCCCGCGCGCACCTGCCGGTCTATCATCGATTGACGCGAGCTGCAGCATGCCTGAGATGTCGTTTGCGATTCGCTGGCCGGACGGCTCTACCGAGCAATGCTATTCGCCCTCGCTGGTGATCAGGGATCATCTCGCGGTCGGCGAGACCTACGACGTCGCGGAATTCATGCGCCGCAGCCGCATCGCGCTGACCATCGCGAGCGACCGCGTGCGGGAAAAATACGGTTTTGCCTGTTCGCGCGCGATGGGCCAGCTCGCCAGGCTGGAAGCCGCCGCCGGACGTTTCGATTCCGCCGCGGACGGCGGCGTCACCGTCACCTCGTTTCACGAATGACTACACGATTGACTTCATGAATCATCTGGAGAGCGTCATGACCAATTCCCCGCTTCCCGCAAAGACCAGCGTCGTCGTGGTCGGCGGCGGCCAGGCCGGCCTTGCGATGAGCTATCAGCTCAAGCAGGCGGGCATCGACCATGTCGTGCTGGAGAAGAACCAGATCGCGCATTCCTGGAAGACGCAGCGCTGGGACGCGTTCTGCCTGGTGACGCCGAACTGGCAGTGCCAGCTGCCCGGCTTCCCCTATCGGGGCAGCGACCCCAAGGGCTTTATGCTGCGCGAGGAAATCGTCGATTATGTCGAGAGCTACGCCCGGCATATTTCCGCGCCGGTGCGGGAGGGCGTCGCGGTGACGCGCCTGAAGCAGGAGGCGAATGGCGGCTTCCGGCTCGAGACCAGCGCGGGCGAGATCACGGCGGATGCGGTGGTGCTGGCCGTCAGCGGCTACCACGTCCCCAACGTGCCGGCCATGGCGAACCGCCTCGACGCTTCGGTCAAGCAGCTGCACTCCTCGGCGTATCGCAATCCGGAAAGCCTGCCGCCCGGCGGCGTGCTGGTGGTCGGCAGCGGGCAATCCGGCTGCCAGATCGCCGAGGATCTGCATCTGGCGGGCCGCAAGGTGCATCTGGCGGTCGGCAGCGCACCGCGCTGCCCGCGGGTCTATCGCGGCCGCGACGCGGTGGAATGGCTCGACGATCTCGGCCAGTACGATTTGCCGGTCGACCAGCACGGCCAGAAAGAGAAAGTGCGCAAGAACGCCAATCATTATCTGACCGGCCGCGACGGCGGCCGCGATATCGACCTGCGCAAATTCGCGCTGGAAGGCATGACGCTGCATGGCCGGCTGAAGGACGTCCATGCCGGCACGCTCTACTTCGCCGACGACCTCGCCAAAAACCTCGATAATGCGGACCGCGTCTATAACGGCATCTGCGGCCTGATCGACGACCACATCGCCCGCAATCGGATCGCGGCGCCGGCATCGTCGCATTATGAGCCGGTCTGGCAACCCGCGGAGGTGGCGCACACGCTCGATCCGGCCGCCGCCGGGATCGGCTCCGTGATCTGGACCACCGGGTTCCGTTCGGACTGGTCCTGGGTCGAACTGCCGATTTTCGACGGCGCCGGCTATCCGACCCATCGGCGCGGCGTCACCTCGATGGACGGCGTCTATGTGCTCGGCATGCCCTGGCTCTACACTTGGGGTTCCGGCCGTTTCGTCGGCGTCGGCCGCGACGCGGGTTTTATCTGCCAGCACATCGTGGCGCGGGCTGCTGCCGCTCAACCGGCGGTGCAATTCGCCGGCCACGCGGCGTGATGCAGGCACGACGCCTCCCATCGCGATAAATGCATGGCCTCAGACGGAAGTTTGGGTTCCAACGTCCATCCCGATCGACCACAATGGCCGCTGAAGGCTCGATGCTGATAACGAGCCGATCGATGGGAGAACCCGATGTCTGTTCAATTTGCGCCGGTGGTAGCCGGCATGGCCGTGATGTTCGCGATGATGGTGGTCGCACCCGCCCGCGCCGATGCGCTGAAGGATGAGCTCGTTCCGACCGGCAGACTGCGGGTGGCGATCGCGATCAGCCCCGCCGGCGGCGCGTTCTGGTCGACCAAGACCGAATCCGGCGGCTATGCCGGCGTGCCGGTCGACCTCGGCAGGGAAATGGCGGCGCAACTCGGCGTCCCCGTCGAATATGTCGCGTTCCAGAATTCCGGACAGATCACCGACTCCGCGGCAAAACCCAATTGGGACGTCACCTTCCTGCCCAAGGATCCGGAACGCGAAACGAAAATGTCGTTCGGGCCAATCTATGAGGTCGCGGATGCCACCTACATCGTCAAGGCCGGCTCGAGCGCGACCGATTTCAAGACGCTCGATCTATCAGGCATGAAGGTGGCCGCCGTCAACAACACCACGACCATGCGCGGCGCGATCGCGCATCTGAAAAATGCGAAAGTCACGGGCTACCAGACCTATGACGAAATCTTCAACCTGCTGAAGAACGGCGAGGTCGATGCGTTCGCGCTGTCGCGCGACCAGCTCAACGCGATGGCGAAGAAGCTTCCGGGCACCCGCGTGCTGGATGAAACTTTTAAACAGACCGTCACCGCGGTGGCGGTGCCGCTCAATCATCCGCGGTCGGAGGCGTTCGTCGCCAAATTCATGACCGAAGCGATCAGCAACGGCACGCTGCGCAAGGCCTACGACAATAACGGCCTGAGGCGACGACGCCGATCCGCACCGCGACGAAATAGCTTCGTTCGTTTCCCCAGCTACGTTCCCCGGACGCTGCGCAAGACGTCGCGTTTGCGGCGTGATGCGCTGCTGATCCGGGGTCCATAGTGCGGGTGGGTCCCGGCTCTGCGGAGCAGCGTTACACGCTGCACCGCGTCCGGGACACAAAGTTGACTCGTCGCGCGCCTAGTTCGTCGCGCCCGTGGCGATCGGGTCCAACCCGCTCTTGACCAGCTCGTCGCGGGCCGCCGGCGAGGCCAGAAATTTGATCAATGCCCTGCCGGCCTCGGGCTCTTTCGAAACGCTGGCGATGCCGGCCGAAAACACCGTGATCTTCTGCAAATCCGGCGGCAGCGGCCCGACGATGTCGATGCCGGCGACCGGCTTCAGTTCGGCGATCTGCTGCAGGCCGATCTCGGCCTCGCCGCGCGCGACGGTCTCGCCGACCGGCGTTGCCGGGATTTGCTTTGCCTTGCCCTTCATGGCTTCGGTGATGCCGAGCTTTGCAAACATCTCGGTCGAGACATAGACGCCGCTGGCGCTGTCGGAATAGGCGACCGATTTGGCTTCCAGCAGCGCGCGCTTCACCGCGTCGGCCGAACCGATGTCGGGTTTCGCCGCGCCTGCTTTCACCGCGATGCCGATCGGCGATTTCACCAGATCGACCTTGCTGTCGGCGACCGCTTTGCCTTGTTTGACGAGATCGTCGAGCGCGTAACCCACCAGGATCAGGACGTCGGCCGGCTCGCCGCGCGCCAGCCGCACCGGGATCGCGTTGACGGTCGTTCCCATCGACGGTCCGTAAGCCGTGATCACCTTGTCGCCGGTGGCCTTTTCGAATTCGGGAACCAGCGCCTGATAGGCCGCGGTCAATCCGCCCGAAATCATCACCCGGACCTCGGCGGCGCAGGCTGCGCTCGAGAGCAACAGGGTGGTTGCGAAGGCGAGCGCAAGGTTGCGGATCGTAGCGGGTCTGGACGGCATGCATTCCTCCCGGCACGGCTCTTGAACGGCCGTGCTTGATGAAGGATGTTAGCGTGGGAAGCGTGGGCGGCCTAGGTATTTTTCGTCATTGCGAGCGAAGCGAAGCAATCCAGGGCCGCAAGCGAAGACTGGATTGCTTCGTCGCAAGAGCTCCTCGCAATGACGGAGGCGGCGCTGCGTTCCAACTCACGAATTCACATGCACGAAATCGCGCAGCAGCGGATAGATTTCGTTGTTCCAGCGTTTGCCCGAGAACACGCCGTAATGGCCGACGCCGGCCTGCATGTGATGCACCTTGCGATAGGCGCGCACGCCGGTGCAGAGATCCTGCGCCGCCAGCGTCTGCCCGATCGAGCAGATGTCGTCCTTTTCGCCCTCGACCGTCATCAATCCCATCCGCTTGATCGAGGCCGGATTAACCGGCCGCCCGCGCCAGGTCAGTTTGCCCTGCGGCAGCAGATGCTCCTGGAACACGTCGCGGATGGTCTCGATGTAGAAATCGGCCGGCAGGTCCATCACCGCGAAATATTCGTCGTAGAACGTCTTGATGATTTCGGCCTTTTCCTTTTCGCCCTTCGCCAGATGATCGGCAAGGTCGACATGCGACTTGATGTGCCGTTCCAGATTCATCGACACGAAGGCCGTGAGCTGAATAAAACCGGGATAGACCTGCCGCAGCGCGCCCTTGCATTGCAGCGGCACGTAGTTGATCAGATTCTCCTCGAACCATTTTAGCGGCTTGCTCTTGGCGAATTCGTTAACCTTGGTCGGCTGGATCCTGGTGTCGATCGGCCCCGCCATCAGGGTCAGCGTCGCCGGGCGTGCCGGGTGATTGTCCTCCGACATGATGGCCGCGGCCGCCAGCGCCGACACCGACGGCTGGCAGATCGCCACCATGTGCGCGCGCGGGCCGATCTGATCGAGGAAGTCGATCAGATGTTCGGTGTATTCGTCGAGGCCGAACTTGCCCTGGTCGAGCGGGATGTCGCGCGGATTGTGCCAGTCGGTGATGTAGACGTCGTGGTCCTGCAGCAGCGTCTTCACGGTGCCGCGCAATAACGTCGCGAAGTGGCCCGACATCGGCGCCACCAGCAGCATGCGCGGCTGCTCCGGCGCGCCGTCCTTCTTGAAATGCAGCAACGATCCGAACGGCGTCGCGTAGACTACCTCCTCGGTGACACCAAGCTCGCGGTTACCCACCATCACCTTGTCGATGCCGTAGGCCGGGCGCGTGTAGGTCAGCGACGTGCGTGAAATCAGTTCGAGCGCCGCGGCGAGCCGGCCGAACAGTTTGTCGGAGACGCCCTGCGGGACGAGGTTGAGATATCTCAATGCCTGTGCCGCTCCGGTCCGCCATGGCGCGGTCATGTCCATGTGGTTCTGGTAGGCTTGGTACATCATCGACATCATCCAGCTTAGCCCCGGGCCCCTTTGCTGCTATGCAATATCGAAGCCAACCGGGAGTCAATCAGCCTCGGAAACTGGCACGTCGCTTGCTGCTTGGAATGCGCCGAGCCCAGCCATTGGGCAGTTTCGGCTCACGTGCGTTCAGGTCCGAGGGGAAAGCCATATGGCGAAAGCAACACTGACCATCAGCAGCAAGAACTATTCGTCCTGGTCGCTGCGTGGCTGGCTGCTGACCAAATTCTCCGGGCTGGAATTCGACGAAATCATCACCGCGCCCGACGACGCCTCGGCACGGGCCGAAATCCTGCTGCTGTCGTCCTCCATCCTGGTGCCGTGCCTGCGCCACGACGGTGCTACCGTATGGGACACCCTGGCGATTGCCGAATATCTCAACGAGGCCATGCCGGACGCGAAATTGCTGCCGGCGGACCGTGTTTTAAGGGCGCATTGCCGCTCAATCTGCGGCGAAATCCATTCCGGGATTCACCACGCTGCGGGCGTCGCTGCCGGTCAATCTGAAGGGCCATTTTCCCAACTTCAAGATCTGGTCGCGGGCGCAAGCCGACATCGACCGGGTCTGCGTCATCTGGCGCGAATGCCTGGCCAAATCCGGCGGGCCGTTTTTGTTCGGCGAGCGGACCATGGCGGACGCGATGTATGCGCCTGTGGTGACGCGTTTCATGACCTACGACGTCAAGCTCGAGCCGCGGCTGGCGGCCTATGCCGGCATGATCATGGCGTTGCCGGAAATGGTCGAATGGATCGAGGCGGCGCGGGCGGAGCCGGCCGATATCGAGGAGCTCGAGGTCGAATATTAGGCAGCTCCGGCGGGCCGCTGCCTGTTTGGCGGGCTCAAGCTCCGGGCATGCTTTGCTTAACTTGATGCCACTGGCCGGCGCGCGAGGCCATCGCGACCTTACCGGTGATGACGTGCGGCAAACTCGCCGAGTCGTAATTTCGAATGCCGTGCAGCGGCTTCGCGGCGGTTTGCAATCCCGATCGTCGGATACGCTGCACTGCGGCGCGGCTGGCGTGATTTTCGCATAGTACCATCAAGCCGCGCACGCGGTATCGCGGCTGCCAAAAAATTGGACGCCGCACGCTGCCGCGATTTGCATCAGCGAGAACAGTGGAGGCCATCATGAACCAGCACGCTGTCGTCAGCAAATTTTCTCACGTCAAACCCGGCGATACCGAATTCACGGGAGGGGGCCTGCGCGACTTCTTCCTGTACCGCGATCTCGGCATCGCGTCCGCCACCGGCGGTCAGGTGATCTGCCATCTGGTCAAAGCCAATCCGGAGATGCCGCCGGAAGAGGGCACCGGCTGGCACAAGCACGAATGCGATTTCCAGATCGTGATCATGACCAAGGGCTGGGCCCGCTTCATGTACGAGGACAAGCCGACCCTGGTGCAGGCCGGCGACGTCGTGCACCAGCGGCCGGGTATTACGCACTATCTCTACGACTACTCGCCGGACATGGAATATCTGGAGATCGTCAGCCCGGCCGACTTCAAGACCGTCGATGTGCCGCCGTTCGTCGACAAGGTGGCGCCACCGACGCCCTGGAAATAGGCCGATGTCATCCCCCGAGGAATTAACCTTTGTGCTCGGCCGCTGGCTGCGGCCGATCGTGGCCGTGCTGGGTATGGTGCGCCGGATGCAGGCGGCGTCGACATCTAGCCGTGAACAGCCGGGTACCGCCGGGAACCACTGATTCGGGCGCGGTTCGTTCTCACCGCGTTCCAAATCCTAAGATGCACGCCCGCGCGCGTCGCATTTTGGCACAGCGGCGGGCTCATGCGGCGTTCGTGTTCAGCGCACCTCTCCCATTGGGAGAGGTCGGCGCGTAGCGCCGGGTGAGGGGCTACGCTCTGTCGATAGATCAAAACCCCTCACCCGAATTGCTGCGCAATTCGACCTCTCCCTATGGGAGAGGTGAAGCAAGCTACCCGCGCGGCAAGCGCCAGCCGACCACGGTGGCCTCGACCGCGCCGCCGGATTCGTGGTTGCGCCATTCGCCGGCGACAAAGCGGCAGGCAAACGGCAATTGATAGGTGCCGCTGTGGTCCTCGCACAGCACCTGTACCGGCTGGTCCGGCGGCGGTTCGCCATGACCGTCGAACTCGGAGAGACGTCGTTCGCGCGTTGCCATCAGATATCTCCGTTGCGCCATAGCCGAACTCAGCGCGCGAATAAGGTTTCAGTATGATATGGTGGCGGTCCCGCGGCTGGCTTGCGATAACTTCCGCGCTCGCAACAAATTGACCGTAACGACATTTCCAGACATGAAAATCCCGATGATCGGCCGAACCATTGCCGCGTTCGCGGTACTGACGTCCGGCGTGATGATGCCGGCCACGACGCGGGCGCAGGATGTTCCCGGCATCGAGATTTGCACGGCCGAGAAGACCATGGAGCGCCGCACCTCCTGCCTGCAGAGCAATGTCGATTTCCTGCAGAAGACCATTGCCAAGCTCGCCGCCGACCATCAGCAGAAACTCGACGCCGCCAACCGGCAGATCGACAGCCTGAAGATCACGCTGGCCGGCTTGCAGAAGGTCGTCGACGATCTGCAGGCCGCGCAGAAGAAGGCGGCGGCCGAGGCGACGAAGAAAGACGCGCCGCCGGCGCCGGCGGCAAAGGATGCGCCGGCTAAGAAATAAAGGTCGTCCGGCAATGCCGATGTTGCGCCCAGCCGTGCCGTCATCCTGAGGTGCGAGCCGACTTCGGCTCGCCTCGAAGGATGGTGTTCAGCGCAGTCCTGCGGCTCATCCTTCGAGGCGCGCAAGGGCGCGCACCTCAGGATGACGCTTGGATTGTAGCGACGAGCGTATTCGCCTTTACGAATTCTTCTCGCCGGACATCACCGGTCCGAACAATTCCCAGCTCTCGCCCTTGAACCGCATCATCTGCAACTGCTCGAGCGGGGCGAAATCGGTCGGGCTGGTCTTGATCTTGGTGCCCGGCAGATAGACGCCGATCTCGAAGTTGAGATTGGCGGCCTGCTTCATGATGTTTTCGCGGGTGAGGTCGTCGCCGCATTGCCGCAGCACCTGCTCCATGCCCTTGGCCACGCCGTAGCCGAAGGTGGTGGAGGCGTCGGACTGGTCGCCTTCGGGATACCATTTGGTCATGAAGGCGCGCCATTCGTTCATCGCGGCGTCGTTCTTCCAGGTCGGGTCCTGCGGGTCTTTCAGATAGGCCGCGCTGAGAACCCCCTGGCTGCTTTCGAAGCCGGCCGGCTTCATCACGCTGCCGACCGAGGCCGAAACGTTGGTCAGGAACTGGATCGGATGCCAGCCCAGTTCGCCGACCTTCTTGATCGCCTGCGCGGCGAATTTCGGGGTCGCGATGTTGACGAAGATGTCGGGGTTGGCGCCCTTGATCTGCACCACCTGGGAATCCACCGTCGGCGACGTCGTCTCATAGGAGCTTTCGACCACGATCAGCTTGCTGGCCTGGTCGCCAAAGCCCTCGTGCAGGCCGATCACGTAGTCCTTGCCGAAATCGTCGTTCTGGTAGAGCACGCCGATGGTCTTGCCGGGATAATTCTGCAGGATGTATTTGGCGTAGATTCGGGCCTCGACCTGGTAGCTCGGCTGCCAGCCCATGGTCCACGGAAAATTCTTCGGGTCGTTCCACTTCGCAGCACCGGTCGAGACGAACAGCTGCGGCACCTTCTTGGCGTTCATGTATTTCTGGATCGCGCTGTTGCCGGGCGTGCCCAGCGGATTGAAGATCAGCAGCACCTCGTCGTTCTCGACCAGCTTGCGCGCCTGCTCCACCGTCTTCGGCGGGCTGTAGCCGTCGTCATAGCTGATGAAGTTGATCTTGCGGCCGTTGATGCCGCCCTCGGAATTGATCTTGTTGAAATAGGCCGCTTCGGTCTTGCCGATGGTGGCATAGGCCGACGCCGGGCCCGAATAGGGCATGATGTTGCCGATCTTGATCTCGGTATCGGTGGCGCCCGGGTCGTATTTCTTTTGCGCGTTGGCGGCACTCGCGACGGAAACCGCGAGGAGGCCGGCGAGCCCGATTGTTCGGATTGTTTTTGCGTGGCTCAAGACACGGTAGTGCATCATCGTCCTCCCTGAACGTGCTGGAACGTGTTGGCCCTTGGGCTCACGCAGTTTTTTTGGGCAGCTTGTTGAGCCGTCGGATCAAATGCCGGCGTAGTATGCACGAATGGGTTGAGGTTGCCAGCGACGCCTTTGGTCGTAAATTTCGCAGAGCGGAAGATGCCAGCGGATATTTCCGCCGCCGGCAGCAAGGACTGTCAAATGCGGCGTCGGCCAAACGCGCAGGATACGGACGCTTCGAACCCAAGGCCGTGACATCGGATGAACCCCGCCCAGAAAGCGCTCTGGTACATCGAAAGCCATCTGGCCGAGCCGCTGACGCTCGACCAGATCGCCGACATGGCCGGCATCTCGCGTTTTCATCTGGTGCGGGCGTTCGCCGCCGTCACCGGGCTGCCGGTGATGCGTTACGTCCGGGCCCGGCGTCTCACCGAGGCGGCGCGCGCCTTGGCGGCCGGCGCGCCCGATATCCTCAATCTGGCGCTGGAGGCGGATTACGGCTCGCACGAAGCATTCACCCGCGCGTTCCGCGACCATTTCGGCGTAACGCCCGAAGCGGTCCGCGCCGCAACGCGCTTCGACAGTCCCAAACTTCAGGAGCCGATCGTGATGGATTCAACCGCACTCGACCACCTCCCGCCGCCGCGTTTCGAGACCGGCAAGCCTTTGCTGATCGCCGGCCTCGGCGAGCGCTATGATTGCGAAGGCAGCGCCGCCGTTCCCGGCCAGTGGCGGCGCTTTCATCAAACCATGCACGCCATTTCCGGCCGGATCGGGAAGGTGGCCTATGGCGTCTGCTGCAACGGCGACGATTCCGGGAATTTCGATTACATCGCCGGCGTCGAGGTCGCTGATTTCTCCGATCTGCCGCGTGAATTCCAGCGGGTGCGGATTCCCGAACAGAAATACGCCGTCTTCACCCACGGCGAACATATCTCCACCATCCGCCGCACCGTCGGCACGATCTGAAATCACTGGCTGCCGGCGTCCGGGATGAAAGCCGCCGACGCGCCGAACTTCGAACGCTATGGCGAGCAGTTCAATTCCGTGACCGGCAATGGCGGGCTGGAGATCTGGGTGCCGGTGAAGGCGTAGGGCCGCTTCGTAGGGTGGGCAAAGACGCCCTTGGCGCCGTGCCCACCATCAACAGCATCGCCCTGAATGGTGGGCACGCTTGCGCTTTGCCCACCCTACCGGTCCGACCGGGCTACGCGCTAGCGCGTAGCTCCTGATCGTTTGATGTCTGCGACCTTGAACCTTGCGCCGGCGTCGAGGCCGCTACAATGCCACCGGGCTCTGCGCTGGTCCCAGCCCAGGAACCATTTGGTCTCCACGCAATCCGCGTAGCTTTGGTAGGTGAGCGTATCTCGGCACGTGACCGAGAACTGCGCAGTCGCATACCCGCCCGTCAACTCGCTGCATCCGACCCAAGGGTCCTTGCCGGATTTGAAGCTCGTTTCGCAACCACCGTTGCAGCTGCTGGCGCGTGCCTCCAGCTTGGCAATCCTCTGCATGACCGGACCGCGCGCAGCCGACGGCGTGCGACCGGATGACGATGACGCCTGACCGGACGACGACGGCGCTTGAGCTACTCTCGATGCCCGGCGGGGTGCCGCGGTGTGTGTCACCTCTCGCGATCGATCCGGCCTTGCCACGTGCTTCGGCGCTTCGACCGTGATGTCGGGAAGCGGGGCGTTGGAGCCTGTCGCGGTTTGCGATGCTGACGGGCCGCACAGCAAGATGGTTGACAGGATAGCGACGGCTGAGGGCGCGATTAGGCTTGACGACAGTCTCATGACCATGTCCTCCCGCGGACGGAGACGCCGTCCGAATGCGTGCGCGCATGCTAGCCGGTATTTGCAAACTTTGCACCGGGCAAAGAGCGCCAACGCTCCAGGGATACATTTCGATACAAACCAACCTGTAACTGCGATGGCGCGGCTGTCACCTTTCGCGTGGACGACAAGCCATTGATTCCGCGCGGTGTTTCTAATTTTCAGAAACGGGTTTGAACTCGCATCGCAAATCACCGGCTTATTGTGCCTATCCCGTCCCACCAAGAGGGGCGGCTCGCGATCGCCACGAACGCGGGACGGGATGCGGTGGACGCGGACGTGCCGATAACGAACGGCACCGATGCGTACGGCGAAAGCGTGTGGTCCTGACGCCCGGAATGCTGGCGTCAAGTCCTTGAGAGGCCAACGCCTCCCGGGGGCGATGGTGGCAAGAGGCTCCGATTCACCAGGGAGAGCACGTATAAATCGTAGAGCCACTGCGCAGGGAAGGCCGGAGTGTTTCCGCTGAACCTGTATGCTCGTGTGCGCACTTCCTTGTGCATCAATGCACACGAGACCGCGGGTGCAGCGCGCACCCGGTCTTCCCCGCGCCCTCTCTTGAGGGTCGCGTGCGCCCTTTTGTTTTGAAGGGGCGGAGTTAATTTGCAAACCTCGGACAGATGATGTCGCGAGAACGAGAAGGTGTGTGTGGCGCATCCTTCGAGACGCGCGCAAGAGCGCGCTCCTCAGGATGAGGCTCCCTTTTTAGCGCCTCACCTCAAGCCAACCCCTCATGGTGAGGAGGCGCCAACGGGTCCGCGCAAGCGCGGCCCGATGACAGGCTCCGCGCCGTCTCGAACCATGGGCCACAACGGACCGATGAGGCCATATCCCGCACACCCGCCTTGCGCGGCTTCGGGTTGGCAACCCCTGATGACTTTGCCATAACATCGGCCAAACAACATGTTGCGCGTGCGGGATCGATCCGGGTCCGCCTGCGGCCAATACCAGCGGGAGGATTTTGATGGCAAATGTTCGCGTTCTCGCCACCGGGCTTGAATTCCCCGAGGGACCGGTGGTGATGCCGGATGGTTCGGTGGTGCTGGTCGAAATCCGCGGCCGGCGCCTGACCCGGGTCTTCCCCGACGGTGCTAAGGAAACCGTTGCCGAAATTCCCGGTGGACCCAACGGCGCGGCGCTCGGGCCCGACGGCAAGATGTATGTCTGCAACAATGGCGGCTTCAGCTGGACGCCGACGCGCGGCACCATGATGCCGGGCGCGCCCGAGCCGCATGAATATATCGGCGGCTCGATCCAGCGCGTCGACCTCTCCAGCGGCAAAGTCGAAACCGTGGTCGACAAATGCGGCCCGCATCCGCTGAAGGGGCCGAACGACCTGGTGTTCGATAGGCATGGCGGGCTCTGGTTCACCGATCTCGGCAAGCGCCGCCACCGCGACATGGATGTCGGCGCCTTCTATTACATCAAGCCCGGCATGAAGGAGATCGTCGAAGGCCATTTCGGCATGCTGCCGGCCAACGGCATCGGGCTGTCGCCGGACGAGAACACGGTCTATGTCGCGGAAACGCCGACCGCGCGGCTATGGGCGTTCGAAATCTCGGCGCCCGGCGAAATAAAACCGCGCGACGTGATCTATCGCGGCGAGCGCGGCAAGCCGATCGCGGGCCTCGGCGGCTACCAGATGTTCGACTCGCTCGCGGTGGAAGCCTCCGGCAATATCTGTGTGGCGACGCTGATCTCGGGCTGCATCTCGGTGATCGCGCCCGACGGCAAACTGGTCGAGCAGGTCGAGACCGGCGACCGGGTCACCACCAACATCGCTTTCGGCGGACCCGAACTGAAGACCGCCTACATCACGCTATCCGGCAAGGGCGAACTGGTCGCGATGGACTGGGCGCGCCCCGGCCTGCCGCTGAATTTTTTGAACAAGTGATGGTCGCACGTCCCGAACTCATGGTGAGGAGCATCGCATTTGCGATGCGTCTCGAACCATGGGCAACATATCGTGGCTTCATCCTTCGAGACGCGGCCAAGAGGTCGCTCCTCAGGATGAGGCAGAGGAGGAATTGATCGATGCCATTTCTCGAACCCGTCACGCTGCGCGGCGAACACGCCCGGCTCGAACCGTTGTCGCATGACCACACCGACGGCCTCACCGCGGCGGCGAGGGACGGCGACCTCTGGAAGCTCTGGTACACGGCGATCCCGCGCGCCGAGGACATGACCAAGGAAATCGATCGCCGGCTCGGCCTGCAAAAGGCCGGCACCATGCTGCCGTGGACGGTGTTCGATCCCGAGGACGGCATCGCCGGCATGACCACCTTCATGAACGTCGACGCCGCCAACCGCCGCGTCGAGATCGGATCGACCTGGTACGCCAAGCGGGTGCAGCGCAGCGCGCTCAACACCCAGTGCAAATTGCTGTTGCTGCAGCATGCGTTCGAAAAGCTGGATTGCATCGCGGTCGAATTCCGCACGCATTTTTTCAATCACCAGAGTCGGCGCGCCATCGAACGGCTCGGCGCCAAGCAGGACGGCATCCTGCGCAATCACCAGATCGCGCCCAACGGCACGCTGCGCGACACCGTGGTGTTCTCCATCATCGCCAGCGAATGGCCGACGGTGAAGGCGCATCTCAACTATCAACTGAACGAAAAGCCGCGGTAACAACGCGGATAACAATCTGGGCGGAAACGATACGATGGAAACGTTCGATTACGTGATCATAGGTTCCGGCTCAGCCGGCAGCGTGCTGACCAACCGCCTGAGCGAGGACGCCGGCACCAGCATCTGCGTGCTCGAGGCGGGGCCTTCGGACTGGCATCCCTACATTCATCTGCCGGCGGGCTTCATCAAGACGTTTCACATGAAGAGCATCAACTGGGCCTACCAGCAGGAGCCCGGTCCCTACACCAACGGCCGCAGCATCTACGCGCCGCGCGGCAAGACGCTCGGTGGCTCGTCGTCGATCAACGGCCACATCTATAATCGCGGCCAGCGCCAGGATTTCGATACCTGGGCGCAATACGGCAATCGCGGCTGGGGCTACCAGGACGTGCTGCCCTATTTCAAGCGGATGGAAAGCCGGATCGGCGAGGGCGAGGACGCCTATCGCGGCCGCGACGGCAACCTCACCGTCACGACCATGGAATGGCGCGATCCGCTCTGCGAAGCCTTCATGGCGGGCGCCGAGAGCCTCGGCATTCCCCGCAACAACGATTACAACGGCGCGATCCAGGAGGGCGTGTCCTACGCCCAGCGCACCATCAAGAACGGCCTGCGCGTCAGCGCGGCGACCGCGTTCCTGCATCCGGCGCGCAAGCGCCCGAACGTGCACGTGCGGACGCATGCGCATGCCACCAACATCATCTTCGAGGGCAAGCGCGCGGTCGGCGTCCGCTACATGAAAGGCGGCCGCAACGGCACCCCGGTCGAGGTCCGCGCGGCCAAGGAAGTGATCCTGTCCGGCGGCACCTACAACTCGCCGCAGCTGCTGCAATTGTCGGGCGTCGGCCCGCCTGATCTGTTGCGCTCGCTCGGCATCGAGGTGCGCCATGCGCTGCCTGGCGTCGGCGAGGGGTTGCAGGACCATTACGCGCCGCGATCGGTCGCCCGCGTCAAGAACATCCGAACCATCAACGAGCGGCGTCAGGGGCTCAGCCTGATGTGGGAAGCGCTGAAATGGGCGACGACGCGGCGCGGGCTGTTGTCGCTGTCGCCGACCATGGTCTATTGCTTCTGGCATTCCGGCGAGTCGACCGAGAGCTCCGACCTGCAGCTCACCTTCACGCCGGCGAGCTACAAGGAAGGCGTGCAGGGCCAGCTCGAGGATCAGCCCGGCATGACGGTGGCGTCGTGGCAGCAGCGGCCGGAAAGCCGCGGCTATGTTCACGCGCGCTCGGCCGATCCGTTCGCGCCGCCTGTTATCCAGACCAATTATCTCGCCGAGGAACTCGACCGCCGCACCGTCGTCGCCGGCATGAAGCTGGCGCGCCGGCTGCTCGGCTCCGCGCCGCTGGCGCCGTATTACGCCTATGAGGATTTTCCGGGGCCGAACGTGCAGAGCGACGATGAATTCTTGCACGCCGCGACCCAGCGCGGCACCACGACCTTCCATCCCGGCTGCACCTGCCGGATGGGACCGGCCGACAAATCATGGGCCGTGGTCGACGACCAGCTACGCGTGCACGGGCTGCAGAATTCTGCGCGTGATCGACGCCTCGATCATGCCGCGGATGATCTCGGCCAACCTCAACGCCTCGACCCTGATGATCGCGGACAAGGCTTCGGACATGATCCGCGGCAAGAGCGCGTCGGTGAATTAGGCGCCAATGGTTGCCCCGGGGGGATGGAGCGTGACGGGGGTACAATGAGCGCAGGTCATGTGGATCGCCGAGGAGTCGTTCTTGGAGGAGCCGCCGTTATCATGAGCAACGGGTTCATTCCGCTATCCGCTTCGACCGATCGCTGGTCGCCAATCGCGCCTGGCGACGCGGGCTTTACGCCGGACATGGAAGCGCGGCTGGACCAGGCCATCGCCGACAAGCGGATCTGGAATCTGCACGGGCTGGTCGTGCTGCGCAACGGTCGCGTCGTGCTGGAACGCTATTTCGAAGGCGATGACCGCAAGCGGGGCGTCGGCGATATTGGTCGCGTCGCGTTCAAGCCCGATACGCCGCACGATTTGCGGTCGTGCTCGAAGAGCATTATCGGCTTGCTGTACGGCATTGCGCTGGCACAGGGAAAAGTGCCGCCGCCGGAAGCGCCGTTGTTTTCTGCCTTTCCGGAATATGCAGAGCTGGCTGCGAGCGAAGGCCGCGACAGGCTCATGGTCCAGCATGTGTTGACCATGACGATGGGCACCGACTGGGACGAGAGCAGTCTCGTGTATGCCGATCCCCGGAACAGCGAGACTGCGATGGACAACGCGCCGGACCGCTATCGCTATGTCCTAGAGCGGCGCGTGGTCGAGCAGCCCGGCGCGCACTGGACCTATTGCGGCGGCGCGACCGCGTTGCTGGCGCGCATCATCGCCAAAGGTTCGGGTGAGACACTGCATGAATTCGCACGCAAGAATTTGTTCGATCCGCTGGGCATGGGCCCGACCGAATGGGCCACCGGACCCGACGGCGAACCCTTCGCGGCCTCCGGCGCGCGGATGTCGGTACGCGATCTCTCCCGCATCGGCAGCATGATGTTGCATGAGGGCAGGGTTGGCGATCGCACGGTCGTGCCCGCCGACTGGATCAAGCGTCTCACTACGCCGATCGTCAGCACCGATGAACTGCGTCGCTACGGCTACCAGTGGTTCATCATCGACGTTGCCTTCGGCAAGCCGAAGGGCTGGGCGCCCGGCAGGCTGGAGCGGATGTGGGCGGCTATCGGCGAGGGCGGCCAGCGCTTATTCGCTATCCCGGCGCTGCAACTGGTTATCGCGATGACCTGCGGAAATTACGGGCAGGAAGACCAAGGCCTGCCGCCGACCCGTGTGCTGCGCGAAGTGGTGTTGGCAAGTATCGTGTAAGGCAGGTCTATCGCTCTATTGGTACACGAACGCGCGATCGGTGAGATCGATCGCCGGGAATTCGTCCTTCTCGGCCCAGTAATCCTGGTTGTGCTGCCATTCCGGCTTGTCGCCGCGCTTCGGCAGCAGATGCATGCCGCGCATCATGTAGCCGGGATTGAAATTCTCCGCATCGATCCACGGCAACAGCGGCATGTTGTGGTCTTCGGGGCGCAGCGCCGGCGTCACCTTGCTCGCGCCGGTCGCCTGCATGTGGTTGAGCAGCCGGCAGACGAAGTCGGCGACCAGGTCGACCCGCAGGGTCCAGCTGGCGCGGAAATAGCCGAACACCCAGACCAGGTTGGGCACGCCGGTGAACATCATGCCGCGATAGGTCACGGTGTCGGCGAAGTCGAGCTTCCTGCCATCGACCGCAAAGTCGATGTCGCCATTGGGGCTGAGATGAAAGCCGGTCGCGGTGATGATGATGTCGGCCTCCAGCGTCGTGCCGGATTTCAGCAGGATGCCGTTTTCGGTGAAGCGATCGATCTCGTCGGTCACCACCGAGGCCTTGCCGGACTTGATGCCCTGGAACAGGTCGCCGTCCGGAATGAAGGCGATGCGCTGGCGCCACGGCCGGTATTTTGGCGTGAAGTGGGTGGCGATGTCGTAGTCGGGACCGAGATAGGCCTCGACGGCCGACAGCAAATCCTTCTTGGCCGCCTCCGGCTCTTCAAAGGTCTTGCGGGTGAAGGCGCTCTGGTCGAACAGGATCTTTTTGCGCGTGATTTCGTGGATCCAGGTCTCGTCGACATGCAATTGCCGCAGCGTCTCGGCGATCTCGATGGCGTTGCGGCCGGTGCGGAAATAGGTCGGCGAGCGCTGCAGCATGGTGACATGCGCGACGTCCTTGGCCAACGCCGGGATCAGCGTCGCCGCGGTCGCGCCCGAGCCGATCACCACCACGCGCTTGCCCTTGTAGTCGAGATCCTCGGGCCATTTCTGCGGATGGACGATTCTGCCCTTGAACCGCGCCATGTCCTTCCATTCAGGCGTATAGCCCTCGGTGTGGCGATAATAGCCCTGGCACATCCAGAAGAAATTGGTGGTGAAGCGAACCGTCTCGTTGGTGTCGCTGCGGACCGCGTCGATGGTCCAGAGATTATCCGCGCTCGACCATTTGGCGGAAACGATGGTGTGCTGATAGCGGATATGGCGGGCAAGGTCGTTTTCCTCGATCACCTCGCCCATGTATTTGAGGATTTCGGCCGCGGACGCGATCGGTGCGCTGGTCCACGGCTTGAAGCGATAGCCAAAAGTGTGCAGGTCGCTGTCGCTGCGGATGCCCGGGATAGCGATGCGTGCTCCAGGTGCCGCCAAACGTCTTCTGGGCCTCCAGCGCGACAAAGCTCTTGCCCGGGCACTGCTTGGTCAGATGATACGCCGCGCCGACGCCGGAAATGCCGGCGCCGGCGATCACGACGTCGAAATGTTCGGTCGTAACAGGTTCGGCCGCGCGAATTTGCGTTTGAACGTTCATCTCACCCGATCCTTGCCGCCAGCTTTGAAACCGAAACGCCGGATGTCCGGCGTCCCGGATCGCCCATCAGACTTCGCGCCGGCTGAGGAACGCCAGCCGCTCGAACAGATGCACGTCCTGCTCGTTCTTCAGCAGCGCGCCGTGCAGCGGCGGGATCAGCTTGCGCGGGTCGCGCTCCCGCAGCGTCTCCGGCGTGATGTCCTCGTTCAGCAGCAGCTTCAGCCAGTCGAGCAGCTCCGAGGTCGACGGCTTCTTCTTCAGGCCCGGCACCTCGCGCATCTCGAAGAAGATCCGCAGCGCTTCCTGCGACCAGCTGCTTCTTGATGCCCGGGAAGTGCACGTCGACGATCTGGTGCATCGTCTCGACGTCGGGAAACTTGATGTAGTGGAAGAAGCAGCGGCGCAGGAAGGCGTCGGGCAGTTCCTTTTCGTTGTTCGAGGTGATCATCACGATCGGGCGCATCTCGGCCTTGATGGTCTCGCCGGTCTCGTAGACGAAGAATTCCATGCGATCGAGCTCGAGCAGCAGGTCGTTGGGGAATTCGATGTCGGCCTTGTCGATCTCGTCGATCAGCAGCACCGGGCGCTGCGCGTGGGTGAAGGCGTCCCACAACTTGCCGCGCTTGATGTAGTTCTTGACGTCCTTGACCCGCGCGATCGCCGAGCTGGCTGTCGCGCAGGCGCGACACCGCGTCGTATTCGTAGAGGCCCTGCTGCGCCTTGGTGGTGGACTTGATGTGCCAGGTCAGACAGCGGCGCGCCCAGCGCCTTGGCGACTTCCTCGGCCAGCACGGTCTTGCCGGTGCCGGGCTCGCCCTTGATCAGCAGCGGGCGCTCCAGCGCGATCGCGGCGTTGACGGCGATCTTGAGGTCGTCGGTGGCGACGTAATCCTTGGTGCCGGTAAATTTCATCGAGTATTTGCCTTGCCTGTTATTTTGGCGCCTTTTGGCGCGCAGTTTGACTGGTCCGGACGAGCGCCGCCGTCCCAACAGCAGATCGCGGTCGTTGCGGGGAATAAGCCTTTGAGCGCAATTCTAATTGAAAAACCCGGCAGGTCTAGGCCCCGTTGTCGCAGCCTGCCCCTTGACGCGCAGGGTCGGGCGGGCAATCTGTAGAGCATGTTTCTGCAATTCTTCACATCGCTGCGCGACGCCCAGGTCCCGGTGACCTTGCGCGAGTATTTGACCTTGATGGAGGCGCTCGACGCCGACCTCGCCGAGCAGACGGTGGAGAACTTTTATTACCTGTCGCGCGCCGCGCTGGTGAAGGACGAGCGCAACCTGGACAAGTTCGATCGGGTGTTCGGCACCGTGTTCAAGGGGCTGGAAAGCCTGCTCGACGCGATGGAGAAGGCGGACATTCCCGCCGAGTGGCTGAAGAAGCTCGCCGAAAAATACCTCACCGAGGAAGAGAAGAAGCAGATCGAGGCGATGGGCTGGGACAAGCTCATGGAGACCTTGCGCCAGCGGTTGAAGGAACAGAAGGGCCGGCACCAGGGCGGCAACAAGTGGATCGGCACCGCCGGCACCTCGCCGTTCGGCGCCGAGGGCTACAATCCCGAAGGTATCCGCATCGGCCAGGAGAAGAACCGCAACAACCGCGCGGTCAAGGTGTGGGACAGCCGCGAGTTCAAGGATCTCGACGGCAATGTCGAGCTCGGCATCCGCAACATCAAGATCGCGCTGCGGCGGCTGCGCAAATTCGCCCGCACCGGCGCGCCCGACGAACTCGACCTCGACACCACCATCAAGGAGACCGCCAACCACGGCTATCTCGACGTGCATATGCGCCCCGAGCGGCGCAACGCGGTCAAGGTGCTGGTGTTCTTTGACATCGGCGGCTCGATGGATTCGCACATCGCCCAGGTCGAGGAGCTGTTCTCGGCGGCCAAGAGCGAATTCAAGCACATGGAATATTTCTACTTCCACAATTGCCTTTACGAAGGCGTCTGGAAGCAGAACAAGCGGCGCTTTACCGATCGCACGCCGACCTGGGACGTGCTGCACAAATACCCGCACGACTACAAGGTGGTGTTCGTCGGCGACGCCTCGATGTGGCCTTACGAGATCATGGTGCCCGGCGGCTCGGTCGAGCATGTCAACGAGGAAGCCGGGATCGGTCTGGCTGGACCGCGTCACGCGGACTTATCCGCATTCGATCTGGCTCAATCCGGTGGCGCAGAAGCACTGGGATTATTCGGAATCGACCACCATCATCCGCCGGCTGTTCTCGCAGCGGATGTTTCCGATCACGATCGAAGGCCTCGAAGGCGCGATGCGGGAATTGGTGCGGTAGGTATCCTTCACCCCTCCCTCTGGGAGAGGTCGGCGCGTAGCGCCGGGTGAGGGGTTACGGCGTGTAATTTGAAGAAGGGTTAGTCCAATGCCCCAGACCATCCATCGCGGCATAAAGTCCCTGATCGACGAGGCCAATGCCGAGATCGAAACCGTCAGTGCGGCGGACGCCATCAAGGCGGCGCAGCGCGACGACGTCGTGATCGTCGATATCCGCGATCCCCGCGAGATCGAGCGCGACGGCAAAATCCCCGGCGCGTTCTCCTGTACCCGCGGCATGCTGGAATTCTGGATCGATCCGCAAAGCCCCTACGCCAAGCCGATTTTCCAAGAGGACAAGAAGTTCATCTTTCACTGCGCCGGCGGCATGCGCTCGGCGCTCGCGGCCAAGACCGCGCAGGACATGGGCTTGAAACCGGTCGCGCATATGGGCGGCGGCTTTGCCGCCTGGCGTGATGCCGGCGGCGCGATCGAGAAGTGGGAACCGAAGAAGCCGAAGGGCTGATGCGACGATTATTATTTCCGTCATGCCCGGGCAAAGCGCGAAGCGCGTCTTCGCGCTAGATGTCCCGGGCATCCACGCCTTGACGGCGCGGCTGCAAGAAAGACGTGGATGGCCGGGACGAGCCCGGCCATGACGAGTGTAGAAGGGATTTTGAGCATGGCCGCCACCGACGATCCGCTTGTCAGCACGGACTGGCTCGCCGCCCATATCGACGATCCCAAGGTGCGCATCATCGATGCGACCTTCAAGCTGCCGGGTATGCTGCCGCTGCCGATCGACGATTACCTCGCAGCCCATATTCCGGGCGCGGTGTTTTTCGATGTCGACGCGATCTCCGATCACAATAATCCCAACCCGCACATGTATCCGGACGCCGCACAGTTCGCGCGTGACGTCGCGGCACTCGGCATTTCCACCGGCGATACCGTGGTCGCCTACGATTCCGGCAGCTGGGTCGCCGCCCCCCGGGCGTGGTGGATGTTCCTGTCGTTCGGCTATCGCGACGTGCGGGTGCTCGATGGCGGGTTGAAGAAATGGACCCGCGAAGGCCGGCCAACGCATTCCGGCAAGGTCACGCCGAAGCCGGGAAAGTTTTCTGCAAAATTCGATTCCAGTTACGTCCGCAGTCAGCAACAGGTGCTGAAGAATGTCGAGACCAGGGCCGAGCAGTTGGTCGATGCGCGGCCGAAGGGGCGCTTTGAGGGCAGCGCGCCGGAGCCGCGGCCCGACTCCCGTTCCGGTCACATCCCCGGCAGCCGCAACGTGCCCTATGCCGGGCTGTTCGATGCCGAGACCGGCGCGATGAAGCCGCTCGACGAATTGCGCCAGGCGTTTGCGGGCGCCGGCGTAGACCTGACCAAACCGATCGTGACCACCTGCGGCTCCGGCGTCTCCGCGCTGGTGCTGACCTTGGCGCTCTACCGCCTCGGCGTGCGCGGCAGCGCGCTGTACGATGGCTCGTGGGCGGAATGGGGTCTTCCCGACGGCCCGGCGATCGCGACCGGACCGGCCTGAACGGATTGCGCCGGCTTAATGCGCCTGATTTTGGCCGACCGGCGTTTGGCCGAACGGCGTGAGCGCTTGTTGCGCGGCCTGACGTTGCAGGCGCAAGGCGGCGAGCCTGCGGCGCTGGGCTGCCCGGTGGGCCTGGCGTTTCCTGACCGCGTCCCTGTCTTCCCTGTCGGGCTTCGGGCTCGCGGGCTTGGGGGAAACGATGGTCACGGGCGGGCCGCCCAGCGTGGCGATTTTCGTCGAGAAGCTCGTGGGAGCCGGCACGCTCGCGGGCTCGGGTGGGGCGGCTTCCGCGTCGGGCAGGGGGGCTGCTTCGCTGGCCGGCGCGACCGCGGTCGGCGCTGGCGTGTCGGCAGAGGGTTGCACGGCGGTCGCGAGCTTGGCCTGGTCGAGGGCAGTCGGCGAGGCAGTCGCCTCAGCCTGCGGCGGCGCGGTCTCCGGCGTGGCGGCGGCCGGTGGCGGTGCATCCATCGGCTGCAGCGCGGCGGTCTTGTCGGGATCGGGCTGAGGCGAGGGCGCCGTGGCCGGCTCGGCAGGGGCCTTCATCGCGACATCGTCAAGCGCTTGCGGCTCGACCTTGGCCGCATCCTTGTCCGCGTCCTTCAGCGTATCGTGTGGCGCTTCCTTGGCCGCTTCCTTCGGCGCATCATCGATGCGCAGCAGCGCCAGCACGGGCTGGGTGGCCTGGGTGTTGTCCTGGCTTTGCGCAAATCTGGTTTCGGGGGCCGGGCGCCACGCCGGCGCGCTGGCGAATTCCTCGTGGGCGGTGCGCAGCAGCGCCGCGGCGCCGAATCCGAACACCAGGACCGACATCGACAGCACGATGGCGCCGAACAGAAAACGAAAACCGGGGAGCATGAACGCCAAGTTCCGCTTCGCAGGCTGCGAAGGCCTCATAAAACTGCCGGGAACGCGGTGATGACTGAATTTGCCGCGTTCACGACGCTGCCGGCACCACCAGCGCGCAGCGAATTCAGGGCTGATTTCGAGGATAGCGCAAGGATTCCGCGCGCGTCCGCTAAAAATCGGCCGGATCGGGGCTCGATGGCGATGTTCGGAGCTGTTTCCCGGGATGGTGAGGCACGGTTGCAACGTTCGCCCGGATGCATCACAAATGCCGGAACCGGGTCGAATTGGCCCGAATTGTCTTGAATGCGCCGCTATCTTCGGTCATCTGCCTCTCTCATGATCCGGCGGCGGCTTGGGGACTTTACAAGAGCGATGATGATCAGACGCATTTTGACGATTTGCGCGGCCGTGACGGCTGGCGCTGCGTGGGCCGCGTCGGCGTCCGCGCAGGCGCAAAGCTATCCGGTCCAGAGCTATCCGCCTCCCCCCGGTGCGACCTATTCGCCCTATCCGCCGAACGGCGCGCCGGCCGACTATCGCCGCGCGCCCGGCGTCCCCGATTTCGATTCGCTGGATGACGAGGAACCGCAGGGTTCGACCGCGCTGTCGCCGCCCGGTCCGGTGCTGTCGCCCGACGATCCGCGCTATGGCCGCCCGATGGGCGCTCCGGTTTATTCCGATCGCAACGCGCCGCCCGGTCCGGTGCTGTCGCCTGACGACCCGCGCTATGGCCGTCCGATGGGCGCCCCGGTCTATTCCGACCGCAACGCGCCGACCGGCCCGGTCCTGTCGCCCGACGATCCACGTTATGGCCGCCCCAGCGGTCCACCGCCGGTGATCTATTCGGATCGCAATGGCCGGCCGCCGGATGACGGCTTGCGTCCGCCCGAAGCGGTCGGCGGTGCCACCGGATCGGTCGCGCCGGCTCCGATCGGCGCCGACGGCAGGCCGGTCGTGCTGTCCGCGCTGCCGGCGGATGAACAGCCGGAAACGGGTCCGGCGCAGCTCGCGCCGAATTTGCGTCGGCAGGAAGTCGCGTTCCCGACCAAGGAACCGGCGGGGACGCTCGTCGTCGATACTCCGAACACCTATCTCTATTACATCCTCGGTGGTGGCCGGGCGATCCGCTATGGCGTCCGCGTCGGCCGCGATGGTTTCACCTGGACCGGCGTGCAGAAGATTTCGCGCAAGGCCGAGTGGCCGGATTGGCATCCGCCGCCGGAAATGATCGACCGCCAGCCGTATTTGCCGCGCTTCATGGCGGGCGGCCCGGGCAACCCGCTCGGCGCGCGCGCGATGTATCTGGGATCGACGGTGTACCGCATCCACGGCACCAACCAGCCTTCGACCATCGGCAAGTTCGTCTCCTCGGGCTGCATCGGCATGCTGAACGACGACGTCTCCGACCTGTTCGATCGCGTCAAGGTCGGTACCCGCGTCGTCGTATTGCCCGGCAACCCGCCGGCGGCATTGGCCTCGGCGCAATCGGTGCCCGGACCGAATGCCGGCCCGCCGGTGCCCGGCCAGATGTCGGCCGTTCCCGGTACCCAGCCGACCGTGGTGCCCCCGCTGCCCGCGCCGGTCACGGTGCGCTAGGACTCATAACAACGCAGCCGTCATCCTGAGGAGGCCGCGAAACGGCCGTCTCGAAGGATGGCCGCAGGTGCACTTAACCATCCTTCGAGGCGCGCAAGAGCGCGCACCTCAGGATGACGGAGGCACGCGCGGATAACTACGCCAGCCGCTGCTTCGGCTCGCCCTTGAACCAGGCGTCGATGCCCTCGACCATCTGGCTGTAGTGATTGCGGAAGCTGTCGCCGGTGACGTAGCCGAGATGCGGCGTCAGCACGACATTGTCCAGCTTGCGGAACGGACTGTCGACCGGCAGCGGCTCGACCGAATAGACGTCGATGCCGGCGCCCGCGATCTTGCCCTGCTGCAATGCTTTCAATAGCGCCGCTTCGTCGATGATCGGCCCGCGCGCGGTGTTGACGATATAGGCCGACGGC
This sequence comes from uncultured Alphaproteobacteria bacterium, assembly GCA_963699465.1. Classification (GTDB taxonomy): domain Bacteria; phylum Pseudomonadota; class Alphaproteobacteria; order Rhizobiales; family Xanthobacteraceae; genus Bradyrhizobium. Next base: position 183,064 of record CAVOTZ010000046.1, read on the forward strand.
TTCATGCGGGCCAGATCCTCAGGCCCGACCAGTCCGCGCGAGCGCTGGCTCAGCACCACATGGATGGTGACGATGTCGGCGGTGGAGAACAATTCCTCCTTGCTGACATAGCCGACGCCGACCTCCTTGCAACGCTCCGGCGTCAGGTTCGGGCTCCAGGCGATCACGTTCATGCCGAACGCCTGCGCCAGCTTCGACACCTTGCCGCCGAGCTTGCCGAGGCCGAGCACGCCGAGCGTGCGGCCCTCGATCTCCATGCCGACGAATTTCTGCAAGGCCTCGCCGGCATGCATCCGGGCGTTCTCGCGGCCGATATTGCGGGTCAGTTCCAGGATCAGGCCCATCGTCAAGGGCGCGGTCGGGTCGCGGCCCCATTGCGTGCCGCACAGCACCACCTTGTGGTCCCTGGCGGCTTCCATGTCGATCGCGGCATTGCGCATGCCCGAGGTGATCAGCAGCTTCAGCTTGGGCAGGGCGGCAAACAGCGTGCGCGGAAACGGCGTGCGTTCGCGCATCGCGCAGATGATCTCGAAATCCTTCAGCGCGTCGGCGGCGGCCTCCGAGGCAAACGGCTGGTTGAACACGGTGATGTCGACGCGATCGGTGACCTTGGACCAGTCGGCGATGGTGAGCGTCAGGTTGAGGTAGTCGTCGAGAATGGCACAGCGCAGCCGCGTCATGGAAAAGTCCGTCCTTCAGGGGTCTTGGCGATGAAGACGGCGGGAAACCGGCCGTCGGGAAGCTCGCCATGGTCGCGCGCAACGCTTGACCGCGCAAGCGCTGGCTGCCCGAAAAAGCAGATCGATCAGTAAAAACGTCCGTGATTACAGCGAGGGCTTCTGCGGGGATTCAAGTGCTTTGGCGGCGCGGATTTCGGCCAGCATGGTCTGCACCTGGGGCGAGATCGCCTTGTGCTTGGCGCGGCAGGCGGGCCCTGGGCCGCGCATGTAATGCAGTTCCGGCCGGTAGGGGTCGAAAGCCCGGGCGAAGAACTGGCGCCAGAAGCCGCGGACCTCGCCGAGCAAGCCGGATTGTTCGTCGCGGCGGGCTGCCGGGAGGGATCCTGAAGTGATCGTCGTCATGACGCGGACCTGCTGTTCGCTGGCGGCTTTTGCCGCGTGAGATGCGCCTTTTCCGGCGCTGGGAACGAGTTTTGGCCCGATTTATTAAAAGAAGGTTTCAATTGCAGTGATCCGGTGCACACATGGTGTCGACCCCGTAATGATCCGTGGTGAACGGATGGAAAACGAACGGGCTGCGGTTGCCCTTTGGGGGCCGCGCCGCTACATCAGCGGCAGCAAATTTCCTCAAATGCACCGGTTTCCAGGGATCGCGAATGGCTCGTCAGTTCGTCTATTTCATGAAGGGTTTGACCAAGAGCTACCCGACCCGGAAGGTGCTCGATAACGTCCATTTGTCGTTCTACCCGGACGCCAAGATCGGCGTGCTCGGCGTCAACGGCTCCGGCAAATCGACCCTGCTGCGGATCATGGCCGGCCTCGACAAGGAATATAACGGCGAGGCCTGGGTGGCCGAGGGCGCCCGCGTCGGCTACCTCGAGCAGGAGCCGCAGCTCGACGCCAGCAAGACGGTGCGCGAGAACGTCATGCTGGGCGTCGCCAAGCAGAAGGCGATCCTCGATCGCTACAACGAGCTGGCGATGAACTATTCCGAGGAAACCGCCGACGAGATGACCAAATTGCAGGACGAGATCGAGGCCCAGGGCCTCTGGGATCTCGACAGCAAGGTCGACCAGGCGATGGATGCGCTGCGCTGCCCGCCCGACGATTCCGACGTGACAAAACTGTCCGGCGGCGAGCGCCGCCGCGTCGCGCTGTGCAAGCTGTTGCTCGACCAGCCCGAATTGCTGCTGCTGGACGAACCGACCAACCATCTCGATGCCGAGTCGGTGTCATGGCTCGAAGGCCATTTGCGCAACTATCCCGGCGCGATCCTGATCGTGACCCATGACCGCTACTTCCTCGACAACGTCACGAGCTGGATCCTCGAACTCGATCGCGGCAAGGGCATTCCCTACGAGGGCAATTACTCGTCCTGGCTGGTGCAGAAGCAGAAGCGGCTCGAGCAGGAGGGCCGCGAGGACGCCGCCCATCAGAAGCACGCTGGCGCGCGAGCAGGAATGGATCGCGTCCTCGCCGAAGGCGCGCCAGGCCAAGTCCAAGGCGCGCTACCAGCGCTATGAAGAGCTGTTGAAGCAGGCCAGCGAAAAGCAGACCCAGAGCGCGCAGATCACCATTCCGGTGGCCGAGCGTCTCGGCGCAGAACGTGGTCGACTTCGAAGGCCTCAGCAAGGGTTTTGGCGATCGCGTGCTGATCGACGACCTCACCTTCAATCTGCCGCCGGGCGGCATCGTCGGCGTGATCGGGCCGAACGGCGCCGGCAAGACCACGCTGTTCCGGATGATCACCAAGCAGGAGACGCCCGACAAGGGCACCATCACCGTCGGCGAAACCGTGCATCTCGGCTATGTCGACCAGTCGCGCGACGACCTCGACGGCAAGAAGACGGTGTGGGAGGAAATTTCCGGCGGCAACGAACAGATCCTGCTCGGCAAAGCGCGAAGTGAACTCGCGCGGCTATTGCTCGTCGTTCAATTTCAAGGGCGCCGACCAGCAGAAGAAGGTCGGCGCGCTGTCGGGCGGCGAGCGCAACCGCGTGCATCTGGCCAAGATGCTGAAGTCCGGCGCCAACGTGCTGCTGCTCGACGAGCCGACCAACGACCTCGACGTCGATACGCTGCGCGCGCTGGAAGAGGCGCTGGAGGATTTCGCCGGCTGCGCCGTCATCATCAGCCATGACCGCTGGTTCCTCGACCGCATCGCCACCCACATCCTGGCCTTCGAGGGCGACAGCCATGTCGAATGGTTCGAGGGCAATTTCCAGGATTACGAAAAGGACAAGATGCGGCGGCTGGGCCAGGACTCCATCATTCCGCACCGGGTCAAGTACAAGAAGCTGACGCGGTAATTCGGGAGCCGCGAAGGGGATCTGTCGAGGGAGTTGCCAAAGGAAACTGCGATGGCCGACTGGAGCGCACAGCAATATCTCAAATTCGAGGACGAGCGGACGCGGCCGTCGCGCGACCTGCTGGCGCAAATCCCGATCGCCGACGCGCGCAGGGTGGTCGATATCGGCTGCGGACCGGGCAATTCGACCGAGCTTCTGGTCAAGCGCTGGCCGCAGGCGGAGGTGACCGGCATCGACACCTCGGCCGACATGCTGCGCCAGGCGCGCGAGCGATTGCCGGCGCAAAAATTCGTCGAGGCCAATATCTCGCATTGGGCGCCGCCGGAAAAAACCGACGTGCTGTTCGCCAACGCGATCTTCCAATGGGTGCCCGGCCATCTCAAGCAGTTGCAACGGCTGCTCGGCGCGCTGCCTACAGGCGGCGTGCTTGCGGTGCAGATGCCCGACAATCTCGACGAGCCGGTACATGTGCTGTTGCGCGAGATCGCGAAAACCGGGCCGTGGCGGCAGCAGCTCGCCGACAAAGCCGCGGGTCCGCGACATCCTGCCGACGCCCGGCGGCTATTACGATGCGCTGGGGCCGCTCAGCAGCCGGCTCGAGATCTGGCACACGGTCTATAATCACGTGCTGGAAGATGCCGCGCGCCGTGGTGGAATGGGTCAAGGGCACCGGCATTGCGGCCGTTCGTCGATCCGCTGGAGCCGCCCGATCGCAAGCAGTATGTCGCCGAATACACCAAACGCATCGCGGCAGCCTATCGGCCGCAGGCCGACGGCAAGGTGCTGCTGCGGTTTCCGCGGATTTTTATCGTCGCGGTGAAGTAAGACGCCCGACGGCCCGGTTTTCAACCGCGGGCGGTCGTGATAGTCTTCCGGCATGACTGACCCGGACAACATCGTTCTGGAGCATCTGCGTCATATCCGTGGCGCGATAGATGATGTGCGCGACGATATTCGCGAAATCAAGCAGCGGGTCGGTAATCTTGAAAATCAGTACGCCAATATGTCGAACCGATTGGATCGAATGGACGTACGCATCGAACGTATCGAGCGGCGCCTCGATCTGACCGACGCGTAAGCGAGTGGCAGAGAGCCTACCCCACCTTTTCTGCCAGCCACATCTTTATCAGCGATTGATACGGTACGTCGCGCTTGTTGGCTGCGATCTTGATCTGCTCGAGTAAGCCCAACGGAAGCCGGATTGAAATCGCGGTCGTCGAGGGTTTCAGGTTTGGGAAGCGCGCGCGCTCGCCCTTGCTCCAGTCGATGTAATCGGTGGAATCATGTGTCTCCCAAAACTTTCGTTCCTCGGCTTCGGTCTTGAATTCGGGAATTGATTTAAGCTTGCTCATAGGCTTTCCTCTCTTTCCGATGCATGTCTCTCGCCGATATCACCCGAATAAGGGTAGCGTCTTGCCGGAGAGTGAAAGTGACGTGCAGCAGGCGGTCTTGAGTCGTCTTTCCCAATGCATTGAGACGTGGTTCTTTTCCGCTGTGCCTCGCATCGTCGACAATGATCAGCGGATCGTTGAAGAAGATGCTTTCGGCCTCGGCCTGACTGACGTCATGTTTATCGGCGCTCTTGCGGCTATTGCCGCGGTCCCAGTCAAAACCTTCGATGCGGCTCATGTCGATCATGTGTATATGATGAGTATATACAGAAGGGGATGTTGATGCAATACCGGTTGCTGTCGAACTTGTTGTCGCTTCTGCTGCTGGGCCTCGTATTCGCGTCGACCTCCGTGGGGCTATCTAGTTCCGCCCGCGCCGACGCCGCCTTCACCCAATTCATCGCCTCGCTGTGGCCCGACGCGCAGGCGGCCGGCGTGTCGCGCGCGACGTTCGACAACGAAACCCGTGGCCTTGAGCCGGACTACAAATTGCCGGATCTGATTTTGCCCGGGCGGCCGGCGACCGGCGCGCCGTCGCAGGCCGAATTCGTGCAGGTGCCGGCCGATTACATCAAGGAGGCCAGCATCGCGCAAGCTTGCCGAGGAGGGCCAGCGGCTGATGCAGAAGTACGGCACGGCATTGGCCGGCATCGAGCAGCGTTTCGGCGTACCCGCCGACCATCGTGCTGGCGATCTGGGGCCGCGAGACCGATTACGGCCGCTACACGTTGCCGTACGATGCCGTGCGCGCGCTGGCGACACAGGCCTATGTCGGGCGCCGCAAGGATCAGTACCGCAACGAATTCATCCTGGCGCTGAAGATGATCGGCGACGGCGCAGTGACGCGCAAGGACATGCGGTCATCCTGGGCCGGCGCCATCGGCCTTACGCAATTCCTGCCGTCGGAATTTTACAAGCACGGCGTCGATTTCGACGGCGACGGCCGCGTCGACATCTGGCATTCGGTGCCGGATGCGCTCGCGTCCGCCGCCGCGCAGCTGGTCGACAAGGGCTGGCAGCCGGGCCTGCGCTGGGCCTATGAGGTGCAGGCACCGGCGAGCGTCGATTGCACGCAGGGCGTGCCCGAGGTGACGAAGCCGATCGGCGAGTGGCTGCGCGCAGGCTTCGTGCCGGTGCGCGGGCAAAAGCTCAGCGCGGCCGAGCAGGCGCAGCCGGCCTCGCTGCTGCAGCCCGAGGGCATCTGCGGGTCCGGCCTTCCTCACCACGAAGAATTACTTCGTCATCAAGGAATACAATTTCTCGGATCTATACGTGCTGTACGTCGGCCATCTCAGCGATCGCATGACCGATCCGCAGCCGTTCGCGACGCCGTGGTCGGCCTCGAAGCAATTGCGCACCGCCGATGTCGAAGCGATGCAGCGCCAACTGACGCGGCTTGGGCTTTATACCGACAAGCTCGACGGCAAGGCCGGGATGCAGACGCGCGCCGCACTTGGCGCCTACCAGAAATCGGTCGGGTTGAAGGTGGATTGCTGGCCGAGCGAAGCGGTGCTGCGCGCGATGAGTTCGGCGCACTGAAACCGCCGCCGTCATGGTGAGGTGCGAGCCGCAGGCGAGCCTCGAAGGATGCTGTTCAACGCTTTGCTTGTGGCCATCCTTCGAGACGCGGTGAAGACGCCGCTCCTCAGGATGAGGGCCGAGACCGGATCACGGAAAAACAAAAACCCGGCTGGAATTTCCAGCCGGGTTTTGAATTCAGGCGCGTGCGGTCAGCTTAGTTGCAGACCTCGACGCGACGGAAGCGCCAGTCGTAACCGTCCCAGAAGCGCTCACGAACCCAGCGGCAGGGCGGGGAGGAGCGTCTTCCACATACACCGGGCCGCCATAGGCCGGACGGCTGGCAGCAATCGCGCCGCCGACAATCGCGCCGCCGATGATTCCGCCGGCCACGGCGGCACCGAGGCCGCGCTGGGCGCTGGCAGGGGTCGTCGCCAGCGAACCGGCGGCGATGGTCGCAACCGCGGCGAAGGCAGCAAATGTCATCTTCATGTCTAGGGCTCTCCTGGAGATGGCGCCTCATGGTGCGCCGGGTTTAAGGTTTACTCACACGCCGTATTCGAGGCTGGCCGTCTCGCTAAAAAGCGCACAACAGTCAATCGAAAGTAAACGCGGCGGGACCTATCGGCCGAAAAAAAGGTTTTTTCAGGCCAATTTTCGACGACATTCCCGGAAACAGGCCGTCTCCGGGAACGTCATGGTTGATTTAATGAAGGTGAACGGCCTCAACCGCAAACCCTGCACATTGCGAATCCGCCAGCCATAGCCGTCCCAGAAACGCTGCCGCTGCCAGTAGCAGGCGCCCTCGTCGTACGGGCCGGCGACATAGGCCGGGCGGGCCGTAATAGCCGTAGCCCGGGCCGTAATAGCCATAGCCGGGTCCGTAGTAGCCGGGACCGGCCAGCGCGCCGCCGACAATGGCGCCGCCGATGATGCCGCCGGCGATCGCCGCGCCGACACCGCGCTGGGCATGGGCTGGCGCAGGCGCCACGATGGCCGACAACGGCCAAGGTGGACACGGCAGCGAGCGCCATCAATGTTTTCCTCATGGCTTCACCTTTCTCAATGAGCAGGGACAGCGGATAAAGCGATCTGTCCGGGCGAAAGTTCCACATTCCGCTTGAATGATCAATGAACGGACCCGCCATATTTGACGACCAATCATGGCCGACGCAGTTGGCTCTGCGGCGCACAATGCCGCATGTTTCCTTACGTTTCGGATGGGTGACAATTGATGTCGGCGACGACACTGCAAATCGCGATCATGGTCGCGGTGCTGGGATCTCTGGCGTGGCTGGCGATGCGGCGGAGCAAGCCCCGCGGCGCGCGCCGTTCGTCCGGCGATAGCTCGTGGTCGGGCGATGCGGTCTACAATATCGCAGACAGCGGACAGCATCATGGCTCCGGCGGTCATGATGCGGGCTCGGGTCATTCCGCCGGCGCCGGCGATAGCGGGGGCGGCAGCGATGGTGGCGGCAGCGACGGCAGCGACGGCGGCGGTGGCGGGGATGGCGGTGGAGGCGGCGGCAGCGACTGACGCGGTCTCATGCAAGTGGGCTTACAAAAGTGGGCTTACAAATGTGGGCTTGGCGTGCGAGGGGCGAATTCGTTTTATGCCTGCGCTGCAGCCACTTTAGAGCCATTCTAGATTAACGACGGCAGTTTGGAATTGCTTCAAAACGCGGTTTTTCCTTTTGCATCTCATCATCGTCTTGAATATCGATGAGGCACCGCGTCACCGAAGAGTCCGAAGTTTATGATTGTTTGTTCCTGCAACGTCCTGACCGACCACGATGTCCGCAGTGCGGTCAATGGCGCGGAAGACCTCCCCCGCAATGCCAAGCAGATCTATGGCTGTCTCGGCTGCAGCGCCGAATGCGGCCGCTGCGCGCGCACCATCAAGGGCATTATCGAGGAAGCGCTGGGCGCCTGCGCCAAGAACTGCTGCTCCGGCTGCCCGCACAGCGCCGCCCATGGCGACTCGCATCGTGACGCCGATCTCGGCCTGGTAGCGGCCGCCTGACAAATCTCTAAATCACTGGATTTTCGTGATCTTTTGCCGTTCCGGCAGGAGGGTTGCGCTGGCCGGTAATCTGATTTAGAAGGATTTTAAATTAATGGGGCCTGCTCCAGGGTCCCAGAAGCCGGAGCGTGTCATGCAGGGCGACCCAAAAGTCATCGACTATCTCAACAAGGGTCTGCGCAGCGAACTCACCGCGATCAACCAGTATTGGCTGCACTACCGGGTCCTGAACAATTGGGGCCTGCTGGAGATGGCCAAGGTCTGGCGCAAGGAATCCATCGAGGAGATGGAGCACGCCGACAAGTTCACCGACCGCATCCTGTTCCTCGACGGCTTTCCCAACATGCAGGTGCTCGATCCCTTGCGGATCGGCCAGAACGTCAAGGAAATCATCGAATGCGACCTCGCTTCCGAAGTCGCTGCCCGCGCGCTGTACCAGGAAGCCGCCACCTATTGCCACGGCGTCAAGGACTACGTCTCGCGCGACCTGTTCGAACGCCTGATGAAGGACGAGGAAGATCACATCGATTTCCTCGAAACCCAGCTCGACCTGATCGGGCGTATCGGGCTTGAGCTCTATACCCAGAAGCACGTCGGCGGGCTCAAGAGCGACAGCGAGAGCTGAAGCGCAGCGTCATCTATGCGAATAGTTCGTCATGGCCGGGCATAGCCGTCTGAAGGACGGCGTCGCTTCCGCTCGCCTATGTCCCGGCCATCTACGTCCTGGGACACAATAAAGACGTGGATGCCCGGGACAAGCCCGGGCATGACGAGGTGAGATTTCAAAGCTGCGTCTTGTAACGCTCATAGACCACGTCCTGGCTTTCCGGCTCGCCGAGGCTGGTCTGGTCGTGAATCACCGTGCTGATGCTCGGCATCACGCTGCGCTCGACCCGCGTATCCGCCGACCAGAGTTTTGAGCGCATCAGCGCCTTGCCGCAGTGGAAATACACCTCGTTGACGTCGATCCGCAGCACCGCGCGCGGCGGCTTGCCGAACTCCACCATCGCGGCCAGCAGTTCCGGATCCGCCGACAGGCTGCCCCGGCCGCCGACCCGCAGCGTCTCGTCGATGCCCGGCACGAAGAACACCAGGTGCACGAAGCCGGAGCCCTCGACGATATTGCGAAAACTGTCGATCCGGTTGTTGCCGGAACGGTCCGGCATCACGAGCGTGTTCGGTCCGGTGACGCCGACAAAGCCGGGATTGCCGCCGCGCGGCGAAGCATCGACGCTGCCGTCGGCGCCGGAGGTGGCAAGCACGCAGAATGGCGACATGCCGATGAATTTTTTGGCGTGGCTGTCGATTGCCGGACGCGCTTTCGCGATCACGCGCGGCGTCGGTTTCGGGTAAATCGCAGCGAGGTCGCAGGCAGCAAGATCAGTCACCATCGGTCTCCGTGCGGGATGCGGGGTGAGGCCGAATTTAGCACCGCGATGCGGCGGCGGCCACCGATTATCGCGCGCGCCGCCACGGCCAGTCGATGACCTCCGCGGCATACAGCGCCCACCAGATCAGGACCGGTTGAAACGCCAGCCGAGGCCCGTGATAGTACCAGCTGTTGGTAAAATGCGGCAGGTCGATGCCGCCTATCGCATGTTTGAAATTCGCCGGCCACACGCAGAGCGCATAGGCCGCGAGCGCAACGCCGGCCCACCAGCGCAGCGGTCGGGTCACCAAGGCCAGTGCGCCGGCCAGTTCGCACAGGCCGGTCACAAAAATCACCTGCGGCGCGAACGGCACCCAGGACGGCGTGATCGCGAGCAGCGCCTCGGGCGCCAGCAGATGCGCGATGCCGGCCGTAACGTAGAAGGCGGCCAGCACCCAGCGCAGCACCGCGCGGGCGGTGTCGGAACGATCGGTTTGCAGATCGGACGGCATCGAACGGGCGTAACACGCATGGCGTGATCACGCCATGCTTGGCGTCAATGGCAAACTCAGACTGCGTCGGCAGGAACAAAACAGCTGATGATGATGCCGCCGCGATGATGCACATACCACACCACGGCTTCGCCGACGGGATTGCCGCGGTCGAGGATCACGGCATGGGCGGGCACCGCCATCCACTGGCCTTCGATCGGCACCCAATAGGCGCCCTCGCGAAACTCATATTCGGTGCGATGGCCGTCGGCGATGTCGCAGCAGGGCACGCCGTTGGGGGCGATCACGCCCTTGAACCAGGCGCGGATATCGGGCGGCACGTTTTCATATTGCCCGTTGTCGAAGGCGAAGGCCGCGCCGGTCACGACGCACAAGCCCGCCAGCAACACGATCGGCGCCAACCGTCGCATGCGATCCTCCACGCGTTTGTCTTGTCATCGCGCGCCGCCGTTTTCGGCATTGCGGCAAATCCTGCGTTTCACCGGATTAAGCCTCGTCCACGAAGCGGATGCACGCTCAAAAAATAAGCTGATCAGCGCGCGAGGTAAAATTGATGCGATGCGAAATCGCGGGCGCTGTCGTTCAGCGCCGCCTGCCCATGAGATTAGCCATGGTTACGACGGCGGCAACGGCGCCACACCGCGCCATGCCGCCTTGCCGCGCACGCCCTCACATCGTGCGCTGCGGCGCGGTCTGCAGCAATTCGCGTAGTTGCTCGGCTATAGAATTTCGCATTGCCGGTCGTGAGGTGGCCGCGGGTCTCGGCGCTGGCGGGGATCAGAAAAATCCTGCCGTTCCTGATCCGCTTGACCGCGGCCTCGGTGACGCCGGTCTCCGGCGGATTGCGCTCGTCGTCGGCGGCATTGATCGCGAGCGTCACCGCCTCGATCTTCTCCATCCCCTGCGAGGGATCGTAATCGTGCGAGGCTTCCCATTGATAGATGTAGTCGTTGGCGTCGGCCGTGACCGGCAGCGCCAGCTGATCGTCGACCATCTTGTCGGCCTTCTCCGAGGTTGGTGCCAGCATCTGGTAGGCCAGCGTGCCGCCGGCCGAAGCAAAACGGTAGGCGCCGATGGCGTATTTCATCATTCGCGGCTGTTCGGTGTAGTTGCCGCCCTTGTAGTCGGGATCGTTGCGGATGGTCTCGATCATCATCCGGCGCAAGATCCAGTTGCGCGCCGCCATCGCGGTCGGCTGCGACGCCATCGGCACGATCGCGTCCATCATGTCAGGATACCGCTCGCCCCACAGCCAGGTGTGCATGCCGCCCATCGAGTTGCCGATCACCAGCCGCAGATGTTTGATGCCGAGGCCTTCGGTGACCAGCCGATACTGCGCGTCGACCATGTCGGCGTAATCATATCTCGGGAAATGCCGTCTTCATCGCATCCGACGGTTTTGACGACTGGCCATGACCGACACTGTCGGGAATGATGATGTAGTATTTCGTCGCATCGAGCGGCTGGCCGGGGCCGAACAACTCGCCGGCGAAGGTCGGCGTCAGCATACTCGCCACCGATCCGCCCGAGCCGTGCAGCACCAGTACCGGCTGGCCCGCGGGATCGCCGATCGTGGCGTAGTGCAGTTTCAGCTCCGGCATGGTCTCGCCGGAGTGGAATTTGAAATCCCGGGCGATCCAGTCGCCGTGCTTCGGGGCGGGATAGTCGGCCGCCAGCGCTGCGAATGACGTCATTGCAAAAACAACCGATAACAGCGCACGCGAAAATCCCGTGAAAATTTCCATGGTGCTTCTCCCCGAGGCGCGGCCGCTCGATCGGGGCCGCTGCCGCGCTGTTCTAGCACGGCGGGAGCAACGATCCGAGACGGCGGCATCGCGGCGATCCCTGATATATTTCGATGGTTCGGCTCGGACGGGACGGAATACTAAGCCTTGTCCTCGATTTCGGTCTCCGGGCGGTCATTGCCGGCGGCGGTCTCGGTATGCCATTTGCCGTCGGCGGTCTCGTACTCGATCGCCTCGGTGCGGCCGGGCACGCGCTGCTCGGCGGCGACGCGCTTGGCGGCCCTGAGTGCGGCAGCATGGCTCGGGAACGGCTCCGAGAACACCCCGTCGACGGTATAGGCCCAGCCGCCGTCGTGCTGCACGATCTTGTAAATCACATGGGCCATGGGGGAACTCGCTTTTTGCCGCGGCGGCGCGGCGAGGAGGGGTGAACCTGCGCGCCATTCTATGACAAAATAGGGCGCCAATGTCGGATTATAAGGGCGCGGATCGTCCTTGAAAGCGGGTCGTCTTGGAAGGCCGATCCCGCAAGCGATGCCGCCCGGTGCGGAGGGGAAAATCATGTGCCGCAACATCAAGACGCTGTTCAATTTCGAGCCGCCGGCGACCCATGCCGAAATCCACGCCTCCGCGCTGCAATTCGTACGAAAACTGTCCGGTTTCAACTCGCCGTCGCAGGCCAATACCGAGGCGTTCAACCGCGCGGTTTCGGAAGTGTCCGACAGCGCCCGGCGGCTGCTGGCCTCGCTGCAGACCAACGCGCCGGCGCGCGACCGCGAGATCGAGGCCGAGAAGGCGCGGGAACGCTCAAGGCAGCGGTTCGGCTGATCGGGCCGGCTCAGGCGTGACCTGCCTCACGGTACGGTGAGGCGAAGGCGCGCATGATGGCCGGACTGATCGGCCATCGGAGAGCGCCATGAATCCTGCGACCAATGCCATCATCGGACTGAAATGGAGCGCGGCCTTTTTCGCCGTGTTCTGGACCGCGGGCATGCTGTTGTGGAGCGGCGTGTTCAATCCCGCCAACATCGTGATTACCGCGATCAGCGGCGCCATCGCAGGCATTCTCTGGTATTGGATTATGAGGCGCTTCATGATCGGGCGGGCGCAGCGGCCGGATCAGGGATAGCGGCACCCGCTCACTTCTTGTGCTTGTGCTTTTTCTTCTTCTTTTTCTTCTCGCGATGTTGGTCTTCGTCGGGCTCGCCGTCCTCCCCGGCGGGCAGCTCCGCCAGCGCCGCGTGGGCCGCTTCTTCCTGTTCGCGCATGCGGCGGTGATCTTCCCAGGCATCGAAGATCAGGTGCAGCCACGGCATCACCTGTTCGATCGAGGGCAACTGGCCGGGAGGACCGGCTTCGCCACGCGGACCTGGCGCGCCTTGCGGACCCTGTTTTCCCTGCGGGCCGGCTTCGCCGCGTGGCCCCGGTTTGCCCGGCGGTCCGGGCTTACCCGGCGCACCGGCCTTGCCGGGCAGGCCGGCTTTGCCGCGCGGACCTTCAAGCCCGGGCCGGCCGGGATGGCCTTGCGGACCGGGTTGTCCCGGCTCGCCACGCGGACCTCGCGGTCCCGTCTGCCGTGTCGCTGAATTATCCGCCACTGCTACGCTCCTTGTTCCCAAAGCATTTTGTAACAGAGCTTCGGTAACACCAGCAATTAAGCCGATGTCGGCGAGCAGGTTTGATCACACCTATCTGCGCTGGCCCGGGCCTTCCGATCAATGTGAGGTGGCATCCCACGTCACCGGCAAATTAAGCAGGCCGCGAAACGCCCAGCCGCCGATCCGCACCGGCTCGGCGGCATCGAGCCGCAAGCCCTTCAGCCGCCCAAAGATCGAGGGCAGCGCGACGTCGGCCACCATCGCGCGCGAGGCAAAGGCACCGGCGCAATAATGCGGGCCGGCGCCGAACGCGATGCTTTTGGCGGTGTCGCGCGTGATGTCGAAACTGATCGGGGTCGGGAAAACAGGCCTCGTCGCGGTTGGCCGAGCCGAACATGAAGAACACGCGATCCTCAGGCTCGAAATCGACGCCGCCATAGGACCATGGTTTGGCCACCCGCCGCGGCGACATCCCGATCGGCGCGATCCAGCGCGCATATTCCTCGAACACGTCGAGCCATTTGGCTTGGCCGCCTTGCGCACAGCGCCAGCTGCTCGGGATGGGTCAGCAGCGCCCAGACCGTGCCGGAAATCGCGTCGCGCGGCTCGTTCTGGCCGCCCGAGATCGCCAGCTTGATGTTGGCGCGCACGCTCTCGATGGGCATGCCGGCGGCGAGCAGCACGCTGAGGATCGAGGTGTTGGGATGTTTTGTCACCACCGGGATCATGTCGTCGATCGCGGCATCGATGCCGGCGGTGGCGGCGTGGCAGCGCGCCTCGACCTCCTTGTTGCCGCTGTAATTGGCGATGCCGTCGATCATCGCCTGCGACCACGCGTCCATGTCCTGGAAGCGCATGTTGGTCAGACCCGTGATGTCCTTCAGGCATTCGGCCGACAGCGGCAGCGCCAACGCTTTTGTCAGAGTCGGCGCGGCCGGCGGGCGCCAACTCCTCGAGGATGCGGTCGGCATGGCCCTGGAACTGGCGGCTCCAGGTGTCGCGCACGGTGCGCGGCGACACCGCCGGAAACATCGCCTGCCGTTCCGACATGTGCGCGCTCGCCGTCCTTGCGCATCATGTTGTGGCCCATCAGCGTGTTCATCAGCCCCGCCGGCTGGTGCGAGGAGAACACGTCGATGCGCTTTTCCTGGGAAAAGATGTCGTCGCGCCGGGTGAACACGGTCGAGCCGAGCTGCGGCACGAAGGCGATCGGCGCCTCCTGCCGCATCCGCGCCAGGGCCGGGATAGGGATCGGCCCAGAATGAAGCTACATCGATGTCGAAATGCGGGGCGGTGGACAAGGGATTTCCTCCATCCGGACGGAGGCCCGGTTGGCAATACCCTATAGCGGAACGGCAGAACCCGACAAGAAGACCGGCGGCTGCACAAGCTTCAGTCCGTATGCGCGGGGATTTCGATTCCGTCGGCCGAATACAGCCGGATCTTGTTGCGCAGGGTGCGGATCGACATCCCGAGCACGCGCGCGGCGCGGGTCCGGTTGCCATCGCAACGTGCCAGCGTTTGCAGCACCAGTTCGCGCTCGATCTCACCGATGGTGGATCCGATCAGCAATGGCACGATCTGGTTTGGCGTGAGTGCGGCCGCCGGAACGGCGAGCGCGAAATCAGCGGAACGTAAAAACAACGGACTCTCGAGACATCGACGCCTCCCGATCAACGCCCGCTCGAATCACCGAGCGGAAACATCGAGAATGAAACAACCCCGAATGCGACGCTGGGCGGTGTTGGTTAATGAAATCCTAACGCGGCGCGCATGCACCAAAATGCCCAGCAGCCGACACCAAATCGCCCGAGATCGGCCGGCCTCCGCAACCGCTGGCCGCAGCGATCAAACGGTTCGCGCGAATTTCACGGTCCTCTTCAAATCGTCCGGTAGCCGCCGTCGGCCATCACGATCGATCCCGTGACATAGGACGACATGTCGGACGCCAGGAACAGCGCCGGTCCGACGATATCCTCGGGCTTGCCGGCGCGGCCGAGCGGGGTGTGGTCGATGAAGGTTTTCACCAGCTCCGCATTGGTGGCGCGCACGTGTTCGTTGAGCGGCGTCTCGATCAGGCCGGGGCCGATCGCGTTGACGCGCACGCCGTCCTTGCCGAGCTCGGCGGCGAGTGCGCGGGTAAAACCGAGCACGCCGTGCTTGGAGGCGGTGTAGGCCGGCGAGTTCGGCGTCCGCACATGCATGAAGGACTGGATCGAGGCGATATTGACGATGCGGCCCTTGTTCTTGCGCAGCGGCGCCAGGAACGCATGCGTCACGTTGAAGACGCCGTTGAGGTTGATCGACATGATGTCCTGCCAATCCTTCAGCACCGCGTCGGCATCGGCGGTGATGCCGTTGCGGCGGTTGATGCCGGCATTGTTGACCAGGATCGAAATCTCGCCCGACCTGTTCGGCGACTTTTTTGGCGACCGCGATGCAGTCCTCCCGCCTGGCGACATCGAGCGCAAAGCTCTCGGCGAGGCCGCCGGCATCGCGGATGTCCTGCGCGGCTTGTTCCGCGGCCGTGCCGTTGAGGTCGAGCAGCACGATTTGCGCGCCCTCGCTTGCATAGCCGGCCGCGATGGCGCGGCCGATGCCGGAGCCGGCTCCGGTGACGACGGCGATATGGTTTTGCAGCAGCGGCATCGGGTTTCCTCCGTTTTTGCAGTTTGCCGGAGGATAGCGTGCGGAATCGGCAAAGCCAACGGCGCGCGCCACCTCGCGCAAGGCGGGCAGGCATCGCTGGGATGTGCTCACGCGAATTTGGTTTATAGCAGACAGGAGTTAAGGCGCCTCATTCACACCCCGGCCTCATCCTGAGGAGCGCGCTTGCGCGCGTCTCGAAGGATGGCCACAGACTCGCGGCTCATGGTTCGAGACGCACCGCTTCGCGGTGCTCCTCACCGTGAGGTCATACCGAGCTCACCATCGCATGGATCGCCTCGCAATGCCGCACCAGATTGGCGTGCTGCTCCACGAACGCCTTCAGCGGCGTCGGAATCGGAAAGAAATAAGATGTTGGCGATGAACCCGTAGATCCCGGCGTCGATGCTGGACGGTTTTACGCCATGCAAAAAGCCCTGCGCTGGAACCAGCTCGGCCAGCGCCCGCAGATCGGCCAGCCCGCGCGCATAGGCCTCGTCGGGCGCGTAACGGCCGATGCCCTGATAGAAATAGCGCTGCGCGTTGTACGCTTTGGCCTTGTCGAGCCCGGCCGCATCGATCTGCGCATGCTGCGCGATAAAGCCGTCGCGAAACGCCGGAAAGAACCGTTCGTCCTTCCAGCGCGAATACGACATCACCCAATAGAGATCGTCGAGCATGCGGGTGATCAGAAGATCGGTGGTGCGCTGCGCCGGCGTCAGCGCCGAATCGAGCGAGAGGCGATATTTCTTCGTGACGTGGGCGATGATGCTCTCGCTGTCGCCGACCGTCTCGCCGTCATCGACGACATAGGGCAGCTGCCCGCGCGGCGCGGCGGAGGCGTCGAACACATGTTGATGCGTGAACGGCAGCCCAGCGAGTTTCAGGAACGCGAACACTTTTAAGCCATAGCCATTGTTGTCGGCGACGCCGAACAATTCGGGGTAGGAATACAAAGTGAGCATCGCGGGGCCTGTCTGCTCGCAGAGCAAAGGCGGAAGGATGGGCTACGATATCCGTGGCCCATGGTTCGAGACGGCGCAAGTGCGCCTCCTCACCATGAGGCGAGTAACTTACCCGTCGTTCCCATTTGGATCAAACTTGAAATCAGCCGAAACGTTTTGCGCTCGCCCCGCGTTGGTATCGCTTCAACGCGGGATGCGATAGATGGATCGACAACTCACGACCTGGAAAGCGCAGGCCGACCGGTTCTGGCACGCCGACGCGCCGGATTACCGCGAAGCCGCGCAGCTTGCCGCGGAAATCGTCTCCGCCAGCGATGACGCGCTCCGCCATGCGGCGATGCAGGCGCTGCCGAGCCTGCGCAACGCAATGGCGAAACGCGCCGACCGCAGCGTGAGGGACCTGGCCGCGCGGCGCTTCAGCCCGGTGCGCGACCGCCTGCATACGCTGACCGCGCCGCGCTTCGGCAAGCGCGGCGGCGAGACCGCACCGCTGACGCCGCAGGACCGCAACCGGCAAATGCTCGGCCTGCCGCTCGGCCGCCATGTTTCGGCTCCGGAAATCCAGCAGGCCTACAAACGCGCCGCAAAAACCGTGCATCCCGACGGCGGCGGCAGCGCCCGCGATTTCGTCGGGCTCATGGAAGCGCGCGATGCGCTGATGAAGGAAAGGTGAGGGGAGCACTAGCCGGTTTCCCATAGCCTGGATTGAGCCAACGGGTCGCGCGAACGCGCGCCCGATGACAGGCTCCGCCGTAACCCACCATTGTCACAATCTGGCGCCCACGGTCGGCATGGATGCGACGGGGTGCCATGTCCAGGAACAATCCCGCGCGTTCCGGCTTATCGCAAACGCTCCGAAAAACCCGGGAGATTTCGATGAAACTGGCAAACCTGATTGTGGCGGGCGCCATGCTCGCGACTATGCCTTCGATTGCGCTGGCGCAGCAGTCCTCGGAAGGCACCGTCAGCATGATCAACCGGCTCAGCGGCACCATCGCCATCAAGCAGACACAAAGCGGCACCGTGGGCGCGGGCGGCGGCGGCGCGACCGAACAGCAGTTTGCCGCGCCGGTCGACATGCTGGAGAGCATTCATGCCGGCGACAGCGTCAAGTTCACCGTCAACGACGCCGGCGGCAAGAAGACGATCACGAAGATCGAGCGGCAGTAGGCTGCGGCCTCCCCCCAACCGTCATGGCCGGGCATAGCCGTCCGAAGGACGGCGTCGCTTCCGCTTGCCTATGACGCGGCCATCCATGTCCTTCTTACAGCGGCGATGTTAAGTCGTGGATGCCCGGGACAAGCCCGGGCATGACGAAAGAATTTGTACGGCGGGTACCGGCGTTCGCCGATCCGCCCTACGCCTTCAACGACGCCACGCCCTCGATCTCGATCAGCATCTTCGGATCGGGCAGCGCCTGCACCACGCAGGTCGTCCGCGCTGGATACGGCGCCGGCCCGAACGCTTCGGCGTAAAGCCTGTTCATCGTGGCGACGTCGGACGCGCGCGTCAGCAGCACATTGAACTTGACCACATCGCGGAACGTCGCGCCCGCCTCATCCAGCACGCGCTTGATGTTGATCATGACATTGGCGAACTGCGCCTCGAAACCCTCGGGCAGCGCGCCATTGGCGTCAAAGCCGGGAATGCCCGAGATGAACAGCAGGTCGCCGACCCGGGCGGCAAACGAGAGCGGCGGGGATTTGATGCCAGTGGGCGGCAGGAAGTGATGGATCATGGATCACCTGTTGTACAGCCGTAGGGCGGGTTAGTTAGGCGATAGCCGTAACCCACCATGCCACGGGTCGGCGCCGCGGCGGATTACGCGGAGTTTATCATCGGGCGCGCGTTCGCGCGACCCGTTGACTAATCCGCCCCACGAAACCGAAAATCGGCGTGCGCGTAAACGCGAAATTGTCGAGCCGGATCAAGCTGATTTGGGTCGTCCAGTCCTGCGTGAAAAAAGATTCCTGTTTTTTCCGATGACAAATCACCGGCGTATTCGCCTCCATCCTGTCCCGCAAGAGGGGACGTTGGCCACGTCACTGACGTTGGGGCAGGCTGCGGTGGACGCGTGGGTGTCGCCAGACGTGCGGCACTGACGCGTACGGCGAAAGCGTGTGGTCCTGACGCCCGGAATGCTGGCGTCAAGTCCTTGAGAGGCTAACGCCTTTCGGGGGCGATGGTGGCAAGAGGCTCCAATTCACCAGGGAGAGCACGTATAAGTCGTAGAGCCATTGCGCAGGGAAGGCCGGAGTGTTTCCGCTGAACCTGTATGCTCATGTGCGACCTTTTTTTGATGCACAATGCACATGAGACCGCGGGTGCAGCGCGCACCCGGTCTTCCCCGCGCCCCCTCTTGAGGGTCGCGTGCGCCCTCGAATTTCCGAGGGAGCGAATGATTTGCAGAAACTCGGGCAAAACCCTGTCGCGAGAACGAGAATGTATGTCTGGGCATCGTGTCCCGGACGCGATGCAGCGTGAAACGCTGCTTCGCAGAGCCGGGACCCACCCACGCGGGTGACCCCGGATCAGCAGCGCACCACGCCGCCAGTGCGGCGCGCTGCGCAGCATCCGGGGAACGCCGTCATTGCGAGGAGCGAAGCGACGATGCAATCCAGTTCTTTGTTGCGGCTCTGGATTGCTTCGCGGAGCCTGTCATCGGGCGGGCATTCGCCCGACCGGTTGGCTCGCAATGACGGATGAGGTGGCTGTTTGAAATGTAAATCGGAGCCGTGGCTGTGAGCCGCAGCGCCAACGAAAAAGGCCGGGCTCTCGCCCGGCCGTTGTTTCTTCGATGGATGCCCGGATCAAGTCCGGGCATGAAGATGGTGAAGCGCGGCGCGTGCCGCCCTCACAGCACCCGGTTGCTCTCCTTCACCTTCTCGGCGTCGAGATACACGCTCGATCCCATCTCCTTGAACTTGGCGCTCATGCTGGCCATGCCGTCCTCGATGGTGCCGGAGATCGATCAGGCCCACCGAGTTCGGATCGTTCAGCGTGGCGGCGTAGTCGCGGACGTCTTGCGTGATCTTCATCGAGCAGAATTTCGGGCCGCACATCGAGCAGAAATGCGCGACCTTGTGGGCTTCCTTGGGCAACGTCTCGTCGTGATAGAGCCGCGCGGTCTCGGGATCGAGGCCGAGGTTGAACTGGTCCTCCCAGCGGAAGTCGAAGCGGGCGCGCGACAATGCGTCGTCGCGCAATTGCGCGGCCGGATGGCCCTTGCCGAGATCGGAGGCGTGCGCCGCGATCTTGTAGGTGATGACGCCGACCTTGACGTCGTCGCGGTTGGGCAGGCCGAGATGCTCCTTCGGCGTGACGTAACACAGCATCGCGCAGCCGAACCAGCCGATCATGGCCGCCCCGATGCCCGAGGTGATGTGGTCGTAGCCCGGCGCGATGTCGGTGGTCAGCGGCCCCAGGGTATAGAACGGCGCCTCGCCGCATTCCTTGAGCTGCTTGTCCATGTTGATCTTGATCTTGTGCAGCGGCACATGGCCGGGGCCCTCGATCATCACCTGGCAGCCCTTCTTCCACGCGATCTGCGTGAGTTCGCCCAAGCGTCTCCAGTTCGGCGAATTGCGCGCGGTCGTTGGCGTCCGCGATCGAGCCCGGCCGCAGGCCGTCGCCGAGCGAGAACGACACGTCGTATTTCCGCATCAGGTCGCAGATCTCCTCGAAATGGGTGTAGAGGAAGCTCTCCTTGTGATGCGCCAGGCACCACTTCGCCATGATCGAGCCGCCGCGCGAGACGATGCCGGTGACGCGGTTGGCGGTGAGGTGGATGTAGGGCAGCCGCACGCCGGCGTGGATGGTGAAATAGTCGACGCCCTGTTCGCACTGCTCGATCAGCGTGTCCTTGTAGAGCTCCCAGGTCAGCTTGACCGGATCGCCTTCGCACTTCTCCAGCGCCTGATATATCGGCACGGTGCCGATCGGGATCGGCGCATTGCGCAAAATCCATTCGCGGGTGGTGTGGATGTTGCGCCCGGTGGAGAGGTCCATCACGGTGTCGGCGCCCCAGCGGATCGCCCACACCATCTTGTCGACTTCCTCTTCCACCGAGGAGGTCACCGCGGAGTTGCCGATATTGGCGTTGATCTTGGTGAGGAAGTTGCGGCCGATGATCATCGGCTCCAGTTCGCGCGTGGTTGATGTTGCAGGGGATGATGGCGCGGCCGCGCGCGATCTCGCTGCGGACGAATTCCGGCGTCACGAAGGCCGGCACCGAAGCGCCAAAGCTTTCGCCGTCGGCGAGCGCCGCCTCGGCGCGCTCGAGCTGCTGCTTGCGGCCGAGATTTTCGCGGGTCGCGACATAGATCATCTCCTTGGTGATGATCCCGGCGCGGGCGAATTCGAGCTGCGTGATCATGTGGCCGTCGAGGCCGCGCAGCGGCTTGTGATGCGCGGTAAAGGACTTTGCCGCATGCGAGGCGCCGACATTGCCGTTGTCTTCCGGCTTGATGTCGCGGCCCTGATATTCCTCGACCCCGCCGCGCTCTTTGACCCATTCGATGCGCGCGCGCTTGAGGCCCGCGTTGACGTCGATGGTCACATCAGGGTCGGTGTAGGGTCCGGAGGTGTCGTACACCGGCAGGTTCGGCTCGCCGGCGCCTTCGCTGAGAATGATCTCGCGCAAGGGCACGCGCACGTCGGGCGCCTCGTCGGGCGTCACCCAGATCTTTCGCGAAGCGGGCAGCGGCCCTGTCGTGACGGCGGGCAGGGTGGTGTCGGGGTTGGAGCGGATGTTCATGGCGTATCCTCCTGTGAAGTTATCGTTCGTGTTCGTTCGTCTGGCGTCATGCCGAAGCGGTCATCGCGAGCTGCAAGGAAACCTCATGGTGAGGAGGCGCGCGAGCGCCGTCTCGAACCATGGGCCACGCGCGGCCATCCTTCGAGACGCGCGCAACGGCGCGCTCCTCAGGATAGCGTCGTCGCTGGAGCCGGCGCTGCCTCGCAATGACGGCAGGACTTGAAATTCATCTCACGCGGCCTCCGCGCTCAGCCCGAGCCAGGCGCGCACCCGCGCGTCGGGGTCGGCATTCTGGGTGACGTCGCTGACGACGGCGATCGAGTCGGCGCCGGCGGCGAAGATCGCATCCGCCTGTTCGAGCTTGATGCCGCCGATCGCAACCAGCGGAATATGGCCGATGCGCTTCTTCCAGTCGGTGATCTTCGGAATGCCCTGCGGGGCAAAACGCATCGATTTCAGCGTGGTCGGAAAAATCGGGCCAAGTGCTACGTAATCCGGCCTGGCGCGCAGCGCGGTCGCCAGTTCCTCGTCGTCATGGGTGGAGATGCCGAGCGTCAACCCGGCGTCGCGGATCGCCTTGAGGTCGGCGTCGGCGAGGTCTTCCTGGCCGAGATGCAGATGTTTGGCGCCGGCGACGATCGCCGCGCGCCAGTAATCATTGACCACAAGTTTCGTCGCCGTGCCTTTCGTTGCCTCCAGCGCGTCGGTCACGATCTGCAGCGCGCGCGCGTCATCGAGGTCCTTGGCGCGCAATTGGATCGTGCCGACGCCGAGCGCGGCGAGCCGCGCCACCCAGGCGACGCTGTCGACGACAGGATAGAATCGATCAGGATACGCGTGGCGATCAGGATACGGCATGCCAGAACGGTGTCCCGATGACTGGAGTGGAGGGAGAGGCAAAATCGCGGGCTTCCATCAGACCTGCTTCGTAAGCCGTGCGTCCGGCTTCGACGCCGAGGCGGAAGGCGGTGGCCATCGCGACGGGGTCGGCGGCCTTGGCGATCGCGGTGTTGAGCAGCACCGCGTCGTAGCCGAGCTCGAGCGCATGCGCGGCATGCGAGGGCGCGCCGAGACCTGCATCGACCACCAGCGTGATGTCGGGCAGCCGGTCGCGCAGCAGTTTCAGCGCGTCGCGGTTGACGATGCCCTTGGCGCTGCCGATCGGCGCCGCCCACGGCATCACCACCTTGCAGCCGGCTTCGACCAGCCGCGTCGCAACCCCGAGGTCCTCGGTGCAATAGGGAAACACCTCAAAACCGTCCTTGATCAGGATCGCGGCGGCTTCGACCAGGCCGACCACGTCGGGCTGCAGCGTGTCGTTGTCGGCGATCACCTCGAGCTTGATCCAGGCCGTGCCGAACAATTCGCGCGCCAGCTTTGCCGTGGTCACCGCCTCGCGCACGCTGCGGCAGCCGGCGGTGTTCGGCAGTACCGTCACGTCAAGCTCGCGGATCAGCGACCAGAACGCATCGCCGGTCTTGCCGCCGGCGGCTTCCCGCCGCAGCGACACCGTGACGATACCGGCGCCGGACGCCCGGATCGCCGCCTGCATGATCGCCGGCGACGGATACAGCGCACTGCCGATCAGCAGCCGCGAGGAAAAGGTCTTGCCGTAGAAGTTCAGCATGGGGTCGTAACTTTCGTTCGTCGTCCCCGCGAACGCGGGGACCCATACGCCGTGTCGTCTCTATTGGGGCACCGTGGTAGATGCCTTTCGCTACCATGCACGCCAGGGGTTATGGGTCCCCGCGTTCGCGGGGACGACGTGGGGAGTGCATTGCACATCATCTCGTCACCCTCCCTGCCGCGGCGTGATGATCTCGATCTCGTCGCCGCTGTTGATCGCGGTCTCGGCCCAGCGGCTTTTCGGCAGCACGTCGTAATTCAGCGCAATGGCAAAATGGGTGCCTTCATATTCCAGTTCGCAGAGCAGCGCGTCGATCCGCGCCGAGGAAATCTCCCGCTGCTCGCCATTGACGATCACGCGCATTGCATCACCTCGTTGTCGATCACGCCGCGCTCGACATATCCGAGCGTCAGCTCCGCCAGCGCCGGCGCCAGCAGGAAACCATGACGATAAAGCCCGTTGACCGCGATCTTGTCGCCGTCGATGGCGATGCGCGGAAGATTGTCGGGGAAAGCCGGCCGCAGCCCGGAGCCGAATTCGACAATGCGGGCTTCGGCAAAGGCCGGGTGCACCGCATAGGCCGCGCTCAGAAGCTCCAGCGCCGAGCGCACGCTGACCCCGCCATCCTCGGCCTCGATCGAGGTGGCGCCGATCATGATCTGATGGTCGGAGCGGGGGATGATGTAGAGCGGCCAGCGCGGATGGATCAGGCGTATCGGGCGGGAAAATTCGATCTCGTCGGTCTCGACGATGATCATCTCGCCCTTGACGCCGCGCAATTGCGGCTCGGTGTCGCGTGCGGCGAGCCCGCGGCAATCGATCACGATGCCGTCGCAGTCAGCCGGATTGACATCGCTGTTGAATCGGATCGTGCCGCCGGCTTGCGCGAGCCGCGCGTGCAGTTGCGGCAGCACGCGGCGCGGCTCGACATGGCCTTCATCGGGATAAAACAGCCCGTCGCGAAAACGCCCTTCCAGCGACGGCTCGAGTTCGCGCAACGCGTCCGCATCGAGCCGCCGGTGGCCGGAGGTCATTTTGGCAAAACGATCGAAATCGGCGCGGTCGCGCGGATGCGCCACCACCAGCGAGCCGTTGAACGGCGTTTGCGGCAGATGCTCGCGCCACAGATCGAGCGAGCGCAGCCCGAGCCGGACGATGACCGGCTCGGAAACCTCGGCCTCGCAATAGGGCGCCAGCATGCCGCCCGCCCAATGGCTGGTCGATTGCAGCATCGCAGGGTCGCTGCGTTCGTGCAGCGTCACTTGCCGGCCGGCCTGCGCGAACAGCAAGGCCTGCCAGGCACCCGCTATGCCTGCGCCGATGACCGATACGGGGGATTCCCCCCGCGAATTTGTCGAACTCTGAAACATCCCTGTCCCTTCGCCGGCATGACCCGGATCAGGTTCAAAGGGTCACCGCGGTCTCGCACCCTGGAACAGGATTTGAGCGTGCGGTCTCTCAGCTCCTCATCGGAGCTCCCCTCGGAACGACCTCAATGTAGGCCGATGGCGGGGGGTGTCAACGCGTGTCTGCGGGAACTGCACTGCATCCAGCACATGCGCAGCCTATTTGGCTGCCGCCTCGGCATTGGCGTCGGGGGCGTCCTTCGCGGCCGGCGCGTCCTTGTTGGCGGCGATTTCGTCCTTGATTCCATCCTTGAGCAGCGGTTGCGGTGGCGTCGCGGTCGGCCCCGCTTTGGCTTCCTGCAGGTGCTCGAGCCGCTGCTGCTTGGCGGTCAAATAATAGCCGGCGGCGTAATATTTAACGGCGCGGTCGTGATCGCCGCCGGCGGCGCGATAGGCGCCGGCCAGATACCTCACGCCGTATTTCAGGTTGGTGTCGGGATCGCGCAGGCCTTCGGCATCGCCGGTGTAGCCCAGCGCGCGGGCGGTCGCGAGCTTGATCTGCATCAGGCCGATGGTGCCGCCGCGCCCGAGCAGCGACGCCTGGTATTTGCTTTCCCGCACGATGATGCGGTGCACGAGAACTTCCGGCACCATATTGGCCTTGGCATGGGTCGCGATCAGCGTCTCATACTGGGCGCGCTGGGCCAGCGCCGCCTGCGGGATGGCCATCGCCGGGAGGGCCGCGAGCCAGGCAAGCAGAAGCAGACGTTTCATGAACTGGGCCCCGGAAAGCGCAATCGGCGCGCTAACGCTTCACACACCGTAATTGTTGCGATCGCCGGGCGGGGGTGTGGCCAAATTGCGTTTGGTGACCTCGCAGCGGGTCGATTTACCAAGAATTATGGCTTGGCATGCTTGCCTGAGCCCGTTCCGATCCCCCGGAAAAGCCACAAAAATCCGGCCGCGCCGATGACCATGTCCGTTGCTGATCTAAGGGAAGAGGCAAGCCCGCTGCGCGGGCTGACGCCGCTATGGGTCGGCGTCGGCATCTATGCGCTGTTTCTGCTGGCCGGCAACCGGTTGCTGATCGATCCCGATACGATGTGGCAGGTCACGGTCGGGCAGTGGATCCTGGACCATCGCGCGGTGCCGCAAACCGACGTCTACTCCTTCACCATGCGCGGCCAGCCCTGGATTTCGACGCAATGGCTGGCGCAGGTGCTCTATGCCAAGACTTTTGCCGTCGCCGGCTGGAGCGGGCCGGTGGTGCTGGCCTCAACCGCGATCGCCGCGACCTTTGCGCTACTGACAAAATCCCTGATCCGAAGGCTCAGCGACGGCACGGCGCTGGTATTTGTCGCGGGCGCGCTGGCGCTGACGGTGCCGCATCTCCTGGCGCGGCCGCATGTGCTGGCGATGCCGGTCATGGTGATGTGGGTAAGCGGGCTGATCGCGCGCCGCCGACCGCCGCGATGCGCCGTCGTTCTGGCTGCTGCCGCTGATGGTGCTGTGGGCCAATCTGCACGGCGGCTTTGTCTTCGGCCTGTTCCTGATCGCGCCGATCGGGCTCGATGCCGTGGTCGGCGCCAGCGAGAAGGCGCGCAAAGCACTGATGCTGCGCTGGGCGCTGTTCGCGATGCTGGCGCTGGCGGCGGGTTGCTGCACGCCCTATGGCTGGAATGCGCTATTGGCCTCGCAAAAGATCCTCGAGCTTGGCAGCGCGCTGCCGCTGATCCAGGAATGGAAGCCGACCCAATTCGGCGGCCTCGGCGCCTTCGAAATCTGCCTGCTGCTCGGCATCGGCCTTTCGCTGTTCCGCGGCATCAAGCTGCCGCCGACGCGCATCCTGCTGCTGCTCGGATTGCTGCATATGGCCTTCGCACAGGAACGTGCGGTGGAAATCCTGGCGCTGCTGGCGCCGCTGGCGCTCGCCGCGCCGCTGGCGCGGCAGATCGGCGGCCATGGCACGTCGGCGGCGAGCGGCACGCCACCGGCGCGCGGCGTGCTGTTCGCCAGCGTGGCGCTGGCCATGATGTCGGGAACGGTGGCCTATTGCTCGGCGCATCGCTTCGAGCCGCATGTCCACAGCGCCCCGGTCGCGGCCGTGACCGAGCTGAAGAAGTTCAATTTTTCGCGCGTGTTCAATGATTACGATTTCGGCGGCTATCTGATCTCGCAGGGCGTCGCGCCCTTCATCGACGGGCGCACTGAATTGTATGGCGAGAAATTCTTTGTCGACCACAACGCCGCCAGCGGCTTGATGGAGCCGGAAAACCTGTTCCGGCTGCTCGATCAATACAACATCGAGGCGACCTTGATGCGCACGCAAAGTGCTGCCACAAAACTGCTCGATCACATGGACGGCTGGCGGAAGGTCTACTCCGACGACATCGCCACCATCCATGTTCGCAAGCCCGGCGCCGTGCACGCCGCGGAGCCCGTCGTCGATCCGAAAACGAAGTGATGCGTCAAAGATATTGACTCAATTTGTCCTGACGCATTTCCTCGCAACTATCGCTGTGATTATCACGATCCCTGTCGTTATAATGACTCAATGCAGTGCGTAAATTCTTCCCCGACAACGACTGCCTGCGTGATCCGTCAGTAAGTCTGTCCAATCCGATTAAAAAACGAACCAACGTGCAAAAGGGAGATGCGCCATGGCTCGAGCGGACTTCAAGGATCTGCCTCGCGGAAACCCCTGCGCCCAATGCGGCCGGCCGATTTCGATACCGGAATGGATTGAATCGAGCCCGCAGCGGACCGCCTATCTCTGGCATTGCCTTGCCTGTGACTACCGTTTCGAAGCGGTGGCCTACTTCGACGAAGTCGAGGAATCGATCGCGGCCTGATTGCCGCGAGAAAAGTTCAGGCCGCTGACAACCGGCTTTGCTGGCGCACCGGCAAGCGGATGCGCACGATCAGGCCATGCGGCGCGCGGTCGTTGAGCGACAATTCGCCGCCGTGCGCGAGCACGATGCTGCGCGCGATCGACAGCCCGAGCCCGAAGCCCGAGGCTTCGTCCATGTTGCGGGCGTCGTCGCCGCGCACGAACGGTTCCAGCATGATGTCCTTGCGGGCATCCGAGATGCCGGGGCCGTCGTCCTCGACCTCGATAGTGATGACATCAAGCGCGGCGATCAGGCGGACCGTTGTCTCGGCGCCAAACTTGGCCGCGTTCTCGACCAGATTGGTGACGCTGCGATGCAGGTCGTCGGGCCGCACCGTCGCCATCGCATGTTGCGGCCCCTCATAGACGACCTTGTGTCCCATGTCGTTGAATTGATCGGTGATCAGTTGCAACGTGCTGGCGATATCGACCAGCGTCATGGATTCGAGCTTGCGGTCGTTGCGCAGGAACGACAGCACGGATTCCAGCATCGACCGCATCTGGTCGAGATCGTGCAGCATGCGGCCGCGATGGCCGTCGTCCTCGATGAATTCGGAGCGCAGCCGCATCCGGGTAATCGGCGTGCGCAAATCGTGGCTGATCGCGGCCAGCATCTTGGTGCGGTCGTCGATCAGGCCGGTGATGCGCTGCCGCATCCGGTTCAGTGCCTTTGCCACCGAGCGGATTTCCGCCGGCCCGCGCTCCGGCAGGGGTGCCGCGGCGCCATCGAGGCTGAATTCCTCGGCGGCTTTGGCGAATGAGGACAGCGGCGCGGTCAGGGCGCGCGCCGCCCACAGGCTGAGCAGGCTGACGCTGATCACCGCGAACAGCAATGTCGTCATCCACGGACCGCTCCAGAACGGGCGCTGCCGCTGGTCCTGCAGCAGATTGGCCGACAGCATCGCGCCGTCGGGTAGCGCAACGCCGACCCTGTGCGGATTGTCGTCGCTGGCAAGCGAAAACACCTGATAACTCGGACCGAGGCGGCGATGCAGGCTGCGCAGTTCGGGAGCGGTGGGACCTTCGGCCGCGGGCGCGGGATCCGAAGCCAGATTCTCGACATTCAATTGCGGGAACGCCTGCTTGATATCGTCGAGCAATCGCGGCCGCTCGGCCGTCGGCGTCGCGCCGAGCAGCTGGACCGCCGCCGCGAGCTGGCTGTGGCGGCGATCGATCGACGGCTCCATCCGGTCCGGCCGGTGGATCAGGAAGGTTACGGTGATGATCACATGGAGGGCGACGATCGAGGCAACCACGAGCGCCGCGATCTGTCCGCTGATGCCGCGGAGATTCAGAAAACCCAAAGGTCTCATGACGGGCCGCTGGCGGCGAGCGTCTCCACCGTCGGAGTGAACATATATCCGCCGGAGCGCACCGTCTTGATCATGGTGGCTTCCTGCGGATCGGTTTCGATCTTGCGCCGGATACGGCTGACCAGCACGTCGATGCTGCGTTCAAACGAACCGGAATTGCGGCCCTGGGTGAGGTCGAGCAGGCTCTCGCGCGACAGCACGCGGCCCGGCCGCTCGCAGAAGGTTCGCAGCAGGTCGAACTCGGCGCTGGTCATTGCCACCCGGGCGCCGGCCGGATTGCGCAACTCGCGCAGCCTGAAATCGATCCGCCATCCGAGAAACGCCAGCGCGGTCGCGCCGTTGGTGGCGCTGACGGTTTGGGCTGCGGCCTGGCGGCGCAGCACCGCGTTGATCCGTGCCAGCAATTCACGCGGATTGAACGGTTTGGCGAGGTAATCGTCCGCGCCCATTTCGAGGCCGAGGATGCGATCGACATCCTCGCCGCGCGCGGTCAGCATGATGATCGGCACCTGCGATTCCGCGCGCACCTTGCGGCACAGGCTGAGGCCATCCTCGCCCGGCAGCATCACATCGAGGATCAGCAAGTCGACGCGATGATCGGCCATCGCGCGGGCCATCTCGCGTCCGTCGGTTGCGGCGGCCACGTTGCAGCCGTTGCCGCGCAAATATTTCGCGATCAGCGATCGCGTCTCGCGATCGTCTTCAACGACCAGGATGTTGGGCGATGCCGTAGCCATGCGAACCTTTGACTGTGATTCCAGGGGAGCCGGTCAGGAATTTTGTTTCCGAATATTTCTGAGGTCGTTCGGGTAACGCCACGCAACATGGTTGTAGGGCGATAAAAAGGTGTTGTTAAGAACATTAACCTTACCGTCTTGTTACCTTGCAAGAACCTTTGGAGCTTTCATGACCTCAATTTCAGCAGCCGCGGGCGGCAGCTACCAGTCACCCCTGCAATTGTTGCAGGCCGAACTGCAGTCGGAAGTCAATTCGGGCAGCATCAGTTCGTCGGACCAGAGCGCGCTGTCCTCGGCGTTGAACGACATCAACTCCTCGCTGCAGGGCGGCGGAGCGGATGGTTCGACCGGGTCCAATGCGCAGCCCGCCAGTGCCGCTCCCGGCGACATCAAGTCGAAGATCGATAACCTGATTGCCGGTGAAGTTTCGAGCGGCAAGCTGACCGCGCAACAGGCCACCGAACTGCAGGGCGTCTTCCAGAACGCGTTCGCCGGTGGCGCCAACGGTTCGAGCGGCACCGGATCGACAGATGCTTCAGCTGCGATCGCCGCCCTCGGCGCGCCCCCTTCGCCCGGCGGGCCGGGCGGCTCGGGTGGCGTGCACCATGGTCATCACGGTGGTGGCGGCCATCATGGTGGTGCGTCGTCGGCCAGCTCGTCTTCCAGCAGCACATCGTCGAGCAGCAGCACCAGCGGTTCGTCGAGCTCAAGCTCACCGGAGGCCCTCTTGCAGCAGTTCCTGCAATCGTTGCAGAGCTCGTTGTCGGACTCGTCGGCGGCAGGCTACGGCGCGAACGGCAGTTCGACGTCGGCCAGCGACAGTAGCTCGTCGTTTTCCGCGCTTCTGATCAACTACCAGACCTGACCTTTCCCGCCTTTACCCCAGCCGACGCACACACGGCGCAACATGACGATCGTTCTTTCCAGGAGGGAAGGATGATCGTCGTGGGTTGATGCTGCTTGGCGGGAACCGGATATTGGTTGAAGCGTTGCCTTACTCCATCGAACCGCAGAAAACGCGAGGATGGCATGATGACCGACGTTATGACCCCACCCCACCAGTTGATTGCGAGCGACCGGGTCGAGGGCACCGCGGTGCGCCGGCCGAACGGCGACAGGATCGGCCATATCGAGCGGCTGATGATCGATAAGATCAGCGGCAAGGTTTCCTACGCGATCCTGAGCTTTGGCGGATTCCTAGGCATGGGAACCAATCTGCTGCCGTTGCCATGGGGGCGTCTGAGCTACAATCCGCGCTTCGAGGCCTACCAGCTCGACATCGACGACGAAGAACTGCGCCGCGCGCCGTCATTCCGCGCCGACCGCGATTTCGATTGGGGCGACCGCACGCAGGAGGCCGAGTTGCACCGCTACTATGGAATACCGCCGTACTGGGGCGGGTTCTGATCGCTGCGCCGCAACGCGCAGCTTGATGCTTCGGGCGCGACTTTTCCGTGGAACTCTCGAAAGATAGCCATCGAAAACGGCTCAGCGCGCCGGAACGAGCGCGCGGTGAGTTTGTTTTCTTACAACCAGTTCATATTCCCATGGAGAGACATCATGTTTGCAAAATCTCTTGCGGCCGGTGTGGCCGCCTCGGCTTTGCTTGCTTCTGTTGCGTTCGCACAAACCCCGACAACCAGTGATCGCGCCAACAACATGACGCCGGCACCGGCGGCTGCGTCGAATTCGTCATTCAGCGGCGACTGGCGCGCATCGAAGGTGGTCGGCCTTAACGTCTATAACGACCAAAACGAGAGCATCGGTTCGATCAACGATCTGCTGATGGACAAGAGCGGCGGCATCAAGTCGGCTGTGATCAGCGTCGGCGGCTTCCTCGGCGTCGGTGCGCATCTGGTCGCGGTGCCGTACGACAAGGTGAAGTTCGTCACCGAGCCGGTGCCCTATACCGGTGTCGCCAACACGGCTCAGCCGACCCCCGGCGGCAGCCGGCCGTCCTCGACGACAACCACGGGTGCGGCAACCACCGCTGCTCCGCCGGCGAAGGCCAATCCGTGGTACCCGGATCACGCAGTCTATAATGCGACCAAGGATGAGCTGAAGGCGATGCCCGAGTTTACCTACACCGAGTAACGCCAAGCCAGATACGATTGTCTGAAGGAGAAACGCGTCCAGAGATGCCGGGCGCGTTTTTTGTCTCGATGCCGACCAAGCCGTCATCGCCCGAGAAAGCGGGCGATCCAGTATTCCAGAGCGTCAATTGTCAATCACGAATGCCCGGGGATACTGGATACTCCGCTTTCGCGGAGTATGAGTGGAGCGGCGTCAACGCTCACGACAGCAATCTTAGTTCTTCACCAGCGGACAGCCGCCCTTGTCGAGCGGACGGAAGGCTTCGTCGCCGGGCACGGTGGCAATCAGGTTGTAGAGATCCCACTCGCCCTTGGACTCCGAGGGCTTCTTGGTTTCGAACAGGTACATGTCGTGGACCATGCGGCCGTCGATGCGGATCTTGCCGTTCTTGGCGAAGAAGTCGTTGACCGGGGTCGCACGCATCTGCGCCATCACCTTTGGCGCCTCGTCGGTGCCGATCGCCTCGATCGCCTTCAGATAATGCATGGTCGCCGAATACAGCCCGGCCTGGATCATGGTCGGCATGTGGCCGACCTTCTCATTGAATCGCTTGGAGAAGGCGCGGGTCTCGTCGTTCATGTCCCAGTAGAACGCATCGGTGACGATCAGGCCCTGGGTCGCTTTCAGGCCCAGCGAATGCGTGTCGGTGATCTCCATCAGCAGCGCGATCATCTTCTGGCCGCCTTGGGTCAGGCCGAACTCCGCCGCCTGCTTCAGCGCGTTGGTGGTGTCGCCGCCGGCGTTGGCGAGCGCCACGACCTTGGCCTTGGAGGCCTGCGCCTGCAGCAAATAGGACGAGAAGTCGGAGGTGTTCAGCGGCGCGCGGACGTCGCCCAGTACCTTGCCGCCGGTTTCCTTGACCACGTTGGCGGCGTCGCGTTCCAGCGCCATCCCGAAGGCGTAGTCAGCGGTGACAAAGAACCAGGTGTCTTCGCCGCGCTTGACCATTGCCTTGCCGGCAACATTGGACAGCGCATAGGTGTCGTAGGTCCAGTGCACGGTGTTCGGCGAGCAGGCGGTGCCGGTGATGTCGGAGCTGCCGCCGCCGGAGTTGATGTTGATCTTGTTCTTCTCGCGGGTCAGCGCCGAGATCGGCAGCGCGACGGAGGAGGTGGGAACGTCGAGGATCGCGTCGACCTTCTCGTTGTCATACCAGTTGCGCGCGATGCCGACGCCGACGTCGGGCTTGTTCTGATGGTCGGCGGAGACCACCTCGATCGGCTTGCCCTTCACCTTGCCACCGTAATCGGCAACCGCCATTTCGACTGCCGCCAGCGAACCCTTGCCGGTCGCGTCGGCATAGAGGCTGGACATGTCGGTGAGAACGCCGAGCTTCACGACATCGTCGGAGATCTGTGCGTTCGCCGCGGTGCCCGACGCGGCGAGAGCGAGGCCGGCCGCTACCACGGCTGCAAGTGACTTCATGATGTTCATCTCCCTTGGCTTTTATCTGACAATTGCGCCTGAAAAGGCGGTTGTAGCCGTGTTGGGCAGGGCCCGCCAAGCCGACTTTCTGGGCATAAGGGGCGCCCGGAACGGGCGGTGAAACCGGCGGTTTCGGTCGATAAATCGCGGTATCGGGGCTGATCTTCCCGGAGAGCCCGGCTTCCCGTCAGTCTTTGCGCTTGCGGGGCGCGACGGGCGTTGTTTCGAAGCTGTCGAGGAACTCCTTGATGGTGTTGACCTCGCCGGTATTGACCGCCCGGTATCCCGGCAGCGATGCGACCGCCTCGCGAAACGCCGGCCCCTTCACGACCTCGAGCAGCCGCTGCATCGGTTCGGTTTCGAGAAACGCACGGCGGCAGACGAAGAAATAATCCTCGGTCAGCAGGCGAATGAAATCGAGCCCGAATTGGCGCGCCGCGGCCTCGACGCCAAAGCTGACGTCGGCCATGTCGCTGGCGACATAGGCCGCGACCGCGGCGTGGGTGAATTCGATCTGCTCCAGTCCGTTGATTCTGGTTTCGTCGACCTTGTTCAGCGCCAGCAACTGGTCGAACAATAGCCGCGTTCCGGAATCATGGTCGCGGTTGACAAAGCGGGCGTGCTTGTCGGCGATGTCACGGAGCGATGCGATGCCGAGCGGATTGCCGCGCTTGACGATCAATCCCATCTCGCGCGTGACAAAACTGATGACGCGATGCTCGCGCGGATCGAGCCATTTTTTGCAGGCCTCGATGTTCTGCTGGCGCAACTCGCCGCGCGGCAGGTGCACGCCGGCAATGTCGCAGGCGCCCTGCGCCAGCGAGGCCAGCGAATTCTGGTTGGAGACATAACGCAGGTCGATCGCGATGCCCGGGGTCTGGTCGAGCAGTTCGCGCAACTTGGGAACGGCAAAGCCGTGGCTGGCGTGAACGCGGATCACCGCCGGACCGGTGCGCAGGAACGGCTTGATTTCGGTCGCGAGTTCCTGCGCGAGGTTTTCCAGCTGCGGCCCGAGCCGGGCCTGGGTGCGCTGTCCGGCCCACACCAGCTTCTCGCCGAATTCGCTGAGTTTTGTGCCTTTGCCGCGCTGGGTCTCCACCAGCGGCACGCCGAAGAATTCCGACCATTGTTCGATCAGGTTCCAGACATGCCGGTAGGAGAGCTGGGCGTGGCTCGCCGCGCTGGTCAGCTTTCCGGTCCGCCGGATCTCATTGAGAATGCCGAGCATCACCACGATTGTCTGCGGGCTGCCTTCCTTGTGAAATCGCCAGATCGTCTCGATCTCGATATGCAGCATCGCGTGACCTGATTTCTCAGTGCTTATGAATATCTATTTCATGTTATCAGATGCCATCCGGCAAATCATATCATATTTGTGGCCGAAAATTTCTCCCTATCTTGGCTAACAGAGACGGAGAAATATGATGTCTATTGCATATGATTATGATCGCGAAACGGCCCTCTCGGTTGCCGCCTCCGGGCCAAAACTGCTGCTGATCGACGGCCAGCTTGTGCCCTCGGCGTCAGGACGCACCTTCGAGACCCTCAATCCCGCCACCGAACAGGTGATCGCGACCATCGCCGAAGGCAACGAGGCCGATGTCGATCGGCGCGGTCGCCGCCGCGCGCCGCGCCTTCGAAGGTCCCTGGAGCCGGATGCGCGCCGCCGAGCGCGGCCACATCCTGTTCAGGCTGGTCGAATTGATGAAGCAGCATTCGGATGAAATCGCCGCGCTGGAAAGCCTCGATGCCGGCAAGCCGATCTCGGGCGTGCTGCGCCAGGATCTGCCGGCGGCGATCGACACGCTGACTTATTATGCCGGCTGGGCCGACAAGATCAGCGGCGAAACCGTTTCCACCCGCGACGACGCGCTCACCTATACGGTGCGCGAGCCGGTCGGCGTGGTCGCGGTGATCGTGCCGTGGAATTTCCCGCTGATGATCGGAATGTGGAAGCTGGCGCCGGCGCTCGCCTGCGGCTGCACCATCGTGATGAAGCCCGCCGAACTGACCTCGCTGTCGGCGCTGCGGATCGGCGAACTGGCGCTGGAAGCCGGCCTGCCGCCGGGCGTGCTCAACATCGTGACCGGCCCCGGCCGCACCGTCGGTGAGGCGCTGGTCAATCACCCCGATGTCGACAAGGTGACGTTCACGGGATCGCCGGGCGTCGGCCGCGGCATCCTGCGCGGTGCCGCCGGCAATTTCAAACGGGTCTCGCTCGAGCTCGGCGGCAAATCCGCCAACGTGATCTTCGACGATGCCGATGTCGAAGCCGCGAGCAAGGCGGCGGCGTCCGGAATCTTCTTCAATGCCGGACAGGTGTGTTCGGCGGGCTCACGCGTGCTGGCGCAGGAGAAGGTCTATGACGAGGTGGTCGAGCGGATCACGCAGCGCGCCCGGTCGATCCGGATCGGCGATCCCTCGGATCGCGCCACCGCGCTCGGCCCGGTGATCTCCGAAAAGCAGATGCACAGCATTTTGGGTTATGTCGCTATCGGTCAGAACGAGGGCGCCTCACTGGTGACCGGCGGCAAGCGGGTCGGCGATCGCGGCTATTTCATCTCGCCGACGGTGTTCGCCGATGTCGAGCACGAGATGCGGATCTCGCAGGAGGAAATTTTTGGCCCCGTCGTCAGCGTGATCAAATTCCGCGATGAGGCCGACGCGCTGCGCATCGCCAACGGCACGGCCTACAGCCTCGCGGCGGGCGTCTGGAGCCGCGACATCGGCCGGGTGCAGCGCTTTGCCAAGAAGGCAAAGGCCGGCACGGTCTGGATCAACACCTATGGCTATACCGATGTGCGGTTGCCGTGGGGCGGGGTGCGCGACTCCGGTTTTGGCCGCGAGCACGGCTCGGCGGCGCTCGAAAATTTTACCGAGCCGAAGGCGGTGTGGATGAACCTCAACGTCTGAGGTGAAGCCACCAACGATCGATACCGTCAGGCCGGCGCGATCGGCAGATGCTGGTTGCGCCGGCTTTCCTTTTTGAGCGCGACTTCCGCCAAAGACCATCCGCGACCGTAGTTCCGGCCCAACCGGATCACACTTTCTTTGCTGGATTGTGAGGTCGCGCCGGACGACACTGCCGCGTGGCGCTCGCCAAACGTGAGCCTGTCCGGAGGGCCGATCGATGGCTGCAGATCTTGTGGGCATTCCGTCGCGCCGGCGGATTTTGCAAACCGCTGCCGGACTGTTAGCCGGGGCCCTGGCTGCCCGAACAGGCCCCGCCTTTGCCCAGAGCGATGCTGCCATCACGACAAAACCGATTCCGCATTCCGGCGAACAGCTTCCGGTGATCGGGCTTGGCACAGCAAATGAATTCATGACGCTGCCCGAAGGCGATGCAAAAGCGAATCTTAAAAAGGTGGTCGACGATCTGCTGGCGCAAGGCTGCAAGCTGATCGACACCGCCTCTTCCTACGGCTCGGCGGAGAGCGTGCTCGGCGATCTCTTGTCCGATCAGGACCGGGCAAAAGTGTTTCTCGCGACCAAGATCGAGAACGGCGAGAGGAGTGGCGGCTTGGCTGAATTCCGGCATTCGCTGGAGCGGCTGCGCTACAATCAGGTCGATCTTCTTCAACTGCACAATGTGCGCAATCACAGGCAGGATCTCGCGCCGTTCCGCGACTGGAAAGCGCAAGGCCTGTGCCGCTACATCGGGGTCACCACCACGTATAAAAGTGACTATAGCGCCGCCGAGGCTGTTATCGTCAGGGAGAAGCCCGACTTCTTTCAGGTCGACTACTCCTTGGCCGACCGTGATGCGGAAAAGCGGCTGCTTCCGGCTGCGCGTGATGCCGGCGCGGCGGTGCTGACCGCATTGCCCTATGGGCGAAGCTCGGTGTTTTCCGCGGTGCGCGGCAAGAGCGTGCCGGAATGGGCGCGGGAATTCGATGCAACCACCTGGCCGCAATTCTTTCTAAAATTCCTGCTCGGCCATGAGGCGGTGACCGCCGTGATCCCGGGCACCACCAATCCGGCCCATCTGGCCGACAACATCAGCGCCGGCCGCGGCCGGTTTCCCGACGCCAAGCAACGCAAGGCGATGATCGACTTCTTTGCAAGCCTGTGATGAGCGAGGCCGGTGATGGCTGGCCGTGATATGCCGATCGCCATTACGGGATCGTTATTTGGTTCTTCGCGCATCCCGTGCTCGGTTCGCGCATTGAATAATTGCCATTGCCAGGGGTTAGCTCTCTTAATGCGTTAGCCCCTTATCACCGCGCCAAAAAACTCAGGAGAAAGTCATGTCCGATGCTGACCGCGCCAGCCTCAGCCGCCGCTCGCTTCTTGCGGCCGGCGCGTTTGCAGGCGTTGCCTTTGCCGTTTCGCAGCCATCCTTTGGTCAGGGCGCCGCGCCGCTGAAAATCGGCGTCATCGGGGCCGGTCATATCGGCAGCACGGTCGGAGGGCTCTGGGTCAAGTCGGGTCATCCCGTGATGTTCTCCTCCCGCCACCCCGAGGAACTGGCGTCGATGGTGCAGGGGCTTGGCGCGCTGGCCAAGTCGGGCACGGTTGCCGAGGCGATCGCGTTCGGCGATGTCGTTTTCATCGCGGTGCCCTATGGCGCCTATCCGCAGATCGGCAAGGATTTTGGCAGCCAGCTCGCGGGCAAGGTGGTGCTCGACGCCGGCAACGCCGTCGCGGCGCGCGACGGCGAAATCTCCGCGGAAGCCAAAGAGGAAGGCATCGGCGTGACCTCGGCGAAATATCTGCCGGGCGCCAAGATCGTGCGGGCGTTCAACAGCATGGGTTACAAGTTCTTCGCTTCCGAAGCTGGTCGCGCCGGCGAACGCATGGCTATCCCGCTCGCGGGCGACGACAAGGACGCGCTGGCCGTGGCCTCGACGCTGGTGCATGACGCCGGATTCGATCCTGTCGTGATCGGGCCACTGGCGCGCGCCAAGGATTTTTCGCAAGGCAATCCGCTGTACGGCAAGCAGCTCACCGCCGAGGACATGCGCAAGCAGGCCGACGCCATGAAATAATGTAAAAGCCCTCAAGTAAAAGGTTCTATTGGATGGCACTCGCCGACGCGCCGCCGCAGCCGGACTCTGCCTTTCGTCGTTTCCTGAGCAAGATCATCGACGTGAGGCCGAGCGAAGTGCCGGCGCTGGCGTGGTCGTGGCTTTATATCTTCTCGCTGCTGTCGTCCTACTACATCATGCGCCCGATCCGCGACCAGATGGGCGTCGCGGGCGGTGTCAATAATCTGCAATGGCTGTTCACGGGAACGCTGATCGGCATGCTGGTGCTGAACCTGCCGTTCTCCTGGCTGGTCCAGACATTTCCGCGCGAAAAGTTCATCGCGATCTCCTATCGCTTCTTCGCCGCCAACATCCTGTTGTTCGCGCTGGCGCTGTATGCGGCGACGCCGGAACAGACGATCTGGGTCGGCCGCATCTTCTTCATCTGGACCTCGATCTTCAATCTGTTCGTGGTCTCGATCTTCTGGCAGATGATCGTCGACGTCTTCACCTCGGAGCAGGGCAAGCGGCTGTTCGGCTTCATCGCCGCCGGCGCCACGCTGGGCGCGATCTCGGGCTCGGCCTTCACGGTGTCGACCGTCGAGCACATGGCGCCGACCTATCTGATGATAGGTGCCGCTGTGATGCTCGAGGTCGCGGTGTTTTGTGTGCGCCGGCTCTCGGGCCTGTCGTCATCGCTGTCGGAGCGCCCGGTGGCGGAGCAATCGGAGGCGCCGATCGGCGGCACCCTGCTGAGCGGTTTTCGCGACGCGCTGTCGTCGGGCTATTTATTGAATGTAAGCCTGTTCCTGCTGCTTTATGCCGTGACCTCGACCTTCCTGTATTTTCAGCAGGCCGCCGTCGTCAGCCACAGCTTCGAGAGCCGCGCCGCGCAGACGGCATTTTTTGCTTCGGTCGATCTCGGCGTCAATGTCCTGACATTGGCGGTGCAGCTGTTCCTGACCGGCCGGATCCTGAAGCGGTTCGGGGTCGGGACCACGCTTTCGATGTTGCCGGTATTCTCCGTGATCGGCTTCGGCGCGGTAGCGCTGATCCCGACATTGGCGTCGGTGGTGGGATTTCAACTGATCCGCCGCGCCGGCAATTTTGCCATCGCGCGGCCGACGCGCGAAGTCCTGTTCACGGTGCTGCCGCGCGAGGATCGCTACAAGGCCAAGAGCTTTATCGACACCGCGGTCTACCGGCTCGGCGACCAGCTCGGCGCCTGGTCGTTCGCGCTGCTGACGACGCTCGGCCTCGGACTGACCCAGGTTTCGGTCGTAGCCGCCGCCGTTTCCGGCTGCTGGCTCGCCAATAGCTGGTGGCTCGGCCGGCGACAGGAAGTTTTGGCGCGGCAACAGGAAGCCAAGCCGGAAGCCGCGAGCTAGCTTCTGGCTTTGGGCGGCATGAACGTTCAGCAGGAGCAGC
The DNA here is from genome assembly GCA_963699465.1 of uncultured Alphaproteobacteria bacterium. Taxonomy (GTDB): domain Bacteria; phylum Pseudomonadota; class Alphaproteobacteria; order Rhizobiales; family Xanthobacteraceae; genus Bradyrhizobium. The sequence continues at coordinate 222,403 of CAVOTZ010000046.1, forward strand.
GGTCACCTGCGGCGCACATGCTGCGGGCTTGAGCCCTCGGGGATCAATTGCCGCCACGCAAATTCTTGGCGTCAGAAGCCGCGTATCGCCGAGACGTTGACGCTCAGCGTTCCCTCGGCTTCCGCGATCACGCGCAAGGTCCTGGAATCGAAATCGATATAGGCAAGCCGCAGGCTGTTGATTTCCGCCGATACCCGCACGCCGTCCTCGTTCTTCTGGTAATCGGCGATCGCCGCCGCGATCTTCTTCTGCGCATTGACCGCGAACGGCTTGAGGTCGAGCACGGCCTTGTCCGCCAGCACCTGCTGCAGATGCGGGACCGCCTCGCGCGCCGCGGCCCCGAGCAGGCCGAGTGCGGCGTCGGACTCGACCGCGAGCTGGACCTCGCTCAGCCGCAGCGTCTGCTGCACCGGGTCGAGCGCGGGCTTGCCCCAGATCTGGACGGTGGCGTCGGCTCCTAACCCGAACCAGCTCTTCTTTTCCTTGGCATGCACCAGTAGCGAGATCAGCAGCCGGTCGGCGGAAGCCGAGACCGTTGCTTGCTTGACGGTGAGTTCGACCGAGCCTGAACCGTCCTCGGGAAAGACTTTGCCGGCGAATTGCGTTTCCAGCATCTTGTTGATGTCGGTGAACGGCAGGTCGATCGGCACGCCGATGCTGACGCCCGCCGGCATCGGCGGGATGATGGAGATTTTTTCGGGGAACGGGCAGTCGGGTTTGGTTTCCGCCGGGGTGATGCGGGTCTCGGCCTCGACGCCGGCGGTGACCGTGATCGCCTGCGCATCGACGCGCGGCTGGATCGCGATCGCGCGGACCGGCCGAATCTCGAGCCACAGCGGCGGCAGCGTCGAACTCGCACCGGTGCCCTGCAGCGGGATCGAGCGGCAGGCCCTGGCCCATTGAACCCGGGCATTCTGCTCGAGGGTCGGATCGTTGCGGATCCGCGCCGCGACCTGCTCCATCTGTTCGCCGACGGTCTTGTCGATCAGCGGCTTGACTTGCGCGGGAACGTTGACGCGTGCGCCGGCTACCGAAAGCGCGGTATCGCCGAGGTTGACTTGCGCCGCGAGATTGGGCTCGAAGTGCCAGGCCGCGGCAAGTTTCGGCCGCGACGTGATGGTGACGGCGCCTTTGATTTCCGCGTGAGCGTTGAGTTCCTTGATGTTGATGCTGCCGATCTGCTTGCCGGCCTTGTCACCGAGCAGGCTGCCGAGCGCATTGCCGACCGCGCCGGTCGCCTTCGAACTCAGCGACCCCGTGATGTTCAACACGCCGGTCAACGGCGTCGCCAGCGACAGCACGTCCTGGGCGCCCGTCGCGGTGATCGGGCCGCGCGACGCGGTCCAGCCGATATCGGCATTCTGCAGCACCTGCGATACCGGGTTTTCCGACTTGCCGGCGAAGTTGCGCGGCGCGGCGCGGTCGGCGGCATCGCGGATCGCACTCAGCGAAATCACAACCGGAGCAAGGATGGTCGAGCTGCGCGACGCCGGCGCCAGCGGCGGCAATTCGACCAGCGCAGGCGTGCGGACCGGCGCGCGCGGCGACAGCCAGTCCAGCGCCTTCAGGCTGACAGCAAACGAGACTACGACCACCGCGCTTGCGAGCAGGATCGTCTTGAGACGCGACGGCAGACGCATCGTCCCCCCGGACTGATTCAAGCGCGAGTTTACAGGCTGGATTCCTTTGGCGCCATAGTGAGTTAGGCTGCAGTTTGGGGCGCGCCAGGGGCGGCAGACCATGATCTCGCCACGCGCAGGGCGTCGTGTTGAAGTTTGTTGCCGCCCGGAAACAAAAATGGCGCGGAACCCGCGCCATTTTGCCTTACGGGAATCTTACGTCCCGTCCTTGGATCGGATGGCCGAACATCAGCCGCGCTTGCTGCCCGGATTCTCGGCGTGCCGGTCCATCGGCATTACGATCACCCGGGTGCCGACATTGACGCGCGAATACAGGTCAGAAACGTCGTCATTGGTAAGACGGATGCAGCCGGACGACACATGGGTTCCGATCGTCTCCGGCGCGTTGGTGCCGTGAATGCGGTACACCGTGCCGCCGAGATACATCGCGCGCGCGCCGAGCGGATTGCCGGGGCCGCCGGCCATGTGGCGCGGCAGATAGGGCTGCCGCGCGATCATTTCCGGCGGCGGAGTCCAGTCCGGCCACTCGGCCTTCCTGGTCACCGACTGCACGCCCGACCAGGTGAAGCCGTCGCGGCCGACGCCGATGCCGTAGCGGATCGCCTGACCGCCCGGCAGCACATAATAAAGATAGGTGTTGGGGGTATCGATGATCACCGTGCCGGGCGCCTCGCGGGTGGGATAGCTCACCACCTGCCGCTTAAGCCGCGCCGGCATCTCGACCGTGCTGCCGGCATTGTCATCGGGGGCGGCCTGCATCTGCGCTGCTGCAACGATTCTTGCGACTGGATCGGCGGCGTCATGATGAAGGGAAACAGCGGCAGCGGCGCCGCGGAAGCGGTGGCGGAAAGCGCCAGCGTGCCGATCGCCAATGCGGCGAACGCAAAATGACCCAGCTTGAACATTTGGCCCCCCTGTCCGATGGCCACGCACGGTCCGGCGTGTTGTTGCGGCGATCAGTAGCGGGCAACCGTTTCAGGACATTTGCAGCAAAAGCGAAAAACGGTTTCGTCGCGGTAAGGAATTGTTTCGTGACAGTTTCATGAGGCTGGGGCCGCGAAGGTTAATGAAAAAACCATCCGACACTTCGATGACGTCATACGCCTGAAATATCCTTGGCCGAACGTCGGGAGATCGAGAATCACCGAGGCTTCGGACTCCCACGATGCGGATTTTGATTGCGACAGATGCCTGGCATCCGCAGGTCAACGGCGTGGTGCGCACGTTAACCTCTTTGGCGCGCAGTGCCACGGCGCTGGACGCCGACGTCACCTTCCTGACGCCGGAGGGGTTTGCCTCGCTCGCCGTCCCGACCTATCCGGGCCTGCGGATCGCGCTGCCGAACCGGCGCGAGATCGCCCGGCGGATCGAGGCGGCGGCGCCGGAGGCGATCCATATCGCGACCGAAGGCCCGATCGGCTGGTCGGTGCGGGCCTATTGTCGCCGCCACAAGCTGGCTTTCACCACCTCCTACACCACGCGCTTTCCGGAATATGTCGAGGTCCGCACCGGTATTCCGGCCAGTGTCGGCTACGCGGTGCTGCGGCACTTTCACGCGGCCGCCGCCATGACCATGGTCGCGACCGCGTCGCTGCGCCAGGAACTCAGCCAGCGCGGTTTCCGCCGGCTCGGCTTCTGGGGACGCGGCGTCGACACCAATCTGTTCACGCCCGACGCGCCCGCGCAGCTCGATCTGCCGCGGCCGATCTTCATGACCATGGGCCGTGTCGCGGTCGAAAAGAACCTCGACGCCTTTCTTTCGCTCGAGCTGCCGGGCTCCAAGGTCGTGATCGGCGATGGTCCGCAGCGCGCCGAACTCGAACGGCGCTATCCGCAGGTCAAATTCCTTGGCGAGAAGAAGGGCGCGGATCTGTCGTCGCATCTGGCGGCGGCGGACGTGTTCGTGTTCCCGAGCCTCACCGACACCTTCGGCGTGGTGCAACTGGAGGCGCTGGCCTGCGGCACGCCGGTCGCGGCGTTCCCGGTCACCGGCCCAAAGGACGTGATCGCGGATCATCCGATCGGCGCGCTCAGCGAAGACCTCCGCGAAGCCTGCATCCGCGCGCTCGGCATGTCGCGCGAGGCGTGCCGGAATTTCGCGATCGAGCGTTCCTGGGAAAACAGTGCGCGGCAGTTCATCGGTAACCTCACTGCATTGCAGCCGACCCGTTCGCTGCGGCCGACCCGCGCGATTGCGGGAAGAACCGCGGTACGCGGTTAATCGAAACCATCACAACAACTGGATTGATCATGGCGGAAACCCTGAAACTGGACGGTACGGAAGAACTGGATTTTGATCGCGAGACGGTGGAGCGGGCTTACGACCGCTGGGCGCCGGTTTACGATCTCGTGTTCGGCGGCGTGTTCAGCAAGGGCCGCTCGGCGGCGATCCAGGCCACCAACCGGCTCGGCGGCCGGGTGCTCGAGGTCGGCGTCGGCACCGGCATCTCGTTGCCGCAATACGCGCCGCACCTGCGCATCTTCGGCACCGATATTTCGGAAGCCATGCTGAACAAGGCGAAGGCACGCGTCACCGAACAGAATCTGAGCAACGTCGAAGGCCTCGCGGTGATGGACGCCGAAAAGCTCGAATTCCCCGACGATTCGTTCGACATCGTGATGGCGCAATATGTCGTCACCGCGGTGCCGAATCCGGAAGTGGCCCTCGACGAATTTGCCCGGGTGCTGCGGCCGGGCGGCGAACTGATCATTCTGACCCGGGTCAGCGCCGATGCCGGTATGCGCCGCTTCATCGAGCAGCGACTGCAGCCGGTGGTGCGTCAGCTCGGTTTCCGGACCGCCGAATTCGCCTGGTCACGCTATGCGCAATGGCTGGCCGGCGCGCAGGGCATGGAGCTGGTGGAACGCCGCCTGATTCCGCCGCTCGGCCACTTCTCGCTGGTACGCTACCGCAAAATCGATATCGCCAAGAGCCGCCTGAGGCGGTTGGCGGCTTTCGTTGAGCGTCCGGTTGCGTGACGTCATATGTCATTATGATGTCGTCATACGCCGGACATCGAATTCCTGTATATTGGTGCCGACGTTGGAGAGAATCATGATCAAGAACTTTATGACGGCTTTGCGAACCCAGCGCTGGGACGATCATCGCTTCTATCATCACAGCCGGATCAACCAGAGCCTGCACTTTGTCAGCGCCACGAGCTTCCTGATCGGCTACGTGATGATGTTCTTCGATCCGTTGATGGCCGCCTTGATCGGCTGGCTGGTTTCGATGACCACGCGCCAGGCCGGGCATTTCTTCTTCGAGCCGAAGGGCTATGACCACGTCAACCAGGCGACCCACGAGCACAAGGAAGAGATCAAGGTCGGCTACAATTTGCGGCGCAAGGTCGTGCTGATGACGATCTGGGCGCTGTCGCCGCTGGTGCTGTATCTCGATCCGACCCTGTTCGGCCTGTTCAAGCCGTGGGTATCATCGACCGACTTCATGCGTCAGGTCGCCAAGATATGGCTCGCGGTCGGCGTCGGCGGGCTGCTGTTCCGCACCGTGCATCTGTTCTTCATTCGCGACATCGAGACCGGCCTGGTCTGGATGACCAAGATCCTCACCGACCCCTTCAGCGATTTCAAACTGTACCATAAGGCGCCGCTGGCGCTGCTGAAGGGCGAACTGATCGATCCCGGCCTCGAGAAGCACGGCGAACTCGCTGTCTGAGCGTGTCTGCTTAAAGAATGTCCAAACATCATCGTCATGCCCGGGCTCGTCCCGGGCATCCACGTCTTGACGGCTTTCAATCTAGCGGGAAGTCGACGGCGGGTAAGACGACATGGAAGACGTGGATGGCCGGGCGTAGGCGAGCGGCAGCGACGCCGTCCTGCGGACGGCTATGCCCGGCCATGACGATGGAAGTTAACGTCGTTCGTTTATCGCTTACGCCGCCTTGTCAGCATTTCCTTGAGAATTCGGCGACGGATGTTCTTGTTGGTCAGCGACGCCTCGCGCCACCACCAGCCGTCCTGTTGCATTTTCGCCGCGGCGTTGGCGAAGCGCTCCGCCACTTCGGCAAAATCCGCGTCGGTGTAATTCAGGCTGAATATCAGACGGCCGGTACCGACCCAGCTCAGCGCCAGCCCTTCGGCGCGCAGGTAATATTGCAGCATCCAATTGTAGCGGGACGGCTCGGTGTAATGCACCATCCAGATCGAGGACAGGTTGCTGACCCGCACCGGCAGGCCGCGCGCGCTGAGCATCTCGTTCAACTGCCGTGCGCGGGCGTCCCAGGCTTCGTCGAGTCCGTCGTAGACCGCGCGGAAGGCCGGGTCGGCGAGCCGGGTCAGGAACTCGTCCATCGCCGTCATGACATAGGGATGCGAATTGAAGGTGCCGCGGGCGAAGCAGATGTCGACCGGCTTGTCGTCGCGGAAGCGGCGCATCAGATCCTTGCGGCCGCAGACCACGCCGACCGGAAATCCGCCGCCGAGACTCTTGCCATAGGTCACCATGTCGGCGCGAACGCCGAAATATTCCTGGGCGCCGCCGGCGGCGAGCCGGAAGCCGACAAAGACCTCGTCGAAGATCAGCACGATGTTGCGCTCGGTGCAGATGTCGCGCAGCGCTTGCAGCCATTTTCCATAGGCCGCGCGGTCGAAACGGGCGGCGCGCGAGCTGTCGACCAGAGCCGAATCGCTGGGCGCATTGACGTTGGGATGCAGCGCCTGCAGCGGATTGACCAGCACGCAGGCGATATCGTTGCGCGTCTTCAGCACATGCAGCGTGCGTTCGGACATGTCGGCGAGCGTATAGGTTTCGTGCGGCGACACCGGATTGCCGACGCCGGGCTGCACGTCGCCCCACCAGCCATGATAGGCGCCGGCGAAGCGAACCAGATGCGAGCGGCGGGTGTGGTAGCGGGCGAGCCGCACCGCCTGCATCACGGCCTCGGTGCCGGACATGTGGAACGAGACTTCGTCGAGCCCGGAAATCTCGCACAGCCGGCGGACATTATCGACGATCACGGGATGATAGGAGCCGAGCACCGGCCCGAGCGGCCGCGCGCGCGTCTCGGCCTTTTCGATGCAGTCCTTGTAGAAATCGTTGCCAAAAATGTTGACACCGTAGGAGCCGGTCAGGTCGTAGAACAAATTGCCGTCGAGATCGGTGAGGGTGACGCCGGCCGAGGACTGCATGAAGGCGCTGGTCGCCAGATGCTCGCGCACCAGCCGGCTGAACTGGAACGGGACCCGGTAGGTCTCGGTGAATTGCAGGTCGGAGATGCGCTCCGCCGCCTCCGCGGTCAATTGCCGGCCTTTGGCAAAGCGCTCTTCGTAGATCGTCGCCAGCCGGAAGAAGCCGTCCTGGCGCTGGGTGGCAATCGCGGCCGGCGCGCCGTCCGCGCCGAAGAAATCGTTGATGTCGAATTCGTAGAACGGGATCAGGCGCGCCACCATGCGCGACATCTTGGAGTGGCCGCCGAGCGAGCGGTGTTTTGCTCGCGACAGCGCCAGCCGCGCCGTCAATTTGGGAAGGACAGCCGCGGCGCCTGCGACCGCGGCGGTGGACAACGAGAGAATCGGAAGGGGCGAATCCATGCCGCCAGCGCTAGCGAATCCTGCTGACAGATTCATGACAATGAAGGAGCCTGATTGCCAGCCTGACCGCCCAGGAGGACCTCAACTTCCTGCTCACCAACCGGATTCCGCGGGCGGCGGTGACCCGTTTTATCGGCTGGTTCAGCAAGATCGAACAGCCGTTGATCCGCGATCTCTCGATCGCCTGCTGGCGGATGTTTTCCGATCTGGATCTGTCCGAGGCGCGCAAGACGGATTTCAAAAGCCTGCACGATTGCTTTACCCGCGAATTAGGCCCGGCTTGCGGCCCTACGATCCGGATCCGTCGATCGTGGCCAGCCCGAGCGACGCCATTGTCGGCGCGTTCGGCGCGATCGCCGATACCGAATTGTTCCAGATCAAGGGCGCGCCCTATTCGCTGCTCGATCTGCTCGGCGATCCCGATCTGGTCGAGGCGCACCGCAACGGCCGCTTCGTCACGCTCCGGCTGACCTCGAGCATGTACCATCGCTTCCACGCGCCCGCCGATATGAAGATCGAGCGCGTCACCTTCATCCATGGCGATACCTGGAACGTCAATCCGATCGCCTTAAAACGGGTCGAGCGGCTGTTTTGCAAGAACGAGCGGGCGGTGCTGCAAACCCGGCTTTCGACCGGCGAGGCGCTGACGCTGGTGCCGGTCGCCGCTATACTGGTCGCCAGCATCCGGCTGCATTTTCTCGACCGGCTGCTCAATGCGCAGACCACGGGGCCGGTGGTGTTTCCCTGCGACACTGAGCGTGGCGAAAGGCGACGAACTCGGCTGGTTCGAGCACGGCTCGACCATCATCGTGCTGGCGCCGGATCATTTTGAATTTTGCGACGGCATCGCCGACGGCACGCGCATTCGGGCCGGCGAGCCGTTGCTGCGAAAACCATCTTCGTAATTGCCGCTAACGTCGCGCCGCTTTATAATCCCGGCTGAATCCGAATCGAACATTTTCAACATGGGATGAATGATGGCGCGAACGCCTGTTCTGGCGGCGGGAGGCATTGTGCTGCGGCCGGAGAAAAATCCGCGGATCGCGGTCGTGCGGCTGCGCAAACGCAATGAATGGGTGCTTCCAAAAGGCAAGCTCGACGACGGCGAGACGCCGCGCGCGGCGGCCGAGCGCGAAGTACTGGAGGAAACCGGCCACGACGTTTCGGTGCACGAGTTTCTGGGAACCCTGGTCTATGAATCCGGCGGCCGATCCAAGGTCGTGCACTACTGGCGCATGGAAGCCGACGGTGAGCCGGTGCATGAGTTGATGCACGACGTCAGGGCGGTCGACTGGCTGCCGCTCGACGCCGCGGTCGAACGGCTGTCGCGCGGATATGAGCGGGCGTTTCTTGCCAATGTCGGTCCGATCGCGCTGCAGGCCGCGGCCGAGCAGGCGCGGCGTCCCGTGACAAAACAGACAAAGCAAGCCGAGAAGCGAAGGCCCCGCCGCGCTGGGCCGCGGCCCGCGATTTCGCCGCCAATACCCGGACCGGCACGCGAACCGACACCATCGGCGTTGCCGGCCGATTTGCCAGCGATGGCGGACGACGGGTTCGTCGTGACCGAAAGCGCAGCGGTGGAAGCCGAGGCGGCGCCGGTCTATTCAGAAGAGTTTTGGATGGTGCCGCAGTCAGATGAAACCGCCGCGCCGGCGGAAGTCATGACAGCGGAGCCGGCCGAGAGCGCTGCGGCGAATACCGCTCAGCGCTCGCGCCGAAGCCTGGTCGGAAAAATGCGCGACTGGCTGCGCCGCGCCGCCTGATCCGGGAGCCTACGTCGTCGTGGCAGCTCCGCTTCGCGCGCACCCGAACTATTCAGCCTAGAGCATTATCGGTTCTGATAGAATCAGAACCGAAGCTGGAGACTCTTGTTTTGACGCGTTTTCTTCACGCGAACCGGTATCCACTTCGCTCGAAAACGCTCTAACGCCGTTCCTTCTCTGGCTTGCCCTTTGGCGGGGCAGGGCGCCGTTGCAGGGCGGGCCGGTTCGGGAGTCCGGGCCGCTGCAGTCCGGGCGGCGGGCCGGGCTGACGGACGCCGGGTCCGTTCGGTGGACGCGGGCCGCCCGGCGCCGGCTGGATTTGTCCTTGCCGATTCTGCTCTTGCCGATTCTCCTGTCGATTTTCTTGCCGGTTCGGCTGGCCCGGTGTTTGCGGCGAGCCGGGACGCTGCGGCAACCCGTTCTGGCGTTGCGGCAAGTTGTTCTGGCGCTGCAGGCCGGGCTGACGCGCCGGGTTGTTGCGCAGATTATTCCGGTTCGGGTTGGCCTGCCGTAGCGCGCGCTGCTGGCTGACGATCTGGCGGCCGACGCTTTGCGCGGCATGAAGCTGGCGCACGATGCCCTGGTCGCGCAGCGCCTGCTGCGGTGAGATCGCCAATGGCGCCGCCGTAAAACGTCCGCCGGCGCCGGGACGAATGGTAAAACCGCTCGAGCCCTGGGTGAGGAAGCCGAGCCGCGCGCCATTGCGATCGTTGACTTCAATTCGTCCGACCCTGCCGTCGGCGTCGGGATAGAGTTTGATCGCGACATTGTTCGGATTATTGGCGGCAGCGCCCTCCGGCACCTCGACAAGGCCGGTGGTGCCGCGAATGCCCAGCGTCGCGGTCGGCGTCGATATCTTCATGTCGCCGGTGTGGGCGACTTCGGCCGCGACAAAGGCCACCGTGCCCTTGGCGATATCGAACAGCGCGGCGTTCTGCTTGCCGCCGTCCTGGTAGATATAATTGTCGATGGTGATGGTCGCGTTCGCGGTGAGATTGAACGTGGTGGAATCATTGAAGGTGACGCCGAGCGTCGAATTCGCCGAGGTCTGCAGCACGTCGTTCAGGAAGATGTCGTCCTGCGCCTTGAGCGGCGTCGCGGTATTGTTGCGGGTAACGGTCGCGGTGCCGGTCAAGGTCGCTACGTTTCCGATCGGCTCGTCGTCGGCCGGTTGCGCGTCGGTGGGCGCTGCCGCGGGCGCAGGCGATTGCGCCGGCTGCGTTTGCGCCAGTCTTGTGAGACCGGCTTTCGCGTTGTCAGTAACCGATATCTGTCCGGTTTCGACCGGCGTTTCGGCGCGGGCCATGCCGCCCGGCAGGAGAAGCATGAGCCAGATGGCCAGCGAAAGCCGATGCTTCATCACGACGCCCACCCTGCATTGCCGGGAATACAAATACGGTCCGGCAATTGGGACTCCGCCGGCTGAATGCAGCATGAATGCAGACGGCGTTGCCAATGTATAGGGGCAAAAACGATCAGGCGCCGCGTCCGGTGTTCACCGGGGCGAGGCGCCTGATCTTCAAAATTTGGGCGTATTGGGCATGATCTATTTCGGAAAACTGGCGCCCACTTTTCCGGATCATGCTTGTTAGCTGACGCGCTTCCAGGTCTGGCCGCCGCAGAACATGCCGCCGAAGGCGCAGCCCTGCACCTTCAGGGCATTCGTCCCCTTCATCGCGATCGTCGAGTCGTAATTGCTGCCGGAGTCCGGATCGTGAATCTGGCCGGTCCATTTCGAACCGGACGGCTTCATGCTGATCAGGATCTTCTCGCCGGTCTTGACGGCATAGCCGCAGAGATTGGCGCCGCACGACTCGATGCGAACGTTGCCCTTGTTTTCTTCGGTGGCCCAGACGCCGAGCGGGCTGTTCGGGTCCGATGCGGGCACTGCGGCAACCGGAGCCGGCGGCGCAACGGGCGCGGCCGCGACGGGCGCGGCGACTGCGGGGGCCGCGACTGCGGGGGCCGCGACCGGCGGCGGTGTTGACAACAGGCGCCGGGGTCACGGTGGCAACCGTCGCCGGAGCAGGCGCCACCGGCGTTGCGACCGGCGCCACCGGCTGCGGCGCGGCGACCTGTGCGGCCGGCGCCGGGAGGGGGGCGATGTTCTGCGCCGGCGCGGGCGAATTGTCGTTGTCGTCGTCGTCGTCGAAACGCTTCTTCTTAAATCCGAAATCCGAGCCGGAGATGCCGGAAATCTGCAGGCAGGAGAGCGAGCTGCAATTCCGCGGCACCGCGACGTGAATATGATGTCCTTCGACATCGAAGGAGATTGAATTGCCGGCGTGGGCGGCGGGGCTCGCCATCAGCAGCGCCGCGAGAATGATGAGCTTCTTCATGTGAGCCTCCTGGGCAGGGTGTGAATTCGTTCACGACCTTAGGCCCAAGGGAAATTCCATTCCGTGACGCGCGTCACACGACTTGGCGCGGCGCGGGTCCCGCTGTCCGGCCGATAGCGGGGTGACTTCAGGTCACATCGGGAATCGCTGCCCGCGACTAGTTTCACCGGCACGGAGAGATTTCAGATGAAGCGATTTTGCGCCGTTGCCGTCCTGATGCTGCTCGGTTCACCGGCTCACGCGGGTAAGTCATTTTCGTTCGTGATCGGCGGACACCACATCCACATCGAAACATCCAGGCATTGCAATTCCGCTTCCTGCGTTTCGGTATCGATCCCGGGAATTTACGAAAAGCGCGCCCGCTTCTATCGCGATGATGACGACGCGCCCAATGCGCCGCCGCCCGCGCCGGTCGCAGCTTCGGTTGCCCCGCCGACAAGTACGCCGCAGGCCCCGCCCGTCGCCTGCGCGCCCGCGGTCGTGCCGGTGGCTCCGGTCGCAGCACAAATCGTCACGGCGTTGCAACCGCAAATCCAGCCGGCTCCGATTCAACCGGCAACGATCGCGGCCACGCCGCCGCAGCCCGCGCCACCGGCCATCGCACCACCACCACCACCACCGCCGCCACCACCGGCGATCGCGCGGCCGGCGGAAGCCGCGTTGGCGCCGCCGCCTGCCGCCGCGCCGCCGCGCCTCTCAAAAGTGGTGCACCGGGTGGAAGAAGAGCCCGATAGTCCGCTCGGCGACTGGCAGACCGAAGGACACAAGGGATTGGTGCGGATCGAGCCCTGCGGCCAGGCGCTGTGCGGCTATGTGCTGGATTCCTCGACCGACGCCAAGGGCGAGACGCGTGCTGATCGACATGAAGTCGAAGGCCGCGGCCGAATGGTCCGGCAATATCTACAGCCGCGACAGCGGCAACACCTATTACGCGACCATGACGCTGAAGGGGCCGGATTCGCTGCAGGTCGAAGCCTGCGCGCTCGGCCGCTTCTTCTGCTCCGGCAACGCCTGGAGCCGGATCGCGAAACCCGATCGGCTGATCACCTACCGGCAGACATCGACCGAGCCGCGATCGTAGGTCAACAACGGCCTCCAGCCATTGTTGATGTGCAAGGTTGTCGCGATCGTCGGGCTGTTCGAACTTCTGAGCCGGATTGTGAACGCCGCTGACGAAAACGCCCGGCGGCTGGAACGATCCATGCCGCCGGGCGCCGAAATCCATGACGCGTCGAAGTTTTAGAACACTCCGAGCACGATCGCGCCGACAAATGCGAATGCAATGTACGCGGTAACAACGCTCAGCTTGCTGACGAAAGTCACGGGAATCCTCCCTGGTTCACGTCGCAGGTCGTTGTAACGCACCAGACTAGCAAGCTGTTCCGGACGGAAAAAGTCAGCGTTGCTGCACCATCGCGTAGCCGGGTTCCCGCTTCTATCCGGCGACGTGGTTAAAGACTCGTGAAATCAAGGCGTTGAAGAGTCCTTAAATAAATTGGTTGATGGTCGCGCGCATGACGCGCGGAGTTCGTTTGTATCTCGTCGGCTCCTTTGTCCTTGTCTCGTTAGCAGGTTGCGGCCGCGGGCTTTTTCAGGTCCAGGAGCGCGAACCGTGGCGGGCTGAGGCCGAAATCGCATGCCTGAAATCCGGCGCGGTGAAGGAAAATGCCGATCTGGTCCGGATCGACCCGATTTCGGGGCCTGGGGTTTGCGGCGCCGAGTTTCCGCTGAAGGTGGCCGCGCTCGGCGAGAGCAACAGCAGTTTTGGCTTTGCCGACGACGATCTTCGGCCGCCCGGCAATATCGGCAACCAGCCGCGCTGGCCGATCTCGCAGCCGCCTCCGCCGCAGCTTTCGCCCTATCCCGCGCGCCAGCCGGCCTATGCCACGCCATCCAGCGGCCCGATTTCGCTGACCGCGCCGAACGTTGCTCCGCAGGAAGACGAAATCGATTTACCTTCCGAGGGTGAGCCGTCGTTGCAGCAACCTGGCGCGCGTCCGTATCCGGATGGCCAAGCCTATCCGCCGCGCGATCGGAACTCAGCGCCTTACACACCGGCCGCGCCACCCGCCGCCGCTTATCCAAGATCTGAAATACCAAGATTAGGCCCCGGGCCGATACAGGGCAATCCGGTCAACGCTTTCGGTCCGGTCGCGGTCAAGCCCACCGCGACGCTTGCCTGTCCGATCGTCTCGGTGCTCGATCACTGGCTGGCGGATTCGGTGCAGCCCGCCGCGATGCGCTGGTTCGGCGCCCGCGTGGTCGAGATCAAGCAGATCTCCGCCTATTCCTGCCGCGGCATGAACGGCAACGCGAATGCCCATATTTCCGAGCACGCCTTCGGCAACGCGCTGGACATCGCGGCGTTTACGCTCGCCGACGGCCGGCGCATTTCGGTGGAGACCGGCTGGAAGGGCATGCCGGAAGAGCAGGGGTTTTTGCACGACGTGCAGGCTTCGGCCTGCCGCGAATTCACCACCGTGCTGGCGCCGGGCTCCAACGTCTATCACTACAACCACATTCATGTGGACCTGATGCGCCGCGCCAGCCGGCCGATCATCTGTCAGCCCGCCGCTGTCTCGGGCGAGGAAGTCGCCGCGCGCGCCGCGGGACGCAATCCCTATGCTTCGCGCGAACCTTTCGTCACGGGATCGCTCGGCAAGCCATTACCGAAACACGCCAAGGCCAGGGAAGAAGACGACGAGGACGATTAAAGCGCGAATAGTGAGTAGCGAATGGCGAATAGCGAATAGCTTCTAATCACTGACTGCCATTCGCTATTCGCTACTCCCTATTCGCCCGCTTTCTTGCCATACGCGCTCAGAAACATCCGCGTCGCGCTTTCGATCACTTGTGTGATTTTCTCTTCCGACGGCGCGGGCGCCGCCTGAAAGATGAACGGCAGAAACAGCGAGGCCTGGCACATCAGCATGAATTGCGATGCGGCGAGCGTGCAGTCGTCGATCGCTATTTCGCCGGCCTCGACATGAACCCTGAGATAGGCGGCGAGGCGGTCGATGGTCTTTTCCAGCACGTGTTCATAGTAGCGGCGGCCGACCTCGGGCATCCGTTCGGCAATCGCCATCACCGTGCGGATCGCCGATCCGCCACGCGGGCCGGCACAGCAACTGCATGTAGGCCTGGCCGAACTCCAGAAGCGTGGTCGGAACGTCGCGCCCGGGTTCGAAATTGAAGGCGATCCTGCCCTGTTCGATGCTTTCCTCTTCGACGATGGCTTCGAACAGCCGGTTCTTGTCGGCGAAGTAGACGTACAGCGTCCCCTTGGAGACGCCGGCGGCGCGGGCGATTTCGCCCATGCTGGCGCCGTCGAAGCCGAGGTCCATGAAGACCTTGCTGGCGCCGTCGAGGATCTGGCGGCGCTTGGAACTGTCCTCGTCGCCGGCCAGCCGGAGGGTAGACGAATGAGCTGCAACCATTGGTTTAGGTTCTCTGCGAATATTGCGGCGCAGGCAACGCCATGGAAGCAAAAGGCGTCCTATGGTGGCCTCGATTGCAGATATACCTTGACCGAACCGTTCGGTCAATGTTAATTGTTCAATGTACGAGGTGAGGGGCCCGGTTTGGCTCGCGCCTCGATTGCGTCAATGTAAATGAAGGAGGCCGTTAATGGCCGCAGCGAGAGACCAGGCCGCACGGATTGTTCGTGTCGAGCCGGACACGGCAGGGGACGAACCGTCGCACGACGCTGCGGCGATTCTCGCCGAGCAGCTGCGTGGCCATCTCGCCGACGAAACGGTCAGCCGCCGCCCGGCGGAAACACCGGACAAGACCGTCACCGAGAAGCCGGCCGCCGCGCCTGCCGTAACCGCCAATACCGCCGCGCCGAAACCCGGCAAGCGCAAACTGGTGTTGCCGGGAATTCTCGGATTGGTGGCGCTCGCCGCCGCGGCCTATGGCGTGCATTATTTGCTGGTTGGACGTTTCTATATCTCCACCGACGACGCCTATGTCCGCGCCAACAACACCACGCTCGGCGCCCGGGTGTCGGGTCACCTTTCGGCGATCCTGGCCGGCGACAATTCGCTGGTGCGCGCCAACGAAGTCATCTTCAAGATCGACGACGGCGACTATCGTATCGCGGTGGACGCCGCGACCACCAAGATCGCGACCCAGCAGGCCACCATCGACCGTATCGGCCGCCAGGTCACTGCGCTGGAAAGCGCGGTCGATCAGGCCAAGGCGCAGGTCGTGTCCGCCGAAGCCGGCCTCAAACGCGCCGGGCTCGATTTCGATCGCCAGCAGAGCCTGAGCGACAAGGGATTTGCGTCCCGCGCCACTTTTGAAGTGTCGGAAGCCGCGCGCGACCAGGGTCTCGCGGCGCTGAAGGCGGCGCAGGCGGCCTATGACGCGGCGCGCGACAATGTCGAAGTGACAAAAGCGCAGCAGGTCGAAGCCCGCGCCCAGCTCGCCGAATTCCAGACCACGCTGGCAAAAGCCCAGCGCGATCTCGATTTCACCTCGGTGCGCGCGCCGGTGGACGGCACCTTCTCCAACCGCCTGGTCTCGACCGGCGATTACATCGTGGTCGGACAGCGGCTCGGCAATGTGGTGCCGCTCGACGACGTCTTCATCGATGCCAATTTCAAGGAAACCCAGCTCAAGCGGATTCGCCCGGGCCAGCCGGTGACGATCTCGGTCGACGCCTATGGCCACCGCAAGTTCGCAGGCATCGTCGACAGCATTTCGCCGGCGGCGGGTTCGGTGTTCACGCTGCTGCCGCCGGACAATGCCACCGGCAACTTCACCAAGATCGTGCAGCGGCTGCCGGTCCGGGTTCGCGTGCCCGGCGACGTGGCGCGGCAGAACCTGCTGCGCGCCGGCATGTCGGTGTATGCCACCGTCGATACCCGCGAGGGCGCCAGGGATGCCGACAATGATACCGATCTCGACGCGCCGGCGGCGACCCATCCGCAGTAAGTCCTGCGCATCCGGCGTCGCGCGCGATTGGCGCGCCGCCCTGACACGATCACATCGGGCTGCCGACCATGGCTGACGCCACCACCGCTTCGCCTTCGATGATGAACGCCATGGCCGCGCCGTCCGAGCGCATCGCGCCGCGGCGGCTGTTTGCGTTTCTCATCATGGTGTTCGGGATGTTCATGTCGATCCTGGACATCCAGATCGTGTCGGCGTCGCTGACCGATATCCAGGCCGGCCTGTCCGCCAGTTCCACCGAAGTGTCGTGGGTGCAGACCGCCTACCTGATCGCCGAAGTGATCGCGATACCGCTGTCCGGCTTCCTGTCGCGCGCGCTCGGCACCCGATATCTGTTCGTGATCTCGGCCGCAGGCTTCACGGTTGCGAGTTTTCTGTGCGGATTTGCCTCCTCGATCGAGCAGATGATCCTGTGGCGCGCGATCCAGGGATTCTTGGGCGCCGGCATGATCCCCACGGTGTTCGCATCCGCCTACACGGTGTTTCCGCGCAGCAAGTTCCACATCGTCGGCCCGATCATCGGCCTGGTCGCGACGCTGGCGCCGACCATCGGGCCGACCGTCGGCGGCTACATCACCGACGCGCTGTCGTGGCACTGGCTGTTCTTCATCAACGTCATCCCCGGCCTCGGCATCATCGTCGGCGTCTGGACGCTGGTCGATTTCGATCAGCCGGATTTCGAGCTGCTCGACCATTTCGACTGGTTCGGCCTGATCGCGATGGCGGGCTTTCTCGGCGCGCTGGAATATGTGCTGGAGGAAGGTCCGCAATATGAATGGCTGCAGGACACCTCGGTGGCGATCTGCGCCGCCGTCTGCGCCATTTCCGCGGTCGCCTTCTTCTATCGCGTGCTGACCGCGCGCGAGCCGATCGTCGACATCAGGGCTTTCGCCAACCGCAATTTCGGCGTCGGCTGCCTGATCTCGTTCTGTGTCGGCATCGGCCTGTACGGCCTGACCTACATTTACCCGCGCTATCTGGCGGAAGTGCGTGGCTACAGCGCGCTGATGATTGGCGAGACCATGTTCGTCTCCGGCGCCAGCATGTTCCTGATGGCGCCGATCGTGGGCCGGATGATGCTCAAGATCGACATGCGCTACATCATCGCGTTCGGCCTTGTCGTGTTCGCGCTCGGCACTTACCAGATGACGTGGATAACCCGCGATTATGATTTCTACGAGCTGATGGTGCCGCAGATCCTGCGCGGCATCGGCATGATGTGCGCGATGGTGCCGACCAACAATATCGCGCTCGGCACCCTGCCGCCGGACCGGGTCAAGAACGCCTCGGGCCTGTTCAACCTGACGCGCAACCTCGGCGGCGCGGTCGGCCTCGCGCTCATCAACGAGATCCTGAACGACCGCACCGACCTGCATATCTCGCGATTGCAGGACCGCGTGAACTGGGGCAACGCCACCGCGACCGAAACCCTCAACATGCTGACCCAGCGCATGCAGGGCCTCGGCGACGCCTCGATGATGGCGCTCAAGCAATTGTCGCAGATCGTTCACCGCCAGGCGGTGGTGATGGGATATAGCGACGCCTTCTTCATGCTGACGCTGTTCTATGTCAGCCTCAGCCTGCTGGTGATGCTGCTGAAAAAGCCCGCAAGCCTCGGCGCCGCGCCCGCGCATTAGCTGATCACGCGTGTCCCGGGCGCGATGCAGCGCGTAGCGATGCGTCGCAGAACCGGGACCCACCGCCAAGCGTGTGGCCCCCGCGCTTAAGGCATCCGGGGAACGCCTTCGATACTTCAACATCCAAAGCAAAAACGGCGCGCCTTATAGGCGCGCCGTTCGCGTCGGTTGGACGGGTTCCGCCGATCAATTGGTCGGTCGTGAAAACGCCGGGTATTTCATTTTGCCTTCGGCGACCTTGGCCGGCCACACCGTGACCTGCTTGCCGTCCTGCCACTGGAACACCATGCCGCTGACATTGTCCGGGCCGTATTTGAGGCCGTGGGTGAACTGGTCGCTGCGGCCGTAGAACTGCACGCGGCCGATGGTGCCGACGTAATCGGTGTTTTCCAGTTCAGTGACCATCTTGTCCGGATCGGTCGAGCCGGCGCGCTTGATCGCTTCCGCGATGATGTAGACATCGTCATAGGCGGTGTAGCCGGTATAGGCCGGGTCGGACCCGAACTTGGCCTTGAAGGCGGCGGCGAACGGCTTGGTCTTCGGCGTCACGGCGGTGGTGGAGGTGGCGACCGCCAGCGACGGGATGCCTTCCGCCGAGCCGTTGGTGTCGGCCCAGAAGGTCGGGCTCAGCGCCTGCGCGCTGATGCCGAACATCGGGATCGGCACCTGCTGGTTCTTCCACTGCACCGTCGGCTGCACGCCGACATGCGAAATGCCGGTCACGATCACGTCCGGCTTCTTGGCCTCGAGATTGTTGAAGATCGGCGTGAAGTCGGTGGTGTCGGGCGAGAAGCGGATGTGGTCGAGCACCTTCAATCCCGCTTTCGGCAGGCACTCTTCATATCCGGCATCGAGCGGCTTGGTCCACGCCGCGTCCTCGCTCATGATCACGGCGGTCTTCATCTTCATGCCGTCGACCAAGAGATCCTTGGCGGCATCGCAGACCGCCTGGGCCTGCGCGCCCGAGGTCAGATAGCCGTGAAAGGTGTATTTGTTCTTGTCGTAATCGTCATGGATCGGGCGGGTGATCTCGTTGCTGGCGGCGCCCGGCGTGATCAGCGGCATGTGCAGCCGTGCCGCCCACGGTTCGAGCGCGATCACGACCTCGCTGATGTAGCTGGCGATCACGGCTGAGACCTTGTCGTCGGAAACGGCGCGCTGGAAGGCGCGCACCGAAGTCGGACGACGAACTCTTGTTGTCGTAGGACACGATTTCGATCTTGCGACCGAGGATGCCGCCCTTGGCGTTGATTTCGTCGGCCGCGATCTGCGCGCCACCGGGGGTGGCCGCGCCCGCGATCGACTGCACCTCGGCGATGACGCCGATCTTGATCGGGTCGCTGGATTGGGCTGAAAACGCCGGCGACGCGGCGCCGAGCGCGACCAGCGCGGTCGTTGCGGTCAGCAATTGCGTGAACTTCGAGCCGGTGACGGCCATGGACATTCTCCCTTTTTGCTCCGCCTTTCCAGCGGGTTGGCGCGAAGTCCAACACAAGCTCTGGCGCAAATCAAACGAAACTGAGGTTCGACTTGCGGCCGTAACGTCCCGGGTGCGTTGCAAAAATGATTTCAGTCGCGCGCCTCGTTGGCGGCGTGCCCCCGCCGAACGTTGCAAATCATGGCTGGTGCATTTATAAGCACTCGCATTGTCACTCGAACCGGGGAGGATTTGCATGATTACGATCACGTCACAGACCGCGCCCTCGCGTTCGCAGTTCATGTCGGACGCCGGCGTAGCCCGCTAAGGGCCTTTTCCGTCCGCATCGATCGGGCCTTTTTTGCCCAATCTCAAGCTTCCAAAATCTCTCAGGCTTTCTAGCAAGTTAGCTTCATTTTCAACGACGCGCGCGTGCCGGGCTTTGGCCTTTCACGGCAAGCTTCAAGCAACGGAGCCGGTCTGCGCATCGCGCGTAGCCGGATGACGCCATGACCGCTCAAATCGATAAACGCCCGGCCGCCATCCGCGTGGTGCTGCCGTTCGCGTTCCGCCACTGGCTCAAGCAGCCGCTGCTCGCTTCGGCGACCGCCGGCGGCTTCATCGGCGCGACCATTGCCGACCTATTCATGCCGGTTTTCTCCGGCCGCCTGGTCGACGCGATGACCTTGGGCGCGGCCGATCCCGCCGCGCGCCGGGCCGCGTTGATGGCCTTCGTTGCGATCGTCGCGCTCGGGCTCGCCTCGATGATCGTGCGCCTGCTCGGATTCCGCACCATCGTGCCGTTCACGCTGCGGATGATGTCCGACGTGGCGCGCGAGGCGTTCATGCGGGTGCAGCGCTTCTCGACCGACTGGCACGGCAACAGCTTCGCCGGCTCGACGGTGCGCAAGATCACCCGCGGCATGTGGGCGCTCGACCTGTTGAACGACACCATCTTCATGGCGTTGCTGCCCTCGCTGTTGGTGCTGCTGGGCTCGATGATACTGCTCGGGCTGCACTGGTCGTCGCTCGGCCTGGTGGTTGCCGTGGGGGCGGTGATCTATCTGCCGATGATCGTGTGGTTCTCGACGCGCTACATCGCGCCGGCCGCGCGGGTCTCCAATGCCTGGGACACCAAGGTCGGCGGCACGCTGGCCGATGCCTTGACCTGCAACGCGGTGGTCAAGTCGTTCGGCGCCGAGGCGCGCGAGGACGCGCGGCTGGCGCGCGTCATCAGCCGCTGGCGGGTGCGCGTGCAACGGACCTGGCTGCGCTATAACAACACGGCGCTGGCGCAATTATCGTTGCTGCTGTGCCTGCGCGCCGCGGTGATCGGCGGCGCGGTGCTGCTGTGGATCGCCGGGCGCGCCTCGCCCGGTGACGTCACCTATGTCTTGACCAGCTACTACATCATCCACGCCTACTTGCGCGATGTCGGTATGCACATCAACAATCTGCAGCGCTCCGTCAACGACATGGAGGAACTGGTCGCGATCCACGACGAGGCGATCGGCATCGCCGACGTCGCCGGCGCGCGGCCGATCGACATCCAGGGCGGCCGCATCGTGTTCGACGACGTCACGTTCCATTATGGCGGCCATCGCGCGCCGCTGTATGACGGCCTGTCGGTGGAGATCGGCGCCGGCGAGCGGGTCGGTCTGGTCGGCCGCTCCGGCTCCGGCAAGACCACCTTCGTCAAGCTGGTGCAGCGGCTGTACGATGTCAGCGGCGGCAGCATCCTGATCGACGGCCAGGATATCGCCACCGCCACGCAGCAGTCGCTGCGCAGCCAGATCGCGATCGTGCAGCAGGAGCCGATCCTGTTTCATCGCTCGCTGGCCGAGAACATCGCCTATGGCCGGCCCGGCGCCAGCCTGGCGGCGATCGAGCAGGCAGCGAGGCTCGCCAACGCGCATGAGTTCATCCTGCGGCTGCCGAAAGGCTACGGCACCATGGTGGGCGAACGCGGCGTCAAGCTGTCGGGCGGCGAGCGGCAGCGCGTGGCGCTGGCGCGCGCGTTCCTGGCCGACGCGCCGGTGCTGATCCTGGACGAGGCGACCTCGAGCCTCGACTTCGGAGTCGGAAGCGCTTATTCAGCAGGCGATGGAGCGGCTGATGAAGGGGCGTACCTCGATCGTGATCGCGCATCGGCTGTCGACGGTGCGTAGCCTCGATCGCATCCTGGTGTTCGACCGCGGCGAGATTGTCGAGCAGGGCACCCACGCCGTGCTGGCCAGGCGTGCGGACGGAATCTATCGCGGGCTGTTCGAGCGGCAGGCGACGGAATTCGCTGCGATTTCAGCGGCCGAGTAACGGTCGGGGAGCCCGGCTCTGCTTCAGAGCCGGGCTTCGGTCGTTTTATGCGTAGGATTTTATTCCCGCGCGGCAGCGCTTTCTTCGCTGAAACGCCATAGTTGCTAAGCGAAACTGTGCCGGAATATATTTCCGGCACCACGAGGGGCGATGCGTGATGCGTTGGTTTGAGAAAACTCAAGCGCCGGAAATCTGGGAGGTTGCGGACGCCCGGCCGCTCGGCGACATCGAAGCCGCGCAACGGATCCGCGAGATCTGCGCTTCCGCGGGCTCGATCGCCGAAAAGATGACGGCGACCGGTGGCCGCAATGCTGAGACGGAGAAAGCCGCCGCCGCCGAGCGCTACCAGGCCGCGATCAAGCGCGCGCTCGAAATCGCGATGAAAATATCCGACGATTCAATGCGTGACGTGTCGGTCAGCCAGATCATCGGTCTCTGTGTGACGGTGGATCACATGAAGACGGCGCGGATCCTGGTTCGCGCCATCAAGTCCGAACATACCCGGGCCGAATTGATCGCCGACAATCCGGCGCTGGGCAGCTAACCATGAGAGGAAGCGCCGCGGCTCCGTTTCAGGCGGGAGGCAAAACCGCCCCCAAGACGTCCCTGAAGACGCCGAACTGCACCCGAAACGCCTGCGGGCTGTAGTCCTCGTAATATCCCCCGGTCACTACGACGACGAGATCGAGCTCCGGAACAATGCGGATGTATTGCCCGCCGCGGCCGAGCGCGCCAATCCAGTGGACCTCACGGTCATCGAGCCGCGCGCGGCCGAGCCACCACAAATATCCGTAGGATTGATGGTCCGTCGCCGTGAGCTTCGCGGTCGTCGAGGTCTCGATCCATGCCTTGGAAACGACCTGGCGGTTGTTCCAGCGGCCGCCCGCGAGGACGAACTGGCCGATTTTTGCCATATCGCGCGGTCGCAGGTGCAATCCGCCGCCGGCGTCGACTTCTCCTCGGTACCGCTCCCACTCCGCGTGCGTGATGCCCAGCGGCTCGAACAGGTTGACGCGGATGAATTCGTCGAGCGGGAGGCCGGTCGCCCTTCGCAGGACGGCCGACACCAGCGCGAGCGCGCCGGTGTTGTAGAAGAACGTCTGTCCGGCCGGTGCGGTCACGGCAAGCCCAAGCACGTAGCGACAGGGATCCGACGCCATATGCATGCGCGCCTCGTCGTTGTCGTAATCTCCGGTGGCCGGTGTCGCCTCCACCCACTTCAGACCCATCGACATGGTGAGTGCGTGCACCAGCTGGATGCGATCCTTTTCGGCGGAGCGCAGGTCCGACAATTCCGGGAAAAAATCTGAAGATCGGTTCGGTTGACGCTGCGTATCAGCCCGCGGTCGATGGCGATCCCCACAGCGAGTGACATGACGCTCTTGGAAGCCGACTTCATGTTGTGCAGGGTATCGGCATCGAACCTGATGTGTTCGATCCGGTGACCGTAAAAGTGGCCGGGAACCTGCTCGTCACCGCTGAAGTACCGCTCGAACACCAGCCTGCCGCCGCGCGCGGCCACGACGGCGTGCACGTTGGAGTTGGTCGCGAGCCGATCAGCCATCCTGCACAGCGCGTCGCGGTCGATCAGCTTGCCATCTTCGGCTGAGGCAACGGGCCAGCCGTCGTCTTGCGCGACCGGTGCGCCACAGCTGCCGGATGGGTCCGCGTACGTGCGCGTGGCGACGAACGGCGCCAGCGCCGCTCCCCCGAGAAGTGAAATGAACCGGCGTCGTCGCATTCGGTCCTCTCGCCCACAGCGGACGATACTATCGCTATTCTGCCGGTTCGAAAGCAACAACCTGGCTGGGTGGCGCGGAGGATGCGTTGGTCGGCAACTTGTCGGCATCCGGATGCGGGGCAGGGGGCCCGGCGATGCACAGCAGCCGTTCGCGCCATGAGCGCGCCTGCCACGCATCGCGCAGCAGCGCCGCCCATTCGTGGAAGCCGATCACAAACGGGTTGTTCGACAGCAGCGGTTTTACCAGGCCATAGCGGCAGGGCACGTCGTCGCGCTCGTCGACATAGGTCCCGAACAGCCGATCCCACACGATGAGGATGCCGCCATAATTGCGGTCGAGATATTCCGGATTGGAGGCGTGATGCACGCGGTGATGTGACGGCGTGTTGAGCACATGTTCCAGCCAGCCGAGCTTCGGGATCCATTCGGTGTGGATCCAGAACTGATAGAGCAGGTTGAAGCCGAGCGCGATGAACACCGGGCCAGGCGCGAAACCGAGCCAGATCATCGGCACGTAGAACACGCTGGAGCCGGTCAGCCGCCCGGTCCAGCCAAAGCGGTAGGAGGCGCCGAGATTGAGCTCGTTCGAGGAATGGTGGATGGCGTGCGTTGCCCAGAACCAGCGGATGCGGTGGCTGGCGCGATGGAACCAGTAATAGCAAAAGTCCTGCAGGATCACGAGCAGCACCACGGCAGGCGGCGTATCGAGTGGAATGGTGAACAGCCGATGCTGCCAGGCAAAGCCGATGAGCGGGGCGGCGAGGCTCAATGTCACGAAGGTCGCGACGAGGTATTCGCGGCCGAGGGCGTCGGCCAGCGAGGCGAAATAGGCCCGCCAGTTGTAGTCTTTTCGCACCACGAAGTAGAGGAACAGCGCCTCCAGCGTTGCGATGGCGATGGCCCCGGGAAGGGAAAATTTGAGGATGGTGATGAGCTGCGTCACGGCTGGCCTCCCGTTTTCGGAAGGCGCGATGCCTGCGCCATCCACCGTCAACCTGTCATGGAAGGGGGTTTGCGGCTCGCCGGGTTCGGAGCGCGGCTGGCCGAAAGTCAGGTAGGACTGGCCGATTCCGGAATCGGCGAGGCTGTTTCGGCTTCGCCGAGATGGGCGCGGCGATATTCCGATGGCGTCAGCCCGGCATAGGCCTTGAACGCCCGGTTGAACGGCCCGATCGAGCCGAATCCGGAATCCAGCGCAATCGTCAGCACGGGGACTTCGGCCTGGGTCGGATCGGCCAGCGCGCTGGCTGCCTCGGCGAGCCGATAGCCGTTGACGAAGGCGCTGAAATTGCGATGGCCAAGCTGGCCATTGATCAGCCGCCGCAGCCGGTATTCCTGCACATTGAGCTTTTGTGACAGCGAGGCGATGCTCAGCCCGTCGTCGCGATAGGCCTTGCCGTCCTCCATCGCCTTGCGCAGCGCCTCAAGCAGGGCGTTGTCCGGCTCGCTCGCGGCCGACGCGGCGGCCGAAGCGCCGGCCGCGGCCGGTATCGGCTTCGGCTGCGACGCGGCCGGCGCCGTTACATCGGGACCGATACCGAAACCCCGTGGTCCGAGGATCGAGAACACAAATGTAAACGCGACGAGGCCGGCCGCGTTGATCAGGCTGAACGGTGCCTTGCTAAGCGAGCCGGGCCAGAGCCACTCCGATCCAATGACGAGTGCGATGTAAAGCGCGGTGAAGACCGCATATTCGAGGCGAAACTGACGGCGACGCTCCACCAAATCTGCCGCGCGGCCGGCCAGCGCGTGCCAGGCGCCAAACAGCACGCACAGCATGGCGGAGACGTCATGGACGGTGAGTATCGTCTGCGGCCAGCCGTACATTTCGCGCCATGCCAGCGCCGCCAGCCACAACACGGCGAGGGCGTGATACCAGCGCGCCCTGAAATCGTCATCGAACAGCGCCGCCGCCGCGATCCAGAAGATAGCGGGTGTAACGCAACTGATCACGTGGATCGGAATCATCTCGTACAAGGGAAGCGTGTGGAAGCCGGGCGCCGAGTCGATCACATAGGCTGCGACGCCGAACAGCAGCAGCGCGGAATAGGCCGCCGCCGGGCTGACGCGCGCATAACGGGCGCGGAGCAGCGCGGAGAGCAGGAGGATCGCGACCGCGCCTCCCCGTAATGCGGTTTCGAGCGTCGACATTGGGCTGACGGAAGGTTCGAGCGTCGGGGCAGAGACAGGAAATCCCACTCCGGTACCGGTGTCAACGTGGTGGAAAATCTGCGCTAATCGGTGGCGATCGGCGCATCACGCCGCCGCGTCCGGGTCGAGATCGCCACCGTTGCAACCACGGCCGCGGCAAACAGCAGGATTTGCGGCGTGATGGTCTCGCCATTGAACAACGCGGCCAGCGCGAAAGTGACAAACGGTTGCAGCAACTGCACCTGCGAGACCCGCGCGATACCGCCGATCGCCATGCCGGCGTTCCAGGCGAAGAATCCGATCCATTGCGAGAACACCGCGAGATAGAGCAGCGCCAGCCACGGTTTTGGCGCGATGGCGCCGAGATCGGCCGGCATGGTGATGGCTGCGATCGGCAGCGAAATCGGCAGCGCGATCACCAGCACCCAGCTGATCACTTCCCAGCCCGGCATTTGCGCGGTGAGCCGTCCGGAAAAGGTGTAGCCGATCGCCGATACCGCGACGGCGGCAAAGAGCAAAAGGTCGCCGCCCGAGAGCGTGCCGCCGCCCTGGCGCAACGCGAACGCCACCACCAGCGCGGCGCCTGCGACCGAGGCGATCCAGAACATCGGCTTCGGCCGCTCATGGGTGATCAGCACCGCGACCAAAGCGGTGGCGATCGGCAGCGCGCCCATCACCACGCCGCCATGCGAGGCGTCGACGGTCTGCACCGCCAGCGCCATCAGGAACGGAAACAGGATGCTGACGCACAGCATCGCGATCACCAGCTGAAACCACAAGCGCCGCGGCGGCAGCGGCCGGCGCAGCACGACCAGGAGCGCCAGCGAGCACAGTCCGGCGATCGCGGTGCGCAAGCCGGTGACCGCGATCGGGTCGATCGCCGACACCGCGATCCGCGTCGCCGGCAAGGTGCCGCCGAAGATCGCCATGCCGACAAAACCCAGCAGCAGGCCGAGTTTTTCGTGTGACAGAGCAGGCGAAGATTCGCGCGGCAGTGAAGGAGAGCTCATGGCGGCAGGGGTAGCGAATTCGTCACGGCGCGTACAGTCTCGCGACATCGCGCATGGCGGCCATGCGGCGCACTAATGCGCGCCGATGCTGCTCCACACCAGCGTCACGCCGGACAGAAACAGCAGGCCGAGCACGACGTCGCGGAAATTGCGGTCGTTCAGCGCGTGATAGACCCTTGCGCCGAGCCAGGCGCCGAGCACCGTGCCGGGAAACGCCAGCAACGCGAGCCAGACCAGCTCGATCTTGACCAGGCCGCTGGCGACCTGAAGCAGAAGCGCCGTCAGCAGGATGGTCCAGTTAAAAATCTGAAAGATGCCGCGCCGCTCGGTCTTGCCCCAGCCGCGCACGCTGGCCCACAGGATCGGCAGCGGGCCGGACAGGCCGGCGAGGCCGCCCAGGATGCCGCCGAGGAATCCAATCAGTGTGTCGGCCGGCTTGCCGCCGAAGCCGAACGCCATCGGCGTGCGCTGCAAATACAGCACGACGGGAAACACCAGCAGGAACAGGCCGAAGCCGAGCTTGAACTGGTGCGGATCGGCATGCGCGATCAGGATCACGCCGAGCGGGACGCCGGCCAGGCCGCCGATGATGAACGGCCAGATCAGGCTGAAATCGAAGCTGCGCCACATCGACGGCAGCGTCGCGGTTTGCGCCACCACCGAACAGATCAGCACCAGCGGCACCGCCAGCGACGGCGGCAGCACGTAGAGCCAGATGCCGAGCGCCATCAGCGCGGTGCCGAAACCGGCAAGTCCCGACACGAATCCCCCGGCGAACACGCCGACGAACAGCAGGACGTAGGTGAGGGTATCCAATTTTTTGTCCCCGTCATTCCGGCGCGCAAAGCGCGACCGGAATTCATAACCCCTGTGCTCGTGTTCAGCACAAACTCCGTCACTGCAATACAGCACCACAGGGCGTATGGATTTC
>CAVOTZ010000047.1:0-397500 GCA_963699465.1 uncultured Alphaproteobacteria bacterium
CGGAGGAATTTTCATGTCCCGCAAGCAATTCAGCCGCCTGTCGCTCTGCGCCGCCGCGATCGGCGCGCTGGCGATCGCCGCCTTCAATGTTGTTCCCTCCTTCGCGTCGGAAGACGCGGTCGTAATTCCCGCCCCCGCCATGGACGCGCAGCCGTCCGATGCGGTCCAGACCGCGGTGCTGTCGGGCGGCTGCTTCTGGGGCGTGCAGGGCGTGTTCCAGCATACCGCCGGCGTCGTCAGCGCGGTGTCCGGCTATGCCGGCGGCAACAAGGCCACCGCGCAATACGAGATCGTCTCGACCGGCACCACGGGACACGCCGAGTCGGTGCAGGTCAAATACGATCCGAAGAAGATCAGCTACGGCAAGCTGCTGCAGATCTTCTTCTCGGTCGCGCACAACCCGACCGAGCTCAACCGCCAGGGCCCGGACAGCGGCACGCAATATCGCTCGGCGATCTTCACCACCTCGGACGAGCAGAAGAAGGTGGCGGATGCCTATATCGCCCAGCTCAACGCCGCCAAGGTGTTTGGCAAGCCGATCGTGACCAAGGTCGGGCCGCTGCAGGGCTTCTATGCCGCGGAAGGCTATCATCAGGACTACCTGACGCTGCACCCCTCGCAGCCCTATATTGCGTACAACGACATTCCGAAGGTCGAAAACCTGAAGAAGCTGTTCGCCGAAAACTATAGCGAGAAGCCGACGCTGGTGGGCGATGCGAAAGTCACCAACTGACGGCATTGTTTAAACGTGGAGGTTCGATGTCCGACAACAAAACCATGACCGCCAAGGTCGAGAAGAGCGAGGCCGAGTGGCGCAAGGAGCTGACGCCGATGCAGTACGCGGTGCTGCGCGAAAAAGCGACCGAGCGGCCGGGCTCCGGCGAGTACGAGCACGAGAAACGCAAGGGCACCTACACCTGCGCCGGCTGCGGCCAGACCCTGTTCGAATCCGACGCCAAATTCGATTCCGGCTGCGGCTGGCCGAGCTTTACCGCGCCCGCGATCGATAGCCATGTCGACGAGGAACGCGACATCAGCCACGGCATGATCCGGACCGAGGTGCTCTGCTCCAAATGCAACGGTCATCTCGGCCATGTGTTCGACGACGGCCCCGGCCCGACCGGCCTGCGTTACTGCATCAATTCAGCGGCGCTGAAGCTGCAGCCCAAATAAGCCTGCCAAATCCTGATTCGTCCCTGCGCTGGAGCCACGGCGCTTGCTCGACAGGCCCCGTGCGGCGCAAGATGCGCCGCCGGCGGCTTGTTGGGAGAGCGCGATGTCTCTGGGTTTGATCCTCATCATCATTGTCATCATTTACCTGCTGGGCGGCTTTTCCGGCCGGTTCGGCGGTTATGGCTACGGCATGGGCCATTCCGGAATGGGGCTCGGCGGTGTCATTCTCGTGGTGCTGCTGGTACTATTGCTGCTCGGCAAGCTCTAGGCCTCCCAAACCTTTGAAATATAAAGGATTATTTGGGAATGGGCCGATGCGGCCACGGATTCATCATCCGCTCGGTCAGGAGTTGCATTTCCGCCAAACGAGCCTATATTAAAGACTGTCCGGAAATGATGTGTGCCGGTTTCCCGCCCGGTTGGCAGGCCCCGCACGAACCGTGCGCGAATGTACTCGCGCCCTCACGAAAAAAGATAAAGGGTCACTGACCATGGCTTCCTTCAGCTACAACACCGCCGCCGAATTATTCCCCGCTGCGATCCGCAAGAAGAAGCGGGCCGGTTTTGCGTATCGGCGCTTTGGCACCGCGGCCGAAGCGGTTCGCTTCGCGATCGAGGAATTGCCGGCGGATTCGCTGAACGGCGCCTATCTGCAGGTCGATGAAGCCCGCTTCGACCAGAGCGGCATCCGCAATCTCTATGAGAGCCAGGATTTTCCGCTGCCCCGCCGCCCCCGTGCGCCGGAGCCTGCGCCTGCCGCAGACAACGCGAACGCCGACGCGGCGTAATCTCACTTCGTTGAAAAATCGATAGTGGTCGGCTGCTTCCCTGACGGGGAGCAGTCGCGGGTTCAGCGCGGCTGTCTTTCCATCCAGCGCCGCAGCATCTTCATGTTGCGGATGTTGGCGCGGAACATCACGTCGAACGCATCGCCCGCGATCGGGATCATTCCGACGGTGCCTTCCAGCGCGACATTGGCCAGCATCCGCGCGGTGACATGCCAGGGCGCGCCGAGCGAGCGCGCCTCGCGCACCAGCCACAGCGAAAAGGCGGAAGCGATGAGGTCGCCGACCACCGGCACCAGCCGGATGATGCCGTCGATGCCGTAGCGAATGTTGGTGCCGGGCAGCACGAACGCCATATCGAGCAGCTTGGCGATGGCGTCAAGCCGGGCCAGCCGCTGCTCGCGGGTCAGGTCGCCGAACGGGTTGGCGCTGGAATGGCCGAAATCGAAGCGGAAGGTCTGGAACCGGCTGCCGAGCGACGAACCCAGGGCCTCACGGGGAACTTCGCGGCCTTCCTGGTCGATGACAGGGCCGCGCGGCTCCGCACCCCCGGCGCGGGCATGGGCGGGCTTGCGGAAATAAATATCGTCGTTCGACATGGCCATCAGATGGGTAACGCGCTGGCGCGGCGCAAGTTGCGTGACAAGGCGTTAACCCGCCGCTCTCAGCGGTTCAGCGCCCCCGCGCGGCGGTCGGCGTCAGCCCGAAGCGGCGGCGAAAGCAGCGGTTGAAATAGGACAGGTCGTTAAAACCGCATTCGAAGGCAATGTCGCTGATACGGCCTTCGCCATGCGCCAGCCGTTCCGCCGCCTTGTGCAGTCGCCGCTCGGTCAGCCGCGCGGTGAAACTGGCGCCGGCCTCGAACAGCAATTCGTTGACATAGCGCTCCGACAGCCCCGCCGCCTCGGCGAGTTTCTGCGCGGAAAAATCCGGCTCGGTGAAACGCTGCTCCAGGATCGTCAGCACCGCCTGCAGCCTGACCGCGCGCACGCCGCCACGCCGCGCCGCCAGCGCGATGTCGCCGCGGGCGCCGAGACCGACCGCCGCCAGATCCAGCATGTGCGCGGCGATGGCAAAACCGGCCTGCTCGACCGCGGCCGGATGGCTCAACAACAGGTCGGCATAATCCATCGCCAGCGACAGCGCGCCGCCGGGCTCGAGTTCGCGGCCGACCATCTCGTCGACGCCGGGCACCATCGAGCGCAGCGTCAGCGTCGGCAAATGCACATTGGTGAAGCGCTTGGCCTGGGCGCCATCGGCGCTGACAAACGGCTCGTCGAGCTTGAGCAGCGTGATCGACCCCGGCCGCAGGGAAAATTCGCGACCGCGATGCACAAGAATGCCGTCGCGATCGCCGGTGTTGCGCGCCAGGCAATAGCGGTCGTCATTGGTCTTCACGACCTGGCGGCGCTCCCGCCGGATCGCGGTGAAGGTGCCGTCGCAGCGGCCAA
This sequence comes from uncultured Alphaproteobacteria bacterium, assembly GCA_963699465.1. Classification (GTDB taxonomy): domain Bacteria; phylum Pseudomonadota; class Alphaproteobacteria; order Rhizobiales; family Xanthobacteraceae; genus Bradyrhizobium. Next base: position 3,410 of record CAVOTZ010000047.1, read on the forward strand.
GCATGGTGGTGCCCACGTGAATCGAATTCATCGCGGCGCGAAACGGCACGCCGGGCGCCGGGTCGAGTTCGGCGGTGTCGGAGAAATGCTCGAATAATTCCGAGAAGCGAAGGTAGCGCTGCCGGTCATCGAGACCTTGCGGCAGCATGTCGGTCGACAGCTTTTTCAGGATGGCGGACATCGAACGGCAATAAACCTTGTCAGCAGCGAAGCGATCGCAATGCGCAAGCCTGATACCGCGCGGAAGCTACCAAGGCTTTACCGTAAAGGAAACAGCGCCGGACAGTCCAATTGCAGCGGCGAACGGCGCCCGTCAGTCCAAGACGATGACCGCACGCGAGCCTAGGGAGACGGCACGAGCATCACGCCGGATTCGGCCGGGCATTCGGATCATCCCATGCCTGCACGACATTGCCTGGGATAGGCCAAGGAAACCTAAGGATATCCAAGGCACCGCCAAGGGAGCAGGACATGACGACACCTTCCATGCACACCCTCGTGCTGGGCGCGGCGCTGGCCGCCAGCATGGGCATCGGCTACGCGCTGGGCGCGCAGCCGCACATGTACCAAAGCATCGGATTGCTGCAGTCGGCGCGCGGCGAACTGGTGGCCTCGACCCCGAACAAGGGCGGCCACCGCGAACGCGCCATCGGCCTGATCGATCAGGCGATCGACGAAGTTCGCGCCGGCATCGCGTTTGCCGGCGGCTAATCCGGATGCGCTTCACTCGCGCATCGACGACGTTCTACAACCAAATGACAGTATCACCCCGCAGGAGGAGACCCATGAACAGACTGATCGCCGCCGCATTCCTCGCCAGCACCCTGATGGGCGCTGACATCGCCAACGCCGTGCCGATGACCCCGCTTTCGCCCGCGCAGGACCGTAACGTGATCCAGGTCGCGGGCGGATGCGGACCGGGCATGCATCGCGGGCCCTACGGCGGATGCCGGCAGAACTATGCCGACCCCGGCGCGCACGCCTGCCCGCGCGGCTTTCACATCGGCCCCGGCGGCCGCTGCCGCGGCGACGGCCGGTAGGACGTGATGGCGACCCAGGGCCGGCGACAACGCCGGCGCAACAACAAAGGCCTTTCGATCACGTAACGATATTGCAAGGATGCTTGCGGAGCGCGGCGGGCCGAAAGGTCCGCCGTTTTCGTTGCAGGATTTTTGTCAGGGTTTTTGCGCTGCGACAGCCGGCTGCTCGAAGTCGATCGCTTCATGCGCCAGCCACGAACAGACCACCGCCGGAACGAAACCGACCAGGCCATAGAGGAAGTACTGCAGCGCGCCGCTGTCGGATCCCCGGCCGCCGTAGAGAAATTCCGCCGCGAAAAACGCGATCACGCCGACGATCAGCATCCGGATCAGCGGCACGATACGCTTGACGTGGAACACGATGTCGTCGACCGCGCCGATCATCAGCAAGGGCAGGATGCCGAACAAATAGCTGTATTGCAGGGTTTTGAGGAAAACCACGAACAGCTTTGTAACTTCGCTCCAGCTCGGCTGATTCCAGTAGCCGGACATTACGGTGGTCGCCACCAGCAGGAAGAAACCACCGAGGAACGGTCCGAGCGCCGCGAAAATCAGATACCGTTTCATGCTCAACTCCCGCTATTTCGCAGCGAGTATAGCAGTTTTGCAGGCAGCGCGAACTACGTCCAAAGCAGCAACCAGGCCGGGCCGACCTTGGCTTGACTTCAAACGTTGATCGGCTTGGCGGACAAACGCAGGCCGCGCGGCCTACTCGCCCCATGCCGCGAAGGCGTCGTTGAACGCACGCTCGCCGGGCGGGCCCTTTTCGATCGCGATGATGGCGCGGCGCTGGTTGACATAGACCAGCGGCACGTCGAACCACGAACGCTCCTTCAGGAGCTGGATATTGCGCGCCCGGTCGGCATCGACATTGGACAGCCCGACCAGGAAGAAGCCGTCGGTGACCTTCACCGCGAGGCCGGCGAGCGGCGTGCCGCGGGCCTGCTCGTTCGACTTCATCAGGATGCCCGGCACGTTGCTGACGCCGCCGCCGGCGAAGTCCGGCGGCAGGATGAAGGTCAGCTCGGCGGTGTGGCTGGCCGGCAGCGAGGTGTCGGTGTTGCGGCGGAACGACATCGTCATCTTGAACTTGCGATCGGGAATGTCGATGTCGGCGCGCACCGCGATATCGGCGGGCTGGCCGGTGCTGCCCTTGATCGGTTCGGTGCGCCACACCACCGTGCCGACATACTGCTTGCCCTTGGGATCGGCGGGATCCTCGTCATACAGCACCACGCGCTGCGCCACCGGCGCGGCCTGGTCGGTCGACGACGGCTGGCCGACCCGATCGGGGATCTTCGGCTTGGCCGGCGGCGCCGAATTGTCCTTCGGGGTGGTGTCTACCACCTGGGACGGCTTGAACAGGCCGCTCACGGTGGTGACGACCTGCTTGCCCATCAGGATGCCGGCGCCCACCAGGATCAGGACGATGCCGACCGCGATCGCGCTCTTGAACGGAAACGCCGTGGCGGTGCGCGGGCGCTTCTTCAGCTCGCGATCGCGGTCCTGCGACACCCGCGAGCGCGGAGCCGGCGGCGGCGGCGCGTAGCGCTCGGCCTCCTGGACGGATTCGTCATAGGAATAGGGTGCGTCCGGATCGGCGCCGCGGTTTTCCAGGCTCGGCTCGAGCCGGTCGAATTCCGGCGAGGGCGACGGCACGTTGGCATAGGTTTTCCGCGCCGAGCGGGTGGCTTGCGCGGCGGCGCGCCCGAGATCGTCGGCGTCGGCGGCGATATCGCGAAACCCGCGCATGCCCGGCGCCTGCGGCGCGTTGTTGTCGGGGCCACGGCGGGCCACGCCCATGCGTTCGCGGGTCGGCGGCAGCGGCGCATCCGGCATCGGGACCGGCGGCGGCCGCGGCGACGGCGTGGATTGATCGGCGCGCAGATTGCGCTGGCCTTCTTGCCCGAGCGGCGGGCGGTCGTTGCGCGAGGGCGGCGCGGGCGGGCGCGGCCGGGCCGCCGGGGAAGACGTCGGCGGCGGGCCCGCGAATGGCGGCGCGGACGGCGGGGCCGAAGTCTCGCCGGGCCGCGCAGCCGGCCGGGTGTTGGCGCGGAACGCATCGCCGGCGCGGGCGCCGCTGCGCGCGGTATCGCCGCCGCCGGAGCGGGTGGCGTCGCGGGCGCGCTGGGCGGCCTCGGATTCGACCTTGCGCACGGCCTCTTCCAGCGACAGCCGCTCGCGGGTGATCTCGGATTCGCTCAAGGGCGGCTCGACGCTGCGCAGCTGCGCGATCAGCGCGGCGCGGGCCCGTTCATAGAGCGCACGACGGCTCTCACCGGGAGCACTGGGGTCCAGTCCGGCAATGGCGCGGGCGATCAGCGGGTAGTAATCAGCCATCTATGCTCAACATTGCAGGCTTTCCGGTAATATCTCGTTAAGCCTCAAACGGGTTCTGGACCAGAATAGTATCCTCGCGTTCCGGGCTGGTGGAAAGCAAGGCGATCGGACAGCCCACCAATTCCTCGACCCGGCGCACATATTTGATGGCCTGCGCCGGCAAATCGGCCCAGGACCGGGCATTGGCGGTCGGTTCCTTCCAGCCTTCGATGGTCTCGTAAACCGGCACCACCCGCGACTGCGCGCCCTCGCCGGCCGGCAGATGATCGATTTCCTTGCCGTCCAGCATGTAGCCGACGCAGACCTCGATGCTGTCGAAACCATCGAGAATATCGAGCTTGGTCAGCGCCAGGCCATGGATGCCGCAGGTCCGCACGGTCTGGCGCACCAGCACCGCGTCGAACCAGCCGCAGCGCCGCTTGCGCCCGGTGTTGACGCCGAATTCCTTGCCGCGGCGGCCGATCTCCTCGCCGATCTCGTTGGTCAGTTCGGTCGGGAACGGGCCCTGGCCGACCCGCGTCGTATAGGCCTTGCAGATGCCGAGCACATAGCCGACCGCGCTCGGTCCCATGCCGGTGCCGGTCGCCGCCTGCGCCGCCACCGTGTTGGACGAGGTGACATAGGGATAGGTGCCATGATCGACGTCGAGCAGCGCGCCCTGCGCGCCTTCGAACAGGATGCGCTTGCCCTCGCGGCGCTTGAGATCGAGCAGCCGCCACACCGTCTCGGCATAGGGCAGCAGTTTCGGCGCGAAAGCCGTCAGTTCTTTCAGAATGCCGGCGCCGTCGATTTCTTTCAGGTTGAAGCCGCGGCGCAGCGCGTTGTGATGCGCCAGCAGGCGGTCGATCTTGTGCGGCAACGTGTCGAGATCGGCCAGATCCATCAGGCGAATGGCGCGGCGGCCGACCTTGTCTTCATAGGCGGGGCCGATGCCGCGCTGGGTGGTGCCGATCGCGGTGCCCGAATTGGAGGACTTCGCTGCAGCGCATCGAGCTCGCGATGCAGCGGCAGGATCAGCGTGACGTTTTCGGCGATGCGCAGATTGTCCGGGCTGATGGCGACGCCCTGGCCCTGCAGCTTGGCGACCTCGTCGAGGAACGCCTGCGGATCGAACACCACGCCGTTGCCGATCACGGCACAATTTCGACGGCCGCAGCACGCCGGACGGCAATAGCGCGAGCTTGTAGGTCTGGCCATTGATGACCAGGGTATGACCGGCATTGTGGCCGCCCTGGAAGCGCACGACGATGTCGGCCTGCTCCGACAACCAGTCGACGATCTTGCCCTTCCCCTCGTCGCCCCATTGGGCGCCGACGACGACAACATTGGCCATTTCGCGGGTGTTCCCTCTGCAACCATCTCTGCAACCTGCACGACCCTGGGAAAACCTTAAGTCCCACCATTCCCGGTCATGCGCCCAGCCCAAATCACGGCCGGGGGCCGCTCGCTTGCGAGGCGTCCCATCGGATAACGGATGCGGGCTATCGACGCAAGCAAGAACGGGGCTGAAACGGCAAACTAAAGCCGATTTAACCCTTTGATATCCCCTGAAAAAATGGCGACTGCGACGGGTTGGCGCGGCGTCGGTCGATAGCCGCGCCCGGGCGGCGCGGAGGCGGAGCGAATCCTTGCCGTTTGGTCGGGTGGGGCGGCCGAATCCACCGACGTTTTCAGGCCGTCACGTCTGAATTATGGCCCGCGGCGGCGTGGCCGGAGACCGGAGACTATTGCGCCTTGTCGGGACAGACGATCTCGCGGTCGGTCTGCCATAGCGAGATCCGCTGCTCCGGCGGCAGATACATCGGATCGCGTGGGCTTGACCTCAAAGGCGTCGTCGAACGCGGTCTGGTTGCGCAGGGTGCCGTTGGCGCGGAACTGGCCGGGCGAATGCGGATCGACCTTGAGCCGTTCGATGCGGGCGGCGTCCCGCACCTTGTCGTGCCAGATCTGCGCGAAGCTGATGAACAGCCGCTGCTCGCCGCCAAAGCCGTCGATCACAGGCGCCGGGCAGCCCTTGCGCGACAGCCGATAGGCCCGCACCGCGATCGCAAGCCCGGCATTGTCGGCCGCGTTCTCGCCGAGCGTCAGCGCGCCGTTGACGTGATAGCCCGGCAACGGCGTGAAGGCGTCGTATTGCGCGACCAGGCTGCGCGTCTTGGTCTCGAAGCGGGAGCGGTCGTCCGCCGTCCACCAGTCGCGCAGATTGCCTTCACCGTCGAACCGGCTGCCCTGGTCGTCGAAAGCGTGGCTGATCTCGTGACCGATCACCGAGCCGATGCCGCCGTAATTGGCGGCATCGTCGGCCTCCGCGTCGAAGAACGGCGGCTGCAGGATGCCGGCGGGAAACACGATCTCGTTGCGGCCCGCGCTGTAGAACGCATTCACGGTCTGCGGCGTGGTGCGCCACTCCGCCCGGTCGACCTTGCCGCCGAGCTTCGCCATCCAGAACGCGTGATCGAAGCGACGCGCGCGCATCACGTTGCCGATCAGATCGCCCTTGACGATCTCAAGTCCGCTGTAATCGCGCCATGTGGCGGGATAGGCGATGCGGGGCGCGATCGCCTCGAGCTTTGCGAGCGCCTCGCGGCGGGTATCGGCGCCCATCCAGTCGAGCGTCGCAATGCCCTCGCGATAGGCCGCCATCAGGTTGGCGATCATCGCTTCGGCGCGCGCCTTGTTGGCCGGCGGGAAATAACGCGCGACATAGAGCTTGCCGAGATCGAAGCCGATCAGCCGATCGACGGTGGACACCGCCCGCTTCCAGCGCGGCTGGATTTCCGGCACGCCGCGCAGCGTGTGCTGCTCGAAGGCAAAATCCTCGGCCACGAAGGGCGCGGACAGATAGGGCGCATAGGAGCTCAGCAGATTATAGGCGAGCAGCGCCTGCCAGGTTTGCAGCGGCACGTCGCGCACGATGGCGCCGAGGCCGGCAAAATAGCTCGGCTGCGCCACCACGACGGTGGCGATGTCGGACCCGACGCCGACGGCGCGGAGATAGGACGGAAAGTCCTGCGGCGCGACCAGCGCCGGCAGGCTGGCGATCTCGGTCTTGTTGTAGGTCTTGATCGGATCGCGGTTTTCCACCCGCGTCCATTGCAGCCGCGCCAGCGCGGTTTCCAGCGCGATGATGTCGTCGGCGCTTTTCTCCGGCGCAGGCTCGCCGGCCAGCGTCAGCAGTTTGGCGATGTGGTCGCGATAGGCCGATCGAACCGACTGAAAATGCGCATCGTCCTTGAGATAATAATCACGGTCGGGCAGGCCGAGGTTGCCCTGCCCGAGATGCGCGGCATAGGCCGTGGCATCGTGCTCGTCGGGATAGATCCAGACGTCGAAGGGAGTGCGGACCGCAAGCCGCGATAGTTCGGCGAACAGCGCCGGCAATTCGGCCTTGTCCTGCACGCCGTAAATCCGCGCCAGCACATCGCGCAGGCCGCCGAGCCCGGCTTGCTCGACCGCCGCCTCGTCCATGAAGGCGCCGTAGAGATCGGCGAGCTTGCGGCGTTCGGGATGATCCGGATCGTTCGGGTCGATGCCCTCGATGGCGTCGCGAAGCTGCGTTTGCGTGACTTCGCGCACCTGCGAGAACGTATCCCAGGCGCTGCGGTCGGGTGGAATCGGCGTCGCCGCCAGCCACTTGCCATTGGCGTATTGCCAGAAATCGTCCTGCGGCCGGATCGAAGGATCGATCGCCGCAAGATCGATGCCGGCGCGCGGCCCGGCCATCGACGCGACGGACGAGGCAATGCCGATCACACAAGCGAGTGTAAATTGTCTGAGCATGGCCACGACCATAAACGGGGGCTGCGGATTTTCCAACCCGACGGCCGTCATCGGCGCGGGCCTCACTGCCCGATGCATGGTCGCGATGCATCCAGCCCATTGATGTCGGTCAAGAATCCGTGTCTGTGAACCCTGCCGGATGGATTTTGCGGCCTGGCACAGAAGCCGGGCCGGCGCCGGCGTCATCGAACCGGGCAACCACTCCCCCAAGCCGGAACCTCATGTCAGCTTCCGACCCAATTTCGGGCCAGACTTCGCGTACAGCCTCTTCCGGCGGTTGGCTCGCCAACCAGCCTTATCTGCTGCTGTCCATCACCTCGCTGTGCTGGGCCGGCAACGCCATCGTCGGCCGCCTTGCCGCCGGTCATATTCCGCCGGTCACGCTGTCGTTCCTGCGCTGGTCGCTGGCGTTCCTGATTTTGCTGCCGTTCGCCTGGAAACATCTGGTGCGCGACTGGGGCGCGATCCGCGCCCGGCTCGGCATCATGGTGATCGTTTCCGTCACCGGGATCGGCGCCTTCAACACCCTGCAATATTGGGCGCTGGAATATACCCAGGCGCTGAACACGCTGTTGCTGCAGTCGGCCGGCCCGCTGGTGGTCGCGGTGTGGTCGCTGCTGCTGCTCGGCGTGCGGCTGACCCTGGCGCAAGCCGCCGGCGTGGTGCTGTCGCTGACCGGCGTGCTGGTGATCCTGCTGCATGGCGACCTCGGCGCGCTGTCGAGCATCCAGTTCAACAAGGGCGACGTCATCTTCATCGTGGCGCTGGTGATCTTCGGGTTTTATTCCGTGATGTCGCTGAAGCGGCCGGCGATCCACGCGCTGTCGTTTGCCGCTTTCACCTTCGGCGCCGGCGCGGCATGCCTGGTTCCGCTGTTGATCTGGGAACTGGCGACACGGCCGGTGATGGCGCTCAACGCCGCCAACCTGCTGTCGCTGTTTTACGTCGCGGTGTTTCCCTCGACGCTGGCCTATCTCTGCTACAACAGAGGCGTCCAGCTGATCGGCGCCAACCGCGCCGCGCCGTTTTTTCATGTGGTGCCGCTGTTCGGCTCGGTGATGGCGATGGTGTTTCTCGGCGAGCGCCCGCAACCGTTCCATTTCATCGGTTTTGCGCTGGTGCTGACCGGTGTTTTCGTCGCCGCGCGCAAGGGCTCGGCGGCTTCATAAATCGGGATTTATTGGCGCCGCTCGAGCGATGTCCGCTATCCGGCGGTTTACGAACTCAACCGGGACATCGCGTCAGGTCGAGAAGTACCAAAAGCGGACGAAGCCTGGCTTCGAGATGCGAGTATTGTGACCCTCAAGCGGCCAAACGGGTCGAAACCCATTGACTGACGGTCATGCCGACGGCCTCTGACAATTCCAGTCGGATCAGCGTGGCGGCGGCATCCTTCCGCGCGATGAAGCCGGTCAGCTCGGCATGGATGCCCTCGATGAGAAGCTTGATCGGCGCATTGACGGGCGCCTCCGGGAAGGCTCCCTCAATCATCGCGTTTGCGGAAGATAGCTCACGCACGGTGACCTGGCTCGACTTGCCCTGCACGCTGACGGTAGCCACGGCCCGGACCTTAACGCGGGACGAAATCCTGCGATCGACGTCGGGGGTCGATGTTCGGATCACCCGAACGAGAGTAGCGCGCAAAGCATCGACCTTGCCGGCGATCTCGGCCGAGCCGTCCCGGATTTCAGTCGCGCGCCGTCCCGTCTCGGTGGCTTCGTTGGATACGGAAATGATTTGCGACGCAACCTCGCGGGCCGCCAGGGCGGTCTCTTCGACTGACCGTGAAATTTCGCCCGTGACGATGTTTTGTTCCTCTATTGCCTTGGCGATCGTGGAGGAGAATGTTTCGACACTGCAAATCACTTCCGCAATGCCGGCTATCGACGCGACGGACGCCTGTGTGGCGTCCTGTATTTCCGTGATCTGTTGGGCGATCTCGCTGGTTGCCTTCGCGGTTTGCTCCGCGAGCGATTTGACCTCGGCGGCCACGACGGCAAAGCCGCGCCCCGCTTCGCCGGCCCTTGCGGCTTCTATGGTTGCGTTGAGCGCGAGCAGGTTGGTCTGTCCGGCGATGTCGCTGATAAGGCTGGTAACCGCGCCAACCTTGGCGGCAGCCTCGGACAGCTTCGCAATGGTGGCCTGCGCCAGGGTCGACGCTGTGACGGCCTCCAACGTCATGGCCCTCGATAAGTCCACCTGTGACGCGATTTCCGCGATTGACGTACTCAATTTCGAAGAAGCGGTGGCAACGGTCTGGGCGCTTGCAAGGGCTTCCTCCGCAGCCGCTGCGACGCTGCTGCTGTTCCTTCCAAGCAGCAAGGCGCTGTCGGTCATCTGAACCGCATTTTTCGCCATTCGATCAGTTCCGGTCGCGACGTCGCGGACGGCGGTATTGGTTTCGCGCTTGACGTTCGCCGATGGTGCGATACTTCGTATCTTCACCGTGCTTGGCGGTTTTGAATGCGGACAGATCATCTTCTTGACAAGGGGACACGGTTACTTCGTGTTCTGATGGACAGGACGTTGCCGCGATCATGCCGCGCGTACCGCCGCCGCAGGATCGGGCACGGGGGAAGGCACCGGGTTTGTCTGTCAGCCCCAGGGGCCGTCCCTCATGATATAGCCCATCAGGTCGCCCACATTGTGCTCCAAATCCCGGATGATGTCCTTGACGACGTCTCCGATCGAGATGACGCCCACGACCTTGCCCGCGTCCAGCACCGGCAGATGGCGGAAACCCCGCGCGGCCATCATTGCCATACAGCCTTCCAGCCGATCTTCAGGTCTGACCGTCACCGGGTTGGCCGTCATCACCTGGCTCACCGGCGTCTGCTTCGCATCGCTAACGATTGATACAATTAATGATTGTAAGCTAAAGGTGACCTATAAGCTCTTATTTACAATCAGAGGCGATGATTATCCCCTCTAGATGTGGGAGCTAATTCCGTGAAGGCACTCGCCGCGACCGTCCTGATCTTTGTCTGCGCCCAAACCGCTTGGGCGGATGTGACGAACTCAAACGGCAGGGTAAGTCATTCACCGCCGCTGCCACTGAGGCTGGCGACCGATACCGCCCGATCGCCGCGGAACACCTCGCCGACAGGCTGCAAATCAAAGACCTTCAGCCATCCGTAAAGGCTGTCTCTGAAGCGATACCCGAAACTGAAAGAATGATTGCCGCAATGAACAAGGAATTAGATTACTTGGTTTCTATGAGAGATGGTGGATGTTGGGGCGTGGGGCACGATGCCGATCAGTCGATGCTCGTCACGCTTTTCAGAGGTCAGCGCGATGAGCTAGTGACCGACCTAAAGCGGCTGACGGAATACATTAAGCAGCACCGGTAGTTCTGCGACAACTGAAGTCTAGCGATGCAAAAATGAATGTCCGTTGTGGGTCATTCGCATCAATTTTACAGTACCTGCGAGATGTCCGCTTTCCGGCTCATCTCGGACCTGCCAATTCGATATTGCGAGCCTCCGAACAGACGTGATTCAGGCTCTCGGACCGGAGCCTCGGAGACAAAATATGCACGCAAGCCGCGACGATGCGCCCGATCCGCCGCGATCATGCCGCGCGCGTCGCTAACCGTTCCCGTCACGAATTCATGCGCCAGCAGGCGCTCGCGCTCGTAGGGACCGGGCATCCGCAGCGCGCCGGTGTTTTCCGCCGAGAAGCCGAAACGCCGGTAATAAGCGGGATCGCCGACCAGCAGCACCGCGCGATAGCCGCGCCGTTTGGCCTCGCGCAGCGCGCGCCACATCAGATCGGCGCCGACGCCGCAGCCCTGGACGTCGGCTGCCACCGCCAGCGGACCCAGCAACAGGCATCCGCCGGCGGCGCCGGCCGTGACCGGCCACAGCCGGATGGTGCCGATCAGGCGCTTGCCTTCGACCGCCGTGAACGCCAGGCCGCGCGCGGGCTTGCGACCTTCACGCAGACGCTCGGAGGATTTTGCAAAACGGCCGGGGCCCATCGCCACATCCAGCAGCGTTTTCGCGCGCGGCGACGTCCGAGCGGCGCTCGCCGCGGATCGTGATCCGCGACGGCTGCTTGTGTTGATGCGGGATCGATGCGACCGCGGACAGCATCACGACACCCGCGCCAGCTTGATGAAGACCTCGTCGAGATTCTTGCACTCGAACTTCTCGGCGAGTTCGCGGCAGGTGCCGAGCGCCGCGACGCGGCCGCGGCTCATGATCACGACGAAGTCGCAGAGCTCTTCGACCTCGAGCATGTTGTGCGACGACATCAGGATGGTGGCGCCCTTGCGCTGCTGATAGGCGCGCAGGCGCGAGCGAACCCAGTCGGCGCGATCAGGGTCGAGCGAGGCGGTCGGCTCGTCCAGCACCAGCACGTCAGGGTCGTTGATCAGCGCCTTGGCCACCGCGACGCGGGTCTTCTGCCCGGCCGAGAGCCGCCCGGTCAGCCGGTCCAGGATATCGCCGAGTTCGAACTCCTCGGTCAGCTCCTCGATCTTCCGCTTGACGTTGGCGACGCCGTAGAGCCGTCCGAACACATTGAGATTTTCGCGCACCGTGAGCCGCGCCGGCAGCGCGACATAGGGGCTCTCGAAATTCATCCGCTTCAGCACCTTGTGGCGTTCGGTCGCCATGTCGTGCCCGAGCACCATGGCGCGGCCGACCGTGGGCACCACGAGGCCCATGATCATCGCGATGGTGGTGGTCTTGCCGGCGCCGTTGCCGCCGAGCAGACCGACGGTCCAGCCTTTCGGCACGATGAAGTTGACTTCATCGACCGCCCAGTGCGTGCCGTATTTCTTGCACAGGGTTTCGACCGCGATGGCGGGCGTGGCGGCCTCGGTGGCCGCCGCCGATTGGGCAGGAGCCGAAAGCGCCTGCGCCGGTTGGTATCGTGCGCCGTTGCCGGCGAAGAAAGTCGCAAAACTGTTCATGATGGTCCCCTGATTACTCGCCCATGGTGAGCAGCACGCCCTTGTGACGGGCGCTGCGCAGCAGGAGCATGAAAGTGGTGAAGGCAGCCGTGAGATAGACGAGGTTGAGCGCGAAGCACTCGACCATCAGATCGGTGCGGAACACGCCGTCGATCAGGATCGCCCGCATGCCTTCGAACACGTAGGTCGGCGTCAACGACCACGCCGCCGGCTGCAGCCAGAGCGGCAACGCCCACACCGGGTAGTAGACGCAGCACAGCGGCAGCACCAGGATCATGACCGAGTAAGCCAGGCTCTCGGCGCCAAGGCCCTGACGGATGATCATGCCGGACACGACAAGCCCGATCGCCCAGCCGGTCAACACCAGATTGATGAAGAACCCGAGCAGCGGGAAGCCAAGTCCGTAGATGTTGAAGCCGAACAGCATGAACGCCAGCAGCGTCACCGGAAGGGTGCCGATCAGGAGCCGGACCAGGCTCATCGCCATCAGCGATGCCGCGAGTTCGGCCGGTTGCAGCGGGCTCATCATCAGGTTGGCGAGGTTGCGCGACCAGATCTCCTCCAGGAAGGTGAAGGAAAAGCCGAGCTGACCGCGGAACAACACGTCCCAGAGCAGCACGGCGCCGAGCAGAATGCCGCCGGTGCTCGCCATGCTGGATTTGCTGTCATAGAGGTAGGTGTAGAGAAAACCCCACACCAGCATCTGCATCGCCGGCCAGAACATCAGTTCAGCCAGCCTCAGCCATGACGAGCGCAGCAGGTAGTAATAACGCGCCGTCATGGCCGCCATTCGATTGATCGAGTCAGTCACGACACATATCCCCTTTGGCTCGAGCTCAGGCCATCTCGCGGCGGATCGGCCGGCGCTTGCCGACTTTCGGCGGGAAGCTTTCGAGGACGACCGCTTTGACCCGAACCTTGTCTTCCAGGCAGATCGAAAGCAGGTCTTCCAAATGCGGGATCGAGCCGTGCAGCTTGTCTTTCGACGTGGCGGCGCCGAGCACGACGCGGGCTTCCACCATATCGACCCCGGTCTGCACGATCTCGAACTGCGCCAAATGCAGGTCGCAATCGAACATCCAGCGATAGGTCGCATCGAGGATGCTGCCGGCCGGGACCTTGCGGTCTTCCTTGTTGATGAAAGCATCGTTGAGACGGCCGTCGATGCTGGCGATCTGCGACCAGTTGATCTCGGAGGGCGCCGGCGTGACCGGCAGCGTGATGTAGTCGCCCTGCACGTAGCGGATGAACGGCATCGCTTCGTTGAGCAAATTGGTGATCACGGCGATGCCGGACTGCCCCGCGACCTGCGGCTCCATGGTGACGGGATCGAGCACGTCGAGGTGCACGGTGTCCTCGCAGACATAGTAGTGGCCGTCGGGCATTTCGAGCGCGATGCGGGTGGCTTCCTCCGAGGAGTATTCGTCGAGCACGGGCACGCCGAGCTGGCGCGACCATTCCTGGCGCTGGGCCTTCGAGGAATATTCCGAATGCGTGACCACGACGTTCAGGGTCGACTTGAACTCGTCGACATGCGGCATCAGCCCGTCGAGGCTCGACGGATACAGCGACAGCGTTCGCGGCGCGAGGTAACGCAGATGCTGGGCGACGCGGGCCGGCGGGATCAGGTTCGAGATGAACGCGGTCGGATATTTGCCGCCGATCGAGTCGTACCACCACGGCACGGTATAGACGTGGGCGAGCAGGTCGTTTTCGCGGTAGTCGTTGCCGCTCTGCATCGCGAACTGGCGGACGCCCTGGATGGTGTCGGTCAGGATCGCGTCATAGTCGACGCGGATCAGAAGGGTCTGGCCCGACGAGCCCGACGAGCGGGTCGGAAACAGGCTGTCGCTCTTGAACTTGCGGTTGACGCACTGATCCGGGAACGCCGCCACCAGCTCCGGCTTGGTGATGACCGGAATCTTCTGGATGTCGTCATAGGTCTTCAGGTGCGAGGGCTTGAAGCCGGCCTTCTTGTACTTGGCGCGATAGACCGGGATCTCCCGGTAGGCCATCTCGACCAGCTGCTTGATCCGCGCGAATTGCTGGGCGCGGATTTCCTCGACCGGCAAATACGGATGCGCCATGCACTTGTCGAGATAGAGGTTGGCGACGTTGATCAGGTCGGCATTCTCCTCGCCACCCTGCTCGAATTCGGGCCGGGTATGCTCGGCTTCCCAGAACTGAAGCCGGTTCGGCGCAGTCGGCGCCGTGTCGGTGGAAATTTCGCTGTGGTCGAACTGAGAGGTTTCGGCCGAGATTTGAGCTACGCCATCCATTGTTCGTCTCCATGGGTTTTATCGGTTGCTCCGGCTGATTGGCCGTCGCGATATCCCATGGTGTCGTCGTCTCGGAGGCGCGTTCACGTGCCGCCAAATGCCGTGTGACCCGGCTCACATGGCAAAGGCGCAGGCGCTGATAGCTTGCATTTAGCGGCAAACATCCCGCACGAAGGTTTGGTTAGATCCGGACGGTCGGCGCCGGCTGCGCCTAAAACTTGAATTTGCTGTAGGCTTCGCTGGTGGCGATGATGACATGCTCGGCGCAGCCGTTGCGGCGATGCGGATCGCAGCTTGTTTCGTAGTCCTGCGACGTCATCATGTCGATGAAGGCCGCGACGCTGGGATAGTACACCAGCGCCAGATAGTCCCATTGATTGCCCTCTTGTGCTCCGAGCGCGACCGCCTTGGCGTCGCCGGTCCACAGCAGCGTGCCGCCGCGCGCCTTGATCATCGGCACGGTCAGCGCGCTGTAGCGCAGATAGGCATCCCAGCCCGAGCCGTCGCCGTCGAGCGAGCGCGGATTAAACCGCATCAGGTTGACCATCACCACCGGCCCCTGATGATCCAGTGCCTCGAGGCCTTTTACATTCAAGAGATCGACGCCCATCATTGGCTCCCTATTGCTTTCTTGGGGTTACGGCCATTTTTCGTTTTGACGCGTTTTCTTTACCCGACCCCCGGATCAAGTCCGAGGGCATGCTTCGCTCGAAAACGCCATGTTGCGGCATTGTAGCATTGCGGCGGCAGGACTTGTCTCGCCCTCGGAATCCGGCGCATGGTCAAGACCGAGCCCATGACAATTCCCCCGCCGCCATCCGCGCCCGATCCGGTCCGATGGCTCAACAACCAGCCCTATCTGCTGTTGAGCCTGACCTCGCTGTTCTGGGCCGGCAATATCGTGCTCGCCCGCTATGTCGCCGGCCATGTGCCGCCGATGACGCTGTCCTGCGTCCGCTGGGTCGGCGTGTTTTTCGTGCTGCTGCCGTTCGCGTGGCCGCATCTTAAGGCCGATTGGCCGGCGTTGCGCCGGCGGCTGCCGCTGCTGGTGGTGCTGTCGGCGACCGGATTTGCGCTCAACAACGCGCTGTCCTACTGGGCCCTGCAATATACCCAGGCGCTGAACGCGCTGATGATCCAGTCCTCCGGGCCGCTGTTCGTGGCGCTGTGGTCGCTGTTGCTGTTCGGGGTGCGGCTGACGGTTGCGCAATTCGCCGGCATCGCGCTGTCGCTGGCCGGTGTCTTTACCATCCTGCTGCACGGCGATCTCGCGGCGCTCGCCAACATCGAGTTCAACCGCGGTGACCTGATGTTCGCCAGCGCCGTGCTGGCGTTCGGGCTCTATTCGGCGCTGATGCCGCGGCGGCCGGTAACGCATCCGCTCTCGCTGATCATGTTCACCACCGGTTGCGGCTCGCTGCTGCTGCTGCCGTTCTCGATCTGGGAATTATCAAGCGGCACCACGCTGCAGTTCGATGCGCTGACGCTGGCCACCCTGGTCTATGTGGTGATCTTTCCCTCGACGCTGGCCTATCTGTTCTTCAACCGCGGCATCGCGCTGATCGGCCCCAACCGGGCCGCGCCGTTCCTGCATCTGGTGCCGGTATTCGGTTCGGTGATGGCGATCGCCCTGCTCGGTGAACGGCCCAGGCTGTTTCACCTGATCGGCTACGTGCTGGTGCTGTCGGGCGTCGTGATCGCCTCACGGCAGGCTTCGGCTAAAACATAACGGCGTAGTGGCGTAGGGTGGGCAAAGGCGCGTCTTCGCGCCGTGCCCACCATCTTACTTGGAATCCGCTGAGGGAATGGTGGGCACGCTGGAGCTTTGCCCACCCTACGATTCGTACTCGTCCGCTTACGCGGCGCGAACCTTGCTGAGGAACTCGTCGACCGCGGTACGCAGCATGCCGGACTGGTTGTCGAGTTCGCGCGCGTTCGACAGCACGTCCGTGGCCGCGGCGCCGGTCGCCGCCGCCGCCGTGGTGACGCCGCCGATATGGGTGCTGATCTCGCTCGAGCCGGCCGCGACCGACTGGATGTTGCGCGCGATCTCGCGGGTGGCGTCGCCCTGCTGCTCGATCGCGGTCGAGATCGAGACCGTGATTTCGCTCATCTGGGCGATGGTCTGGGTGATGCCGCCGATCGAGGCCACCGCATCGCTGGTGGAAGCCTGCATCGCCGCGACCTGGGCCGAGATTTCCTCGGTCGCCTTGGCGGTCTGGTTGGCCAGCGCCTTGACTTCGGAGGCGACCACCGCAAAACCGCGGCCGGACTCGCCGGCGCGCGCCGCCTCGATGGTGGCGTTGAGCGCCAGCAAATTGGTCTGCGCGGCAATGCTGTGGATCAGTTTGACCACCTCGCCGATCTTCTCGGCGCCGGTCGACAGCGCCCGCACCGTGACATTGGTGCTCTCGGCGTCTCCCACCGCCTTGCTGGCGATCTCGCTGGAGCGCGCCACCTGGCGCGAAATCTCGGCGACCGAGCTCGAGAGTTCTTCGGCCGCGGCCGCGACCGTGCCGACATTGTTGGAGGCGCTTTCCGATGCCGCACCGACGGTCGCCGCACGCGCGCTGGCGTCGCTGGCGGTCGAGGTCATCGATTGCGCGGTGGTCTGCATGCCGGCCGCCGCGGTCGAAACCGAGCGGACGATGCCGGTGACGCTGCGCTCGAAGTCGCCGGCGAGGTTTTCCATCGCGGCGCGGCGCTCGGCCTTGACGCGGGCCTGGGTTTCCGCCTCGGCCTGTTCGAGGCCGCGAATGCGGAGCGCATTGTCCTTGAAGATCTGCACCGTGGCCGCCATGGCGCCGACCTCGTCGCCGCGGTCGATGCCGGGGATCTCGCCGTCCAGCGCGCCATCGGCCAGGGCGCGCATCTGGGCGCCGAGCTGGTTCAGCGGACCGCTGATGCTGCGGCCGATCAGCCAGGCGATCGCGCCGCCGATCACCGCGATGCCGAAAATGGCAAGACCCAGCGTCCAGGCGATCGGCTTCATCTTGGCATCGATGTCGTCGGTATAGGCACCGGTTCCGACATACATATTCCAGCCGGGTATAGCCGCGGCATAGGCGACCTTGGGAAGCAATGCTTCCTGACCGGGTCTCTTGTAATCATAATACAGGGTGTGCTCGCCCTTGGCGGCGATGCCATCGCGCCATTCGCGGCCGATCGCCCTGCCGCCGGTAAGCGCGTCGAGGCGGTTCTGACCGATCGTCTTGGCGTCTGGCGACAATACCGTGACGCCTTCCATGGTCGAACCGAACAGGTAGCCGCTACCGTTGTCGAAAGTCATCGAATTGGCACGGCGGCCGAATTCGGCGATCGCGGCTTCCTTGGTGAGCTTGCCGGCATCGACTTCCTTTTGCAGCCCGGCGGCCACGTTGCGGGCCATATCGACGATCGCATGAAGCTGGTCGGTCTTGGCGTTCATCATCTCACGCTGCATCAGGTACCCGGCGAGAAATCCGGCCAGACAAAGACCGAGCAGCGTCACACCCACCAAGATACCGAGCTTGGGAGTGATCGTGAGATTGGACAGCTTCACAGGGTTTCTCCAGGAGATAAGGGCACGTTCGGCGCGATTTGCTGCGACACGGTAAACCGGCGCAGCTTAGCGTTTCATTTACAAATCGTCCGGCCAACGCTCCGGCCGCAAAAAAATCCGTGTCGCCTCAGAGCGATTGCCGGCTCAGAAGGACGTCGGAATCAAAAAGGCAGTGAGGCTGGAACCTCACTGCCTTCGTGTCAGGATATCGTCAGGCGGCGCGAACCTTGCTGAGGAACTCGTCGACCGCGGTACGCAGCATGCCGGACTGGTTGTCGAGCTCGCGCGCGTTCGACAGCACGTCCGTGGCCGCGGCGCCGGTCGCCGCCGCCGCCGTGGTGACGCCGCCGATATGGGTGCTGATCTCGCTCGAGCCGGCCGCGACCGACTGGATGTTGCGCGCGATCTCGCGGGTGGCGTCGCCCTGCTGCTCGATCGCGGTCGAGATCGAGACCGTGATTTCGCTCATCTGGGCGATGGTCTGGGTGATGCCGCCGATCGAGGCCACCGCATCGCTGGTGGAAGCCTGCATCGCCGCGACCTGGGCCGAGATTTCCTCGGTGGCCTTGGCGGTCTGGTTGGCCAGCGCCTTGACTTCGGAGGCGACCACCGCAAAACCGCGGCCGGACTCGCCGGCGCGCGCCGCCTCGATGGTGGCGTTGAGCGCCAGCAAATTGGTCTGCGCGGCAATGCTGTGGATCAGTTTTACCACCTCGCCGATCTTCTCGGCGCCGGTCGACAGCGCCCGCACCGTGACATTGGTGCTCTCGGCGTCTCCCACCGCCTTGCTGGCGATCTCGCTGGAGCGCGCCACCTGGCGCGAAATCTCGGCGACCGAGCTCGAGAGTTCTTCGGCCGCGGCCGCGACCGTGCCGACATTGTTGGAGGCGCTTTCCGATGCCGCACCGACGGTCGCCGCACGCGCGCTGGCGTCGCTGGCGGTCGAGGTCATCGATTGCGCGGTGGTCTGCATGCCGGCCGCCGCGGTCGAAACCGAGCGGACGATGCCGGTGACGCTGCGCTCGAAGTCGCCGGCGAGGCTTTCCATCGCGGCACGGCGCTCGGCCTTGACGCGGGCCTGGGTTTCCGCCTCGGCCTGTTCGAGGCCACGGATGCGGATGGCATTGTCCTTGAAGATCTGCACCGTCGCCGCCATGGCGCCGACTTCGTCGCCGCGGTCGATGCCGGGGATCTCGCCGTCGAGCGCGCCATCCGCCAGGCCCTGCATGCGGGCGCCGAGCTGGTTCAGCGGGCCGCTGATGCTGCGGCCGATCAGCCAGGCGATCGCGCCGCCGATGACCGCAATGCCGAGAATGGCGAGCGCCAGGGTCCAGACGATCGGCTGCATCTTGGCGTCGAGGTCGTCGAGATAGGCGCCGCTGCCGATATACATGCTGAAGAACGGGACGGCGACCGCGTAACCCATCTTGCGGATCGGCACTTCGGTGTTGGGTTTGACATATTCATACTTCAGCAGGATCGAGCCGTTGTTCCTGGCGCCGTCCATCAATTCGTGGGACAGCTTCCTGCCATTGGTCACTACTTCCATGCGGTTGGTCCCGATCTGCTTGGGATCGGGCGACAGGATCGTGATGCCGTCATAGGAGGTGCCGAACAGGTAACCGGCGCCCTTGTCGTAGGTCATCGAGTTGCCACGGCGGCCGAATTCGGCAAGGGCCTGTTCCTTGGTGAGCTTGCCGGCCTCGACTTCCTTCTGCAGCCCGGCGGCCATGTTGACCCCGATATCGACGATCGATTTCATCTGGTCGATGCGCGCATCCAGCATCTCGCGCTGCATCAAATAGCCCGCCAGCACGCCGGCCACGCACAAGCCGATCAGCGTCACACCCACCAAGATACCGAGCTTGGGGGTGATCTTCAGGTTCTTCAGCTTCACAGGGATTCTCCGGGAAAAAGGGGCGCCAGCGGCCATGATTGGCGGAAAGTATTGCGGCACGTTATACTGGGACCCTTTAGCGCTTGGTTACCACCTCCGGTCCGTAGAAGTACGGGCTGTACGAAAAACCACCGCAGGTGGCCGGGAGGATTGATCGGACGCTAAACCGGGAGGCGGCGACGCCCTGTCGCGGTCATAACCAACACCGAAACGTCAAATCGGGAGACCAGAATGGCCAAATTCAAGATGGTGACGCCGAAAGGCGCCAGCTTCACGACCGCCGGCGGCGGCTATGCGTTCGAGAAGGAAGCGCTCGATCCGATCGACGCCGAGATCGTCGAAGCGCCGGCCAACGAGGCCGAATTCATCGCCGCCGCCCGCGGCGCCGACGCCATCTACGCCAAGGGCATGCCGATCACCAAGAACATCATCGACGCGCTGGAAAACTGCAAGGTCATCACGCTCGGCAGCGTCGGCGTCGACAGCGTCGACGTCAAGGCCGCCACCGCGCGCGGCATTCCCGTCACCAACATCCCCGACACCTTTATCGAGGAAGTCGCCGACCACGCCATGATGCTGCTGCTGGCCGGCTTCCGCCGCCTGGTCCAGCAGGACAGGATGGTGCGCGAAGGCCGCTGGTCGGAGGGCCGCCCGGCGCTGCTGAAGATCCCGCGGCTGATGGGACAGACGCTGGGCTTCATCTCGTTCGGCCGGGTGGCGCGCGCGGTCGCCAAACGCGCAGCACCGTTTGGCTTGCGGATGATGGCCTACGATCCCTTTATCCAGGAGACGCTGATTTCCGAGCATGGCGTGATGCCCGCGACGCTGTCCGAGGTGCTGTCGCAATCGGATTTCCTGTCGATGCACGCGCCGGCGCGCCCCGAAGTCCACCACATGCTCGGCGAGAAGCACTTCAAGCAGATGAAGCCCACGGCGATCTTCATCAATACCGGCCGCGGCCCGACCGTGGACGAAGAGGCGCTGATCAAGGCGCTGCAGGAAGGCTGGATCGCGCACGCCGCGCTCGACGTGCTGGAGAAGGAGCCGCCGTCGCACAACAATCCGATGCTGGGCATGGAAAACGTGACGCTGACCGCCCATGTCGCCTCGGCCTCGGCACGTTTCGACGAGGCGCGCAAGCGCCGCGTCGGCTACGAATTGTCACTCGTATTGTCCGGCATGTGGCCGGTAAGCTGCGTCAATCCGTCGGTGCTGCAAAACACCGCGCTTCGCCGCTGGCAACCTGTCAGCATGGATCGCGGCCCCAACAGCTAAAGTATAATCCGGAAAGGCCGAGACCGACTTCCCGAAAAGGTTATGCTCAAACGACGCGACAAGCGGCGCACCGGCGAAAACGCCGGGCGATACGATCAAACCGGAGGGATTCATGAAGAGCGACATCACGCGCCGTGACGCGCTGGCGCTGGGCGCTTCGGCCGCGGCACTCGCCGCGACCGGCGCCGCGGCGCAGGGCACCTCGCAAGCAACCTCAAACGTCAAGGCGGCCGACGTCGTCGCCCCTTCGCTGCCGGTCGAAAAGGGCGCGAGTTTGCGCATGCTGCGCCCGGTTCGCTTCGTGCAGGCCGACGAGGACGTGTTCCGGGCCAACGCGGCCAAGTTCACCCAAAAAACCGGCGTCGAGGTCAAGGTCGATTTCGTCGGCTGGGAAGACATCAACCAGCAGACCGCAGTGACCTCCAACAGCGGCGCGGGTCCCGACATCATCATCGGCTTTGGCGACGCGCCGCACATCTATGTCGACAAGCTGGTCGAACTCAGCGACGTCGCCGACTATATCGGCAAGCGCTATGGCGGATGGCTGTTCCTCGCCGAGAAATACGGCAAGCGCTACAACACCAACAGCTGGATCGGGTTGCCGTTCGGCGCCAGCGGCGGGCCACTGGTCTACCGCAAATCGATCGTCAAGGCCGCCGGCTTCGACAAGGTGCCCGACGATCACGCCGGCTTCCTCGACCTCTGCCAGAAGCTGCAAAAGGCCGGCAAGCCGGCGGGCTTCGCGCTCGGCAACGCGGTCGGCGACGGCAACGGTTTTGCAAGCTGGCTGTTGTGGTCGCATGGCGCAGCCCTGCTGGACGAGCAAGGCAATGTCACCATCAACAGCAAGGAGACGATCGCGGCGCTGGACTACCTCAAGAAGCTGTATCCGACCTTCATCGCGGGCACGCCGGGATGGAACGACGTCAGCAACAACCGCGCCTACTCGGCGCAGGACATCTCGCTGACCTCGAACGGCGTATCGCTGTATTTCTCGCTGAAGAACGATCCCGCGACCGCGCCGATCGCCGAAGATACCGAACACCAGTTCATGCCGATGGGCGTCGCAAAATCATCGCCGATGGCGGGCCTGACCCTGAATGCGATGGTGTTCAAGCACAGCCCCTATCCGAACGCCGCCAAGGCGTTTCTGCAATTCATGCTGGAGAAGGAGCAATACGAGCCCTGGCTCAACGCCAATAGCGGCTACTGGGCGCAGCCGTTGGCCGCCTACGCCGACGCCGCGGTGTGGTCCGGCGACCCCAAGGTCGCGATCTTCAAGGACACCATGAAAAACCAGTACTGGAACGGCTACAAGGGTCCGATCTCGACCGCGACCGGCGCGATCAATGCCGATTACGTGCTGGTGCAGATGTGCGCCTCGGTCGCAACCGATGCCGCGACGCCGGAAGCTGCCGCCGCCGAAGCCGAGCGTCGCGCGAAAAGATACTTCAGACGGTGAGGCAATCGTAGCCCGGATGAGCCAAGCGACATCCGGGTCTTGACCTAAATCCCGCATATCGCTCCGCTCATGCGGGCTACAGGCTACAGGCTACTCGCAATCATGCAGGGGGTTGGGTTTCGATGTCTGTCACGACAATGGCACCGCAACGCTTCGCGCAACGGCAGCCCGGCTGGCTGACGCGGTTGTTCGACTATAAGCCGTTCCTGATTGCGGTGTGCCTCGCGCCCGCGATCGGCCTCTTGCTGGTTTTCCTGACCTATCCGCTCGGGCTCGGCATCTGGCTCGCCTTCACCGACACCACGATCGGCCGCCGCGGCGTCTTCGTCGGGCTGGAAAACTTCCAGTATCTCCTGACCGATCCCTTGTGGTGGAACGCGGTGTTCTACAGCGTGTTCTACACGGCGGTGGCGACCTTCGGAAAATTCGCGCTCGGCTTCTGGCTGGCGCTGCTGCTCAACAACCACTTTCCGTTCAAGAGCCTGTTGCGGGCGATCGTGCTGCTGCCGTGGATCGTGCCCACCGTGCTCTCGGCGCTGGCGTTCTGGTGGATCTACGATCCGCAATTCTCGATCATCTCCTATCTCTTGGTCGACGTGCTGCACGTCCGCGCCAGCAATATCGACTTCCTCGGCAGCGCCTGGCCGGCGCGGTTCTCGCTGATCGCCGCCAACATCTGGCGCGGCATTCCCTTTGTCGCGATCTCGCTGTTGGCGGGCCTGCAGACCATCTCGCCGTCGCTCTACGAGGCGGCGATGCTGGACGGCGCCAGCGCCTGGCAGCGCTTCCGCTACATCACCTTTCCGATGATGATGCCGATCCTCGCCATCGTGATGACGTTCTCGATCATCTTCACCTTCACCGATTTCCAGCTGGTCTACGCCATCACCCGCGGCGGGCCGGTCAATTCCACCCATTTGCTGGCGACGCTGGCGTTCCAGCGCGGCATCGCCGGCGGCGAACTCGGCGAGGGCGCGGCGATCGCGGTCTCGATGATTCCGTTCCTGGTGTTCGCCACGCTGTTCAGTTATTTCGGCCTCGCCCGCCGCAAATGGCAGCAGGGAGAGAGCAATGAATGAGACCGTCGCTCAATCCGGCAACCTTGCCAGCGCCACGCCCGACACCATGGAATGGGATTCCCGGGCGCGGCGCATGGTGATGATCTATTTGCCGCTGGCCTGTTTTGTCGTCATCCTGCTGTTTCCGTTCTACTGGATGGCGATCACCTCGTTCAAGCCGAACGCGGAGCTGCTCGACTACAAGACCCACAACCCGTTCTGGATCACCTCGCCGACGCTGATGCATATCAAGCATCTGTTGTTCGAGACCGCCTATCCGCACTGGCTGATGACCACGATGTGGGTCGCGATCGGCGCCACCTTCCTGTCGCTGACCGCCAGCACGCTCGCCGCCTACGCCATCGAACGGCTGCGCTTCCGCGGCAGCCCCTATGTCGGCCTCGGCATCTACATGGCATATCTGGTGCCGCCGTCGATCCTGTTCATTCCGCTCGCCACCGTGGTGGTGCAGTTCGGGTTGTTCGACAGCCCGCTCGCGCTGATCCTGGTGTACCCGACCTTCCTGGTGCCGTTCTGCACCTGGCTGCTGATCGGTTATTTCAAGTCGATCCCCTATGAGTTGGAAGAATGCGCGCTGGTCGACGGCGCCACCCGGCTGCAGATCCTGTGGCGGATCACGCTGCCGTTAGCGGTGCCCGGGCTGATCTCGGCCGGCATTTTCAGTTTTACCCTTTCATGGAACGAATTCATCTATGCGCTGGCCTTCATCCAGAGCAGCGCCAACAAGACCGTGCCGGTCGCGATCCTGACCGAGCTGGTGTCCGGCGACGTCTATCAATGGGGCGCGCTGATGGCCGGCTCGCTGCTCGGCTCGCTGCCGGTGGCGATCTTCTATTCGTTGTTCGTCGACTATTACGTCTCCTCGCTGACCGGTGCGGTGAAGGAATAACTACTACTCTTTCTTGGTGCGGTAATCGCCGAACGTGGTGTCGCGCTGGTCGAGTTGCTGCTTGACGCTCGAGCCGTCGCGGCGGAAGGTCGACATGTAGTTCTTGCTCGCCTCGGTGAAGAACGCCAGCGCCTGGATTTCGGTGCCGGCCCGCATCGCCGCCCGCGCGCCCATGATCTCCATCGCGCGATGCACCGAGCGCTTGTTGAGCTGCTGAAGTTCGACCGGCACCTTGGCGGCGCGCTCGGCGAAATCCAGCGTGCGCGCTTCGAGTTCGGCGATCGGAAACGACCGCGTCGCAAAGCCCGATTCCGCGGCCTCGCGGCCCGACATCGCGTCGCCGGTCAGCATCAATTCCATGGCGCGGCGCATGCCGACCATCCACGGATGATATTGCATGTCCGGCGGGCTCATCAATCGCACCGGCGGATAGCCGATCTGGGCGTCGTCGGCGACATAGACCACATCGCACGCGGTCGCCAGTTCAGTGCCGCCGGCCAGGCAATAGCCGTGCACCTGCGCGATCACGGGTTTTGCCAGGTCCCAGATCGAGAACCAGCCCTCGACGACATGGCGCGACCATTGGCCGGGGCCTGCGGCCGAGTGATAGGGCTGATCGACCTTGTTGTCCGCCGACAGGTCGTAACCCGCCGAAAAGCACGGGCCGGCGCCGCGCAAAATCGAAATCGAGATTTCGGGATCGCGGTCGGCGGCTTCCAGCGTCTCGAAGATTTCGCCGCGCAGCCGGTTGTTCAGCGCGTTGCGCTTTTCCGGCCGGTTCATGGTGATGCGCCGGACCCGCGGCCGCGGATCGTCAACGACGATATGCTGATAGGACATCGCTGCTTCCTCCCGATGCGCCGGGCATTGGTTTGCCCTCTTTCCCGCATCAGAACGGAAGTCGCCTGTCATCGCAAGGGCGGCGGATGACGAGCGCCGTGCGCGCGGTACCCCTCTCCCCGACCCTCTCCCACAAGGGGAGAGGGAGTGCGCCGCCGCCGTTGCGAGCGAACGTGATCTCAGTTCGAAACTGGCGCCGCCACTTGCCGCAGCCGGTCCCCTCCCCCCTTGTGCAGGGAGGGTTAGGGAGAGGGGGGCAACAAGCGCTGCGCTCACCTTTGGCCCGGCGGAATCATCACCACTCTAGCCCGACGGAATCATCACCACGCCCTTGTCCTTGGGCCAGCGCACCCGCCAGGCCAGCGCGATATCCCTGCTCTCGCCGGGCTTGGCCTCGAACGCCCATTGCAGCACGCCGCGTCTGTCGCGCAGGTTGGTGGTGGTCGGCGGCGTCGACGCCGGCAGCAGGTCGACCTGGATGTCTTCGGTCTCGCTGACCGGCAACTGGTCGTCGATCGCGACTTTTATCGGGAAGTCATGGCCGTTGCGCACGCTGGTCTTGAACGAACGCTCGTCGGTCTTCGACGTCGCGACCAAAAGCCCGGCGGATCCCTCGTTGCGCTTGACCACCGTGCGCTCGACCTTGACCTTGTCGTCGGCGCCGAAGCCGAGCCGGACGATTTCATCCCTGGACGCCGGCTTCATCTGCTCGCGCCCGACGAACGCGCCATCGCGATAGATCGCGACCTTGCCCGGCAACAGCGGCGCATCCTCAGCTTGCTGGAAGCTCGCCTCGAGATAGGCGGTCGGATCGAGCACCGGCACCGACCGCACTACCAGATCGGGCGCGATCGACGCGGTCGAGATGCGCAGGCTCTTGGTCCCCTCGCTGGCGCTGAGGCTGACGCGGCCCTGGATCCTGAACGCCGCCTGGTAACCGCCGGTATCGGCGACCGCCTCCTGCTCCACGGCCTTCGCCGCCGGCATCGGCGCCGCCACGTCCGCCAGCTCGCGAGCGGCGGCGGGCATCGGCAGCGATTGCAGCCGCGAAGACTGGGGCGGGGGCGGCTCATAGCCGGCTTGCGATGGCGGTACGGGATATTGCACAATCAGCGAACCCAGCTCCGGCGCATTGCCGCCCAGCGCCGTCCGCACCGTTGAAACGCTGAGCGCGACGTTAGACCAGTCCTCGCCGGTCGCCTGCGTGACCTCAGCGCGGCGCACCAGTTCGAGCACGGGCTTGCGATCTTTCGAGCCCGTGTCAAGCCGGGCATCATAGAGCGGTGTCCAGCGCGCGTTGCGTACGTTATACGTCACCCGCAATTTTGCCGTGGTCGCGCTCGCGGCGGCCAGATCGAGCCGCACCTCGAGCTTGTTCGGCGGCTTGACCTGGCGATCCGACGACAGTTTTGCGATCTCGCGGTCGAGGTCGCGCTGCTTGCGCTCGGCATCGCGCACCGCGGTCCCGGCCGCGGCGACTTCCTCCGACACCGCGGCAAAGGCCTCGCGCCATTCCGAGATCGGGCGCGCCTCGCCCTTGTCGCCGATGCCCACCGGCGCGGCCTCGGCAAAGTGCTCGGCGAATTTGCGGCGGGCGTTGGCGGCATCGATGGCGCCCTGCAGATTCTGCCGCTCGTCCTTCAGCGCCAGGATGCGCTTGTCGATGTCGTGCAAATCGGCCGGGGATTCTTGGCGCGGCGTTTTCGCATCGATCGCGCCGATCGAGAGTTTGGCGTCCGCCTCTCCCTCGACCCGCAGCGACGACGCGGTCGAGCCCGAGCGGAAAGTCGTTGACCACGACGGTATTGTCGCCGGCGGCAAGATCGACCGCGATGATCCGGGTGACGCTGGCGCCGTCGGGATAGACCGTGACGGTATCGATCGACGACGAGGCTTCCAGATTGGCCGCCTGCGCCGGCATCGCGGCCAGTGCAGCCAACGCCACGAGGCCGGTCGTCACAAGATAATTGGCAATCACTCGCATCATTTCCTCCGCAAGAAATCAGGCGCGCTAGCAAAATCCCCTCAAGCCC
This sequence comes from uncultured Alphaproteobacteria bacterium, assembly GCA_963699465.1. Taxonomy (GTDB): domain Bacteria; phylum Pseudomonadota; class Alphaproteobacteria; order Rhizobiales; family Xanthobacteraceae; genus Bradyrhizobium. The sequence goes on from CAVOTZ010000047.1 coordinate 30,783, forward strand.
AACCGGCGGGACCGCGCGCGAAAAGTCACACCGCCGTGAAGTGCTTTGACGCAGCCGCAATGGAACCAGTTTGATTGGGGTTTCCGTAAGGCGCCGTGCCGGCGGGATCGCGGCGCTAGGCCGCTGGCGACGCGGTGTTTTGGCACATGTGATCTGGCTCACATGTGTTCTTCGCAGTGCGGCGTAATCCAGAACCGCCAAAGGGCGCACAGCCGAATAAAGCGGGACGGATCTTGAGCTATCGCGGATATGCCGCGACGAGGAGTTTGGTCATGGATGAGAAAGAGAAATCTCCCGGTTGTGCCGGGATCTGGGACAGCGCCAACCAGGCGCGCGACATCCATCTCGCGCTGATGCTCGCACTTGCCTCTGCCGCTTTCGCCGACGGGTGGGAAGCCCTGCGGCCGCGCGTCGCCGCCGGCAAGCAGGATGAACCTGAGTGTGAGCCTGAAGAGACCGCCGACCGCAAAAAGGCCGCCGCCTCCTGAGAGGCAACGGCCTTTAGCCAGTTGCGTGCGTACAGAAAGCCGGCGCCCTGAAACGTCAGCGCTTAAAACGTCAGCGCCTTAAAACGTCAACGCCTTGGCCTGCTTCACCTGCGGCAGTCCCTGCACCTTGGCAAGCACGTCCGCCGGCACCGCGCCGTCGACCTCGACCAGCGCGATCGCATCGCCGCCCTGCTTGTTGCGGCCGAGATGGAAAGTCGCGATGTTGATCTTGGCGTCGCCGAGCAGGCCCGCGAAGCGGCCGATGAAGCCGGGCTTGTCCTCGTTGGTAATGTAGATCATCGATTTGCCGAACTCGGCATCGACCCGGATGCCCTTGATGTCGACCAGCCGCGGCTTGCCGTCGGCATAGACCGTGCCCGACACCGAGCGCTCCTGCCGTTCGGTGGTGACGGTGACCGTGATCAGGCTTTCATAGTCGCTCTGCGCCGCGCGCACGATCTCGTCGACCACCATGCCGCGCTCCTTGGCGACGACCGGCGCCGACACCACGTTGATGTCGCCCAGCATCGGCCGCAGCAGGCCCGACAGCACCGCCGAGGTCAGCGCCTTGATCTTCATCTCGGCGACGTGGCCCTCATAGGTGATCTGCACTTTCGCAATTCCGCTCTCGGTCAGCTGCCCCGCGAACGAGCCGAGCTTTTCGGCCAGCGCGATGAACGGCTTCAGCTTCGGGGCCTCTTCCGCTGTGATCGACGGGAAGTTGACCGCGTTCGAGATCGCGCCGCTCAACAGATAGTCCGACATCTGTTCTGCGACCTGAAGCGCCACATTCTCCTGCGCTTCGGTGGTGGCGGCGCCGAGATGCGGCGTGCAGATCACGTTGGGGTGGCCGAACAGCACGTTGGAGGTCGCGGGCTCCTCGACGAACACGTCGAACGCCGCGCCCGCGACGTGCTTGGAATTCAGCGCATCGACCAGCGCCTGCTCGTCGACCAGGCCGCCGCGCGCGCAATTGATGATGCGGACGCCCTTTTTGGTCTTGGCGAGCGCCGCCGCGTCGATGATGTTCTTGGTCTTGTCGGTCAGCGGCGTGTGCAGGGTGATGAAATCGGCGCGCTTGAGCAGATCGTCGAGATCGACCTTCTCGACGCCGATGTCCCTGGCGCGTTCCGGCGACAGGAAGGGATCGAACGCGATCACCTTCATGCGCAGGCCGAGCGCGCGGTCGGCGACGATCGAGCCGATATTGCCGCAGCCGATCACGCCCAGCGTCTTGCCGGTGATCTCGACCCCCATGAAGCGGTTCTTTTCCCACTTGCCGGCCTGGGTCGAGGCGTCGGCCTGCGGGATTTCGCGCGCCAGCGCCAGCATCAGGGTGATGGCGTGCTCGGCGGTGGTGATCGAATTGCCGAACGGCGTGTTCATCACGATGATGCCCTTGGCGGTGGCCGCGGGGATCTCGACATTGTCGACGCCGATGCCGGCGCGGCCGATCACCTTCAGCCTGGTCGCCTTCTCGATGATCTTGGCGGTCGCCTTGGTGGCGGAGCGGATCGCAAGGCCGTCGTAATTGCCGATGATCTCGGCGAGCTTGTCCTTGTCCTTGCCGAGATTGGGCTGGAAGTCGACCTCGATGCCGCGATCCCTGAAGATCTGCACGGCGGCGGGCGACAGCGCATCGGAAATGAGAACTTTGGGTTTTGTCATTTGATTGGTCCTTCACCCTCCCCTGGAAAGGGAGGGTCGGCGCAACGCGCCGGGGTGGGGTGAAAGCGCTGATGTGAATTGCTGCGTGCGCCGGGTCGGGAAACTGCTCCACCCCACCCCGCCGCACCTACGGTGCGTCGACCCTCCCCCTCCAGGGGAGGGTGAAATCAGGCCGCCTTGGCGAGCGTCGACTTGGCCTCGGCAAACGCCCAGTCGATCCACTGCGTCAGCAGCGCGACGTCGGCCGCTTCCACGGTGGCGCCGCACCAGATCCGCAGGCCGGCCGGCGCGTCGCGGTAATGCGCGAAGTCGTAACCGGCGCCTTCCTTCTCCACCAGCGCGACCAGCTTTTTCGAGAATTCCGCCTGCGCATCCGGCGTCAGCGCGGTGATCGCGGGATCGATCACCTTCATGCACACCGAGGTGTTGGAGCGGATCGCGGGATCTTTCGCCAGGAAGTCGACCCACGGCGTCTTCGCCTTCCAGTCGGCCAGCACCTTGGTGTTGGCGTCGGCGCGCGCCATCAGCGCCTTGAGGCCGCCGATCGACTTGCCCCATTGCAGCGCATCGAGATAGTCCTCGACGCACAGCATCGACGGCGTGTTGATGGTCTCGCCTTCGAAGATGCCCTGGTTGAGCTTGCCGCCCTTGGTCATGCGGAAGATCTTCGGCAGCGGCCATGGCGGCGTGTAGCTTTCGAGCCGCGCCACCGCGCGCGGTGACAGCACCAGCATGCCGTGCGCGGCCTCGCCGCCGAGCGCCTTCTGCCAGGAGAACGTCACCACATCGAGCTTGGGCCAGTCGAGCTTCTGCGCGAACGCCGCCGAAGTGGCGTCGCAAATCGTCAGGCCCTCGCGGCTGGCGCTGATCCAGTCGGCATTGGGAACGCGCACGCCCGAAGTGGTGCCGTTCCAGGTGAAGACGATGTCGGAGGCCGGATCGGCCTTGGCCAAGATCCGGGATTTCGCCATAGCCGGCATGCAGCTTGGTGACGTCCTTGAGCTTCAATTCCTTGACGATATCGCTGACCCAGCCCTCGCCGAAGGATTCCCAGGCGATCGTGGTCACCGGGCGCGCGCCGAGCAGCGACCACAGCGCCATTTCGACCGCGCCGGTGTCCGACGCCGGCACGATGCCGATCTTGTAGTCGGCCGGTATTTCAAGCACTTCGCGCGTCAATTCGATCGCGAGCTTGAGTTTTGCTTTTCCAACCTTCGCGCGATGCGAACGGCCGAGCGCGGCGTCTTTGAGATTTTGGGCGTTCCAGCCGGGGCGCTTGGCACAGGGGCCGGAGGAGAAATGCGGCACTAGGGGCCGCGAAGCGGGCTTCGCTGCAGTCATGATCTATCCTTCCAGATAGCAAGCCTCCCGTTGGGGGGAGGTGTCCCGCGGCGGTGGATAGGGGAATCGGCCCCGATCGTCAAGAAACTTCGGATGGATCGGGCATGCTCTGGGTATCACGGTCGATTGATGGCGCGGCCGGCGCGGGCGACGGTACCTGCGGAAGCAGCTCGGCCTCCAACAGCTCGGCGGCATCGCTGACCAGCCGCGCGGCGCGGCGCCGGCTCGCGACTTTCAGGATGCTTTTCGCATCGGCCTGCACGACGTATTCGTGACCGATCCTGACAATCGAATAATTTTTCACGGCGATCCCCGAGCTGCCCAGCCCCCGAGGATCATTCAGTATGCCACCGATCGTTCGACCGGGGAAATGACCGCGTACAGCTTAGCTAATCGCGCCTTAACCGGATTGAACAGTGACGACACCTTTCCGGCGCGGTCGGTCGCAGCACGCAACCCGAGGGAGCAAAACTGCGTCAAAACCGGACGGTCATCCCGACATGGCTCGCCTTGAATCCGAGCCGTGTATAAAACCGCTGCGCATCGACGCGGGTAGCGTGCGTCAGCAATTCGACCAGTCTGCAACCCTTGGCACGTGCTTCCGCAACCGCCCATTGCACCAGTTGTTCGCCGATGCCGCGGCTGCGGCGCTGGCTGGCGACGCGGACATCTTCGATCAGTGCGCGCGAGGCGCCTTGCGAACTCAGTCCCGGCAGGATGCAAAGCTGCAGGCAGCCGACCACCGCGCCGCCCTCTTCTTCCGCCACCACAAGCTGGATGTTGGCGTCGCGCTCGAGCGTCTCGAACGCCTTGTAGTAGGACGAGGGCAGCGGATCCTCGAGCCGCTCGCGGCCGCTGCCGAGCGGATCGTCCGCCAGCATCGCGACAATGATGGCGACGTCGTCGCGACGCGCGCGGCGGATGGTAATCGAAGGATTCCCGCTCATGATACTTCCTGTTCAACTCCCAAGCGGCGCCACGCCGAGGGCGTATTGCGTTTCGCCGATCCAGCGCCGCACCGCGGCGTAGCCATCGAGGTGGAAGCCGCCTTCATGCGCCAGCCGCGTATAGGCCAGCAGCGCGACATCGGCGAGCGAAACCGCGCCGCCGGCCAAAAACCGCGTCGCCGCCAATTGGCTCTCCATCCGCGCCAGCGCGGCATAGCCGCGCTTGACCTTGTCGGGATCGAGGTCGGATGCCGACTTGCCGAGGTAGCGCATCTGGAAGCGGCATACCGCGATATAGGGCTCGTGGCTGTATTGCTCCCAGAACAGCCATTCATCCATCTTCGCCGCCGCGAAGCCATCGGACGGGATCAGGTCGCTGCCGGAAGCGAGATAGCGGATGATGGCGTTGGACTGCGCCAGGGCGCGGCCGTCGTCGAACTCGACTGTGGGTACCTGGCCCGCGCTGTTGAGCTTGAGAAACCGCGCCGTGCGCGTTTCGCCCTTCAGCGTATCGACCTCGATCCAGCCATAGGGCAGCGCCAGCCGGTCGCAGACCCATTTTACCTTCAGGCAGTTGCCCGAATTGCTGTCGCCGTAAATTTTCATCATGGCCGCCGATCCCCGGACAGGAACGGCATCGGACCAGCGGTGTCAGTTGCTGTCAAGAACGGCCAGTGAGCGTCCGCCCAGAACTTGCGAGCCGGTCAGAACTTGTAACCGAGACCGGCCCGCACGCTGTTCTCGGTGACGGTCGTGTTCTGAATCGACTCGAACCCGATATATTCCCATTCAGCGCGCAGGAAAACATTGCCGCAGACCATATATTCAAAACCGAGACCGGCGGTCCAGCCGGCCACGAAGGCATTGGTTTTCGCAACGGTCGAGGTCAGCGCAAATTGCGGCAGCAGCAAAACTGTTCGAGGTTCCGTCGGCATTGAAGATCGTTCGCTGCACGGAGCTCGATACCGTGCTCGAAACATCCATGCGGCCGACCGCAAGGCCGCCGAACATGTAAGGCAGGAAATCACCGGTCGCCCAGCCCGCGCGGCCACGGAACGTGATCTCGTCCTTGACTTGCAGCGCAGAGGTGCCTTTCAGCGTCACACCATCCACCGCCGTCTGACCGGGTCCTAAAATCAGGCCCGGCTCGGCGACCTGGATCGGCCCGATGGTTCCGCCGGTCGAACTCTTGAGACTGGACAAATAATTATAGTTTGCCTCGACGCCGAGCACGACGTCGTCAAACTGCCAGTTGCGTCCGACGAACCCGCCGAAAGCCGCGCTCTGTTCGTTGACTTTGCCGAGTACGTTGAGTTCGGACGCGGGTCCTGCCAGCGAGGTGTTGCGAAACAAATCGTTGGTCTGGGTAGTGGCGGTGTTTCGATAGTCGGTGTTGGCCCAGGATTCCCCGACCTGACCGCCGGCGTACCAGCCGTCCCAGTTTCTGGTCGGCGCGCTCGACGCGGGCAGTGTGCCGCGGAGGAAATCGGGCATGTCGGCCGCCTGCGCGCCGGCTGCCATTCCGAACATCACCGCCGCCAGGAAAAGTCTACGCATTGCAACGCTCCGATCGAACACTCTGGACTTGTGGCGATCATCGCTCGTTAACCTTAACCAATCGTTGCGCGGCGCCCTATCGAAGTTGCTTTTCGTCTCCACGAAAGCGCCTTGCGCAAAACAAAACGGCGCGGGAAAATCCCGCGCCGTTAGCAAACCTTAACAGAGGAAAGCTGTGGGCTCAGCCCTTGGTGACCAGCGGCCGCGGCGGCGGGGCGTAGTCACAGCAGTCGAGGTTCCAGCGGACGCCGAGCCGAACATCCTGCGAGACCAGGTCGCGGTACTGAAAGCTGGACTGACCGGCATTGCTGCCGTCGAACGAGCTGCCGACGCCGTGAACCGCGGTGCCCATGTCGAGATAGCGGTACGCCAATTCGACCGTGAAGTTGTTGGTGACCTTGTAGGCGACACCGGCGTGCGCCGCCCATGCGAAGTTGGTCGTCGTAGCGCCATTGGCGAAGTACGAAGAGGCGCCGAACGTGCCAATGCCGGGAGCGAACGAAATGCCGGAGTCCTGCAGGCCGGTGGTGTGGATGCTCGCGGCGCCGACGCCGACACCGACGAAGGGCGTCAGGCACCACCAGGTGCCGAGATCCGCATAGGCGTTGACCAGGCCGACCCAGCTGGTGTAGCCGCCCTGATAGACGTCGGAGAGCGTGCTGCCGCCGGGGAATGTCACGAAATCGCTGCCGCTGAAGGCGACGCGCGAACGATACTCTCCGGTGATGTCGGCACGGAACCAGTTGTTGAACTGGTAACCGACGCCCACACCCCAGGACGTGCCGCCGGTGAAACCTTCACCGTTCTGGGTCAGCCTCGCGCCGCCCGGCAGGGTGTCGTAAAGATTGTCGTGCAGCTTGCCCTGCGAATTGGTCATGCCGACATCGCCGCGCAGATACCAGCCGCCGAAATCCTGCTGCGGCGGCGGCGCATAATATGGCTGGGGCGGCGGCATGATCGAGGGCATGTCGGCCGCGAACGCCGCCGACGACAACAGGGTCGCCGCGCCGGCGGCAACGAGGAACTTAACGCTACGCATTGGCTTCGTCCTTTTGTCCGGTGAGGCAGACCAGCGGAGGCCCCACATCCAAAAACTCACGATCGGACGATGCCACCAAATGTTTAAGCGGCGCTTAACCCTAATTTTTAAGGTTGATATTTTGTGACGATCGATTGCGACGGCCGCAATGAAGGCGTCAAAGCGGCGCCTTCGCCATAATCGCTAACAATGTGTTGACGAAAATTACGAAGCCGAGCGCCCGTGAAATCGCGCTCGGCTATGGAGATGTGTGGCCCATCCTTCGAGACGCGCGCAAGTGCGCGCTCCTCAGGATGAGGTCCTCATGATGCGGAGCGCGGCAACGCCGCGCGTCTCGAACCATGGCAACACAACGCGGTTTGGTGCGAGATTGAATTCGATCGCGTCAATAAAATGCGTGCGAACTTAATGCGCCGTCTTCGGCATCTTCGGCAGGAACACCGCGAGCAATCCGATCGCCGGCAGGAACGCGCAGATCTGGTAGACGAAGCCAATGCCGGTGTGATCGGCGACGCGGCCGAGCACGGCGGCGCCGAGGCCGCCGATGCCGAAGGCGACGCCGAAGAACATGCCGGAAATCATCCCGAAGCGATGCGGCATCAATTCCTGCGCGAACACGATGATCGACGACGTCGCCGACGAGATGATCAGGCCGATGAAGATCGTCAGCACCGCGCTGGCGAACAGGCCGGCATAGGGCAGCGCCAGCGAGAACGGCAGCGCGCCGAGGATCGAGAACCAGATGACGTATTTGCGCCCGAAGCGATCGCCCAGCGGTCCGCCGAAGAACGCGCCCACCGCGTTGGCGGCAAGGAAGATGAACAGATAGAGCTGGGCGGCCTGGGTCGAGACGTGGAATTTGTCGATCAAATAGAAGATGTAATAGCTCGACAGGCTCGACACATAGAGCTGCTTGGAGAACAGCAGCGCGACCAGCACGCCGAGCGCGACCACGACGCGGCGCGAACTCGGCGCGTCCGGATGTCGCGCGCCGGGCGTGAATTTCTTCGCCGCGATCTGCGGCTTGTACCATTTGCCGATCCGCCACAGGATCACGATCGCCAGGAAGGCGATCGAGGAGAACCAGGCGATGCTGGGCTGGCCGAACGGCACCACGATCAGCGCCGCCAGCACCGGTCCCATCGAGGTCCCAAAGCTGCCGCCGAGTTGAAACACCGATTGCGCGAAACCATAGCGCCCGCCCGAAGCAAGCCGCGCGATGCGCGCCGATTCCGGATGGAACACCGCCGAACCCAGTCCGACCAGCGCCGCCGCGACCAGGATCACGGAATAATGCGTAGCGGCGCTGAGCAAAAGCAGCCCGAAGAAAGTCGATCCCATGCCGATCGCGAGCGAGAACGGCTGCGCCTTCTTGTCGGTGAAATGCCCGACCAGCGGCTGCAGCAGCGACGCGGTAAACTGGAACGCCAGCGTGATCATGCCGATCTGCGCGAAGTCGAGCGCGTAGCTGTCCTTCAGGATCGGATAGATCGAGGCGATCAGCGACTGCATGGTGTCGTTGAGGAAATGCGAGAAGCTGATGCCCGCGAGCACGATATAGGCCGGTCCCGCGGCGACGCTTGCCGGCGAAACGGGGACGTCCGGCAGCATGACCGGCTCGGCCAGAACTTCTTCGGTAACGACGACAGACTTGTTCAACGGATTATTCCCAACAGATTCGCAAGGCGACGCCAATGTCTTAGGGCGTCGGTTTGGCGCCGAGAAGCAACATTAGCTAATGGCTGCGATGCGCTGAAGTGCCCGCTCAAGCCGCGGCGGCGGCCTCGCCCAGCGCCGTGACGATGTGGTCGACCACTTCCTCGACCAGGATGCGGTCGTCGCCCTCGCCCATCACGCGGATCACCGGCTCCGTCCCGGAGGAGCGGACCAGCAGGCGGCCATGGCCGTTGAGACGCTTCTCACCGGCGTCGATCGCCGATTTGACGTCGGCGTCGTCGAGCGGCTTGCCGCTGCGATAGCGCACGTTCTTCAGGATCTGCGGCAACGGGTCGAAGCGGTGGCAGACCTCCGACACCGGACGGCGAAGCCGCTGCACCACCGCGAGCACCTGCAGCGCCGCGACAAAGCCGTCGCCTGTGGTGGCGTAGTCGGACAGGATGATGTGGCCGGAGGGCTCGCCGCCGAGATTGTAGCCGCGGGCGAGCATCTGCTCGAGCACGTAGCGGTCGCCGACGGGCGTGCGAACCAGCTCGATGCCCTGGCCTTCGAGAAAGCGTTCGAGGCCGAGATTCGACATCACGGTGGCGACGATGCCGGGTTTGGCCAGGCGGCCGTCCTCTTTCCAGCTTTGCGCGATCACCGCCAGCAACTGGTCGCCATCGACCACATGGCCGCGCTCGTCGACCAGGATCACCCGGTCGGCGTCGCCGTCGAGCGCGATGCCGATGTCGGCGCGCATCTCGCGCACCTTGCGGCTCAGCGCTTCCGGCGCTGTCGATCCGCATTCCTTGTTGATATTAAAACCATCGGGCTCGACGCCCATCGAAATCACGTCGGCGCCGAGTTCCCACAGCGCTTCCGGCACCACCTTGTAGGCCGCGCCATTGGCGCAATCGATCACCACGCGCAGCCCGTCGAGCGACAGCTCGCGCGGCAACGTGCGCTTGGCGAATTCGATGTAGCGGTCGTGGACGCCGTCGATACGCCGCGCGCGTCCGAGGCTCGCGCTCTGCGCCAGCCGCTTGTCGAGCGATTCATCGAGCAGCTGCTCGATCTGCCTTTCGACGTCGTCGGACAGTTTAAAACCCTGCGGGCCGAACAGCTTGATGCCGTTGTCCTCGAACAGATTATGCGACGCGGAAATCATCACGCCGAGGTCGGCGCGCATCGACTTGGTCAGCATCGCCACCGCCGGCGTCGGCATCGGGCCGAGCAGCAGCACATCCATGCCGACCGAGGTGAAGCCGGCCACCATCGCGTATTCGATCATGTAGCCGGACAACCGCGTATCCTTGCCGATCACGACCCTATGGCGGTGCTCGCCGCGCTGAAACACCAGGCCAGCCGCCTGCCCCACCTTGAGCGCGAGCTCCGGCGTGATCAGCCCGTTGGCGCGGCCCCGAATCCCGTCGGTACCGAAATATTTGCGGTTCATGTATCCCCCAGCAGCTTCGAGGCACCCTTTGCCGTCCAGCAGCAAGCCTCGAACGCCCGCCATCGATGGCGATGACGGCGGTTATAAAGCCTTTGTCCCTAAGATGGCTTCAAAAAATATGATGAATCATTACCGCCGACCGCCTGCCGCCCGATTGCCTAAGCCATTGTTTTAACTTGACTTATGTTTAAAATCAGACATCGAGACGGAACCTGCGCTAATCCTTGCGCTTGACGTGATGGTCACCTTTGGAGGGTGCCGGCTGGGTGACGTTGACGGGGTCCGAGCCGGGAAAGGTCTCTTCCAGCCCCTCCTCCAGCGCCTCGTCGAGCCGCCGCTTTTCGGTGTTTTTCGCGCTCTTTGCGTCGGGACGTGGTGCCGTCATCGATGCCTCCTGGCCGGCCAAAGGCCTGTTCACAGCGCCGCGCCGCGCGGCGATTTTGCGGCTGGCCCAACCATGCTAGATGAAATGTCAAAGTATAAATACAAGGCGGGAAGGCCCGGGAAATTATGAAACACATTACCTGCATCGAAGATCTGCGCCTGCTGCACAAGCGCAACGTGCCGAAGGCGTTCTTCGATTACGCGGATCGCGGCTCCTATTCCGAAGATACGCTGCGCGCCAACCATGACGATCTGCAGCAAATCAAATTTCGCCAGCGCATCCTGGTCGACGTCAGCAAGCGCGATCTCTCCACCACCATTCTCGGCGAGCCCTCCGCGCTGCCGCTGATCCTGGCGCCGGTCGGGCTGCTCGGGATGCAGCATGGCGACGGTGAAATCCACGCCTGCCGCGCCGCGCAGGCCGCCGGCATTCCCTTCACCCAGAGCACGATGTCGATCTGCTCGATCGAGGACATCGCGGCCGCGGTCGACAAGCCGTTCTGGTTCCAGCTTTACGTGATGAAGGACCGCGGTTTCATCAAGGAGTTGATCGAGCGCGCGGCCGCCGCCAAATGCAGCGCGCTGGTGCTGACGGTCGATCTGCAGGTGATCGGCCAGCGTCACCAGGACATCAAGAACGGCATGACGGTGCCGCCGGAATGGTCGCTGTCAAAACTGATCGATTTTGCGACCAAGCCGACCTGGGTATCGGGGGTCTTGCGCGGAAAACGCCGCACGTTTGGCAACATCGCGGGCCACGTGAAGAACACCGAGGACCTCAACCGGCTGTCGGAATGGACCGCCTCGCAATTCGACACCTCGCTGAGCTGGAAGGATCTCGACTGGATCCGCAGCATCTGGCCGGGCAAGCTGATCCTCAAAGGCATTCTGGACGTCGAGGACGCCGAGGAAGCAACCAAGGTGGGCGCGCAGGCGCTGGTGGTTTCCAACCATGGCGGCCGGCAACTCGACGGCGCGCCATCATCGATCGAGGTGTTGCCGGAGATCGTGGACGCGGTCGGCTCGAAAATGGAAATCATGTTCGACGGCGGCATCCGCTCCGGCCAGGACGTGATGCGCGCGCTGGCGCTCGGCGCCAAGTCCTGCATGATCGGCCGCGCCTACGCCTACGGCCTCGGCGCCGGCGGTGAGGCCGGCGTCGCCAAGGCGATCGACATCCTGCGCAACGAACTCAACGTCACCATGGGCCTGTGCGGCGTCAACACCATCGCCGAGATCGACGACCACGTGCTGGCGATTTGATCTTGAAGGCGGCGGCATCTTTCTTCCCTTCTCCCCTTGCGGGAGAAGGTGGCGCGGACGAAGTCCGTGCCGGATGAGGGGTAGCCAGCGTCTCGCTGTGTGGCTACCCCTCACCCGCCTCCGCTACGCTTCGGCACCCTCTCCCGCAAGGGGAGAGGGGAAGAAAGGCGCTCTCTTTGCGTCATCCTCACATCGGCGGCGTGAGGCCATCGCGGCCGACGCTGACGCGGTTGGTTTCGAACGAACCGTCGGGCCGCTCCTTCATGAAGGCGATCACCTTGGCGCCGGGCTTGAGGTCGGACTTGTCGGCGGGAACGTAGGTCACGACAGGCGTGTCGGGCGAGACCTCGACCTTCTTCTCGCCGTCCTTGTATTTGACCATCAGGGAATGCCCGTCATTGCTCTCGACCGACTGTTCGACGGTGGCGTTGGTCATGGTCGAGTTCGGCTTCAGATCATACGGCCGCGAGCCCTCGCCGGTGCCGCGCATCGCTTCCGGAAACACGTGAACCTCGACGGCGTTCTGCTTGCCGTCCGGTCCGGGCACCGTGGTGGCGCCGATGAAGGAGCCGACCTTGATGTCGGCCATCGAGATCTTGATGATGCCGACCACCTTGATGTCGTCGGTCATGTGCAGCTTGATGTCCTCGCCGGTCCGCGACTTGACGGTGATCAGGTCGCCGTCGACGCTTTCGATGGTGCCGCGCGCCCGGGTCGGCACCGGCGCCTTCTGGGCGATCGCCCAGGATGAAGCGGATATCAGCGCGAGCGCCAGCAGCGAACGCGACAGGGTCGAGGAAAATGTCATGAGGTCGTCTCCAGCGAAGGGGCTTTGCATAGCACCGGACCCCGGCTGGCCGATGATATTCCCGCTCAAACCTTTGTGAGATCGGCCTCGACCAGCGCGCGAAGCTCGGGCGTTACCTGCGGGCCGCCGTCCGAACCATAGCTCAAAACCGCGCACCGCCTGGTGCAGCAGCATGCCGAGCCCGTCGGCGCTGCGCAATCCGCGCCGCTCGGCTGCCGACAGCAACGGCGTCTTGCAGCGGCACATAGACGAGGTCGGCGACCACCGCATCCGCCGGCAGCCGCCCGATATCGATTTCGAGCGCCGGCTGGCCGTGCATGCCGAGCGAGGTGGTGTTGACCAGCATTTGCGCGCGAGGCAGCAGGTCGCTGGTCGCATCCCAGGCGACGGGATGCACGGCCGCGCCGAATTGATCCGCCAGCGCCTGCGCGCGCGCGAGCGTGCGGTTGGCCACATGCACATGCTTGATGCCGCGCTCGACCAATCCGAACACCACCGCGCGCGACGCGCCGCCGGCGCCGAGCACCAGCGCATCGCTGGCCTTGTCCCAGCCCGGCGCGCTGGCGTCGAGATTATTGATAAAACCTTCGACGTCGGTGTTGGTCGAGCACAGTTTGTCGCCCTCGTACCACAGCGTATTGGCCGCGCCGACCGCGCGCGCCCGCGCATCGGGCGCCGACAGCGCCAGCGCGCGCTCCTTGTGCGGACGGGTGACGTTGGCGCCGACAAAGCCGTGGCCTGAGAGATGCAGAACGAATTCGGCAAAGCCCTCGGGCGGCACCGCCTCGATGTTGTAGCCGCCCTCGATCCCGAGCGTGCGCAGCCAGTAATGATGGATCAGCGGCGAGCGCGAATGCGCCGCCGGCCATCCGATCAGACATGCGGCGCGGGGTCTGGCTGAGGTCGTCATGTCTCCAATTCGGGCAAGCCGCCTCCGCTGTCAATCCCGCCGCTGTGTAGTCGCGAAAACAATGAAGCTGAGCGCCAGCGCCCATCCGGCGGCAAACCAGATCGCGGCAAGGTTGATCCATTTATAGGCCAACGCGCCGCAGATTGCGCCCACCACCAGCGCCGCCCACAGCAGCAGGTTCGGCAGCCAGGCCCAGCGCCGGCCGCCGGTCAGCGCCGCGGCGGCGAACTGGCCGACCTTGACCAGCGCGCCGGTCATGTAGGTCAGCCCGAGGCCGGCGCCGCCCTCGATCTGGAACACCGAATTCTCCAGCCCCATCGCCAGCACGATCGCGGCGATCGCCACCGACGACATTCCGAGCGCATAGCAGAGCGCCGCGGCCGCCAGCAGCAGCGCCTCCGCCAGCAGCACCCAACATTGGCTGAACGCCGAGCGCGTCGAGCACGATCAGGCTGCCCAGGGCGGCGCCGATCACGAACAGGACGATCAACCCGGTCGCCTCGGTCGCATCGCGCCAATGCCCTTCGGCGAGTTTGACGCCGAGCCGGGTCGAGTTGCCGCTCATGAAGGAAACAAACAGACCGCCGAGATGCAGGAACCCGATGCCGTCGACATAACCCGCCAGCGCACTCAGCGCGCAGGCCAGCGCGAGGTTGCGGCGCTGTTCAAGCAAGGCAGACCGCCCCGGTCATGCGTTCCACTCGAACACTTCCTTCTCATAGGCCTCCTCGAACCCGGCGCGCTGCAGGTTGCGCAGCGAATGTTCGAGCATATAAAGCGTCTCGGAGACCTGGATCGAACAGCCCATTTGCTCGGCGCGCGCGATCCGCCTGGCGATCAGCGCCTGCTGCGCGCCGCGCTGGCGGTCGCGCGCGTTGGTCGCGGCCGCCATCAGGTAGCCGATGTCTTCAAAGACGCAGAGCGCCGCGATCGCGACCGGACGCGCGCCGTCAAAGGCCATGTAGTGGAAGAAGTTTTGTTTGCCCGCCGAGCGCAGGTAACCCGGCCACATCGTGTCGTCGAGTTGGTCGCGCGCCGCGACGACCTCATCGACGCCCACCTCGCGCACTTCGAGATCAGTCCTGAACGGCGCGACCGAACCATCCCTGCGCCACAGCGTCGGATAGCCGGTGCGCCGGATCCGCGTCAGGCCTTCGGTCTCGAGCCAATCGCGCGCCGCCTCCATGCGGGGACCGGGACTGAGCCAGACAAAGAACCGCTTTACGTTTTTGGACGCGAACAGGTCGATCAGGCGCGCGATGCCCTGGGACGTCAGCCCATTTTCGGCGCCGCAAAGATGGACGCGATTCATGTTGATCGAAGCGAACGGCCCCTGCCGCTCCGGATCGATGGTGACGTAGCATTGGCCGAAGGGCGGCTCGTTGAATTGGCGGCAAACGAGACTGTCCGGCTCGCAGCGGGGGTCGAGCCACGCGGCAAGCCGTTTCATCTTCAAAGCCAGGTCGAATTGATCCATCGAATTCCCGCCAACCCGCCACGCAGGTTAGCGGAAATCCGCGGCGGGATCATGCCTCGAAATTCGGGGCATGATCCCCGGACGCTACGCGGCGCAGATCGCCTACGCCGCGACCCGGTGCGCGGCGATGATCTGGTCGGCGGCACGGCCGGAAACCTCGGCCATGCGGTCGAACTGCCGGGTAAAGCTGCCGGCGCCCGCGGTCGCCGAACGCAATTCCACGATCAATTCCCCGATCTCGGCCTCCGGCATCATGGCGCGGACGCGATCCCAGCCGGTCCAGCCCTCGCGGGTGTCGAAGCCGAGGATCTGGCCGCGCCGTCCCGACAGGATGGCGTTGATCCGCGCGGTGGCATCGGTCGGGCAGACGATGTCGACCACATAGATCGGCTCCAGCAGCACCGGCTGGCACTGCGGCAGCGCCTCGTTGAGGCCGATCCGCGCCGCGGTGCGGAACGCGAGGTCGGAGGAATCGACGCTGTGATAGGAGCCGTCGGTCAGCGTCACCTGCACGTCGATGACGGGAAAGCCGAGCGGCCCGCGCAACAGGCCATCGACCACGCCTTCTTCCACCGCGCCGATATAGTTGCGCGGCACCGCGCCGCCGACCACCTTTTCGTCGAATGCAAAGCCGCCGCCGCGCGGCATCGGCTTGATCTCCAGCACCACATCGCCGAACTGGCCATGGCCGCCGGATTGCTTCTTGTGCCGGCCGCGCTGGGTGATGGCTTTGCGGATGGTCTCCTGATAGCCGATCGCGGGCGGTTGCGACTTCGACGTTGACGCCGAAGCGATCATGCAGCCGCTCCAGCGCGACCCGCAGATGCATCTCGCCCTGCCCCCACAGCACGATGTCATGGGTTTGCGGATTGTGGATCATGGTCAGCGACGGGTCTTCCTCGTTCAACCTCAACAAGGCTTGCCCAAGCTTGACGTCGTCCTTGCGGTCGGCTGCCGACAGCGCCATCGCCAGCACCGGCGGCGCCGGCTCGGCCCTGGCCAGTGCCGGCGGCGCGGTCTTGCCGGCGGACAACGTATCGCCGGTCTTGACGCTATCGAGCTTGCCGAGCGCGACCGTATCGCCGGCCTCGGCCGAGGCGCGCTTGCTGTCATGGGCGCCACTGACGCCGAGGATGCCGGAGATCCGGCTGCTCTCGCCCGCAGACGACTGCAGCGTCGCGCCGTCGTCGAGATGTCCCGACAGCACCCGCGTCAACGACAGTTTTCCACCGTGCTGCAGATGCAGCGTCTTGAACACATAGGCCAGCGCATCCTTGCTCGCGGGCGCGCCGAGGCGTTTTGCCGTTTCGGTCACGCCGGGCGCCTCATGGCGCAGCGCCTTCATCAGCCGCAGCACGCCGTTCTCGCGCAGCGCCGATCCCAGCAGCACCGGACAGATCAATCCCTCGCGCAATTCGCGGGCGAGATCGTCGAACACCGCGTCGCGCGGCGGCGGGATATCCTCCAGCAACTGCTCCATCAGCGCATCGTCATGGTCGGCGAGCTTTTCCAGCATCGAGAAGCGGGCTTCCTTCTCGCGGTCGAGATCGCCGCCTTCGAGGCCGATCACCTCGGAAGCCTTGTGCTCGCGATAGACAAAGGCGCGCTCCAGCGCCAGATCGACAAAACCCGCGATCAGATCGCCGTTCCAGATCGGAATCTGGCGCAGCACCAGCGGAATCCGCGATGCCGGCTGCAAGGTCGCGAGCGTCTCACGGATACGCTTGTTGGCGCGGTCGATCTTGTTGAGGAACAAAAAGCGGGGAATGCCGAGGTCTTCCAGCTCGCGCAGGATGATCTGCAACTGCGGCAGCTTGCGCTCGTCGGCCTCGCAGACCACGACGGCGGCATCGACCGCCGGGATCGCGGCGCGCATGTCGTGCGCGAACTCGATCGAGCCGGGACAATCGATGAAGGTGTAACTTTCGCCCATGAACTGGGTGGTGGCGGCGGTGAGGCCTGTGCCCATCTTGTGATGGCGGGCCTCGGGGCTGGAGTCGCCGACGGAAGTTCCGTTGTCGACACTGCCGGCTTTGGGGATGGCGCCCGTACGCGCCAGGATGGCTTCTAGAAGTGTGGTCTTGCCGCTTTGGAAAGGGCCCACCAATGCAATGCACCGTGGACCCGATCTTTCAAGACCTCGGGGACTGTGTCCCATTGCCGCCTCCTCATCTGGAGCTCGGCCCTTGATTGGGTCGGCAACGCGATGCTCCTCCCGGCCTCACGATTTGGCAAGACGGAAAAACGTCGCTGCAGTGCATCCTGAAAAACGACGGAAGGACGATGATGCGGCCTATCCAAAACGCATGCCGTG
The DNA here is from genome assembly GCA_963699465.1 of uncultured Alphaproteobacteria bacterium. Taxonomy (GTDB): domain Bacteria; phylum Pseudomonadota; class Alphaproteobacteria; order Rhizobiales; family Xanthobacteraceae; genus Bradyrhizobium. The sequence continues at coordinate 48,094 of CAVOTZ010000047.1, forward strand.
GCCGTCATGATGGGTATTGCATCCTACAGCTCCGCACCGCCAGGCCGATATCGCAAATGTGTAGGGAACGGGGCTACCGGCCGGGCGTTCAATCCGGTTAGTTTCATAAGGGATTTTATTGGTACGCCGCGGAGGATAGCGACATGCTCACTTTGACCATCAACGGACAGTCGCGCGAGGTCGATGTGCCCGACGACATGCCGCTGTTGTGGGTGCTGCGCGACCATCTCAATCTGGTCGGCACCAAATATGGCTGCGGCGTCGCCCAATGCGGCGTCTGCACCGTGCATGTCGGCGGCAAGCCGGTGCGTTCCTGCCAACTGGCGGTCGGCGATGTCGGCACCCGCGCCGTCATCACCATCGAAGGGATCGGCAACACACCCAATGGCGCCAAGGTCCAGCAGGCCTGGATGGAAACTGACGTGCCGCAATGCGGCTATTGCCAGGCCGGCCAGATCATGTCGGCCGACGCGCTGCTGGACAGCAATCCCGCCCCGGACGATTCGGACATCGACGCGGCAATGGCGGGCAATATCTGCCGCTGCGGGACCTATATCCGCATCCGCCGGGCGATCAAGCACGCCGCCACCAAGTCGGCCTGAACATGAAAAAAACTGTCGGCATCGTCGGTCGCCGGTCATTGTCGTTATCGCTCTCGGCTACGCGGGCTGGCTGGTGCTTGGCCGCGGTCCCATGTCCTTTGCCGGCGGCTCGACGGTGGCGCTGCCAGACTACAAGGGCGGCGACTCACCGGCGTTCCCAAGCAGCTTGCCGGCGCCGACCTGATCAAGCGGGGCGAATATCTGGCCCATGCCGCCGATTGCCTGGCCTGCCACACCGCGCCGGGCGGCGTGGCCTTGCCGGCGGCTTTGCGTTCAACATGCCGTTCGGCACGATCTATTCCACCAACATCACGCCCGATAAGCAAACCGGCATCGGCAATTACACCGACCAGCAATTCCTGGAGGCGGTGCACAAGGGCATTCGCGCGCGACGGCGAGAACCTCTATCCCGCGATGCCCTACACGTCCTACACGTACATGACCGACGCCGACGCGCTGGCGATCAAGGCCTATCTGTTCACGCTGCGCGCCGGTGCAAGCGCCGGCCAAGCCAAACAAGCTTTCCTGGCCTTTCAACCAGCGCGGCCTGATGGCGGTCTGGAATGTCTGTTCAATCACGGATGAGCGCTTCCGCCCCAACCCCGGCCAGAGCGCGCAATGGAATCGGGGCGCCTATCTGGCCGAGGCGATGGGCCATTGCGGCGAGTGCCATACGCCGCGCAACCTTGCCTTTGCGCTCGACAACCACCGCAAATTCGCCGGCGCCCTCACCGCGGGCTGGCGCGCCTATAACATCACCAGCGACAAGGATTCCGGCATCGGCGAGCTGGAGCGACCAGGATCGTCTACTCTATCTTTCCACCGGCCATGCCAACGGCCATGGCGGCGCCGCGGGCCCGATGGGCGAAGCCACGGACAATAGCCTCACCTTTCTGACGCCGGGCGACATCCATGCCCTGGTGGCCTATCTGCGAAGCGTACCCGCCCGGGCAGCGACGTTCCGCGCACCGTCAACACGCCGGCGCCGGCGTCGCACCGCGAAGGCGTGGCCGCGGACGATCGATGTGCGCGGCGAAAAGATTTTCGCCGGCGCCTGCGCCAGCTGTCATGACTGGACCGGCGTCAGCCCGGTCACCGGCATACGCCACGCTCACCGGCGTGCGCGCGGTCAACGATCCCAGCGCCACCAATGTGGCGCAGACGGTCATCAATGGCGTCAATCGCCAGACCGCGCAGGGCAAGATCTTCATGCCGGCGTTCGGTGACGGCTATTCCGATGACGAGATCGCGGCCGTAGCCAATTACGTCACCGCTCGTTTCGGCGCCAAAGGCGCGAACCTGACCGGCAAGGACGTGGCCGATCTGCGCAAGCAGGCCAGCCGATGATTCAATTTCGAGGAGCGACCCGATGACTGACATCCAGTCCAGCTTTGCCAAATCCGACGCTTACCTCTCCGCGCTGATGCGGGAGGTCCGCGCCATGCCGGCGAGCCATGCGTCGCTGAGCCTCGGCCGGCGGAGCTTCTTCAAGCTTGCCGGCGCGGGAGCGGCGGGGCTCGTACTGGGCTTCCACTTCGGAGACGTCGCGTTCGCGGCGGAGGAGCCGGCGGACGGCAAGAGCCCAGACGTTGAACGCCTTCATCCGCATCGCTCCCGACAACACCATCACGATTTATTCCAAATGCCCGGAGATCGGCCAGGGAATCAAAACCTCTTTTGGCGTGATCATTGCCGAAGAACTGGATGCCGACTGGAAGCACGTCGTGATGGAGCAGGCGGAGATCAATCCAAAACTCTATGGCTACCAGGGCTCGGGCGGTTCGACCTCGATCCCGCGCGCCTGGGACCAGCTGCGCCAGGCCGGCGCCGGCGCCAAGGCGATGCTGGTCGCCGCCGCCGCCAGGCAATGGGACGTGGATGCGTCGGAGATCACCGCGCAAGGATTCGATGTTGACCCATGCCGCCAGCGGCAGGTCCGCAACCTACGGCTCGCTGGCCGCGGCGGCGGCGGAAATGCCGGTGCCCGATCCGAAGAGTCTAAAACTGAAGACCCGCGTCGAATATCGCCTGATCGGCAAGGCCTATCGTGGCGTCGACGATCCCAAGGTCGTCACCGGCCAGCCGCTGTTCGGCATCGATGTGCAGCGTCCCGGGATGGTCTATGCCAACTACACCAAATGTCCGGCGGCGGGCGGCAAGGTTCGCTCGTTCAATGTGGACGAGATCAAGGCCGAGCGCGGCGTGCTCGACGCCTTTGCGCTGGACGGCACGGGCCTGCCGATCGAAGTCATGGCGGGCGTGGCGATCATCGCGAAGGACACCTGGACCGCTTTCCAGGCCAAGGAGAAGCTCAAGATCGATTGGGACTTCAGCGAAGCGTCGAAGGATTCCACGTCGCAATTCTCGGCGCAGGCCAAACAAATCGCGCAAAATTTCCCGGACAAGCGCGACATCGACGTCGGTGACGTCGACCAGTCCTTCACAAAAGCCGCCAAAACCGTGGAGGCGTACTACGAATATCCGTTCGCGGCCCACGTGCCGCTGGAGCCGATGAACACCACGGCGCACTGGCACGACGGGGTGATGGAGATGTGGGTGCCGACCCAGCAGCCCGATCGCGGCTTGCCGCTGATCGCGAAGGTGGCCGGCATCGCGCAGGACAAAATCGTCATGCACCAGACCCGCGTTGGCGGCGGTTTCGGGCGGCGGCTGGTCAACGACTATGCCTGCGAGGCCGCGGCCATCGCGCAGAAGGTCAACGCCCCAGTCAAACTGCAATGGACGCGGGAAGACGATTTCGCGCACGATTTCTACCGTCCCGCCGGCTACCATCAGTTGAAGGGCGCGATCGATGCCGATGGCAGGTTAGATGCCTGGCAGGAGCATTTCATCACCTTCACCGCCGACGGCAAAAAGGAATCCACCGGCGCCAACCTCACGGAAAACCTGAAATACTCGATCAAGGCGCCGAACCTGCGCCGCGCCACCACGATGTTTCCGCTCAAAATCCCGACCGGCTCATGGCGCGCGCCGGGCGACTGCGCCCAGGTCTTCGCGGCGCAAAGTTTTATGCACGAGATGTCGCTGGCGGCTAACCGCGACCATGTCGCGTTCCTGATCGATGCGGTGAACCGCTCGGTTCCCGAACTGGCGCCGAAGGACAAGAGCGTCAACTTCAGCCCGAAGCGGGCCAGCGACGTGATCAGGATGTGCGCCGAGAAAGCGGGCTGGGGCAGGACACTGCCTGATGGCAGCGGCCTCGGCCTGTCCTGGTGCTATTCCCACGCCGGACACACCGCACAGGCGATCGAGATTAGCGTCGACGCCAACAAGCGAATCAAGATCGAACGCATCGTGGCGGTGCTCGATGTCGGCCCGATCATCGACATGGCGGGTTCCGAGGCCCAGGCGCAAGGCGCGTCCACCGACGCGCTCTCCACCGCCATGGGCCTCAAGATCAATATCGAGAATGGCGTGATCCGGCAGCAGAACTACAACGCCTATCCCATCCTGCGGATGCCGTTCGCGCCAATGACGATCGATGCTTATTTTATCCAGTCGGACAATCCGCCAACCGGCATGGGCGAACCGGCCTTTCCGGCGCTGGCGCCCGCGCTCGGCAACGCCATCTTTGCCGCCACCGGAGAGCGGGTGCGGCGGATGCCGTTATCCGATCTGGGCTACGCGCTGGCGGTGTGATGGATCGGCGGCCGCTTGCGAACACATGGCGAAGCTTTGCGGCCGATTTGATGAGCCGACCGGGGTCCGCCATCCTACAGGCTGAAGTCCAGGACCATGAGTGTTTCGTCGTAATATTGATCGCCATACTTTGAGGCTTTTCTCTCCAAACCAAATTCCAGAAAGCCCGCGCTCTCATAGAGCCTTCTGGCAGCCGGATTTTCGCTCACGACGCTCAACTGGATCAGTTCGACATTCTCGCGAGCCACGTCCAGCACCGCGCTCAACAACCGTCGGCCGATGCCGAGGTTTCTTAGGTCTGGTCGAACGTACATACTAAACAATCTGCCCTTATGGGCATTCGGCGCTCCGTGTTGGACCGAGAAGCCCGCAGTCCCGACAAGTTCGCGGCCCCGGAACGCCCCCGCGATGTGCGCGTCCTCAAGCCGGCTCGCGAACCATGTCAGATCCAGTTTGTCCTCCAGCTCCAGGGTGCTCCGTAACAATTCCGGATTTGCCGCAAGCGCCTCCAGGCGAATGGCCTTGAATGAGGCCGCATCGTCCGACCTCAAGCGCCGGATCGTAACATTAACGCTCATGGACGAGCACTCTCTCATGAAACATCTTGACCGCCTTCACAAAGCGTCACGGAAGCACGTTGCCACATTTTCGTTTGACGGGACCGGCGAAACGGACGCATTAAACTGCTGTCCCCTGCGCGACTCGGACGCGACGTTAAGGCACTTTCTGGAGAGTTTCCAATGTATCAGCCGATAGAGAACTGGATCCCGCTCGATCGGGACGCCAGTCCGACCACGGCCTCGACCAACCTGTACAACGCCTTGGTCGCCGCGGGCGCAAAACCGGTCAATCTCGGCCAGGGCCGCGAGATCGTCGAATTGCCGCTGCTGCAGAAGCTGACGATCGAGGCGTTCGAACAGGCCATCAAGGGCGGCCGGCTGATCAATTCGAAATACGGCTCGCCTTCCGCCGAACTCAACGCCGCCAGCGCCGCCTGGCTCAAGCGCATCATGAATGTCGACACCACGAAGGAGACGACGTTCACGATCGAGAACCAGGGCCGCGGCGGCCTCTACGCCGCCTTTCACCTGATGGCGAGCCTGGCAGGCTTCCGCAACGACGGACGCTTCGTGGTGCCCGACACCTCGTGGCCGATGGTCTCCGACCAGTTGAATGATTTCCAGCTCAAGCCCGCGCTCTACACCATGGCGCGAGGCCGCTACGCGGACAATATCCGCGCCCAGCTCGACGCCCATGGCGACGCGGTGGTCGGCGTCTATGTCAACTCGCCGCACAATCCGACCGGCACGCTGCTCACGCGAGCGGATTTCGAACAGATTTTCGCCGTGCTGAACGCGGCCAATTCGCCCGCGGCGCTGGAGCGCCGCGGCGGCCGCAAGATCGGCCTGGTGATGGACAACCCCTATCCCCATGCCGCGCCGGAGATCATGCGCGGCAGCCAGCGCGGTCTCGACACCGGCCTCGACTCGTTCCGCCAGGATCAGGCCACGCCCTGGATCATGCCGGTCAGCGCCTCGAAATTCTTCGGCACCGCCGAGCCCGGTTTTACGATGATCGCGACGCACGCGGCCTACGCCAAGCCGCTGGCGGCGCGCTTGATGCGCTCAGTCGGCATCGGCTTCTTCTCACCTTATTTCCGCGCCTTGACGGCAACCTTGCAGATCGCCAACGACGCCACCGTGCTCGACCATTTTGCAATCCTGCGTGCCAAATACATCGCCAACCGCGGCGCGCTGAAGACCGCGCTCGGCCCGGCCGTGGTCGATGGCGATCCCGGCATGACCGCGCTGGTCACGATCGACCCTAGGGATTTCGAGGGCCGGCTGCTGGCCGGGCGTGGCGACGAGCTGTTCCCGATCGACGATCTCAACGACGCGATCGAATATCTGGCCAACCGTCACGGCGTCATCACCGTCAATAACGGCATGGATACCGCCGGCCGTGCGCTCTTGCGCCTTGCGGCCGCGGAAGAGCCGGCCAACTACGCCAGGGGTATCGCGCAACTCGCGGCCGGTTTTGGTGAAATGCGTCAAGCGCCGCGCCGCAATGATCTCGACAAGGCACGGGCGGCAGCGGAGTAGGCGCGGTTCTCGTCATTGCGAGCGAAGCGAAGCAATCCAGAGCACCAAGCAAAGACTGGATTGCTTCGTCGCGGAGGCTGTCATCGGGCGGGCATTCGCCCGACCCGTAGGCTCCTCGCAATGACGGAATAGACCCTTACCTCCCCGGCCGCAGCTCCAGGCTCTCCAGTCCGGCCGCGACGCTGAGGCCGACCTGGCCCTGCACGCTGAGCGGCTGCAGCGCGATCGAATTGTCGGAACCGCCGACCAGCACATTGCCGCCGACGCCGACGCCGACCGCCGCACTGCCCTGCGCGCCGGCGTAATTGCCCGACAGATCGCCCGGCCCGAGTCGCGCGACCGGCGCCCAGACGCCCCAGGCCAATGCGGATTCCTGGGTGATGCCGAGATCGACGCCGACCTTGCGGATGGTCGCGACATAGCGATCCTCCGGCATGCCGTCGACGCGCAGCACGCAGCCGAGATTGGTGACGGAGCCGACGATGAAGCCGACGCTGGCGCCGCCGCGGCATTCGAGGATACCGACCTGGACGCGCTGGATCGGCTGCGCGTTGGCGAACGAACCGGCCAGCATGACCAAAGCAATCGTAGAGCCGATGGCGGCAAGGATGAGTGAGCGACGCATGAAGAAATCTCCGGCTGATAAAAGCGATGCGAGCCTTTAGGAAAAGATCAGCGCCATACCCCTGCGGCGCTGCCACTTCTATGGCACAACCACGGCAGGCTTGCCAGATTTCTTGCCTGATTTGGCGTGCGGCGACGGCGTGCTTTGCACATTGCGTCACAAAAAAGAGGCCCGCTTGCGCGGGCCTCTTTCCGACGGAATTTAGTACGTCTTAACCGTGATGGTGATGGTGCCGGTAATGATGGTGCCCGCGCGGACCAAACGCCACCGGCTCGAGGTCCATCCCTGCGATACCCGCCGTGACGTTCAATCCGGTCTGGCCCTGCAGGCTGATCGGCTGCAGCGCGTAGGAATTGGCCGGACCGCCGACCAGGAAATTGCCACCGCCGCCGACGCCGATCGAGGCGTTGGCGCCGACGCCGCCATAGCTGCCGGCGAGTTCGCCGCGGCCGAGCCGGTCGGTCGGCGCATTCACCGCCCACTGGAACTGGGTCTGATCGGTGACGCCGAGATCGAGGCCGACGCGGCGAACGGTCGCGACATAAGGCTCCGGCCGCCGGCCTTCGCTTTCGAAGATGCATTGCAGGCTGGTGACCGAGCCGACCACGAAGCCGACATTCTGACCGCCATGGCACGACAGCACGCCGGCACGCACCGGCGACATGGCGTTGGCGCTCGCGATCGGCGCCAGCAGCGCAACAATGGCAATGGAAAGTGTCGAAATTCGCATGGGATCATATCTCCGCGTACAGGTTGAACTTGTGCGGCGGACAAGAAGGAAGCGCCGTGTCCAAAACAAGGCGCTTCCCAATACGGACGTCAAAACATCAAAAGTTTATCGGATGTTGTAATTTGACACGCCTTTTTTCCGACGTGTTTCGCACGCTCGAAAACAACTGCTGTGCGGAAAACGTCATCCTGAGGTGCGCGCTCTTGCGCGCCTCGAAGGATGGCCACAGGTGCGCGCGGCCCATCCTTCGAGGCGCGCAAGAAAGAGCGCGCACCTCAGGATGACGCTGATGGTGTAGCGAATCCGTCGTCCCGGCGAAAACGCCTATCGCAAATTGCCGCAGAAGCGCTGGATGCGCTTGCAGGCATCTTCGAGATCGGAGGTCTTGGTGGCGTAGGAAATCCGGAATGCCGGCCCGAGCCCGAAGGCGGAACCCTGCACCACCGCGACGCCTTCGGTCTCCAGAAGCTCGGTGACGAAATCCTCGTCGTTGTCGATCTTCTTGCCCGACGGCGAGGTCTTGCCGATGGTGCCGGCGCAGGACGGATAGACGTAGAACGCGCCTTCCGGCCGCGGGCATTCGATGCCGCTGGCCTGGTTGAGCATCGACACCACGAGATCGCGCCGCTCCTTGAACACCTTGTTGTTCGCGGCAATGAAATCCTGCGGCCCGTTCAGCGCCTCGACCGCCGCCCATTGCGCGATCGACGACGGGTTCGAGGTCGACTGCGACTGGATCTTCGCCATCGCCTTGATCAGTTCGGCCGGGCCGCCGGCATAGCCGATGCGCCAGCCGGTCATGCAATAGGCTTTGGAGACGCCGTTCACGGTCAGCGTGCGCTCGTAAAGTTTCGGCTCGACCTGCGCCGGCGTGGTGAACACGAAGTCGTCATAGACCAGATGCTCGTACATGTCGTCGGTCATCACCCAGACATGCGGATGCTTCAGCAGCACGTCGGTGAGTGCCTTCAACTCGCTGCGCGTATAGGCGGCGCCGGTCGGGTTCGACGGCGAATAAAGAATGATCCATTTTGTCCGCGGCGTGATCGCCTTTTCCAGCGCGTCCGGCTGCAGTTTAAAACCCTGCGCCGCTGTGCACACCACCGGCACCGGTTCGCCGCCGGCCAGCGCCACCATCTCCGGATAGCTCACCCAATAGGGCGCCGGGATGATGACCTCGTCGCCGGGATTGATGGTCGCCATCAGCGCGTTGTAGAGCACCTGCTTGCCGCCGGTGCCGACGATGATCTGGTTCGGCTGGTAGGTCAGTCCGTTCTCGCGCTTGAACTTGGCGATCACGGCGTCCTTCAGCTCGGGGATGCCGTCGACCGCGGTGTATTTGGTCTTGCCGGCCTCGATGGCGTGGATCGCCGCCAGCTTGATGTTGGCGGGGGTGTCGAAATCGGGCTCGCCGGCGCCGAGGCCGATGACATTGCGGCCGGCCGCTTTCAGCGCCCGTGCCTTATCCGTGACCGCGATGGTGGCGGACGGTTTTACACGGTCGAGCGCGGCGGACAGAAACGGCATCGTGAACTCCTCGATAGTACCTTGGCAAACGTCGTGAAATCAGCGCTTTCACGACTCTTTTTGGGTGGGATCGAGGCACCCTAGGCCGCGTCACGCTGCATCGCAAGAAGCTTGCGCCGGTACCGCCAAAACTTCAGGAAACGTTAAAACCGCGGCCTTAGGGTCACGCAACATTCGGAAATTTCAGCGCTGAAATGACTCATTTCTGGCAAGCAAGCCTCGAGCCCAGCCCCCTCGCCTCCGCATGGCAAGCCCTGCGGAGCGGCCGCTGGCTGACCGCGGACCGGGCGCGCGGCTATAGCGTGATCCTGCTGGCCTTTTATGCCATCGCCGTGATCGGCTGGATCGCGCTGTCGGACGGCCTGATCGACCGCAACGGCAAGCCGATCGGCACCGATTTTGCGAGTTTTTATGCCGCCGGATCGCTGGCGCTCGAAGGCCATGCCGCTGGCATTTACGACATGGCCACGCATTACGCCCGCGAGCAGCAGATCTTCGGCGCCGCCACGCCCTATTATGGCTGGCTGTACCCGCCGATCTTTTTGTTGGTCGCAGTACCCCTGGCGCTGCTGCCCTATGCCGTGGCGCTGATCGTCTGGCAGGGCGCGAGCCTTGCGCTTTATCTCGCGGTGATCGCCGCGATCCTCGCAAAACCGCGGCGCGACGACGGCGCGATCGCGCGGCTCTGGCTGCCGGTCGGCGCCGCGTTCCCCGCAATCTTCGTCAATCTCGGCCACGGCCAGAACGGTTTTCTCACCGCGGGATTGCTCGGTGCGGCGCTGCTGTCATTGCCGCGGCGGCCGCTGCTTTCCGGCATCCTGTTCGGCCTGCTCGCCTACAAACCGCAATTCGGCCTCTTGATCCCAATCGCGCTGCTGGCGGGAGGGCAATGGCGCGCGACGATAGCGGCGGGCTTGACCGTTGTGGCGCTGATGGCCGTCGTCACCTTGGCCTTCGGCGCCGAGATCTGGTGGGCCTTCGCCGCGTCCACCGAAACCTCGCGCAAAGTGTTGCTCGAGCAGGGCGACGTCGGTTTTGAGAAACTGCAAAGCGTATTCGCCGCGATCCGGATGTGGGGCGGCGGCGTCCCGCTGGCCTATTGGGCGCAGGGCGCGGCGTCGGTCGCGGCGATCGGCGGCGTGGCATGGCTGTGGCGCACTTCCGCCGACCGCGACCTCAAGGCGGCGCTATTGATGATCGCAACGCTGCTGGCCTCGCCGCACGCGCTCGATTACGACCTGACCATCCTGGGGCCGGCGATCGCATTCTTCGTTGCCTCCAGCTGGTCGAACGGTTTCCGCGATTTCGACATCAGCCTGCTGGCGGCGGCCTGGATCACGCCGCTATTGGCGCGCGGCGTCGCGGGCCTGACCGGCATCCCGCTCGGCCTGATCGCGATCGCGGTGCTGTATGCGCTGACGATGCGGCATGCGATGCGCGACCGCGCCGCCGCCGGGAACCCTGCGAGCGTAATCGCGCAAGCGTGATCCGACGCATAGCTTTGCGCCGGGAATGAACCGCAGCAAAACATTTCCTGCGATTGCAGTGCGGTAGACAATTTCGACTTTTTCCATTCGTGGGGCCTTGCGACGCATCCGCATCGGCATCATTGTTTAGCCGCGTTGCGGGGTGACAAGGCGGGCAAGGAAAGGTCTACTTGCTCCGTTGCCTTGCGTGCGCGGCGCATCTCTCAGTTGAGACGCGACCTCCGATCAAAGAGCCCCAGCAGCGCTATGTACAAACTCTATTCCATGCAACGCTCCGGCAACAGCTACAAGGTCCGCCTTGCGCTGGCGCTGCTCAATGCACCCTACCATGCCATCGAGATCGACATCCTGCGCGGCGAGAGCCGCACGCCGGACTTCCTCGCCAAGAATCCGAGCGGCCAGGTGCCGCTGCTGGAGGTCGCGGAAGGACGCTTCCTCGCGGAGTCCAATGCCATTCTCTGGTATGTCGCCGGTGGCACCTCGCTGGCGCCGGACACAAGGATCGAACGCGCCGAGGCGCTGCAATGGATGTTCTTCGAACAGCATGCGCTGGAGCCCAATATCGGCGCGGCCTATTTCTGGCTGTCGCTGGTCAAGGGCGGCCGCACCTTGCAGACCCATGCGCTGGAAGACTGGATGGAGCGCGGCTATGCCGCCTTGCAGGTGATGGAGAACCACCTCAAGACCTCGGAGTATTTTGCCGCCGGTCAGCTCACCGTCGCCGACATCGCGCTGTACGGCTACACCCATGTCGCCGACCGCTGCGATTACGATCTCGCGGCGTTCCCTGCGATCCGCGCCTGGCTGCGCCGGGTCGAGCAGACCCCGGGCTTTGTCGACATCGAATGGCGCCCGGAGACCGAGACTGAGGACAGCCCCGGCATCGCCGCCGACGCCTGATCTGCCGAAATAGCGCGTTTTCGAGCCAAGCATGCCCTCGGACTTGATTCGGGGGTGGATACCGGTTCGCGTGAAGAAAACGCGTCAAAACAAGAATCTATAGCTTTGGTTCTGGTTTTATCAGAACCAAAACCATAGCGGGCATAACGGCCCCCCTCGCCGTGATTTTGCCACGGTCGAGTCGCTGGCCGCCGCAAAATTGCCAGCCACGCCTGCGAATCAGCCCGGCATTGCGGCTGATTCGGCCGCGCCTAAAAGGAACCCGGCCATGACCCGGTCGCCCCGCGCCGCGGGCTTTGACAGCCGTGCCACGCGCGTCGCTTCGACCCGACTGATCGACACTGTCGCGGCTGCGCTCGCGATCGGTTCGCTGTCGCTCTGCCTGATCGTCACGCTGACCGTTTTCTCGATCAAGGTCAGCATGGCGATGCCGATTTCCGGCCTGACAATTCTTAGCCAACTCTTGGCCGACGCCGAAAGTCATTTTCCCAAGGCCAGCCCAGAGCGAGCGGTAGCTTTCTTAACCTCGCCCCGCTCTTGCGGGGAGAGGTCGGATTGCCTCGGCGATGCGGAGCATCGTCCGGTGCAATCCGGGTGAGGGGCGAGGCACCGTGCTGATTTCAAGTTCGGCATTTGCGGGTCGGAGCGCCCCTCACACAACCCTCTCCGCGTAAGAACGGGGAGAGGGCCAAGCGTGCCCGCGAAATCGAACGATTTGAATCAAACAATCGCCAACGCTTAGCAAAACGTTGCATCGCGCCTTAAGCACGCGCGGGGAATTTCCGCCACTGTTGCAAGGATCAGTCAAACTGCGGCCACTAACTCTCGTGGCGGCGAGAACAGCATGCGGTTCGACTGGCGCGCAACCTCTGGTCCGATACTGACGGCAGCGACGGCGTTGATCGCCATCCTGCTCGATCGTCGCTTTGCGGCAATCCCCAATCCCGCTTCGCTGTTCGTTTGCATCGTCGCGTTTGCCGGCTCGCTCAGCGGCCTCACCTCGGGCCTGGTCAGCGCGGCCTTCGCGGTGGCCGGCTCCGCGCTGTTCTACCTGCACCATCGCGCGGTGCCCGGCTACGACACCTCCGACCTGGTGCGGCTGTCGCTGTTGACGCTGACGGCGGCCGGCACCGCCATCATCACCGGCCTGCTGCGCAAGAAACTGATGGATGCATTTGCCTGGGAGCGCGCCAGCCATTCGACCGCCGAGCGGCTGGCGGCGGCGCTCGATCAGGTCGACATCGGCATCGTGCTGCTGGACGCCGATACCCGCGCCGAATTCATCAACCGCGCGTTCCGCGATTATTTCGCATTGCCTGATAACAAGGCCGACAGCAAGCCGCCATTCATCGCGCTGATGTACCACGGCCGCGACACCGGCGCCTACGAGATGCCGGAAGACGAACTCAGTCACTTCATCGCGCAACGCACCCGGATGATACAGGCCGGCGACGAGACGCCGATCAACATCAAGCTCCGGGACGGACAGGTGCTGCGTTTCAGTTGCACCGTATTGCCCGACGGCGGGCGAATGCTGAGCTATACGCCGGTGACCGATCTGGTGCGTCATACCGACGATCCCGCGAAACTCGACTACTACAAGTCGCTGCGCGGCGGCGGCCTTCGCGGCAACACCCCGCCGCTGCGCGCGGCTGAATAGATCGCGGTTGATCCGCCTGCCTCGTATCCGTATTGGTGAACTGTCGCCAATCCGGAAACACACCGATGCCGAGCCAACTGATCATCCGCCCCGCAGCGCGAACCGATTACGCGCAATGGCTGCCGCTGTGGGACGGCTACAACGCGTTCTACGAACGCTCAGGCCCGACCGCGCTGGCGCCCGAAATCACCGCGATGACCTGGGCGCGCTTCTTCGATGCCTACGAACCGGTACATGCGCTGGTCGCCGAGCAGGATGGCAAGCTGCTTGGGCTAACGCATTATCTGTTTCACCGCAGCACCACGGCGATCGCGCCGGACTGCTATCTGCGGGACCTGTTCACCAACCAGGCGGCGCGCGGCAAGGGCGTCGGCCGCGCGCTGATCAACGGCGTCTACGAACGTGCCCAACTCGCCGGCTCCCCGCGGGTCTACTGGCAGACCCACGAGACCAACGCCACCGCCAGGCAGCTCTACGACAAGGTGGCGGAGAATTCCGGCTTTATCGTCTATCGCAAACTGTTCTAGCTGCCTGTGGATAAGTCCAACTGTCACTTCTACGTAACATGACGGGGCTAGGTTTGCCTCGCGTCTGATCAGGCCCCCCGTCACGATCACTCGCCCCAAAGCGGTCCCCGTCAGTCGCCGCGTCTGACCGGGGCCGCACCTTTTTGAGCTACGTTCCAGCGCACATCATCAGGCAAATTTGGCTGGCCTGAGTTGCGCCGGCGCGCTGCGGCCTGCCTTGCGGCTGCCGGGGCGGCGGGTCACAATGTGACACGGTCCCGTCCATTCCGCCTCACAGGATATTCCATGCAAATTCGCAATCTCGGCGGCTCCGGCCTGCGCGTTTCCGCCGTCGGCCTTGGCTGCAACAATTTCGGCATGCGCATCGATCTCGAAGCCTCGCGCAAGGTGATCCACAAGGCGATCGATCTCGGCATCACGCTGTTCGATACCGCCGACATCTATGCCGGCATGGGCGGCTCCGAGACCGTGCTGGGCGAGGTGCTCGGCGACCGCCGCAAGGACATCGTGCTGGCGACCAAATATTCCAAGCCGATGGCGACCGACGGCACCAAGCAGGGCGCCTCGCGGCGCTACATCATGTCCGCGGTCGAGGCCAGCCTGAAGCGGCTGAAGACCGACTATATCGATCTCTACCAGCAGCACGATTACGATCCGTTGACGCCGATCGAGGAGACGCTGCGCGCGCTCGACGACCTCGTGCGCCAGGGCAAGGTCCGCTACCTCGGCAATTCCAATTTTCCCGCCTGGCGCATCGCCGAAGCCGAACACGTGGCGCGCGCGATGAATGTCAGCCGGTTTGTCTCCTGCCAGGACGAATACTCACTCGTGGTGCGCGAGATCGAAAAGGATCTGCTGCCGGCGGCCAGGGAATACAAACTCGGCCTGCTGCCGTTCTTTCCGCTCGCCAGCGGCCTCTTGACCGGCAAATACAAGCGCGGCAGCGCCGCCCCCGACGACACCCGCTTCAGCAAGATGCCGGCGCTGCGCGACCGTTACGTCACGCCGCGCAATGAAGACATCGTCGAGAAGCTGCAGGCCTTCGCCGAAAAGCGCGGCCACACCATACTCGAACTCGCCTTCTCCTGGCTCGCCGGCCGCCCGCAAGTCTCAAGCGTCATCGCCGGCGCCACCCGCGTCGAGCAGGTCGAGCAGAACGTCAAGGCGATCGACTGGAAGCTGTCGGCGGAAGAGATCGCCGAGATCGACGGGATCACGAAGTAAGCAAATTTGTCAGGGGGCATCGATGAAACGCCTGATCGCCGTCCTGGCGATTGCATTGCTATCTCGCTACGCTTTTGCGTACGACCACTATGCCGGTCTCGCAGAGACCGAACATCAGGCGTCGGACCTGTCGAAGGCTCTCAACCTCATCATGTCAGCGGCCACGCCCGATCTGTATTTTCGTACGCGGGAAATCATGGTGGAGACCTATGAGAAGGCAGCCGTCAACAAGGCGCTCGCGGTCAACCTCAAGAGCGCGGAATATTGGCAAACGGCGGATCAAGACAGCAAGGCCATCACCGGCGAGCGCACGCTCGAAGGTTGCGAACTGAGATTCGGATCGCCTTGCAAATTGCTGGTCGTGAACGACGACCTGATTCAGAGCGGGCCGGTAGCACAGGCCGAAATGCCCCGCCTGAAATATTCGGGCGGTTTCGACCTCGATCAATTACCCATCGTCAAAGACGATGTACGAAAGCGGGAGGACGTCAGGAATTACCTGACGGCGGCCCGACCAAAAGCCATCGCGATAAACCCGGCCGGTCAGATGTTCGTAGTGTCGGGCTTTTCAAACGACAAGGAAACGATCAACGCCGCGCTGACCAGATGCGATCTCGCATCGGGGAGAAAAAAGGCGGACGGGCCTTGCTACCTCTATGCTGTCAACAATGACGTCGTGATCACCAAGCGCCAGACGTATCACTGACCTTCGACAAATCCCGTTGTGATTCTTATCGCCGTCATGGCCGGGCTTGACCCGGCCATCCCCGTCTTTCTTCTTGATCGGGGCGTCAAGACGTGGATGCCCGGCGCAAGGCCGGGCATGACGAAACACAAATGGATTTGCGGGGAGAAGCTTAAGCCACCAGCCCCTTCATGCCCTTCACCGCTACGCTATCCGGAAACACATTCTCCGCCAGCACGCGATCGGACAGGCCGAGGTGGTCGCGCAAGATGCCCTTGATCGCGGCGCGCAAATCCATCGTCGGTGCGAGGTCGCGGGCCTGGTAGAGGTTGGCCGGTTTCAACCCGGGCCAGTCGGAAATCACCCGGCCGCCCTTGATGGCGCCGCCGGCGAGCAACGCCACCGTGCCGGTGCCGTGATCGGTGCCTTCGGTGCCGTTGATGCGCGCGGTGCGGCCGAATTCGGTCGCGACCACGATCACGGTATCGCGCCAGCGCTCGCCCAATCCGCTTTCGAATTCCGCCAGCGCGCCGTCTAGCCCGCCGAGCAATTGCGCCAGCCGTCCCACCGGACCGCCTTCATTGGCGTGGGTGTCCCAGCCGTCGAACGCCAGGGCCGCGATCCGCGGGCCTTCATCCGCCGCCATCAGTCTTGCAGCGCCGCGCGCCACCAGCCGCATCGCACCGCCATTGTTGGTACCCGGCTTCGGCTTCATGTCGTCGCCCTGCGCGGATTTTTCCAGCTGCAAGCCCTGCGACAGCGCCTGTCCAAGCGCGGGATCGCGATGGCTGTAGAGTTCGACCAGCCGCATCGCGGTATCGTCAGCGGCCTGCGGCAACGAAGCCGGCGCCCAGCCGACCGTCGGCGCCGGACCGCGCAACACCAACGGCGTGGTCGGGCCGACCGCGAGCGCGCTGGTGACCCGATCGCCCCTCGGCAAGGCTTCCAGCGCCCGGTTGAGCCAGCCGGACTGCACCCGGCCCGGACCGGCAAAGCCGCTTTCGAGCACGTCCTGGCCGTCGAAATGCGAACGGTCGCGATACGGCGTTGCAACCGCATGGATGATTGCCGCGTGCTTGTCGCGATACATCCGCGCGAATTCCGGCATCGCCGGATGCAGCGCGAAAAACGAATCCAGCATCGGCGCGGCGTGCGGGCCGTCCGCCGTCAGCGCGATCGCACCGTGCAGGCCGGCATAGTCAGGGTCGCCGACCGGTGCGACGGTGGCGAGACCATCCAAGGCGCCGCGAAGGATGATCACGACCAACCGGGGATCGCGGCCATCGGCAGCGCGCGCAAATTTCGGCAAATAGGCCCAGGCCGCGAATGACGCGCCGCCCAGTAGCAACGCGCGCCGCGAGGTGGCCTGTGACATCAGGCCTTCACCGCAATCCATTGATGTGTCCAAGGCGCTCATCATGGCGGTCATCTCCGTTGAAATTCCGGCGACATCAACAACAGCGCCAGCGCCTGCTGCCGCGAACTCCGCGCGCTCGATGGTCCGTCGCGTCTCCTGGGACGCCGCATCCGCCACGGCGAGGTCGAGCAGATCGCGGGGATCGATGCCGTCGCCGAGTTTTGAGGCCAGCCGCGCCGAGATGTCGAGCCGCAGCTTCATGCCCTCGGGCGCGGCCCATGCCACGTTGGTGTCGGGAAATCCGTTGGGCCCGGCGGGCGACCACAACGGCTGGCCCAGCAGATTAAGGCTGCCGAGATAGGGACCGGGATCCTCGGGGATCCGCGCCAACAGCCGCCCGCTCGCCAGCAGGAATTCATACGGGCTGCGCAGTTTTGTCAGCGGCGCCTGCCAGGCCTCGTCGGAATCCACCAATGCGGTCGCCAGCGCCGTGAGATCGCCGTCGGTTTTGCGGAACACTTCCTGCAGCCGCGCCACCAAAGCGGGTGATGGATCGTCGGCGACGAAATGGCGGGCGAATTTGCTGGCGATGAACTTTGCCGTCGATGGATGCCGGGCGATATCGGCGAGCGCGGCCTCGCCTTGCGCGACGCCATTGTCCTCGTAAGTCCTGCCGAGCAGCCGTTGCGGCCCCGGCTGGTGGGCATTGGCGTTGAAGATAAAACTGCCGGGCGTGCCGAGTTTTCCCTGCCGCCCCGCATAGCTCCAGCCGGTGATGATGCGCGCCAGCGAGGTGACGTCGTCCTGGCTGTAGCCGCCGCCGACCCCGAGCGTATGCAGTTCCATGATTTCGCGCGCGAGGTTTTCGTTGAGGCCGCGCTGCCGATTTTGCCCCGCACGCGAGTCCGGGCCGAGCGATTGCTGGTTGTCGAGAAAGAACAGCATCGCCGGATGCTGCTCCACCGCCTTGAGCATGTCGGCAAAGCGCCCGAACACATGCGGCCGAATCGCCTCGCGCTCGAACGAGCCGGCCCACATCCGCGCCAGCCCGCCCTTGCTGGCGGAGATGCAGAAATGATTGGACCAGAACACGGTCAGCCGCTCGGCGAATCCACACTCCGCCATGACGCCGCGTTGCAGCCGCGCCAGCGCCTCGGCGCGAAATGTTTTCTGGATGATGTTGAGCGGCTGCGGCGGTGGTTTTGCGCCGTTCGGCTGCATTGCGTCGGACGGATTCATCGCCGCGTTGGCGTTGCTGGCCGGAGCATCCTTTGCGGAATCCCTGACCGGGTCCTTGTCCGGTTCTTTCGGCGCCATCTGTATCGCGAGACCGTCGAGCGACAGATTGCGCCGCTGCGCTTTTGCGGCAATATCCGGCGGCACCGAGTCGGGCATCGGCGCGCCTGTCTTCACGGCATCGCGCGCCTGCTTGATCTCGAATTGATATTCGAACACCGCCTGGCCCAGCGCCGGCGTCGACAACAGCCCGGGCACCTCCAGCAACACGCCGTCGGGCCGGTTGAGTTCGGCTTTGACAAAACCGCGCGGATCGGACGCGGCATTGACCAAATCGCCGGACGCGCCGCCGCGCGCGCCGAGCCCGAACCGGTTGAGCGCAACCAACGCGGCTTGCGAATCGCGGGCCATCGGATTTCCCTTTGTCTGCCGCTGCGGCTATATTCGGCGTCGATCGAGATTCATCTGTGACGCAGATCATAGCGCCGTTCGCGATGAACCCGACATGAAATCGCAGGGATAATCCGTTCAGATTCATGACAAATCGGTCAGAAAATCCCGCCCCACGCCGCCTCGCCTGTTCCGGCTGCGGAACGGTGTTTTCGTGCGATCTCTCCGGCAATTGCTGGTGCACGGAGGAGAATGCAAAACTGCCGATGCCGGCCTCCGGCGGCGACTGCCTGTGCCAGCAGTGTTTGCGCAAGATGGCGAGCGGCACGTCACCATCGTCATTGCGAGGAGCGTAAGCGACGAAGCAATCCAGAGTCACAAACGAAGACTGGATTGCTTCGCAAGTGCTCGCAATGACGTGGGACTACGCCGCCGGCCCGCTAACAACAACGAATTATTTCACCACCGCCGCGGTCTGGCCGAACAGCAGCTTGCGTTCTTCCTCGGTGCGGTTGACCGGCTGGCCGAAATTCGGATTGACTTCCTTGGCCAGCGCATAGGCGCGCTCGGTCGCGGGACGGGCCTTAATGGTTTCCCACCAGCGCTTCAGATGCGGGAAGTCGTCGATGTTCTGGCCCTGGTTCTTCCAGCCGGCGACCCAGGGATAACTCGCCATGTCGGCGATCGAGTAATCGCCGCCAATGAATTCGCGGTCCGCGAGACGCTTGTTGAGCACGCCATAGAGCCGGTTGGTCTCGTTCACATAGCGGTCGATCGCGTATTTGATTTTTTCCACGGCGTAATTGCGGAAGTGGTGGTTCTGGCCGGCCATCGGCCCGAGCCCGCCCATCTGCCAGAACGTCCACTGAATCACGTCATAGCGGCCGTAGAGATCGGCGGGCAGAAACTTTCCGGTCTTCTCGGCGAGATACAGCAGCATCGCGCCGGACTCGAAGATCGAGATCGGCTTGCCGCCGCCTTTCGGCTCATGATCGACCATCGCGGGAATCCGGTTGTTCGGCGCGATCGCCAGAAACTCCGGCTTGAACTGGTCGCCCTTGCTGATGTTGACCGGAAAAATCTTGTACTTCAGCCCGGTCTCCTCGAGGAACATCGTGATCTTGTGGCCGTTCGGCGTGCTCCAGTAATGCAGATCGATCATGGGGGTTTCCTCTGCTGCCGCTAATTGGATGCGATTGCATGAAGTTCACCGCATCCTCCGCAGAGAGTCAATGCCGGGCAAACCCATCCCGCCGAAGTGATCCAAGAAGTGATCCAATATCTAAGGCCGGCGCGCTTAGGGCGCAGGCGCGACCGTGATGGTCTTGGTCTCGGTCTTGGACAGCTTTTGGCCCATCGCGCTCGCCGATGTCAGGGTGCGCTCGCTGACCTTGCGCGTCATGCCGTCCTCGACCTCGAAAATGGTGCGCTCGTCCAGCGACAGCGCCATCGACTTGACCAGTTTGTCGATTTGCTCGGCCTTTGTCGCATCGCCCGATGCCGCCAGCAGTTTCTTGCTGACGGCCTGCGTCATCTCCTTCAGCGAGGCATCGTCATAGCCGGTGGTGCGCTCATACACCCGCTTGCCGCTGGCCGCATCGGCTTGCGTCAACGTGAAGGCCGAGTTCGATTTCAGCACGCCGCCGCCGAGCGGATTTGCCGCGCTGTCGGTCGAATGCCTGACCTCGCCGGGCTTCATGCCGGTGGCTTGCGCGCGCGCCAGCATCGGCAATTCCTCCAGATAAAGGCTCGCCGCCTCCGACGCATCGACCTCGATCATCTTGCTCATGATCTGTTTCATCATTTCGGCGACCTGCGGCTTGTCCTGGAACGGCGCCATCATGCCGTCGACCATGTTGCGCATCGCCGTCTTCGCCTCGTCGAGATTGTCGACCCGAACGGGTTTGCCGGAAAGGTCTGTGGTGGCGTGGATCGTCACGTTCTCCAGCGCCTTGAACGACTGGCGCATGATCGGCAGCATCGGCGCGTTGCCCTCGAAAGTGGCGCCGCGGCTGACATAGGAAATGCGAAAGCCGTCCGCGGTCTTTTCGTCGACGGTCATCTCGGCATGGGTCTTGATGTCGGAGGTGCGCGGGCCGCCCGGCCGCTGGTCGTCGGTCGAGGTTTCGGTGTCGATGATCCAGTGGCTGCCGACCGCCGGGTTGTACGGCCGTTCCACCGCGTCGGCGGCCGACGACGGCAGCACGCGCAACGCCACCGCCGCGCCGATCAGCGCCAGGCCGATGAAAGTCGATTTCCAATTGGTCATGCGCGTCCTCCAGCCCTTTGGTGGCGGGGCGGAGGCGGCAGGTTCAAATGAAATCTTGCGAACGGCCCAGGATCAGACGGCGCGCCCATGCGCGCGCAAAAATTGCCTGCCGTCTTCGGTCACCGCCACGACCAGCCCGGTTCCCGCGATGGTCTCGCGTGCGACATAGCCTTGATCCGCCGCATCCTCCCAGATCGTCAGCCGCGGGCAGGAGGTTTTCCATACCGCGACCACCTCGGAATAAAACCGCGGCTCGCGCGCGATCCATTCGACGAAATCGAGCACCAGCGGGTCGGCGTTACCGGTCATCGGCTTCTCCCTCCAAACGATGCGTCGTGCCCCGGATGCAGCGCAACGCGCCGCACTGGCGGCGTGGTGCGCTGCTGATCCGGGGTCCACCGGCACATCGTTGCGTTGCTGGGTCCCGGCTCTGCGGAGCAGCACTTGCGTGCTGCACCGCGTCCGGGACACGCAATACTTGACGCAAGTACACCAGCATCATTTCTGCCCCGCTTGTCGCAGCCGCGCAAACCGAGTTATCTTGCCCTGGCACCAGTTTTCCTGAGGGTACGATGCGGCGGCTGCTGTTTCTCAACGGCATCAGGGCGTTCGAGGCGGCGGCGCGCAGCGGCAGTTTTGCCGGCGCCGGCCTCGAGCTCAACGTGTCGGCGGCCGCGATCTCCCGGATGGTGCATCTGCTGGAGCAGCGGCTTGGCGTCGCTTTGTTCGAGCGCAAGGCCAACAAGCTGGTGACGACCGTCGCCGGCCGCGCCTACCAGAACGGGCTGACGCCGATCTTCGATGCGCTGGCGAGCCTGACCGCGCAGGTCACCGCCACTTCCAGCACCCGGGTGCTGACCATCGGGGTCGGGCCGACCTTTGCGATGCGCTGGCTGATCCCGCGGCTGGCGGAGTTTCGCAAACAGGAGCCCGACATCGAGGTGCGCATCACCACCGGCGGCATGGCCGCACCCTTCGCCGACGACTGGAGCTGTGGCGTCGCGCTCGGCGACGGCGAATGGCCGGACCTGGTGGCGGAGCCGCTGTTCGCCGCCGATTTGCTGCCGGTGTGCGCGCCGAGGCTGGCCGCGCAGCTTAAACGCCCGGCCGATCTGAAAGGCCCCGGCCTGCTCCGCGTCGCGCATTCGCCGGATGACTGGCCGCTTTGGCTGAAAAGCGCCGGCGTTACCCGCGTCACCGCGCGCGGGCCGGAATTGCAATATTACGGCCAGGCGCTGCAGGCCGCCGCCGACGGCTTGGGCGTCGCGATGGGGATCCGGCCCTATATCGACGACGACCTCGCCGCCGGGCGGCTGGTGGCGCCGTTCGATCATTCGGTGCCCAAGGGCATGCGCTGGTATCTGGTCTATCGCAGTTTCAGGACCGGCCAGCGCGACTTTGCTGCGTTCCGGCGCTGGATCATCGGCGCCGCAACAGGCCATAGCGTTTTGAGCGAAGTGGCTCGGGTCGCGCAAGAAAAGCGTCAAAACAAAAACCAGCTAACCGCAGATAAACGATAAGGCGCGGCGCTGATGGCGGCCGAGCGCATCCAGACGCTCGTCATCGGCGGCGGCCAGGCCGGCCTCGCCATGAGCCATCGCCTGAAGCAACGGGGCCTGCCGCATCTGGTGCTGGAGCGGCATCGGATCGCCGAACGCTGGCGCAGCGAACGCTGGGACGGCCTGCGCTTCCAGTTTCCCAACTGGTCGGTGCGGCTGCCGGATTTTGCCTTTCCGCACCACGATCCCGACGGTTTTTCGGCATCAAACGACATCCTCGATTACATCACCGCCTATGCCGCCTTCGTCGCGCCGCCGATCCGCTGCGGCGTCGCGGTGACAAACCTGCGGCGCGCCGATGAGCACCGGCTTCATCGCGGAAACTTCCGATGGCGCGATCGCAGCCGACCATGTCGTGGTCGCCACCGGCCCCTATCAGCGCGCGGTGATTCCGGCGTTGCGCGAGCGCCTAAAACTGTTTCAGGTCCACGCCAGCCGCTATGCCAATCCGGAAACACTCCCTGATGGCGCGGTGCTGGTGGTCGGCGCCGGTGCGTCGGGCGCGCAGATCGCGGAGGAGTTGCTACGCGCGGGCCGCCGCGTCTATCTCTCGGTCGGCCGCCACACGCGGCTGCCGCGGCGCTATCGCGGCCGCGATTTGATCTGGTGGCTGCGCGAAATGGGCGTCGACCAAACCCCGGTGGAAATGCGCGGGCCGTCGCGGCTATTGCCGGTCATCTCCGGCGCCCATGGCGGCGACACCATCGACTTCCGCCGCTTTGCCGAACAAGGCATCACCCTGCTCGGCCGCATCACCGCCGCGCGCGACGGCGTGCTGGAAATCGCGCCCGATCTCGCCGAAAGCCTGGCCAATGGCGATGCCACCTATGCCGGCTTCCTCGACCGCGCCGATGCCCATGTCGCGGCCGCGAAACTGGACATGCCGCAGGATCCAAGCGGCCCGCGCGGTCCGGCCGGATCCCGCTTGCCTGACCGAGCCGCTGCGCAGCCTCGACCTCGGCGCTCACCACATCAATTCGGTGATCTGGGCCACCGGCTATGGCGTCGATTTCGGCTGGATCGACATTCCCGTGCTGAATCCGCAGGGCGAGCCGATCCACCGTCACGGCATCAGCCAGGTTCCCGGGCTGTATTTCCTCGGCCTGCAATGGCTGTCGAAGATGAGTTCCTCGTTTCTCTCAGGCGTCGGCGACGACGCCGCCGTGCTGGCCGACCATATCGCCGGTCGCAGCCTTTAAGTCGTGTCCCAGCGGTAATATTCCGCGCAAGTGTGAACCAGTTCACACAGCCTTTTCGCCGGCCATGATCGACTTGAGACCTCATCAGGCGCGGAGGCTCCCATGGCACGCCATCATGACGGTTTTGACATCGAATCCTTTGAGGCGGGACGCGACCTCTGGCATGCCCGGATCCGGCGCGCCGACTCGACGCCGGTCGTGATCGACGGCGTGTTGTTTTCCACGCTGGAACTCGGGATCGCCTTCGCCGATCCGGATAGCGCGATCGCGCACGCCGTCAGCCATATCGACCGCTTCGGCCGCAGCTACGCCACCACAGGCTAACCAAAAACACTCGAAAAAACTCCTCCAGCGCTGGAAGCCAGTATGTTGCATCTCGTCCCCAAAACCCCGTCCCCCGACGTGCGATCCAACTGCCCGGATTGCGATGCCGAACTCGTCATCCTGCGCATCATCTCCGGCCGCGGCGGCGCCGAATACTGGACCCTGCGCTGCACCGAATGCGGCGGCATTCATCTGGATATCGTCAAGGGCAAGAAGGAACAGGCCCCGCTGGCCCCAGCGGGAGATGCTGCCAGCAGCTGACATCGCGCGTGTTCGTCATGCCCGGGCTTGTCCCGGGCATCCACGTCTTTACTCTGCGCCCCCCAAGAAAGACGTGGATGGCCGGGACGTAGGCGAGCGGAAGCGACGCCGTCCTTCGGACGGCTTTGCCCGGCCATGACGGGTTGAGCGTCTTCGCCCTTTTATGTCGGCGCGGACTCGCCCCATATTCGCGATATGGCCAGGAAACCAGACACTCCCGACACTCCGAAAAAGCCCAAAACCCCGAAATCCAAAGCACACCGTCCCGACGTGCAGCCGATCGGGCCGGCGCTGGCGGAACTGCTCAATCCCGCGATCAATCGCGGCGAAAGCGGCATGGGTTCGGGCACCGGCCTGCAACCGCCGCCGGATAATTCCTGGGACCGCCGCGCCGGCGGC
This sequence comes from uncultured Alphaproteobacteria bacterium, assembly GCA_963699465.1. Classification (GTDB taxonomy): domain Bacteria; phylum Pseudomonadota; class Alphaproteobacteria; order Rhizobiales; family Xanthobacteraceae; genus Bradyrhizobium. The sequence goes on from CAVOTZ010000047.1 coordinate 72,817, forward strand.
GAAGCCGCCGCGCATCGGGCGAGGGAATCGACGCCGAAGGATTTCGGTGAGCGATGCGGGACCGCGCTCGACTCCGCTGCGGCCAAATCCGCAGCCGGCGGGCGGGCGCTCATCTCCCTCCCGCCGCAGTGACTCCTCCCCTCCCCCTCGCGGGGAGGGGTCGGGGGTGGGGGGAGCCACGAGCACTCAGTGCCCGTGGACCCCCCACCCCGACCCTCCCCCGCAGGGGGAGGGAGAAGAGCGGCGCGCGTCTTCCACGCATCCACCCGGCCTCGGCGAAGCCCCGCAACGCGAATTCGCGCCGGCCAATTACGGCACGGCGGCGACGATTCCGACGCTCGATCCGGAGCTGGCAAAGCAATTCGGCTTCACCACCGAGGAGGAAGACGCCGCCGCGATGGCGCGGCCGCCGCGCAACAAGATGGAGGCGCTCGGCGTCGCCGCGACCGCCGATGCGCTGGACGCGCTGATCCGCGACGGCCGCCCCGAATTCAAGGGCGAGGACGGCCAGGTCAAGATCTGGACGCCGCATCGCCCGCCCCGCCCGGAAAAGTCCGAAGGCGGCCAGCGTTTCGTCATCAAGTCCGAATACGAGCCGAAGGGCGACCAGCCGACCGCGATCAAGGAACTGGTCGAAGGCATCAGCCGCAACGACCGCACCCAGGTGCTGCTCGGCGTCACCGGCTCGGGCAAGACCTACACCATGGCCAAGGTGATCGAGGCGACGCAGCGCCCGGCCATCATCCTGGCGCCGAACAAGACGCTGGCGGCGCAGCTCTATGGCGAGTTCAAGAGCTTCTTCCCCGACAACGCCGTCGAATATTTCGTCAGCTATTACGACTACTACCAGCCCGAGGCCTATGTGCCGCGGACCGACACCTATATCGAGAAGGACTCCTCGATCAACGAGCAGATCGACCGCATGCGCCATTCGGCGACGCGGGCGCTGCTGGAGCGCGACGACGTCATCATCGTCGCCTCGGTGTCGTGCATCTACGGTATCGGCTCGGTCGAGACCTACACCGCGATGACGTTCGCGCTGAAGAAGGGCGAGCGCATCGACCAGCGGCAACTGATCGCCGACCTGGTCGCGCTGCAATACAAGCGGACGCAGGCCGATTTTACCCGCGGCACTTTTCGCGTCCGCGGCGACGTCATCGACATCTTTCCGGCGCATTATGAAGACCGCGCCTGGCGGGTGAATCTGTTCGGCGACACCGTGGAAAATATCGAGGAGTTCGATCCGCTCACCGGCCACAAGCAGGACGAGCTCGAATTCATCAAGATCTACGCCAACTCGCATTATGTGACGCCGCGCCCGACGCTGGTGCAGGCGATCAAATCGATCAAGTCGCGAACTGAAGCTGCGGCTCGACCAGCTGCAACAACCAGGGCCGCCTGCTGGAAGCGCAGCGGCTGGAGCAGCGCACCACCTTCGATCTCGAAATGATGGAAGCCACCGGCAGCTGCGCCGGCATCGAGAACTATTCGCGCTATCTCACCGGCCGCCGGCCCGGCGAGCCGCCGCCGACCTTGTTCGAATATGTCCCCGACAACGCGCTGGTGTTCGCCGACGAAAGCCACGTCACCGTGCCGCAGATCGGCGGCATGTTCAAAGGCGATTTCCGCCGCAAGGCGACGCTGGCCGAATACGGTTTCCGGCTGCCCTCCTGCATGGACAACCGGCCGCTGCGGTTCGAGGAATGGGACATGATGCGCCCGCAATCGGTCGCGGTGTCGGCGACGCCGAGCGCGTGGGAGCTGAACGAATCCGGCGGCGTGTTCGTCGAGCAGGTCATCCGCCCGACCGGGCTGATCGATCCGCCGGTCAACATCCGCCCGGCCCGCACCCAGGTCGACGACCTCGTCGGCGAAATCCGCGCCACCGCGCAGGCCGGCTATCGCAGCCTCGTCACCGTGCTGACCAAACGCATGGCGGAAGACCTCACCGAATATCTGCATGAGCAGGGCATCCGTGTCAGGTACATGCACTCGGACATCGACACCATCGAGCGCATCGAGATCATCCGGGATCTTGCGGCTCGGCGCGTTCGACGCGCTGGTCGGCATCAATCTGCTGCGCGAGGGCCTCGACATTCCCGAATGCGCGCTGGTCGCGATCCTCGACGCCGACAAGGAAGGATTTTTGCGCAGCGAAACCTCGCTGATCCAGACCATCGGCCGCGCCGCGCGCAATGTCGACGGCAAGGTGATCCTCTATGCCGACCAGATCACGGGCTCGATGGAGCGCGCCATCGCCGAGACCGACCGCCGCCGCGAAAAGCAGGTCGAATACAACACCGCGCACGGCATCACGCCGGAGAGCATCAAGAAATCCATCGGCGACATCATGAACAGCGTCTACGAGCGCGACCATGTGCTGGTGGAAATCGGCGGCCACGACATGGCCGACGACATCATCTCGATCGGCCACAATTTCGAGACCGTGCTGGCCGACCTCGAAACCCGGATGCGCGAAGCCGCCGCCGACCTCAATTTCGAGGAAGCCGCCCGCCTGCGCGACGAAGTCAAACGCCTGCGCGCCACCGAGTTGGCCGTGGTCGACGACCCCACCGCCAAGCAGCGCACGGTGCAGGACAAGGCCGGCGCCTATGCCGGCACCAAGAAATACGGCGACGCCGCCAATCTGCCCGCCAGCGCCATGAAGAAGCGCGGCGGCTCGCGGGGCCCCTCTGCTCCCTCCCCCCTTGCGGGGGAGGGTCGGGGTGGGGGGTCCACGAGTCGCAGCACCTCCAAAGTCCACAAACCCCATCTCGACGAAATGCACGGCCCGGAATCCCTGCCCTACCGCGAAGGCGGCGCCCTGCCGACCAAACCCTTCGGCGGCAAAAGCCGGATCATCCAGCCGACCGACTCGCGGCAGTCAGGGCCGGAATTCGGGCCGAGCCCGCGCTCCAGCGGCGGCGCGCCGGGGCATCGGGGTGGGTGGAAGAAGCGGTAGACGATGCGCCATCCACACACGTCCACCCAATCTCACGGCGTCACTGCGCAATCGAGCCATTAAGACATTGGCACTATGCTAAAGTCGCATTGGATCGGGAATCAGCCCACAACCCTAAAGTTCGCCGAAGCTAGAAGCGCATCTCTTGCTTGCAAGGTTTCGCGATCTGTGAAATTAGGGAGCTGGGGAAGAGGCAGGCACGTTGACCATCGAGCTGCAGAAAACGCCTGATAGAGGTTTGCAATGAAATCGACCCGCATATGGGACTTGGTTGGTTAGATAGCGCTGCTATGGTCGTACTCTATCGAAATGCTCCAGATAACGTGCCCATTCTATTCAGGGGCAACGAGAAGCAAGACCCCTACGTTGGAATCTTCCCGCGGACAACAGATCTGCCGCTCTGCGATCTCAATTAGCGCTCCTCGAAAGCTGCTTTTTGACTCACCGCACCGTCAGCACCGCGATCGCCAGCAGCGCCACCATGAACAGCATCTGCAGCAACTGCTTCGCCGTGCCGGGCTTGGCGAGCCAGCGCTGGATCTTTTGCTCGAGGTACAGCGTCGGATCGAAGAACAGCGGTTCGTAATTCCTGCAAAGGTTCGGATTTTTCGGGCCGAGCCAGGCGGTGATTACGCCGAGCAGCGCGCTGGCGAACAGCACGAAGATCACGGGCCCGCCGATGATCCGGCAATCGAACAGTTTCAGCACCAGCGCCGAGCCGACAAAATTAGGAAAGGCCTGCAGCGCGGTCAGGATGATGCCTTCCCATTTGTTCGCGGCGGCGGATTTGACTGATGTGGCGGCGTTCATGGCCAGGGCTCGTGGTGAGGATCGACATTGCTGCGCACGGGCTTAGCCGCTCGGGGCGGGTTTTGCCGTGATGGGAGTCACGCTCGCCGCGATCGTGCCCCGGATGCCTTAAGCGCGTTCAGGCGCGTCTTCGACGCGCTATGGCACGTCGCGCTGCGGCGTGGTGCGCTGCTGATCCGGGGTCCATCTGCGCGGGTGGGTCCCGGCTCTGCGAAGCAGCGTTACACGCTGCATCGCGTCCGGGACACGAAGTGTGGCAGTCGCCTTCCCTTATAACCAACGCCAGGGGTGATGGGTCACCCGCGTTCGCGCGGACGACGAACCTGTTGATTCCGCAGAATTTTCTGATTTGCAGAAAATAAATTTGACACCCTACCGCAAATCACCGGCTTATGGCGGGTATCCCGTCCCACCAAGAGGGGCGACTCGCGACGTCACGAAACGCGGGGCGGGATGCGGTGGACGCGTTTGTGTCGCGAGACGTGCGACATCGATGCGTACGGTTAAGTCGTGTGGTCCTGACGCCCGGAATGCTGGCGTCAAGTTGGCGATGATGCTCCGCATCACGCTGGCGATGGTGGCAAGAGGCTCCGATTCACCAGGGAGAGCGCGATATAGATCGTAGAGCCATCGCGCAGGGAAGGCCGGAGTGTTTCCGCTGAACCTGTATGCTCATGTGCGCACTTTTTTGATGCATCAATTGCACATGAGACCGCGGGTGCAGCGCGCACCCGGTCTTCCCCGCGCCCTCTATTGAGGGTCGCGCGCGCCCTCGATTTCGAGGCGCACACATGCTTTGCAAGACTCTGGGCGAAACCGCGCCGCGAGAACGCGGGCGGTTGCGCCGGGCTGTTTGACAGGTAAATCGGGAGATTCGATCGCGACGGCGCGCGCGGACGCGCATGCATTCGTCATTGCGAGCGCAAGCGAAGCAATCCAGAGCTACAAAGCGAGACTGGATTGCTTCGTCGCTTCGCTCCTCGCAATGACGGAATAGCGCCTACAGCTTGTTGTTCGGGTCGACCGGCGCGTGGCCGTTGGGCTGGTCCTGCTGCTGGCGGGCCTGCTCGTTGGCGCGATGGCGGCCATAGGCGCAGCCGGCGATGGCGCCGAGCACGCCGTGATGGCCGGCATAATGACCGGCGACGCCGCCGACCGCGGCGCCCTTCAGGCAGCCTTTGGCCTCAGCGGAATTAGCGGCCAGCGAGAGGGCCGCAACGGCGAGCAAGGTGGCGATGGTCTTCATGGCTGTTGTCCCTCCGCGGATCAAGAATCGACGCCGCGCACGATGTGATCGACAAGCCGATCACAGGGAATAACCGCGCGCGCCCGATCCGGTTCCATCGCGAGGTGAGGTAGTGACGCCGCGCGATGGTTCAAGGCCGCCGCCCACCGAACCTTTGCCCGGAGGCCGTACCCAGGCGCATCGGAATCGCGGGTGGCGTCCGCGATTCCGGCGCCGCATCAAGTCAAGCCCCGGGGTTCACATCCACGCAAAAATACACTCGCTGATTGTGCGTCGATTTTGCTGTCTGATAGTGGCGGTCCTGAGTCGTTTGGCCGGTTGATCCCGGATCGATTCGGCTCACAATGAACTGGCATTCGAGTCGGGCACAACACCGGCGGAGAACAACATGGCTAACGAACTCAATCAGCAGCTTGTGCTGAACTTCCTCGACGCGTTTTATTCCGGCGACGCCGCGGCCGCGACGGCGTGCTGCGACGAGGAGCTCGACAGCATCACCTACGCGCCGATCGAGCTGTTTCCGCATCTCGGCCACAAGCACGGCCGGGCGTGGGTCGCGCAGGCGATCAAGACCCAGCAGAAGCGCTATTCGAGCCGCAAATACGAGATCAAGCTGATGGCGGTCGACGGCGACAAGGTCGCGACCATGCAGTTTCTCAGCCTGACCAAGCGCAACGACGACCGCGTGGTGCATCTGGAGGCCGCGGAGTTTTTCACGCTGCGCGCCGGCCGCATCCTGGTGCACCGCTCGTTCTTCGATTCCTTCGATTTCGTCCAGCAATTGCTCGGCAAGGACCTGACCGATTCGTTCGCCGCCGACGTGCGCCAGGCGATGAAGCGCTGAACCGGCCCGCGCTTTGGTATCCCGGTGCCTGGCGCCGGACGCAATTTGGAATTTGCCGGAATTTGTCCCGGCTTTATTTTCGTCGCGGCCTTGAACCTTTTGGCGCCTCACCGAGACCAAACCGCGGGTTCGCTGTATCGATCGACGAAAATTCCGCCATGAAAATTGCGTTGCTCGCGCTGCTGGGTCTGGTGCTGGGCGCGTTGGGCGGGGCCGCCCTCGGCATCGGCGCCGGGCTGGCGTGGACCGAGATCTTTAAAACCTCAAGTTTTGAAGGCTATAGCGGCATGCTGGTGTTCTTTACCTGCATGCCGCTCGGCGCCGCGATCGGCGGATTGGGCGGCGCGCTGCTGTTCGGCGTGATGGCCTATCGCGATACCGAGATCGCGATCGAGCGCGAGCCGGCCCGCCGGCGCGACAGCTGACAGATGACAACTGACAGCCAATAGAGGCCGAAGCGGCGGCCGCATTTGTGCAATGCAAAAATGCTGATTGCATTCCTGGCATTCCATACTAGTTGAAGCTTCAACAACGAAGTTCAGCATGCGGGCACGGCGTCGCCAATGACGCCCAGGTGCCCGTTTGCTTTTTTAAAATCAGATTCGGGATTTGAAGCAAATGACAGAGCACAGCCTCTGGCGTTTTTCACGCGCGTTGCATCGCGCGATCAATGAACGCCAGTACGCGGATATTGAAAGCCTGATCGACGAGGACGTCGATTGGGCGATTTTCGGACCGATCGACATGTTTCCGTTTTTCGGGGCAAGGCGCGGCAGGAACGCCGTGCTGCAGGTGATCAAGCAGATCGCCGAGAACGTCCGGGTGCATCGCTTCGACCGCGAGTCGGTGATGCTGGGCGAGGATTCGGCGGCGTCGATGATGCGCTATTCGCTGACCGCGCTCGACGCCAACAAGCCGATCAGCCTGCGGCTGGCGCACTTTGCCAAGTTCAAGGCCGGACGGCTGTCGAGCATTCGCATCCTGGTCGACACGTTTGATCTGGTCGAGCAGGCGCTCGGGCGTCATATCCATTTGCCGAAAATCGCTTCCTAAGAGATCGCTTCCTAAGAGATCGCGTCTTAACGGTTGCTCTGTTAAGGATCGCTGCGACGCGATCGGCATTGCCCGGCCCGCCACAATTTTGCGCGGGTTGGGACGCATGTCGGGGCGAGGCATGCGGGCTGGGTTATGATTTTCGGAGCGACATTGAGGCAGGGTGCGCCGCTGATTTTGGCGGCCGGTCTTTGCATGACCGGTTTGGCCTTGGCGCCGGTGCTGCCGGCGGTCGCGCAGACGCCGCCCCCGCCTCCGCCAGCCTATTCGCCGTGGCAAGGGATCGCGCCGCCGCCGGAAGCCGCGCCCGAGGCGGATGAGGACGAAGCGGCCGAGGCGGACAAGGACGCCGACGCTAAAACCAAGGACGCCGCGATCAAGGGCCTCGAGCTGGACTGGAGCCAGCTCAATGTCGACGCATCGACATTGAAGGCAAGTCCAGCGTCGAAGGCCCGGGTGGCGCCTCAGTCGGCCTTCAGCACCGAGATGTCGTGGTCGGCGAATGACAAGGCCAATGGTTCCTCCGCGGTAACCGTAAAACAGCCGGTGTCGAACTTCCTCGACACAAGGGTCGGCGCCGACATGACCGTGACCCGGCCGCCGCAGACGTTGACGGAATCCCAGTTGCTCGCCAATGGCGGCAGCCTGCCGCAATCCTCCGGCACCGCGTGGGCCGCGATCACCGCGCCCGGCGTTGGCTCGATCTGGGACAAGACGGCGGTCGAAGCGCGGCTCGATCCGTCGCAGGAGCAGAGCAAGCTCGGCACCTCCTTGAGCAAATCGCTGCCGCTCAACGAGCAATATTCGCTCTCGCTGCAGAACGGCTACAATTTGGTCGAGCAAGGCATCGTCCCGGTGCCGGGCATCGTCAGCCGCCCGGCGCGCAATTACGAAACCGACCAGTCGGCAAAACTGAGCATCACCGATACCGGCACCAGTTTCACGGCCGGCCAGACGCTGTCCTCCACCGACGACAAATGGCTTCGTAAAATCGGCGCCGAGCAGAAATTGTTCGGCGGCGTCAGCATTTCGGGCTCGATCGGCGAAACCCCGCTCGGCACCACCAACAAGAGCCTGAGCGCCGGATTCAAGCAGAGCTGGTAGCTGCGGGGCCTTGGGGTCCTTTGGGGCCGCCTCCGGGGAAAGAACCAGCATTGCCGCATATTGGCCCCGATCCGGTCAAAATCGACAGCCCAGATGGCAAGGTCAACTTTCGTCGTGCGGGGGACATCCGCGCTCGCTCAAACGCGAAACAGGGGAACGGCCGATGAATGCCACCATTCGTTCTGACAAAATTGAATCAACCGAAGTGGATAGCAACCTTGCGGCGGTCACGGAGGTCGAGGCCGGCATCCGCGATTTCGTCCGCAACGACATCGCCTATCTGCGCCGGCCCGCGCCGGGCATCCAGGGCTCCGGCGATGCGCCGCTTGAACCGAAGACCGAAATCAAGCTCGAAGCCAAGCTCGAGCCCACGCAGGAGGCGACCGTCAACAGCGTCAATTCGCTGATCCAGCGCGTGGCCGGGACCTCGCTCGCCGAAATCGAAAACCTGATCGCCGAACTCGAGGCGCTGCGCGACCTGCTGCATGCCGAGGGCCAGCGCGTCCAGCGCGAGATTTCCGGCTATGCCCAGCTCAGCCAGGCCGCGATGAAATCCACCCGCATGATCGCCGACAACGTCACGCAGTGGAAGCGCTCGGCCGAAGGCCTGCGCAACAGCTGACCGGACGCCCCACGTCCGATCGCCGCCGCCTTCCCTGACCGGAGCGCGGCGGCTTCATTTTGGCGCGTGATCCCTTGAACTTACAAGGCCCTGGCCGCGACCAAGGCAAGGCGCACCATCACAGCGCCTGACGCGTTCGGGGATCCATTTTGATGCAGACCATCAGACCAGACAACACCGACCCCATTCCGCTGCGGAATTCACCGCCCCGGATGGGCACCATCATGATCCGGTTTGTCGGATTGCTGGTCGTGGCCGTCGTGGTCCTGGCGCTGGCCTGGAGCCGCTAATGTCGGCGTATGGTTAGCGGTCGGTAACTTTGTGAGACCCGAGCGAGCCGGCTTCCAGCGTGTAGGCGCCGTCGGCATAGCCCTTCACCACCATCCCGGTGGCCAGCATCACCGCCAGCGTCACGGTTGCAAAGATAAAACCGACAAATTTCAACCCGCTGCGGTCAGCCATCGTCATCCCCTGTCCTGTCCCCGTCGTTTCACTATGACGCGGACAAGGTTCAAAATGCGTTATCAGCAAGTTGGTTCCGGACAGCGCATTTTTCGCGACAACGCGGCCGCGGATTTTGCCGGACCGTCAGCCCGGGTTCCGTCGCGGCACGAAGGCGGTCGCCAGCAGCGAGAACACCAGTTCGCCGCGCTGGTTGGTGCCGGTGTTGCGGGCCTGCAGGATGCCCCATTCCGGCCGCTTCTCCGAGGTGCGCAACGATTCGATCTCGCTGGCGAAAGCGATGGTGTCGCCCGCCAGCACCGGCTTGATCCAGCGCAACTCGCGAAAACCCGGCGACGGTCCCCACACCGCGACCGTCTCGCCACGCGCGGCGGCCTCTTTCGCCTGGCGCTGGCCGTCGGCGACCAAAAGCTTCATGCAGACCGAGCCGACGTGCCAGCCCGAGGCGGCAAGGCCTCCGAACAACGAGTTGCGGCCCGCTTCCTCGTCGAGATGAAAGCGCTGCGGGTCGAACTGCGTGGCAAATCGCTTGATGTCCTCGGCGGTGAAGGTGAACGATCCGACTTCGCGCCGTTGACCGACCACAAGATCTTCGAAGAAATGCATCAGCCGCCCTGCTCCGCCACGGCGCCGGCGCGCCGCGCCACCATCAGCGGCGAGACCATCTCGCACAGCGCCTGCCCCTTTGCGTTGCGGGACGTGTTCCGGACGGTCACGATCCCGGTGCCGGGCCGGCTGCGCGAGACGCGCGCTTCCACGATCTCGACATCGAGCATCAGATCGTCTCCCGGGCGCAGCGGCGCGAGCCAGCGCAATTCACTGACCCCGGGCGATCCCAGCGACGCGGTGCGGCCGATAAAGCCGTCGCACATCATCCGCATCATGATCGAACAAAGATGCCACCCCGAGCCCGCCAGGCCGCCGAGCATCGATCGCTTCGCCGCCTCCTCGTCGAGATGCATCGGCTGCGGATCGAACTCGGCGGCGAATGCCAGGATCTCCTCGCGCGTGACGTGGCGCGGACCGAACGAGCCGAATGGGCCGGGCTTAAAATCTTCGAAGGTCAGCGTCATGAATTTGAGGATTTCCGCAAGCGAGCCCGATTGTGGCCGTTATTTGCGTCAATCTCAAGCCACCCATCCGCATGGCTTGCTTCTGCCGGCAAACGCCGCCGTTCGGTGCGCTGACTTGTCCAGCGGCTTGTCCGGCCTGCTTGCCCGGACCTGCTTGCCCAGGACGATATTCGGAGCTAGGCCCTGCCATCGAGAGCCAGATTAGACGCGAATCATATTCGACTTGCCGGGAGAACGAGCGATGTTTGATTTTCAGGATCTGTTTCAGTGGGACCGCTTTATCACGCCGACCATCATCAAGACCTTCTATTGGCTGGTGATCGCACTGATCGTGCTGTTCGGCATCTCCGGCATCTTTTCCGGCCTCGCCATGATGGCAGTGAGCCCGTTCGGCGGCTTTATCATGCTGCTTTCCTCGATCGCCAGCGTGATCGTGGGCGTGATCTTTTCGCGGATCGGCGCAGAATTCGTCCTGATCGTGTTTCGCATCAACGAACATCTCGGCGCGATCCGCGATCAGGGCCAGGGGCACTGAGCCGGCGTTACGTATTGAACCGGAAATGCATCACGTCGCCGTCGGCGACGACGTATTCCTTGCCTTCCAGCCGCAGCTTGCCGGCATCGCGGGCGCCGGCTTCGCCGCCGAGCGAGACGTAGTCGGCATAAGCGATGGTCTCGGCGCGAATAAAACCCTTCTCGAAATCGGTATGGATCACGCCCGCGGCGGCCGGCGCCTTGGTGCCGCGGTTGATGGTCCAGGCCCGGGCTTCCTTGGGGCCGACGGTGAAATAGGTGATGAGATCGAGCAGCTGATAGCCGGCGCGGATCAGGCGGTCGAGACCGGCCTCCTCGAGACCCAGCGTATCGAGAAACTCGGTGCGCTCCTCGCGCGACAGCGTCGCGATCTCGGATTCGATCTTGGCCGAGATCACCACCGCGACCGCGCCTTCCTTCTTGGCGTGATCGAACACCTGCTTTGAAAAGCCGTTGCCGTCCTTGGCCGAGCCCTCCTCGACATTGCAGACATAAAGCACGGGCTTGGACGTCAGCAGGCCGAGCATGGCGAAGGCGCGCTCCTCCTCCGGCTTACGCGCGAGAAACCGCGCCGGCTTGCCCTCGCGCAGCAGCACCAGCGCGCGATTGACGAGGTCGAGCTGCTCCTTGGCGTCCTTGTCGTTGCCTTTGGCCTTCTTGGCCAGATTGTCGACGCGCTTTTCCAGGCTGTCGAGATCGGCGAGCATCAGTTCGGTCTCGATGGTCTCGATGTCGGCCAAGGGCGCGATCTTGCCTTCGACATGGGTGATGTCGGAATCCTCAAAGCAGCGCACCACATGCGCGACCGCGTCGACCTCGCGGATGGTGGCGAGAAACTGATTGCCGAGCCCCTCGCCCTTCGAGGCGCCGCGCACCAGGCCCGCGATGTCGACAAAGGTCAACCGGGTCGGAATGATCTGCGCCGATTTCGCGATCGCCGACAGCTTGTCGAGGCGGGGATCCGGCACCGCGACCTCGCCGACATTCGGCTCGATGGTGCAGAACGGATAGTTCGCCGCCTGCGCCGCCGCCGTCTCGGTCAGCGCATTGAACAGCGTCGACTTGCCGACATTGGGCAATCCGACGATACCGCATTTGAATCCCATCGCGTCCTCTTTCGCCGACCGAGAAGTCAGTCCTTGTCGCCGGCATCATCCTTGTCGAAAAATCCCTTGGCCTGCATCGCCAGATGCACCTTGTTCTGGAACGTCGAGTCGCGCCCGGTCACCAACAGGCCGGCGCTGTCGGCGACCGCTTCGCAGAGCGTCTCGACCCAGGGGCGATCGCTCTTGGCGAAGTCCGACAGCACGTGGCCGTGTACCAGTTCCTTGACGCCGGGATGACCGATCCCGAGCCGTACCCGGCGATATTCATTGCCGATATGCGCCGAGATCGAACGCAGGCCGTTATGGCCCGCGATGCCGCCGCCGATTTTGACGCGTACCTTGCCGGGCGGCAGTTCGAGTTCGTCCTGGAATACGACGATCTCGTCGACACCGAGCTTGAAGAAACTGGCGGCTTCCTGCACCGCGCGTCCCAACTCGTTCATGAACGTTGCCGGGCGAAGCAGCACGACCCGTTCGCCATCGAGCGTGCCCTCGGAGGTCTCGCCCTGAAAACGACGGCGCCATGGTGCAAAACCATGACGCCGCGCGATTTCTTCAACGGCCATGAAGCCGATATTGTGCCGGTTATGCGCTGTACTTCGCGCCGGGATTGCCGAGACCAACAAACAGACGCATGACGCGGCATCCCGCGTTAGCGCGCGATCAGCAAAAGTGGATACCGGTTTTGCGTCCGATCGCGCGCCAACTTTGAAATTAGCGCATGATCTTTCGCCAAACCGCTCACACTTTGGCGGATCATGCGCGTTACTTCTTCTTGTCGCCACCGCCGGCGGGCGCCTTGGCGCCGGCCGCAGGCGCCTTGGCGCCCGCTGCGGGAGCAGCCGCACCAGCCGCGGGCGCGGCCGCGCCAGCCGCCGGAGCAGCGCCGGGAGCCGCCGTTGCAGCCGGACCGGCCGCGGCGGCAGCCGCAGCCGCCTTGAGTTCTTCCGCGTAGCCGGACGGCGGCACGATGGTCACGATGGTCACGTCTTCACGCGACAGCGACTTCACGCCGGCGGGCAGCTTGATGTCGGACAGATGCAGCGAGTAGCTGATTTCCAGCCCGCTGACGTCGGCCTCGACATATTGCGGAATGTTGTCGACCGAGCATTCCAGGTCGATGGTGTGGGTGACGATGTTGACGGTGCCGCCGCGCTTGACGCCGGGGGCGGCTTCCGCGTTCCGGATGTGCAGCGGCACGCTGACGCGGATGGTGGCGCCTTCGCCAAGCCGCATGAAGTCGACATGGAGCGGAAAATCACGCACCGGATCGAGATGGAAGTCGCGCGGAATCACGCGGTGCTTCTTGCCCTCGAGATCAATGTCGTAAATCGTGGTGAGGAACCGGCCGGCCAGGATACGCTGGCGCAAATCGGCATCGTCGACCGAGATGGTTACGGGGGGCTGGTTGTTGCCATAGATCACTCCGGGCACTCGCCCGGCGCGACGCTCTGCCCGTGCGGCCCCCTTGCCGCCTGACGGACGTGCGGTCGCCTTCAATTCCTTGACGGTCGTCGCCATTGTCTTAAGTCCTTGTTTTCAAAAAGTTAAAGGCCGCAGCGCGGCCCGTTTCCCGCCGCAGCAAGCCTCCAGGGGTGCGGGGGCTGCGGACGTGGCGGCGTTCTAGCCCCAAAGTCCGGAAATGACAAGGAAATGAAGGGATTTTTGTCAAATCCAGCGGGTGATCCTCCGTTTTCGACCTCTCAGGTCGACGTGCCGAGCTTGGCCTCCAGGACCGCGATCCGCGCCTTCAGCGCCTCGTTTTCCTCGCGCGCCAGCCGCGCCATGTCCTTGACCGCCTCGAACTCCTCGCGTTTGACGATATCGAGATCGCGCAAGATCTTTTCGGCCTGGTTGCGCACCACGGTGTCGACCTCGCGCTTGACCCCTTGCGCGGCGCCGGCGGCATCGTTCATCAGCCGGCCGATCTCGTCAAAGAACCGATTGCTGGTCTGGGTCATTTGGGATGCTCCGCCTTGCTGTGGATCGCCAACCCTGACAATGGCGATCCCGGCGCCGCGGTTCAAGGCCGATAGCGCCCGGCAAAGCCCCGATGGTAAAACCCTGATCGTCTTGTCACACCGCGGTTTCCTTGCAATCGTATCGGACGCCCATCCGCACGCACCTCAAGAATCACAAAACGAGCGAGAAAACGCCCATGATCGACCAGCAGATCGAGATTCCCACCAAGGACGGCAACACCACCACCTTCATCAGCCATCCCGAGCGCGGCGGCCCGTTTCCCATCATCCTGTTCTACATGGACGCGCCGGCGATCCGCCAGGAACTGCGCGACATGGCAACGCGGCTCGCGACCTCCGGCTATTACGTGATGCTGCCGAACATGTACTACCGCGCCGGCGTGATGGAACTCGGCCCGATCAATCCCGATCCGGAATCGCCCGAACGCAAAAAGATGTTCGCGCTGATGAACTCGCTCACCATCCCCCTGGTGATGGAAGACACCAAGGCGCTGCTCGCCTACGCCGACGGCCAGGCCGCCGCGCGCAAGGACCTGATCGGCGCCGTCGGCTATTGCATGAGCGGACAATATGCCGTCAACGCGGCGACGCATTTTCCGGCGGTCAAGGCCGCGGCTTCGATCTACGGCACGCGGCTCGCCACCGACAACCCCGACAGTCCGCATCTCGCGGCCGCAAAGACCAAGGCGGAACTGTATTTCGGCTGCGCCGAGGAAGACATCTATGCGCCCGCCGAGATCATCGAGAAGGTCAAGCAGGCCATGAAGGGCGCCAACGCCGAGGTCGAGATTTATCCGGGTACCCATCACGGCTTCGCCTTTCCGAAGCGGCCGGTTTATAACCGCGACGCGGCGGAGCGGCACTGGGAGCGGCTGCTGGCGCTGTATCGCCGCAACCTCTCGGCCTGACCCGAAAATCTGATCGCTACCCTGATCAAGGACCTGATGCCCGTTCTGACCATTGCCTTCCCGGTCTTCGATCCCATCGCGATCTCGATCGGCCCGATCGCGATTCGCTGGTATGCGCTGGCCTATATCGGCGGCATCGTGCTGGGCTGGATCTATGCCCGCGCGCTGATCAAGAACGAGCGGCTGTGGGGCGGCCCGGCGCCGATCACGCTGTTGCAGCTCGACGATTTTATTCTCTGGGTCACCGTGGGCATCATCCTCGGCGGCCGCACCGGCTATGTGCTGTTCTACAATCTGCCGTTCTTCCTCAGTCATCCCGGCGAGATTTTCGAATTGTGGAAGGGGGGCATGTCGTTCCATGGCGGCTTCCTCGGCTGCGTCGCCGCGGTGATCTTGTTTTGCCGCAAGAACAACCTGTCGATCCTGTCGCTCGGCGACATCACCACCGCGGTCGGCCCGATCGGGCTTTTTCTCGGGCGGATCGCCAATTTCATCAACAGCGAATTGTGGGGCCGGCCGGCCGATCCCAGCCTGCCCTGGGCCATGATATTTCCCAATGGCGGCCCGTTGCCGCGCCATCCGAGCCAGCTCTACGAGGCCGGCATGGAGGGCATCCTGCTGTTTACGCTGCTCGCCGTGATGATCCGGATGGGTGCCTTGAAGCGGCCGGGCCTGATCCTCGGCAGCTTTATTACATTCTACGCGTTTACGCGTATTATCGGCGAGCAGTTCCGCGAGCCCGACCCGCAGCTCGGATTTTTGTGGGGCGGACTGACCATGGGCATGCTGTTGTCGGTGCCGATGATTTTCGCGGGCGCAATCATTATTGTTACGGCGTGGCGCCGCAAGGCGGGAACGCCGCAAAAAGATTCTAAAATCGCCAGCTCCGATTAGGGCACGACGTGACCGAAACTTCACCGCTGCAGTCCGAACTGAAGAGGCTGATCCAATCGTCCGGCCCGATGCCGGTGTGGCGATACATGGAGATGTGCCTGACGCATCCCAAATACGGTTATTACGTCTCGCGCGATCCGCTGGGGCGCGAGGGCGATTTCACCACCGCGCCCGAAGTCAGCCAGATGTTCGGCGAACTGCTCGGATTGTGGGCGGCCTCGGTGTGGAAGGCGATCGGCTCGCCGCCGATCCTGCGGCTGATCGAACTCGGCCCCGGCCGCGGCACCATGATGGCGGACGCGTTGCGGGCGCTGCGGGTATTGCCGCCGCTCTATCAGGCGCTGAGCATTCATCTGGTCGAAATCAATCCGCTGCTGCGCGAAAAGCAGAAAGCGGCGCTGTCGGGCGTGCGCAACATCGCCTGGCACGACGGCATCGACGACGTGCCCGACGGGCCGGCGGTGATCCTCGCCAACGAATATTTCGACGTGCTGCCGATCCACCAGATGGTGCGGCGGGAGACCGGCTGGCACGAGCGCACCGTCGAACTCGACGGCAACGGCAAGCTTGTGTTCGGCGCCGCCGCCGAGCCGACCCCGCGCTTCGAGGTGCTGCTGCCGCCTCTGGTGCGCGCGGCGCCGATCGGCGCGGTGTTCGAGTGGCGGCCCGATACCGAGATCATGAAGATCGCCAGCCGGGTGCGCGACCAGGACGGCGCCGCGCTGATCATCGATTACGGCCATCTGCGCAGCGACGCCGGCGATACTTTCCAGGCCATCGCGCGTCACAGCTTCACCGATCCGCTGAAAAACCCCGGCGAGGCCGACGTCACCGCGCATGTCGATTTCCAGGCGCTGGCGCGCGCCGCGGAGGATCTGGGCGCGCTGACCCACGGCCCGGTGCCGCAGGGCGATTTCCTCAAGCGGCTCGGCATCGAAACCCGCGCGATCACGCTGATGGCAAAAGCCAGCCATGAGGTCTCGGAGGACATCTCCGGCGCGCTGAAGCGGCTGATCGGCGGCGGCCGCGGCGGCATGGGCTCGATGTTCAAGGTGCTGGCGATCTCCGAACCGCACCTCACCATGCTGGCCGGCTTCAGCGACCAGGAAGAGCCCACCGAGAAGGCCGCGCAACCATGATGCTGGCATCGCCGCTGCTGTCCGCCATTCCCGGGCCTGCGCCACGCTTTCTTTACCCGCGAGGGCGGCGTCTCCGGCGGCATCTACGCCAGCCTCAATGGCGGCATCGGCTCCAAGGACGATCCGGCTCGGTCGCGGAAAACCGCCGCCGCATGGCCGAGCAGATCGGCGTCGTGCCGCAGCATTTCCTCACCGTGCATCAGACCCATTCGCCCGATGTCGTTGTCGCCACCGCGCCATCGCAGGACGGTTGGCAAAGCGGAGCGCGGCCCCGCGCCGACGCCATCGTCACCCGCACCGAGGGCCTCGCGATCGGCGCCACCGCGGCCGATTGCGGCCCGATCCTGCTGGTCGATCCGCCAGCGCGCGCGTGATCGGCGCGGCGCATGCCGGCTGGAAGGGCGCGCTGACCGGCATCCTGGAATCCACCATCGCGGCGATGGAAAAACTCGGCGCCGAACGCGGCCGGCATCGTCGCCGCGATCGGTCCCCTGATCCGCCAGCACAGCTATGAGGTCGGCGGCGAATTCGTCGAGCGTTTCATCGAGGCCGACGCCGAGAACGCGCTGTTGTTCTTGCCGTCGACGCGCGACGGCCATGCCATGTTCGACCTCGCCGGCTACATCCGGGCGCCGGCTCGAAGACGCCGGGCGTGCTTGATGATCGACGACATCGGCGTCGACACCTATGCGGACGAGCGCTTCTTCAGCTACCGCCGCTCGGTGCATCGCAAGGAGCCGGACTACGGCCGCCATGTTCACGCCATCGTGCTTGAGCGCGAGTAGCGGCAACAAACCCCCGATTTGTTCTCCTGCCCTAGACGTTAATGCATTTTAACGATATCGCATGGGGCAATGAGGGAAGCGTCATCACTGTTGTACCGGTGCGGGCCGCGCGGCGATTGCCGCGACGCTGCTGGCGGTCGCCTGCGGACTTGGCGGCTGCGCCGGCGGCGCAGCGAACAACTCCTATGCGATGGCCACCGGCCCGAGCGGCAGTGGCTCGACCGTCGCTTTCGAATCGATCGACGGACCGCCGCCGCAGGTGTTCGACCGCATGGTCGGCGTGCTCGACAGCGAATCCAAGCTGCGCAGCCTCTCCATCGTCTCCCGCGAGGGGCAGGCCTCCTACCGGGTGCGCAGCTATCTCGCCGCCGAGGTCAACCATGGCCGCGCCACCATCGCCTGGGTCTGGGACGTCTATGATCGCAACCAGCAGCGCGCGCTGCGGCTGAGCGGCGAGGAACCCGCCGGCAAGGCCGGACGCGACGCCTGGGCCGCGGCCGACGATCTGGTGCTGCGGCGGATCGCCCAGGCCGGATTCAGCGGACTTTCCGCCATGATCAACGGCACCGCGCCGGCCGATGCGCCGCCCGCAGCCCCGGTACCCGGCTTGCGCGGCCCGGCGGTCGCCAGCGCGGACGAGACGCCGCCCGCTCCCGGCGCCTACCACGTCAGCGCGCTGAGCTACACCGGCCGCTAACCGCACCCGCAATTGCCCGGCTAAATCCCCTTCCCCGGCCGATTTTACGCAGGAAAACCATAGCCGGTGGGTTGCCAGCCAAGCCCCCTCCTTGATATCACCTCGCACGTCGAAACGTGCCGGTTCCATGGGTATTGCCTGATGTTGAACGTCGTATCCAGCAAGGCGCGGGGAGAAGCATCGATGTCGGCCAAGAACGGCTCCATCAAGCTCGTTGCCGGCAATTCCAATCCTACACTGGCCCGGGAAATCGCCGACTGGCTGCATTTGCCGCTGACCAAGGCCAGCGTGCGCCGCTTCGCCGACAACGAGATTTTCGTCGAAGTCTTGGAGAACGTGCGCGGCTCGGATGCCTTCATCATCCAGTCGACGTCGTTTCCGGCCAACGACCATCTGATGGAATTGCTGATCATCACCGACGCGTTGCGCCGGTCGTCGGCGCGCCGCATCACCGCGGTGATCCCCTATTTCGGCTACGCAAGGCAGGACCGCAAGGTCGGTTCGCGCGCGCCGATTTCGGCCAAGCTGGTCGCCAATCTGATCACCCATGCCGGCGTCGACCGCGTCATGACGCTCGACCTGCACGCCAGCCAGATCCAGGGCTTCTTCGACATACCAACCGACAATCTCTACGCCTCGCCGGTGATGGTGCGCGACATCAAGGAACGCTTCGACCTCGCCAACGTCATGGTGGTGTCGCCCGACGTCGGCGGCGTGGTGCGCGCCCGTGGCCTTGCCAAGCGCATCAACACTTCGCTGGCCATCATCGACAAGCGCCGGGAACGCGCCGGCGAATCCGAGGTCATGAACGTAATCGGCGATGTCGCCGGATACACCTGCATCCTGATCGACGATATGGTCGATTCCGGCGGCACGTTGGTCAACGCCGCCGACGCGCTGCTCGCCAACGGCGCCAAGGACGTCTACGCCTATATCAGCCACGGCGTGCTGTCCGGCGGCGCCGCCGCGCGCATCATCGGCTCGAAGTTGAAGGAACTGGTGATCACCGATTCGATCCAGCCGACCGAGGCGGTGCGCAACGCGCCGAACATCCGCGTGCTGTCGATCGCGCCCTTGATCGCGGAAGCCATCAGCCGCACCGCGTCGGAAGAATTGGTGTCGAGCCTGTTCGACTGATTTTCGCTTGTGTCCCGGACGCGATGCAGCGTGAAACGCTGCTTCGCAGATCCGGGAACCACCTCCACAGTATGGACCGTCATTGCGAGCCAACGGGTCGCGCGAATACGCGCCCGATGACAGGCTCCGCGAAGCAATCCAGTGTCGAGAAGGAAGAGCTGGATTGCTTCGTCGCTTCGCTCCTCGCAATGACGGTGAAACATGGAGGGGCAAGGCACGGCGCCTGACACAAGTTCGGCATTTGCAGGAAGCGCCCCTCACCCTTACCCTCTCAGAGCGAGCTTTGCTCGTCTCGACGACGTGCAGGAGAGGGAGAGTGTTGGACCCGAGCGATTTAGACCTGACGACGACGACGAACCAGCCGACGCGATGTCGCTGGTCGAGGCCCGGCTCGAACATCTGGCCGGGGTCGCGGAGCGCTGCCGCAAGATCATCCTGGCGTCCAAGCTGGCGATCGCCGGCGGCGTTGCATTGCTGGTGGTGGCGATGCTCGGGCTGTTCTGGCTCAGCGAGAACGCCGCGATCGCGTCGATTGCCGTGGTGCTGGGCGGGATCGTCTCGCTCGGGTCCAATGTCAGCACGCTGCGACAGACGCTGGATGCGATCGGCGAAGCCGAACGGCTGCGAACCGAGCTGATCGACCGCAAGCATCTGCGCGTGGTCGGCGGCACCGACCTCGAGCCGATCTGAGGTTTTACGGCTTGACGTAGACGCTCTCGTAATCTCCGGAATACTGCTCTTTCCAGCCGCGCTTCTCGACCAGGAACCGGCGCAGCTGTTGATGCGCCTTCACCCACAGCACCGCATCGATCCGGTATTTCGCGATCACATGGTCCCAGGCGGCCTCGTCGATCTCCCAGTCGACCAGCCCAAAATAGTCGCGCAGCAAATCGTCGGGATAGGCGGTGGCGGCGCGGCCGTCGACGAACACCGGCACCTGGCCCCCGGTGCGGAAAATCAGGAGGCCGCCGACGTTCCAGTGGTTGAGCAGCCGCGATTTGGAAAAATGCGCCTTGAGATAATCGGCATCCGCTTGCGAAATCATTTCCGGCAGCGCGAAGGCCGGCTTCATGTGTACAAAAGTAAACGGCAGCGCGCAGGCGCCGATCAGGCCGGCCGCCAACAGCGATTTGCGGATTTCGAGTTCATTGAGGAACCGCTTCGGCAGCAGCCGGTCGATATGCAGCGCCAGCGGCACCGCCGAGAACAGGAAGAAGAACGACATATAGCGGAATTGATAAAGCCCCAGACCGAGGAACAGCCAGGACAATAGCCGCGACTCCAGCGGAATGCGGCGGGCTTTGGGGTCGCACAGCTCAAGTGCGATGAACAGCAAGACATAGAGGATGCCGGGAATGCAGCCCGGCAGGCTCATATTCTCGTAGTAGGACGCCCATTCGGTGATGTTGGCCTGCACGAAATGGCCGAGCGTCGCCGACACGCCGTCATGGATATGCCAGCCGAGCGGGTTGACGAAAACAGCGGCAACGCAGCCGGCGGCGGCAAAACTATAAATTTTGACGCCGGCCCAGTCCCGCCTGAGCAGGGCGACGCCGCCGAACAGGCCGACAATGCCAAACCCGAGCGGGAAGCCGCCATGCAGATTGGCCCACAGCACCATCATCGGCGGCAGCAGGTAGCAGCGCGTGCGCCGCAGGCATTCGCCGTAGAACAGCACGGAAAATAACATCGTCGCGGTGTTGGGCGACGCCGCCAGATAGATATTCGGCGGCGTCACGAAGGACGGGTACAGCACGCAGGCGAGGAACACCGCAATGCAGACCGCGACCGCCGAAGCGCCGCGGCCAAGGCAAACCGATGCCAGATAACCGACGATGACCGCGCCGCAGGCGACGACAGACACGACCAGACCGCCAAACCCGGTGTACTGAAACAGCACGCTGGCGATGACGTCCCAGAGCCACGACAGATTGTACCATTGCTTGTCGGCAAGCGTGAACGACCACGGATCCTGGAACGGAATATGGCCCTGCTGCCTGATCAGGTCGCCGGCCGCCAGATGCCATCCGAGATCGTAGTGCCCGAGCAGCAGGTCCGCGTTGGAAAGGTAATAGACGCAAGCGAACGAAATCAGGAACAGATGGATTCCGTAGTGCTGCAAGGTGGCCCTGACCGCGCTCGGCCAGCGGTCGGTCGCAGAGCCGCCCGAAATCCCCAGCGCGTCCATCGATCAGTCCCCGCGGTCGCGAGCCCTTCCTTGCCGGGCCCTGCATGCTTTTGGGTGTGCCGGGTGGGATGCAGACAATAGCTGCTTTACGAGAGCGATCTGAAGTTGCGGTAAAGGCCCGCCACGCAATTCGCGGACAGATCGCCGCAGGATTTTTCTGGTTAACGATTGCTTACCGGAACTCATCGATAGGATGGGGGACAGGTCGATCGAATAGCGAAAATCTTCATCCATCGCGCTCTGCCTTCCTTGAATGGCTAGGTCCAGGCGCGCAGCCGTGCGATCGCGCCGGGCGACAGGCTGTAGGTATCGATCGTATGGCGGGATAGGCGCGAGGAAGCAGCCGGAGACATCAGCAATTTCGCGAGAACCACCGCGAGTGGAACGACGCAGAACGGGTCCTTTGTCAGCGGCACCAGTTCCTCGATCGAACCACGGTAGCGGCCCGAGCCGCACGCCTGCAGGATCAACTCTTTCAAGATATCGCCGCGGCGACCCCGCCGGGTCGCGGCATCCATCAATCCCATCAGGCCCAGCCTGGTAACCGTTCCCTCGGTCCCATCGGACTGCGGGTCAGGGGGCTTGCCAAGGGAAATATTCAAGAGAGCTCCGGGCAGATCGACCCCGCTGAGCCAGGCGTTCATCGGTTCGACAAGGCGCGGATTGGCGTCAAAGAACAGCGGCACCCCGGTTGCGGCATCGAGGATGTAGTCAAAGGATAAAGCGCCGTGCCAGTTCAGCGCGGCCCCGATCCTTTCCATGGAGGCGCGGGCCTCGGGCCGCCGCACGCTCGCCTTGAGTACATCGCCACCGCCCGGCCCGCCCGCAACCTGTCTGTAGATGTGGATGGCGATCAGCCGGCCATGATCGAAAATCGCCTGGGTACGCTCGAGCGGACCATTTACCGCGGCCTGGACCACGACGCCTTCCGCGAACCCGCCGCCCTGTTCCAATTGGTGCGAAAGCGCGTCCCGTTGCGCGGCGCTGTCCACTCTCTGGACGCCTGAACTCGCGGTGCCGAATGCAGCTTTGACGAAGTACGGAAACCGCCGCTCCGACGCGAAGTCCCCGACCGAGTGGACGATCTCCGTCGCCGGCTGCGGCACATCGATTTGGGTCAAGAACCGGGTCAGAGCCGTCTTGCTCTGCACCTGCTCGAAGGCGATGAAATCGGCCAGGGCAATCCCGAGCCCGGCAGGCAAGCGGTGGCGCGCCGCGGCAAAAAGATAGGCCTGTTCGTGCACCGGCATCAGCACATCGATCGACCGGCGCTTGACCACGTCCAGAACCGCAGCGAGGTAGCCGTCCGGATCGGTCCCCGAAGCCGGAGCCGGATGAACACGTCGGACGAAGCGCGAAAAGCGCGCGAGGCAAAGCGGATCGCTCGAAACAAGTTCGACACGAAGGCCCGCCAGTCCGAGCGCGGTGACGGTTTCCCGGGCCGACAGACTGGAGCCTTCGCTGAGCAGGATGCGGGGCTTTGCCATTATTTTGCACTCGTAGAGGCATTGCTTGGTCCAGCAATACATACACCACCGGAACAGGATGTCTCTGTGCCGTGTTGGGGCATCCGTCGTCGGAGCGGCGCATCAGATCGCCGCGACGCAATCGACCTCGACGTCGAACGGCCCGGGCCAGGACGGCACGTGCAGGAAGATGCGCGCCGGAAACTGGTCCGGAAAGTAGCGCTGATAGACCGCATTGAAGCGGGCGAAGTGCGACGGGTCGGGCGTGCAGTAGACATTGCACTTGAGCACCTGCGCCAGCGACGAGCCGGCGGCCTCCAGGCAAAACTTCATCTGGTCGAGCACGATTTCGACCTGCCGGTCGAAGGCCACCGGTTTGACGTCGCCGGTTTCGGGATCGAATGGCGGCAGGCCGGACAGAAACACCAGCCCGTTGGCAATCGAAACCGGGTAGATTTTTGCTCCCTCGATGCGGCGTTCCAGATAGGTCGAAATCGGCTCGATGCGTAGTCGCTGCATGATCGGGGTCCCGGCGTGTGAAGTGACGCCGCGATACTAACGCGCGGATCCGCCGGGATGGTTCGGAACGGGCCGAAGCGTTTGCCGATCTCCCGCTCCTCACTCAAACCCCGGCCGCGGCACCAGGTTCATCAGCATGTTGACGTAACCGCCGTCGACCGTGATCTCGTCGCCGTTGACATAGGACGAGCGGTCGCTGGCGAGAAACAGGATGGCATCCGCGATGTCCTGCGGCTGGCCGACCCGCCGCGACGGCACCACCGCGGCGCGGCGTTCGGTGACCCCGGGTGTATCGTAAAACGCCTGGCTCATCGGCGTGATCACCATGCCGGGGCTGACGACGTTGCTGCGGATGCCGTGCGGTCCCCATTCGTTGGCGAGCTGCTGCGACAGCATGATCACGCCGGCCTTGCTGACGCTGTAGGCGCCGCTCTGGCCTTGCGCGTTGCTGCCGGCAATCGAGGACACGTGCACGATCGAGCCGCGGCGCTGCGCGCGCATCTGCCGGCCGAATACCTGCGCGCAGATGAAATAGCCGGTCAGGTTGACCGCGAGCACCGCGTTCCATTCGGCGAGCGACAAAGTGTCGAGCGCACCGGGACGCAGGATCGCGGCGGTATTGACCAGCACATCGCACGGCCCGAGCGCTTTTTCGATTACCTGCGATGCCGCCGTGACGCTTTCCAAGCTGGTGGTGTCGCAACTTTTGACGAGATGCGAGGTGCCGTGCTTGTGCAGCTCCGCCTCTGTCGTGGCGAGGCCTTTCTCATCGCGATCGATCGCCGCGACATTGGCGCCGGCTTTGGCGAGGCTGATCGCCGTGGCGCGGCCGATGCCGCCACCCCCGCCCGTCACCACGCAGATACGGCCCGCAAGGCCGAGCCAGTCCGACGAATTCCTGCCCTGCCATGCGATCACTCTCATCCGGTGAACTTATGCCTGGCAGCATAGCCCAGAGTTCGCCGGCAGGGAGAGCGATTTGACACACAAAAAACCTCATCCTGAGGAGCGCGCTTCTTGCGCGCGTCTCGAAGGATGATTCCGGAGCACACCCTTCGAGACGCGGCCAAACGGCCGCTCCTCAGGGTGAGGCTGAAAATGTTACTTCGCCAGCTCTTCAGTTGCCGGCCGCGGCCGCGACCGGCCCGCCCACCACCTCGCCGAACGAGGCAAAGAATTCGCTCGCCAATTTCTTCGACGTGGAATCGATCAGGCGGCCGCCGAGTTGCGCCAGCTTGCCGCCGATCTGGGCGTCGACCTCGTAGTGCAGGATGGTGACCTCAGGACGCTCGGCTTCCAGGCGCACCGTTGCGCCGCCCTTGGCAAAACCGGCGACGCCGCCGGTGCCTTCGCCCGAGATGCGGTAGCTGTTGGGCGGATCGAGATCGGACAGCGTCACCTTGCCGCCGAATGTTGCCTTCACCGGGCCGACCTTGAACACGACGGTGGCGGTCATCTCGGTCGGCGAACTCATTTCGAGCGATTGGCAGCCGGGAATGCACTTCTTCAGCACCTCGGGATCGTTGAGCGCGGCCCAGACTTTTGCTTTTGACGCGGGGATGCGCTGGCTGTCCTGCATTTGCATTTGTTGTTTTCCTTAAGTGTTGGCGTGATCGGCGTTGCGCTGGCCGCGGCGCCGCTCGACGGTGATTTCGGCGAGGATCGACATCGCGATCTCCTCCGGCGTGATGGCGCCGAGGTCGAGGCCGGCCGGCGCCTTGACCTTGTCGAGCGCGTCTGTCGCGACGCCGGCTGCGATCAGTTTGTCGCGCAGCACGGTCATCTTGCGGCGGCTGCCGACAAAGGCGCGATATTCCGCATCGATCGCGCAGGCGGCACGTAGCGCGGCCTCGTCGCCCTTGCCTTGCGTCGATACGACGACAAAGCGGCGGGTCTGGTTCAACTCGCCGAGCGCAAAGCCGTCGACCAGCGTGTCGGTATCGGGAATCGCGACGAGATCGGCCGACGGCGCGGCCAGCGTCACGTAGTAGCCCAGTTGCCGCGCCTGCATCGCCAGCGACATCGCCACCGGGCTGGCGCCAAAAATCACCAGCGAGGGATGCGGCAGCACCGGTTCGACGAAAATATCCATGGTGCCCTTGCTCGGGCACATGTTGCTGGCAAAGCGGATGCCGTCGCGATGCTCGCCCGGCTTGACCCCGAGCTCGGCGAGCAGATCTTCCGGCTGCACCGACACCATGCGCGGCTCGCCGTCGGCCAGCGCCTCGCGCGCGGCCTTCAGCACCGCGCCGCGCGCGCAGCCGCCGCCGATCCAGCCCGCGACAATGGTGCCGTCGGGACGGATGATCGCCTTCGCCCCGGCCTTGGCCGCGGTGACCGACACTGTCCGCACCACGGTGGCCAGCACAAAGGCCTGCTCCGCGGCCTTCATCTGCGCGACCAGATCCATCACTTCGACATGAACCGTCATGGGCGTCTCCTTCACAACCTCGCCAGATAGGGTTCGAGCGCGGAGAGGCTTTGCAGCGTGTTGGCGGGCGCGTAGAGATCGACATGCGGTAGTGCTGCCTTGATGCCGGCGGCTTCCGGCGCATAGCCTTGCCATGCCATCATCGGGTTGAGCCAGACGATGCGGCGGCAGCGCCGGCCGAGCGCCGCCATCTCGCGCCCGAGCAACGCAGCATCGCCGGTCTCGTAGCCGTCGGACACGATCATCACGCAGGTGCGCGAATGGATTACGCGCGCGGCGTGCCAGCGATTGAAGGTCTGCAGGCTCTCGCCGATCTTGGTGCCGCCGCCCGCCCCTTGCGCCAGGATCGAGAGCCGATCGAGCGCGCGGCCGGCGTCCTTTTCCTTCATCGCGTCGGAAACATGCGCCAGCCTTGTGTGAAACAAAAACGCCTCGGCCTGGCGGAACTGGTCGAGCACGCCGTGGATGAAGCGCAGGAACACGCTGGTGTACATGCTCATCGAGCCGGAGGCATCGAGCAGCATCACCAGCCGCAGCGGCTTTTGCTTGCGCTGTCGCTTCACCAGCGTAATCGGCACGCCGCCATGGCTGATATTGCCGTGAATGGTGCGGCGCAGATCCAGCCGGTAGCCGCGCCGCCGCGCCAGGTCGCGCCGGGTCAGCCGCGTGCGCATGACTTTTGCCAGTCGCGCGGCGGCGGCATGCGCTTCCTCGATTTGCGCCGGATCGGAAAATTTACGGAAATCGACGTCGGTGATGTTGTCGGCCCGCGAGGCGCCCTCCATGCGGCCTTCGCCGCTGCGGTCCTCCGGCGCGTCGTCTCCTGACGGCACCTGGTCCATCGCGCTTTCGCTGCCGGGGCGTTGTTCGGCGGCAGGGTTCGGCAGGCTTTTCAGCGACGGATTGTTGGCCGCCTTCGCCGATCCCATGGTGATCGAGCGCGAGCGCAGCCGTTTTCCGAGCCAGAACGCATCGAAAATGCCATCAAAAGCGTCCCAGTCGGATTTTCGGGCCGAGAACAGATGCTTGAACGCCGAACGCAGCAAATGGGCTTTCGCCGCATAGCCCGCCACCATCAGCGACGCCGCGTCCTGGCCTTCCTGCAGGCCGACCGCAAAACCATTGTCGCGCAAGGTCGCCAGAAACGCCGCGAGCTTGCCCGCGACCAGGCGCGAGACCTCGTCGACTTCGTCGTAATTGGCGCCGGGTCCGCAGCAGCTCATGCCACCTTCCCCAATAATCTCTCCGTCACCTCGCGCGTCACCCGCGAGCGGTCCTCATGGGTTTTCAACAGGCACATCAGGGTTTCGTGCACGGTTTCCGGCGCGTCGTGCAAATCGCGCACCTCGATGCCGACCAAAGCCGCCGCCCAGTCCAGCGTCTCGGCGACGCCCGGCACCTTGCGCAGTTCTTCCTTGCGGATCGCTTCCACCATGCGCGCGATCTGCAGCGACAGCGAGGCGCCGGCGCCCGATATCCGCGCCATGATAATGCGGGCCTCGCGATCGGCGTCGGGATAATCGACATAATGATAGAGGCAGCGCCGCCGCAGCGCGTCGGACAATTCGCGGGTGCCGTTCGAGGTCAGCACCACATGCGGAATCGTCACGGCCTTGATGGTGCCGAGTTCGGGGATCGAGACCTGGAAGTCGGACAACAATTCCAGCAGAAACGCCTCGAACTCGTCGTCGGCGCGATCGATCTCGTCGATCAACAGCACCGGCGGTTTTGTCCGGCGGATCGCCGCCAGCAGCGGCCGCTCCAGCAGATATTTTTCCGAAAAGATCTGGTCCTCGATGCCTTCGGCGGCCTCGCCGCGATGCGCCTGGATCGCCAGCAATTGGCGCTGGTAATTCCACTCGTACAGCGCGGCGGACTGGTCGAGGCCCTCATAGCATTGCAGGCGGATCAGTTCGGTCGCGTGCACCGACGCCAGCGCCTTCGCGACCTCGGTCTTGCCGACGCCGGCCTCGCCTTCCAGCAACAGCGGGCGCTTGAGCATCTGCATCAGCGAAATCGCGGTCGCCAGTTCGCCGTCGGCGATGTAGCCGGCGGCGGCGAGCGATTGTGCGATCTCGGTACGGTCTTTCATTCGTACATTTCTCCCGTCATTGCGAGCGAAGCGAAGCAATCCAGATTCCAAAGTAAGAGCTGGATTGCTTCGTCGCTACGCTCCTCGCAATGACGATCTCAAGCCGCGAACAATCCCAAACTCTTCGCCGCCCGCCAGTTGCGCCAGAAGTCGTGCGGCATCTGGATGTGGGTACTGCCCAGGAACGAGAACGCGTCGTTGACGGCATTGGAGAACGCCGGCACGCCGCCGACATTGGGGCTTTCGCCGACGCCCTTGGCGCCGATCGGGTGATGCGGCGACGGCGTCACGGTGAAGTCGGTTTCCCAATGCGGGGTTTCCACCGCGGTCGGGATGAAGAAGTCCATGAAGGAGCCCGTCACCACGTTGCCTTCGTCGTCGTAGCGGATTTCCTGGCCCATCGCGATCGCAAACGCCTCGGTCAAGCCGCCATGCACCTGGCCCTCGATGATCATCGGGTTGATCCGGGTGCCGCAATCGTCCAGCGCATAGAAGCGGCGGACGGTGTAGACGCCGGTGTCGACATCGATGTTCATCACGCAGATATAGGCGCCAAAAGGATAGGTCATGTTGGGCGGATCGTAATAGCTGACCGCCTCCAGCCCCGGCTCCATGCCCGGCGGCACGGAGTTATAGGCCGCCCAGCAGATGTCCTTCATCGACATCGACTTCTCCGGCAGGCCCTTGACCCGGAAGCCGTCGATATCCCACTCCAGATCGCCCTCGTGCACTTCGAGCTTGTAGGCGGCGATCATCTGCGCCTTGGCCTTGATCTTGCGCGCCGCCATCGCGATCGCGGCGCCCGCCACCGGCGTCGAACGCGAACCGTAGGTGCCGAGGCCGTA
Organism: uncultured Alphaproteobacteria bacterium; assembly: GCA_963699465.1. GTDB lineage: Bacteria > Pseudomonadota > Alphaproteobacteria > Rhizobiales > Xanthobacteraceae > Bradyrhizobium. The sequence continues at coordinate 101,716 of CAVOTZ010000047.1, forward strand.
AGGCGCGGTGTCGGTATTGCCTTCCTCGATCATGATGTCGTCGGAGGGAATCCCGATCTCGGTGGCGATGATCTGCGCCCAGGTGGTCTCGTGGCCCTGGCCGGTGCTCTTGGAGCCGACTCTCGCTATGCCCGCGCCGGTCGGATGCATGCGGATCTCGCAGGAATCGAACATCGCAATACCCAGGATGTCGCAGTTCTTCGACGGACCGGCACCGACGATCTCGGTGAAGAAGGAGACGCCGAGGCCCATGATCTCGCGGGTCTCGCCGCGCTTGAAGGCAGCCCGCATCGCAGCCTGCTCCTTGCGCAGGCCGGCATAGTCGACGCTCTCCATCATCTTGCGCATCGCGGTGTGGTAATCGCCGGAATCATACTCCCAGCCCAGCGCCGAATGATACGGGAACTGCTCCGGCCGAATAAAATTCTTCAGCCGCAATTCGGCCGGGTCCATTCCCAGTTTCTGCGCCAGGATATCCATGCCGCGCTCGATGCAATAGGCCGCTTCCGTGACCCGGAACGAGCAGCGGTAGGCCACCCCGCCCGGCGCCTTGTTGGTGTAGATGCCGTCGACCGACAGATGCGCGGTCGGGAAATCATACGATCCGGTGACGATGTTGAAGAAGCCGGCCGGCCATTTCGACGGGTCGGCGCAGGCGTCGAACGCGCCGTGATCGGCCAGCACGTGAACGCGCAAACCGGTGACCTTGCCTTCCTTGGTCGCCGCGATTTCGGTGGTCATGTGATAGTCGCGCGCAAAGGAAGTGGCGGTCAGGTTCTCGATGCGGTCCTCGACCCATTTGACCGGTTTTCCCGTGACGATCGAGGCCACCGCAGCGCAGATGTAACCGGGATAGGCCCCGACCTTGTTGCCAAACCCGCCGCCGATGTCGGGGGCGATGACGTGGATCTTGTGCTCGGGAATTTTCGCGATCAGCGCCACCACGGTGCGGATCACATGCGGCGCCTGGAACGTGCCCCAGATCGTCAGCTCGCCCTTGATCTTGTCGAACGAGCAGACGCACTGGCAGGTTTCCAGCGGCGAGGGATGGGTGCGATGGTAGGAGATCATCTCCTTGATCGTCACCTCCGCCTTGCGGAACGCGGCATCGGTGAGGTCCTTGTCGCCGACGGTCCACTCGAAGATGTGGTTGTGATGTTTGCGAGGTCCGTGCGCGCCGGTCATCTTGCCGGCGAGGTCCTCGCGCAGCACAGGCGCATCGGCATCCATCGCCTTGAACGGATCGATCAGCGGCGGCAGCGGTTCATATTCGACCACGACCTTGTTGATGCCGTCATCGGCCGCATAGCGGTCGGTGGCGACCACGAAGGCGACTTCCTGGTTCTGGAACAGCACCTTGCCGTCGGCCAAGCACCATCTGCACGTCGCCGGCCAGGGTCGGCATCCACGCGAGGTTGACGGTTTTCAGCGTCTCGGCGGTGATGACCGCGAGCACGCCCGGCACCTTCAGCGCCTCGGTGTCGTCGATTTTCTTGACCCGCGCATGGGCGTGCGGCGACCGCACAAAATCGCCATGCAGCATGCCGGGCAGTTTGAGGTCGTCGACGTAATTGCCCTTGCCCTGGGTGAAGCGGGCGTCTTCGACCCGCTTGCGCTTGCAGCCCATGCCTTCGAGTTTGGCTTCGCGTTGTTCCCGCGTGGGAGTCATGTCGTTCATTCCGCAGCCTCCTGGAATTCGACGCCATTGATCTTGGCGGCGGCGTACTGGATCGCTCTCACGATGTTCTGGTAACCGGTGCAGCGGCAGAGGTTGCCGGCGATACCCATGCGGATCTCGGCCTCGGTCGGCGAGGGATTTTCCTGCAGCAAACGTTGCGCGCGCAAAATCATGCCGGGCGTGCAGAAGCCGCATTGCAGCCCGTGCATCATCCTGAAATCCTTCCTGCAACGCCGACAGCGAACCGTCGGCATTGGCGACGCCTTCGATGGTCATGATCTCGGAGCCGTTGGCCTGCACCGCGAACATGGTGCAGGATTTCACCGACATGCCGTCGAGATCGACGGTGCAGGCGCCGCAATGGGTGGTCTCGCAGCCGATATGGGTGCCGGTCAGCTGCAGATTTTCGCGGATGAAATGCACCAGAAGCGTGCGCGGCTCGACCAGGCCTTCGACCTCGGCGCCGTTCACCTTCATGGTGACGTGAGTCTTTGCCATCTGCCCCTCCCCTCAGGTTGCTTTTGCAAACGCGCGCTGCAGCGCCCGCATCACCATGATGCCGCCGACATGCTTGCGGTATTCAACGGGACCGCGGGAATCCGCGGCCGGCGACATGATGGCGCTGGCCGCAGCCGCGGCTTTCTTCAGCGTGGCGTCGTCGAGGCTGCTGCCGATCACGGCCTTCGCGGCGCCTTCGGCCAATAGCGGCGTTTCCGACACATTGGTCAGGCCGATCGAACAGGTCACGACCTTGCCGCCTGCCTTGGTCAGCACCACGGCGGCCGCCGCGGTGGCGTAGTCGCCGACCTTGCGCTTGAGTTTTTCGTAGGCGTAGCCATGGCCGGCCGGCGGCAGCGGGATCGACATCGAGGTCAGGAGTTCGCCGGGCTCGAGCGCGGTGAAATAGGCGCCCTGGTAGAATTCGGCGGCGGCGATATCGCGCCCGCCGCTCGGCCCTTCGAGCCGGTAGCTGGCGCCTAACGTGATCATCAGCGCCGGCATGTCGTTGCCGGGGTCGCCATTGGCGACATTGCCGCCGAGCGTGCCGCGGTAGCGCACCTGCGGATCGGCGATCAACAACGCGGTCTCGTGCAGGATCGGCAGCGATTGGCCGATCTCGGCCGAGGCCAGCAATTCGTGCTGGGTGGTCATGGCGCCGATCACGATATTGGCGCCGTCGCGGCGGATGCCTTTCAGGCCGTCGATGCCGTGCAGGTCGATCAGGTGCTCCGGCGTCGCCAGGCGGAGCTTCATCATCGGAACCAGGCTGTGGCCACCGGCCAGCGGCCGGGCATCATCGCCCAATGTCGAGAGCAATTTGACCGCATCGGCGACGGTCGCCGGCCGGTGGTAGCTGAACGGGCCAGGGATCATGGGTCTCCTCCATCTGTCGTCTTTCGCCCTTACGGGGCGCAGACGTTGGAGGCAGGCTCATCCCGCCGCGATTTGGCGGCAACGGCTGGGGCACGGACGCGGAAATTTCGCACGAAACGCGCTTTCTCGCGCACGAGATGCGTCAGGTCTGGCGACGTATTGGCTGATTCAACATCAGCGTTCCCCGGATGCAGTGCAGCACGCCGCTCTTCGCGGCGTGGTGCACTGCTGATCCGGGGTCCATATGCTTGGAGGTGGATCCCGGATCTGCGGAGCAGCGTGAAGCCGGACAATGCTCCGCATCGCCTGCTGCACCGCGTCCGGGACACCCGTGGTTAGGCGTGCCTTCCGGCGAGCCCCAGCCGCGCCTTGACCTCGGCGATCCTGGCGCGGCTGACCGGGACCCGGTGCGGCGACGGGCCGTCGAGTTCGACCACGGCGCCGTCGCCCTCCTTGCGCACGAAGGTGACGTGGGGGATCGCGACGATGTGGCTGCGGTGCACGCGGACGAACAGCCCGGGATCGAGCTGGGCTTCGGCTTCCGAGATCGACCACGGGCACATCCGCTCGCGGGTGCCGTCATGGACTTTTGTGTAGTGCGCGTCGGCGCGGACGCTGCGGACATCGGCACTGTCGATGAAATGGGTGCCGTCGGCGCCCTCGACCGGAAGCCGCGGCGCCGGCGCCGGCCTTGGCGGCTGACCTGCGCCGCCGAGCGGCGACGGCCGCAGTTTGGGGCCGGAGGCCTCCGCTGCGGCGAGATCGGCCGGATTGACCGCTTCGACCAAGGACTCGGCAACATCAGCGGCCGGTACCGCAGCCCTGCGGCGCGGATCCGGCACCAGCGAAAGCAGAAAGCCCGCGGCGATGATAAAGCAAAACAACGTCACCACGAGTGAAAGAATCTGCGGCGACGCGGCAAGGCCATCCATGTGATGATGCATGTCGGCCGCCGGTGCAACCAGATGCATGCCGTACATCGCGGTGTAGTGCATGCCCGAAACCGCGATGCCGAACGCGACCGCGCTCAGGATCAACTGCACGCCGCCCCGACGCGCCAGGAACGCGCGCAAGCCGCCATAGGCAGCTCCGATCGCGATTAAAACCGAGAGCACGACCATGGTGGCGTCATGTTGCATGGCGAAATTGCCCGACAGGCCGTGCATTCCGACATAATGCATGCTGGCGATGCCGAGCCCCAGCAGCACGGCCGATGACAGCACGCGCAACAGCGAGGGGTCGCCGACGCTGACAAAGAACAGCGAGACGCCCACCACCAGCGCGCAGATCAGGAAGGAAATGATGGTCGGCAGCACCAGATAGACCGTACCGGCCGGCAGCGGCGCGGCCAGCATGCCGACGAAATGCATGGTCCAGATGCCGATCGCGAGAAACGCGGCGGCGCCGGCCAGCAGCACGCGATGGCTCACATCCGGCGTCCCGCGGATACGCGCCGCGAGGCCGAAGCCGGTGTAACCTCCCAGAATTGCGATCACCACCGAGAGCGCGACGAGATAAGGATCGTGTCCTGCGAACATGATCGTCTCGGCAGTCCGTCATCACGGACATGCCTCCTCCCGGCGCCGAGTTTATAGACACGGCGGTGGGAATGACAATCGGCCGATTGGCGATTTAAATCGAATTGAGGATGGGAATATTTGCGGAGCGCAGCGCGCGCGGCTCCCCTCTCCCATCCAACTCGGGTCTACCCGAGTTGGACCTCCATATTTGTTGAAGTCGGATATATCCGACTTCAATGGGAGAGGGTGCCGTAGCGAAGCGGAGGCGGGTGAGGGGTAGCTACGAGCCTCAGCGCTTTTTGGCTACCCCTCATCCGGCGCATTCGCGCCACCTTCTCCCACAAGGGGAGAAGGGAAGAAAGAAACCGGCGCGCTAAGAGAAATCTGTGCCTACACAATCCCCGCCGCCACCTGGCCGCGCAGCCGTTCCAGGCTGTGCAGCGTATTGGCGCAGGCTTCCGCGACCTCGACGCCCTTGGTGACAAAATGCTTGCGGAAGAAGTCGAGATGCACGGCGCTTTCGTGGAATTGCTGCGGCGTCAGCACCGCGGAGAACACCGGCACCTCGGTGCGCAACTGCACGTCCATCAGCGCCTTGATCACGGTGTCGGCGACGAACTCATGGCGGTAGATGCCGCCATCGACCACGAGGCCCGCCGCCACGATCGCGGTGTAGCGCCGGGTCTTGGCCAAAAGTTGCGCATGCAAGGGGATCTCGAACGAGCCGGGCACCGCGAACAGATCGACCTGCGACCGCGCGATGCCGCGCGCCTCGATCTCGTCAAGGAACGCGATGCGGCACTCGTCGACCACCTCGCGATGCCACGAGGCCTGCACGAATGCGACCCGCTGCGGCTTTGTGAAGCGCGGATGATTTGGCGCCGGCGGACGATCCGGCGTGTCGGGGATTTTATCAGCTTGGGGACGTTCAGTTTCTTGCAACATCTGATTCATGGTTTTCCTCTTTCAGGACCAGAATTAGGGCACACGGAACAGCGAACACACGCGCAAACGCGCGCGGGCCGCCGCAACCGTTCTCTTTCATCCGGACTTTAACCGTCGGCTTCGGAATCACACCGAATCTGCTGACCCTTCCACGTGACGATCGCTCGTCGCGGAGAAGGCGCTCGCGGGCTTGGGCTTTCTCACCCTTACCGCCGGTGGGGACTTTCACCCCGCCCTGAGAACATCGGCCGCCCGGAATGGACGACCTGAGCGTGAATATGACCAAACCCCGCCATGCGGGCAAGGACCTTTGGCATGGGGAAACAGCATGTCCCCATGCCGGCGGAACAGGGCGGGCGCCGCATCCGCCTCCGCGCGGCGGCGGGCTTCGCCGGAGCGCGCTCTTCCTAACCTCGTCCGCTCTTTGCGGGGAGAGGGAGCAGATCGCCGCTCTCGTTAGGCCGCGTGCCTGCTGGATTTCATCAATTCAAGGATCGCCTCCAGCCGCGCGACGACGTCACTGGTTTCCAGCAGCTGCTGCTTCTGCTCGATCGCCGATCGGCAACAGAGGTGCGATCGCGTCGGCCAGCGCGCCCGGCTCCTCCATGCTTGGAAGCCGCAAGCGCGCTTGCGGCCCCTGAGGCACGCCGGAGAGATCGACATTGGCCCAGCGCTGATAGGCCTCGAGCACCGCGCGAAACAGCACCACCGCCTCGGCGCTATGGCCGCGGGTCTGCGCGAGCGGCGCGGCCTCGGCGGCGATGAATGGCGCCTCGACAGGCCGCGTCACCATGGTGCGTTCGTGGCCGGAGATGAACAGCTTGAAGGTGCCATCCAGCAGCGTCGTACTGTGAATCACGCTTGCCATCACGCCGACCGAATAAAGGCCATCGAGCGCGGGATCGTCGTCGGTCGCGTTGCGCTGCGTGACCACGAGGATGCGGCCGTCGGTCGCCACCGCGCGTTCGATCGCGCGTTTGGTTTTTTCGCGCCCGACGAAGATCGGCACCACCATCTGGGGAAAAACCACGAGGTCGCGGATCGGCAGGATCGGCGTACCCGCCCCTGATGGCATCGCCGCCGCAACGGCCACCGGCGGCGTCACGGACAGTTGAGGCGCCGCCTCGCTCGCCTGGATTTTCGCGGCGAGATAATTCCAGTCGGGAAGCCCGAACGATCTTGCGATCAACTCCAGGCTTTCGCTGTGGCTGATGGAAACGGATTTGCCCTTGAGGGCTTCGCGCAGGGTTTGCGCCATAGCCTTGGCATCGCGGAAGTCGCGCATGGGATGATATCCTCTGCATGGGCGAACGAGGGATGTCAGGCGCTTGCGTTACTGACCCGTTCGCCCCGGGGCAAAGGGTGCCGGAAGCGGCTCGATACGTTCACCTTACCCCTGGAAGGGGCGCAAGCGGCGGGTCGTATCCACCCTGAAAATCTCCGGCAAAATATGCGCCTTGCAAAAAGCCGCTGTCAATCGCGGTTCCAAAATTAACTTTTGGGGCCGAATTCAACTCGTCCGGAGCGAAAGCAGCGCGCCGGACTCGGGGGGCGGGAATCCAATTCCGGTTTGTTCTTTTTGTTAACGATTGTGACGCCGAGAACTCTTGTGGACGACGTTGCTTTGTCCTGTGGACGGACTCGGCGTGCGGTTGCGCCGATTCCGCAAATCACATCACTTGATCCCGGCAGGCCCACCAAGGCGTTCGGGGTTCGAAGGCATTCTACGGGATTGCAACCGGCGAAAGCGCATCGAATTCGTGCGCGCCGGCCTCCGCGTGCGTATCAGCAAATCAAGAAACAAGGTCGAGACGGAAATGTCCCTCCTCGAAGGCATCATCGATTCCCGGAACAACCCGCTTGCGGTGGTCGAGGATATCGCGGCCGACAACAACTGGTCGTTCGAACGCTCCGGCGAGGACGAAGTGACGATCGTGTCCAAGGGCAGCTGGACCGATTATCAATTGTCCTTTACCTGGATGAACGAGATCGAGGCGCTGCATCTGGCCTGCGCCTTCGACATGAAGATTCCGGTGCCGCGCCGCGCCGAAGTGCAGCGGCTGATCGCCGCCGTCAACGAGCAATTATGGGTCGGGCATTTCGACATCTGGACCCACACCGGCATGATCATGTACCGGCAGGCGCTGGTGCTGCCCGGCGGCATGACCGCCTCGACCGCGCAATGCGAAACCATGCTGGTCGGCGCCATCCACGCCTGCGAGCGCTATTACCCCGCCTTCCAGTTCGTGGTCTGGGCCGGCAAAACATCAGCGGAAGCCATGAGTGCGGCGATGTTCGACACCGAGGGCGAGGCGTAACAAGCCGTCATGGCCGGCATAGCCGTCTGAAGGACGGCGTCGCTTCCGCTCGCCTATGTCCCGGCCATCCACGACTTCACCGCCACGCTTCAAGACGTGGATGCCCGGGACAAGCCCGGGCATGACGAATTTTGTCGTCCTCGCGAACGCGAGGACCCATACGCCGTGTCGCCGATGTTGTTGCAAGGCGCTTGTGGCCCTTTCTGCGTTTTACTAGAACCGCCAGGGGTTATGGGTCCCTGCGTGCGCGGGGACGACGAGAGTCTTTCAAATGACCAACGCGCTGCAAAATCTTACCGGCACCATCGCGCTCGCCGGCGCGGGCAAGATGGGCGGCGCGATGCTGACGGGGTGGCTGGCCGGCGGGCTGGACGCCAGCCGCGTCGTCGTGATCGAGCCAATGCCTTCGGATGAAATGAAGGCGCTGGCCGCCAAGGGCATCCGGCTCAATCCATCGGCCAAGGACACCGGCACGGTCGAGACGCTGGTGGTGGCGGTAAAGCCGCAATCGTTTCGCGAGGCCGGCGCCGCGCTAAAACCGTTCGCCGGCCCGAACACGCTTGTGGTGTCGATCATGGCCGGCGCCACCATCGCGTCGATCTCGGAAGTCTGCGGCGGCGCGGTGGTGCGCGCCATGCCGAACACGCCGGCCGCGATCGGCCGCGGCATCACGGTGGCGGTCGCGGCCAACAATGTCAGCGCGGCGCAGCGCGCGGTCGCCGACGCGCTGTTGCGGGCGATCGGCGCGGTCGAATGGGTCGATGACGAAACGCTGATGGATGCGGTCACGGCCGTGTCCGGCTCCGGCCCGGCCTATGTGTTCCTGCTCGCCGAGGAACTGGCGCGCGCCGGCGTCGAGGCCGGCCTTCCCACTGAGCTCGCGACCCGGCTGGCGCGCGAGACCGTCGCCGGCTCCGGCGAATTGCTGCGCCGCTCGGAGGCTTCGTCCGCGACGTTGCGCCAAAACGTCACCTCGCCCGGCGGCACCACCGCCGCCGCGCTGGACGTGCTGATGGGCACTGACGGCATGCAGCCGCTGATGATCCGCGCGATCGCCGCGGCGACCAAGCGCTCGAGAGAGCTGGCGAAGTAGCTTTTACAAAGACCGTCATCCTGAGGTGCGAGCCGTCTTCGGCGAGCCTCGAAGGATGGCCCGCATGCACAGCAGCATCCTTCGAGACGCGGCCCAAGAGGGCCGCTCCTCAGGATGACGATGGTATGTGGCGGACCCTGTAACTACTTCCGCGCGGCGGCGAGCGCACTGGTGAAATTCGCGACATTGACCAGGCCGCGGGCGTGGCGGCCTTCGCCGATGCGGCGGCGTTCGTCGAAGGCTTCGACCTCGAAGCGGATCACCCGGCGCTCGACCGCGATCACCTTGGCCGTGGTGCGCACAATGGCGCCGACCGGGGTCGCGGCGAGATGCTTGATGTCGACTTCGGTGCCGACCGTGACCCAGCCCGGCTCGAGATACGGCGTCATGGCGTCGGCGGACGCCATTTCCATTTCCAGGATCATCATCGGCGTCGCATAGACCATCGGCATATGCGGCACGAAATGCCCGACGGTGCGCTCGACCGGCACCACCAGCGTGCGCTCCGCGCTCATGCCGATCTTGATGACGTCGCGTGCATCCATTTTGATGATCCGAGATTATGACGGCGTCGTCCCTGCCTAGTGCGCAATTGCGCACGGGGCGCAGGGACCCATACGCCGAGGAGTCGCTTTCGAGGCAGTGAGGCCGATGCCTGCTGCAACAATCTAAGCCAGGGGTGATGGGTCCCCGCTTTCGCGGGGACGACGAGATGATTATTTCTTCGCCGCGGCGGCGCGCTCCACAAAAGTCTTGCCGCCCTTCATCTTGTGGTGCAGCGGCGCTTCGTTGATCTGGATCACGACGGCATCGGCATCGACGCCGAGGTTCTTCACCAGCGCTTGCGTGATGTCGCGCATCATGCCGGCCTTCTGTTCGTCGGTGCGGCCGGCGGCCATGCTGACGGTAATCTCAGGCATTTTGGTACTCCCTTTGCTCTTGCTAAAAACCGTCACTCTTCGTCAGGCGCGGCCGCAAGGCCGCGTCATCGAAGGATCTGCCCCCATCATGGTCAAGACGGCGAGCCGGCCAAGGCCGCGGCATGACGACTTGACCATGACGCTTAATTCCACTTCACGTCATGGCGCGCCAGCACTTCGCGCACGGCTTCGACGATGTCGTCTTCCCGGCACGCGAACTGCGCCGGGCGGCGTCTCGCGCCATTCCTGGTTGGAGGCGATCGCGGCGGCGGCCTTGGCGCCCTCGATCAGGTCCTTGATCTGCACCTCGCCGCGGGCTTTCTCGTCCGAGCCCTGGATGATCACGCAAGGGTGAGTTGCGCCGGTCGGCATATTTGAGCTGGTTGCCCATGTTCTTGGGATTGCCGAGATAGAGCTCGGCGCGGATTTCGGCATTGCGCAAGGTCGCCACCATCTTCTGGTAGTCGGCGACGCGGTCGCGGTCGAACACCGTGACGACCACGGGCCCGAATTCCGGCGTGGTGTCGATCTTGCCGAGCATGGTCAGCGCGGCCTGCAGCCGCGACACGCCGATCGAAAATCCGGTCGCCGGCACCGGCTCGCCGCGAAAGCGCGAGACCAGGCCGTCATAGCGCCCGCCGCCGCCGACCGAGCCGAAGCGCACCGGGCGGCCTTTTTCGTCTTTGGTCTCGAGCGTCAGTTCGACCTCGTAGACCGGGCCGGTGTAATATTCGAGGCCGCGCACGACGGACGGATCGATGCGGATGCGATCTGAGCCGTAGCCGGATGCCGTCACCAGTTTTGCAATCTCGTCGAGTTCGCATGACGCCGGCCATTGCCGGTCTTCGACTCTTGGCCAGAATGAACATCGGCAGTTTCGGCGACCGCAGTCCTTCCAGTCGTCGTCGTTCTGCCGTGACAGCGATGGACGACGATCGGCATCCGCCGCTATCAAGCTCGGCGCCCTTTGGTAAAGTCGCCCTTGCCTTCTTCGCCGCCGTCCTAGCGGCCGGAACCGAGCAGCTTGCACACCTCTCGGCACCAAATTTGTCGAGCTTGTCGATCGCCCGCAGCACCGTCAGCCGGCGGCCGGCATTTTCATCGCCACCGAGGCCGATCGAACTCCAGCACCCCATCGAGCACCTTGCGGTTATTCACCTTCACCACATAGCTGCCGCGCGGAATGCCGAGCGCTTCCATGGTATCGGCCGCCATCATGCACATCTCGGCGTCGGCGGCGGGCGAGGCGCTGAGCCGACCGTATCGGCGTCGAACTGCATGAACTGGCGAAAACGGCCGGGGCCCGGCTTTTCGTTGCGATAGACATAGCCGGCGCGGTAGCTGCGATAGGGTTTTGGCAGTGAATCAAAATTCTCCGCGACGTAGCGCGCCAGCGGCGCGGTCAGATCGTAGCGCAGCGAGATCCACTGCTCGTCGTCGTCCTGGAACGAGAACACGCCCTCGTTGGGCCGGTCCTGGTCGGGCAGGAATTTGCCGAGCGCGTCGGTGAATTCCATCGCCGGGGTTTCCACCGGCTCGAAGCCGTAGCGCTCATAGACTTCGCGGATCTTGTCGGTCATCGCTCGCGTCGCCGCGATCTCGGCGGGCCCGCGATCGTCCAGCCCGCGCGGCAGCCGGGCTTTCAGTTTTTGCGGTTTTTTCGGTTTGTCGGCCATGGGCGGTTGGTACCAGCGCAGGCGCGACGCGGCAACCCAGGTCGGGCTTCCGAAAACCAAGTTCGTCATGGCCGGGCTCGTCCCGGCCATGCCACGTCTTTCTTCATCACGAGCGCTCAAGGCGTGGATGCCCGGCACAAGGCCGGGCATGACGAAGAAATCGAGGTGGCCGGCCGCTCACAACACCTTGATCACCCAATTGTGCGGGTCGGGGGCGCGGCCGTACTGGATGTCGACCAGTTTCTTGCGCATGCCCATCGCGACCGGGCCGGCGGCGCCGCCGCTGATGGTGAAATCGCCGCTGCGCCGAACACACCTTGCCGATCGGCGAGATCACCGCCGCGGTGCCGCAGGCAAACGCCTCTTTCAGCTTGCCGCTGGCGGCATCCGCGCGCCATTGCTCGATCGTGTAGGGCTCCTCGCGCACCTTCGTGCCGGAATCCTTGGCCAGCGCGATGATCGAATCGCGGGTGATGCCGGGCAGGATGGTGCCGAGCGGCGGCGTCAGCAGCGAGCCGTCCTCGAACACGAAGAAGATGTTCATGCCGCCGAGTTCCTCGATGTAGCGGCGCTCGACCGCGTCGAGGAACACGACCTGGTCGCAGCCGTGATCGATCGCCTCGGCCTGCGCGCGCAGGCTGGCGGCGTAATTGCCGCCGCATTTGACCGCGCCGGTGCCGCCGATCGCGGCGCGGGTGTAATTCTCCGACACCCAGATCGAGACCGGCGCCGGGCCGCCCTTGAAATAGGAGCCGACCGGCGAGGCGATCACGGCAAAGATGTATTCCGCCGACGGCTTGACGCCGAGGAAGACCTCGCTCGCGATCATGAAGGGCCGCAGATAGAGACTGCCCTCGCCGCCCGGGATCCAGGCGCGGTCGATCCGCACCAGTTGCTCGACCGCCTCGATGAACACCGGCTCGGGCAGCTGCGCCATCGCCATGCGCTCGGCCGAATTCTGGAAGCGCCTGGCATTGGCGTCGGGGCGGAACAGGTTCACGCCGCCGTCCTCGCGCTTGTAGGCCTTGAGGCCCTCGAAAATCTCCTGCGCGTAGTGCAGCACGGCCAGCGCCGGATCGAGCGGGAAATTGGCGCGCGCTTCGACCCGCGCGCTGTGCCAGCCCTTGCCCTGGTTGTAGCGGACGATCGCCATGTGATCGGTGAAGACCCGGCCGAAGCCGGGGTCCACCAGTTTGGCGGCGCGGTCCTGGTCGGAGGTCGGATGGGCCGCGGGCTGGATCTCGAATTTCAGGCTCTCGGCCGCAACCGGTCCCTGCTCTTTCCGGGCCTGGACGGATGCATTCGATGTAACGGCCGATGTGACTGCCATGGGCTTTCTCCCGGATTGACGCAGCTTCTGCGCGGTTTGCGCCTCGGTTGGTACCTTGGCGCTGTTTATGATGGCTGGCCTCGCCTGCGCCAGCCCTGAGGCCGGTTTCCGTCAGACACAGTCCCGAGGACATGCTTTTGCGGACGGCGGAAGTCCAGTATGTTTGCCGAAATGCCGCTCGACAATCGTCAACGGTAGACAAATTCCGCGGCCGTTATCGCCAAGGCTTGGCCTGTCTTCGGCTTTCCCTTTGGCTTTCTCTCCGGCCGTTTGACGCATCCATCGCTCCGAACGATCTAATATTTCGTCGCGACTGGATGGTTTTGTAACATTGAACCCAAGATATGTCAATATGGCTGACATAAATTTCTCCGGCGCCCCCGCCGACCCCGACGTCAGCGGGCCGATCGCGGCGTGCCGCCCAATCCGGCGATCGGCGGCAATCTGCGCTGGGACATCATCGAGCTGCTGTTCTTCGCCTATCGCGACTTCGTCGGCGATGCCGACCACGAACTGGAGGTCTTCGGTTTCGGCCGCGCCCATCACCGGGTGCTGCATTTTGTCCACCGCTATCCCGGCCTCAAGGTGGCCGACCTGCTCGACGTGCTGCGGATCACCAAACAATCGCTCGGACGGGTGCTCAAGCAGTTGCTCGACGAAGGCTATATCGTGCAGACGCACCGGCAATAACGACCGCCGGCAGCGCCTGCTGTTCGCCACCGCCAAGGGCGAGGCGCTGGTGGCAAAACTCGCAGGCTTGCAGACCGACCGGATCAACCGCGCGCTGCGCGACATCAGCCCGGCCGGCATGGATGCGGTCCGGCAATTCCTGCGCGCGATGATCGATCACGACGATCCCGACAAGGTGCTGGAGACGATCCTTGCGGCCGACACAACCAAGGAAGGAATGATCGTGCGCCCAGGCTGCAACGCTCGTCCAGGCAACCGCGCGCACCCCGCCGCGACCGGCCGACGACGCCCCGCATCTGCTGCTGGTCGACGACGACCGCCGCATCCGCGATCTGTTGTCGCGCTTTCTGTGCGGCGAAGGCTACCGCGTCACCACGGCGATGAGCGCCAAGGACGCCCGCGCCAAGCTGCTCGGCCTGCATTTCGATCTCCTGATCCTCGACGTCATGATGCCCGGCGAAACCGGCTTCGACCTCGCCCGCTTCATCCGCACCTCGTCCTCGGTGCCGATCATCATGCTGACCGCGCGCCATGAAGCCGAAAGCCGGATCGAGGGCCTGCAGATCGGCGCCGACGATTATGTCGCCAAGCCGTTCGAGCCGCGCGAACTGGTGCTGCGGATCGGCAACATCCTCAAGCGCACCGCGCCGCCGCCGGTGGAGACGCTGGAATAGATCGCGTTCGGCCCCTACGTCTATCATCTCGAGCGCGGCGAACTGCGCCAGGGCGAGGAGGTCATCCATCTCACCGACCGCGAGCGCGACATGCTGCGGATTCTGGCGGCGGCGCCGGGCGAGACCGTGCCGCGCGGCGCGCTGACCGGCGGCGACGGCCGGTCAACGAGCGCGCGGTCGACGTCCAGATCAACCGCCTGCGGCGCAAGATCGAGCGCGATCCCGCCAATCCGCTGTTCCTGCAGGCGGTGCGCGGCATCGGCTATCCGCCTGGTCGCTGATGGCAGCCGTATGAGCACGCTCGACACCGGCCTGACCCTGATCCGCACCGCCGCCGGCCGCGTCTCCGCGGCCAATCGCTGGATGGGCAATGCGTTCAAGGGCTGGATGCCGACCGGGCTCTATGCCCGCGCGCTGCTGATCATGATCGTGCCGATGGTGATGCTGCAGTCGGTGGTGGCGTTCGTGTTCATGGAGCGGCACTGGAACACGGTGACGCGGCGGCTGTCGGCGGCGGTGGTGCAGGACATCGCCGGCCTGATCGACGTCTACAAGCGGCTATCCGCAGGACAAGGACCGCGCGCAGCTGCGCCGGATCGCCCAGCAGCGGCTCGGTCTGGTGGTCGATTTCCTGCCCGTCGGCGACATGCCGCCGCCCGGGCCGAAGCCGTTTTTCTCGCTGCTCGACCAGTCGCTCTCGGTGGAGCTCGGCCAGCCAGATCGGCCGGCCGTTCTGGATCGACACCGTCGGCCGCTCCAACCTGGTCGAAATCCGCATCCAGCTCGACGATGCCGTGATGCGCGTGTTCGCGCAGCGCAGCGCCGCCTACGCCTCGAATTCGGAGATCTTCCTGTTCTGGATGGTCGGCACCTCGCTCGATCCTGCTGATCGTCGCGGTCCTGTTCCTGCGCAACCAGATCCGCCCGATCCTGCGGCTGGCCGATGCCGCCGAGAGCTTCGGCAAGGGCCGCGAGGCGCCGAACTTCCGTCCCCGCGGCGCCCGCGAGGTGCGCCGCGCCGGCGCCCGCCTTCATCGAGATGAAAGCGCGCATCGAGCGCTCGATCGAGCAGCGCACCGCGATGCTGGCCGGCGTCAGCCACGATCTGCGCACCATCCTGACCCGCTTCAAGCTCGAACTGGCGCTGATCGGCGACAGCCCCGAGGTCGACGGCATGCGCAAGGACGTCGACGAGATGTCGGCGCATGCTGGAGGCCTATCTCGCCTTCGCGCGCGGCGATAGCGGCGAGCAGGCGCAGCCGACCGACATGGCGCAGGCGCTGGAGGAACTGCGCAGCGATGCCGAGCGCAACGGCCATACCGCGACCGTGCAATTCCACGGGCTGCCGGTCGTCACGGTGAGGCCCGACGTCGTTCAA
Source organism: uncultured Alphaproteobacteria bacterium (assembly GCA_963699465.1). Taxonomy (GTDB): domain Bacteria; phylum Pseudomonadota; class Alphaproteobacteria; order Rhizobiales; family Xanthobacteraceae; genus Bradyrhizobium. The sequence continues at coordinate 117,313 of CAVOTZ010000047.1, forward strand.
GCGCTGCCTCGCCAATCTCGTCTCGAACGCGGCGCGGCACGCCTACGCGATCGCGATCACCGGCCAGCGCGATCACCGCTATCTGACCGTCACCGTCGACGATGACGGCCCGGGCATTCCCCCGACATGCGCGAGGAGGTGTTCAAGCCGTTCCTGCGGCTCGACGACGCCCGCAACCAGGATGAAGGCGGCACCGGCCTCGGCCTCGCGATCGCGCGCGACATCGCGCGCTCGCATGGCGGCGACATCATGCTCGGCGACAGCCCGATGGGCGGCCTTCGCGCCACGGTGCGGATGCCGGTGTAGTTCTTTTGTTCTGACGGACTTGCTTCACGCGACGAAGCGCGCTCCCTCGCCTCGCCTCTTCGCGGGGAGAGGGCTGGGGTGAGGGGCACTTCCCGCAAATGCCGAGCAAACAGCAAGCGCACTGCCTCGCCCCTCACCCGGAATTCGCGTGCCGCGAATTCCGACCTATCCCCGCAAAGAGCGGGGCGAGGTTAAAGCGAGTATCCGCCTGACCCTATTCCTTCGGCTTGGAGAACAGGCCCTTCAGCTTGTCCTGCAGCTTGTCCATGTCGTGGATGTTCATCTTCAGCCCGCCCGGCATCACCATGTCGCCCGGCTTCTGGTCCGGCTTGCAGGCGCCCAGCCACTTCGCCTCGACGGTGGTGACGTGATCGCCCTTCATCGCCGCCGGTCCACCCTCGCTGTGCGAGGTGCTGGTGATGGTGTAGGCCGAATTGAAGTCGCCCTTGATTTCGGCATGCGAGACGATCGACACGCCGGCGAGACCACAGACGGAATTGCTGACGTAGCCGTTCGCCGTTTTCTGGACGTCTTTTTTCGAGCAAATCTCCTTCACCATCGGCGAGAACGACGTGCTCATTTCCTTGTCGGTGCTCTCGTCGGTGCATTGCTGCATGGTCGAGATCGGTGGTCGAGCCGGCGCGCGCCACCTTCATTTCCCACAGACCGGCTTTGCGGATCGGCAATTCGTCGGCGCGGGCACCATGAAGGGGCAGCGACGCCAACAGACCGAACACCAAAGCAGATGATAAAAGCTGCCGCGTCATGTCAGATGCCCTCTCGAATGGCAGGTAAAGTTGCCTTGTGAGATTGCCGTGTCGGCAATGCGGCCGACGCCGCCTGGACAAAGCGGAGATCGGCCGCCTCAATAGGCGGCGCGTATCGGCGCACCCGCCGCGCCATAGGGCAGCCAGCGGCAGGAAAAGGAAATGTAGCCGCCATAATGCGGCTCGACCGCGAGGAATTTTGCGACTTTGCCGTAGGAGGCACAGTGGTTGATCGCGAGCGAGCGGATATCGGTCTGGCCGGTCAGGGAATAGGCAATGATGCCGCCGGTGTCGTTGCCCTTGAACGCCGGTACGGTATCGGCCCGCACGGGGGCCAATGCCAGCATCCCGCCGATCGCAACCAGACTTAAGGCTTTGAAGGCCGCCACTTCAATGATTCGCATCGCCAACTCCATTTCGCGTCCCGTTACCTTAAAGCGCCTGCGCCGTCATGGAAAGAACGCCCCTGCGCTTTCCTGGGCCCCGACGCGGAGTTACCCGCAAGTGTTGCCGCGTTGCACTTGACCTCGCCGGGGCTTCGCGGCACCGTCCCCGCATCAAATCCTCTTTGGCGGATTGCCCATGCGCGACCTGTTTGCATCCCTGAAAAAACCCGCTTTCGGCGCGGTGCTCGGCGTCGTGCTGGGCCTGTTTGCATTTGGGCCGGCGGCCGAGGCGGCCAATCCGTTCGAGATGAATTTCTGGCTCTCGGGCCCGAAATATGACGGCCGGGTGGCGCCCTGCGAGGCCGCGCTGCCGACCATCACCTCGCAATTCCAGGAGAAGGAAAGCACCTACTGGAATTCCGACCTGACCATTACCGCCTATGGCGCCATCCACGAGACCGCGTTTCGGCCCTGGCAGTCCGACAACATCCCGCGCCGCTACTGCAGTGGCGACGTCATGGTCAGCGACGGCAAGCTGCGCCACGTGCACTACTCGATCATCGAGGACGGCGGATTTGCCAGTTTTGGCCAGGGCGTCGAATGGTGCATCACCGGGCTGGACCGCAACTGGGCCTACAACCCCATGTGCAAGGCGGCGAAGCCGTAAGAACGGAATTTTTGGGGCAGAATTTCCTGCTTTTCGTCCAATCAAACGGGCCGCATTTGCGGCCCGTTTATTTTTGTTCTTGAAATGTTCCGCCTGCCTGCTAGGCTCGGTAGGCCCGGATAGGGGCAAGTGAGGGCGTCATCATGTTTCATTCGAAAAATTGGATTGTACGGAATTGGATTGCAGCGGCACTTTCTTCCGGGGTGCTGCTGACCGCGTGCCTGATCGGCACGGTGCCGGCATCGGCGCAGGACCGCCGCCAAAACACCCCCGGCGAGTTCGATTATTACGTGCTGTCGCTGTCATGGTCGCCCTCGTTCTGTGAGGAAGCGCAGGAGCGCGGCAACAGCGGGCGTGGGCAACAGGCGCAATGCGGCGGCCGGCCGTTCTCCTTCGTGGTGCACGGGCTGTGGCCGCAATATGAGCACGGCTATCCCGAATATTGCGACCGCTCGAAGGAATGGCTCGAGCGCAATATCATGACCTCGATGCTGGATTTGATGCCGGCGCCCGGGCTGATCTTCAATGAGTGGAAGAAGCACGGCACCTGTTCGGGCCTTTCCCCCCGCGGCTATTTCGAGACCATCCGCAAGGCCCGCGCCGGGGTGAAAATCCCCGAGGAATATCTGCAGCTGTCCGACACCAAGATGGTGACGCCGGCGGAGGTCGAGGATGCCTTCGTCAAGATCAATCCGGGCCTCAAGACCGAGGATATCGCGGTGACCTGCAACCGCACCCGGCTCAGCGAAGTCCGCATCTGCATCAGCAAGGATTTGCAGTTCCGCGCCTGCAAGCGACGCCGATCGCGGCAGTTGCCGTCGCGACCAGGTCTCGATGCCGCCGATGCGCGGGGGATAGGGCGGTCCGAGTCGCGTGTCGCTTCTCCCCTCCCCCTTGCGGGGAGGGGTTGGGGGTGGGGGTCTCCAAAGGCAGAGCTTGTGGCTACCCCCCACCCCGACCCTCCCCCGCAAGGGGGGAGGGAGAAAAAGTGCACTTGCTCCGTCATTAGCAATGACGGATGTTTTGGCGTAACCCACCCCCATGAATTACCGACACGCCTTTCATGCCGGCGGCTTCGCCGATGTGGTCAAGCACATCGTGCTGGTGCGCATCCTGACCTGGCTGCAGGACAAGCCCGGGGCGTTTCGCGTCATCGATACCCATGCCGGCGCAGGCGTCTATGATCTGACCGGCGAGGAAGCCCAACGCACCGGCGAATGGCTGACCGGCATCGCGCGGGTGATGCAGGCGCGGTTTTCCGAAACCGTGTTGCCGCTGGTCACGCCCTATCTCGACATCGTCAGGGCCTTCAATCCGCCCGCCCAACTGAAGGCCTATCCGGGATCGCCGCTGATCGCGCGCGCGCTGCTGCGGCCGCAGGATCGCCTTACCGCCTGCGAAGTCGAACCGAAGGCGCGCAAACACCTGATCGCCGCGCTGCGCCGCGATACCCAGGCCCGGGTGGTCGATCTCGATGGCTGGACGGCGCTGCCGGCGTTCGTGCCGCCAAAGGAGCGCCGCGGCCTCGTCCTGATCGATCCGCCCTACGAGGACAAGGACGAGTTCACACGCCTGGCCGACGGTTTTACCGAAGCCTTTTCGAAATGGCCGACCGGAAGTTATCTGTTGTGGTATCCGGCGAAAAGCCGCCGCGCCACCGACGCCTTGGCGCGCCATGTCGCCGAGGTCGCGGCCAGCGGACCGACGCCTGGAAAATGCCTGCGGCTGGAATTCAGCGCGGCGCCACAGGCCGCCGATTCCGCGCTGGTCTCGGCCGGACTGTTGCTGGTCAATCCGCCCTGGATGCTGATGGCTGAGTTGAAGGCGATCCTGCCCGAACTGGAAAAGCCGCTCGGCCAGGGCGGCGCCGGCCGGTTCAGGCTGGAAGTGCCCAAGCCCTGAAAGCCCCAAACCCTGAAGCCCTGAAGCCTTAAGCCGGGCCGAGGGAGCCTCATGTAAGCTTAGCTAAAAGTCCGATTTGGACCGTAGGCAATTTGCCGCAAAACGTATTATGCTCCGCTGATTGGGACTGGCTTACGTTCCGCTTCCGCGAATGGTAGCGGCGGAGTGATTGGGCCTCGTAATAATATTTTTTCAAGACGGATCGGCGACGACGCCTAATCCGCAAGGATGGCCAAGCTTTCCGGCAGCGAATGTCCGGTCCGGCCGATACGCAAGGCGCGTAGCGGCGGAGCAGTGCGGGGGGAGTTTCCCGATGGCCATGACGGGGACAGTCAAGTTCTTCAATGCGGAGCGCGGCTATGGCTTCATCAAGCCCGATGACGGCGGTCGCGACGTGTTCGTTCACGTCACCGCGGTCGAACGGGCGGGGCTGAAGGATCTGGCCGAGGGGCAGCGCATCACCTTCGAGGTCGAACCGGACAAAAAGGGCAAGGGCCCGAAGGCCGTCAATCTCGTGCTTTCGCCGTAGCGACGCAACGGCTGCGAAACGCAACACGCAGCGCACAAAAAAATCCCGGCCGCGACGCGGCCGGGAGGTTGTGACGCTTGGTTTTCTTGGTTCTTAAGTTTCGGTTCTGATGCTCTCTATTGACGCGTTTTCTTCACGCCAGCCGGCATCTACTTCGCTCGCAAACGCCTTTATCAGAAATGATAGTTCACGCCGACGCGGACCAGGCCGAACTGGTAGCCGTTCTGCACGCCGGTGATGGTGAAGCGCGAATCCGAGAGGTCGACATAGAGGTATTCGATTTTCGCGGTCCAGTTCTGGGCCAGCCCGAATTCGGCGCCGACGCCCGCGGTCCAGCCGGCCGTGGTGTGGGACTCGGAAAGGCCGAAGGTTTCGCCGCGCAATTCGCCGAACGCGAGACCGCCGGTGCCGTAGAACAGGATGTTGTTGACGGCGTAGCCGACCCGGCCGCGCACCGTGCCGAACCACGGGTTGGAGAATTTCCACGGCGCGAACGTATCGTCGGCGCCGGTCGCCTGCAGGTCGCCTTCGACGCCGAACACGATCGGGCCCGATTGCCAGTTGTAGCCGGCCTGCACGCCGCCGGAGAAACCCGACGGATTGGTCGGGTTGTTGTCGGTCGAACCCCAGGCATAGCCGAGATTGCCGCCGAGATAGGGACCGGCCCAGCTATAGGCGTTGAGCGGCTGGTTGACGGTATAGGGAGCGCGTCCGTAGGGAAGGTCGGCGGCGTGAGCCGACATCGTCCATCCCGCGGCGATCAATGCGAAGGCGCCTGAAGCGATCCTTGTCATGTTACTCTCCACGCAACTGCCGTGACCGTGGATCCGCGCCGAGCGCGGGCCTGCATGGTTACGGAATTCCATTTTTCTCTGATAAGATTTATCGAGAGTTTTAAGTTAAAGGGTTGTTAAGGCCTGCCATTCGCCGATTCGCAGTCTTAAGAAAGCGTTACCGGCGGCGGTCCCGGCCTTCCACCAACCATCCACCGGCATCGCGGCCGTGGCCTCTCCGGGCCGCTGGCGATGCCGTGTCCAAGTGCTTAAATTCCGGCCATGGATAGCGACCGCGACCCCACCGACAGCCCCGAAACGCACCTGAAATCGGACGCCAGGCCGGATTTGCCGACGGCCGGTCCGGCTTCCGCGCTGGGGGCCGCCGATACACCGCCTGAAGACTTGAGGCCGGAAGACTTGACGCCGGAAGACTTGGCGGGCGCCGAGGATGATGACGAGGCGCCGCTGCCGGAACCTGGCGAAGAGCTCACCGACGAGACTTTCGAGGCGATCGGCGAAAGCCGGCTCTCGGTCGGCCATGCCGCGATCGAACAGGCGGTGCGCCTCGCCCCCACCTCGCCCGGCGTCTACCGCATGCTCAATGCGGCGAGCGACGTGCTCTATGTCGGCAAGGCCAAGAATGTCCGCAAGCGGCTGACCTCCTATGCCCGGGTCAACGCGCCGCAACCGGCGCGCATCCTGCGCATGATCGCGGCGACCGTGACGGTCGAGATCATCTCGACCACGACGGAAACCGAGGCGCTGTTGCTCGAAGCCAATCTGATCAAGCAGCTGCGCCCGCGCTTCAACGTGCAACTGCGCGACGACAAATCGTTTCCCTATATACTGATGACCGGCGACCATTGGGCGCCGCAGATTTTAAAACATCGCGGCGCGCAGTCGCGTCCCGGGCGTTATTTCGGGCCGTTCGCCAATGCCGGCGCGGTCAATCGCACCATCACGGCGCTGCAGCGTGCCTTCCTGGTGCGCTCCTGCACCGACGCGTTCTTTGAAAGCCGCACCCGGCCCTGCCTGCTCTACCAGATCCGGCGCTGCTCGGGACCGTGCACCGGCGAGATCGATTTTCCCGGCTATACCGAGCTGGTGCGCGAGGCCACCGATTTCCTGTCCGGCCGCAGCCGTGCGGTGAAGCGGGAACTCGCCGCGCGAAATGGAAAAGGCCTCGACCGAGCTCGAATTCGAGACCGCCGCGCTCTACCGTGACCGCCTCGCGGCGCTGTCGGCGATCCAGTCGCAGCAGGGCATCAATCCGCGCACCGTCGAGGAAGCCGACGTGTTCGCGATCCACCAGGAGAGCGGTTATTCCTGCGTCGAGGTGTTCTTCTTCCGCACCGGACAGAACTGGGGCAACCGCGCCTATTTTCCCCGCGCGGAGAAATCCTTCACCCCGGAGGAAGTGCTGGCCTCGTTCCTCGCGCAATTCTACGACGACAAGCCGCCACCGAAACTGATCCTGCTGTCGCACAAGATCGAGGAGAGCGAGCTGTTGGCCGACGCGCTGTCGGTCAAGGCCGGTTTCAAGGTCGAGGTCTCGACCCCGCAACGCGGCGAGAAAAAGGAGTTGATCACGCACGCGCTGACCAACGCGCGCGAGGCATTGGGGCGCAAGCTCGCCGACACCGCGACCCAGAGCCGGCTGCTGCAGGGGATGGTGACGACGCTCGGCCTGCCGCATCCGCCGAAGCGGATCGAGGTCTACGACAACAGCCACATCCAGGGCACCAACGCGGTCGGCGCCATGATCGTGGCCGGGCCGGATGGATTTATCAAAAACCAGTACCGCAAGTTCAACATCAAGTCCGAGGGCCTGACCCCCGGCGACGACTACGCGATGATGCGCGAGGTGCTGCAGCGCCGCTTCAAGCGGCTGGTCAACCCGCCGGAGGGCGAGGCGGCCAAAGCCGACGACGATTCGTTTCCGCAATGGCCCGACCTCGTCATCATCGACGGCGGCCGCGGCCAGCTCAACGCGGTCAGGGAGATTTTCGAGGGGCTCGGGCTCGACCGGGTGTCGCTGCTGGCGGTCGCCAAGGGACCGGACCGCGACGCCGGCCGCGAAACCCTGTTCATGCCGGGCCGCGAGGCCATAAAACTCGAGCCGCGCGATCCCGTGCTGTATTTCATTCAGCGGCTGCGCGACGAGGCGCATCGTTTCGTGATCGGGTCGCACCGCAAGCTGCGCAAAAAGGACATCCGCGAGGCCGGTTTGCAGGAGATTCCCGGCATCGGGCCGTCACGCAAACGTGCCTTGCTGCACCATTTCGGAACGTTGAAGGAGATCGAGCGGGCCTCGATCGCCGACCTCGGCAAGGTTCCCGGCATCAGCGCCGAAAGCGCCCGCAAGATTTTCGAGTTTTTCCACGCCCAGCCGGGTTAAAGGGTGGTGAGTCATAAGGGCGTCGCCTGCCCGGGATCATTAGTTGAGGGCGCCCACGGTTGACCTTGGGGCCCGAGCGGTATTGGTAAGACGGATGAACATCGCCACGACCCGGGGACAATCCAAGACCGCTGTCCCTGCCGAATATTCTGACCTACGCCCGGATCGCCGCGATCCCGGTGGTGGTCGGCTGTATCTATGCCCAGGCCATCATGGACGGGCCGCTGTGGCTGCGCTGGGTGGCGCTGGCGGTCTTCATCGCGGCCGGCGTCACCGACTTTCTCGACGGCTATTATGCCCGGATCTGGGACCAGCATTCCGCCTTCGGCCGGATGCTCGACCCGATCGCCGACAAGCTCTTGGTCGCCTCCTGCCTCTTGATGCTGGCGGCCGACGGCATCATCCACGGCTGGGCGCTGTGGGCGGCGATCGTGATCCTGTGCCGCGAAATCCTGGTGTCGGGCCTGCGGGAATATCTCGCCGCATTGCGGGTCAGCGTTCCCGTGACGAAACTCGCGAAATGGAAGACCACGGTCCAGTTGATCGCGATCGGCTTCCTGCTGGCGGGCGAGGCCGGCGATCAGGTGCTGCCGTTCACCACCCAGGCCGGGCTGTTGCTGCTCTGGGTCTCGGCGATTTTCACCATCTATACCGGCTGGGACTATTTCCGCGCCGGCATCCATCACCTCATCGAGGAGGATGAGGGATGAAGGTCAAGTATTTCGCCTGGGTGCGCGAACGGATCGGCAAGGCCGAGGAAACCATCGAGCCGCCGGCCGAGGTCCGCACCGTGGGCGACCTGATCGGCTGGCTGGCGCGCCGCGGCGAGACTTATGCTTACGCCTTCGAGACGCCGCGGGTGATCCGCGCCGCGATCGACCACGCCCATGTCAAGCCGGATGCGGCGATAGCGGGCGCCCGCGAGATCGCGTTTTTCCCGCCGATGACCGGCGGCTAGGGCCAAAGCGTTTTCGAGCGAAGTGGATACCGGTTCGCGTGAAGAAAACGCGTAAAACGTGAAGAAAAATGATGATGTCCGCCGCCGTCACCATCCGGATCCAGCAAGCCGATTTCGACGTCGCGCGCGAGATCGCGGCGTTGACGCAAGGCCGCACGGACATCGGCGCGGTCGTGAGTTTTTCCGGCATCTGCCGCGACAGCGAGGGCTCCGAGCCGATCGCAGCCCTGACGCTGGAGCATTATCCCGAGATGGCGGAAGCCGAGATCGCCCGCCACGCCGAGACCGCGCTGTCGCGCTGGCCGCTGACCGGACTAACCGTGATCCACCGGGTCGGCCGCATCACGCCCGGCGAGAACATCGTGCTGGTATTGACCGCATCCGCGCACCGGCAGGCGGCGTTCGAAGCGGCGGAATTCCTGATGGATTATCTGAAGGCCAACGCGCCGTTCTGGAAGAGCGAGGAAAGCGCCAGGGGCAAAAGCTGGATCGAAGCCCGCGAGCATGATGACGCCGCGGCCGCGCGCTGGACCAAATCCTGATGGCCAAACCCGTCAAGAAGGCCGTCAAGCGCATCGCCGCCAAACTGCCAAAAGTCGCCGCCGGCGAATTGCTCACGCTGCTCGATTTCGTCCGCTACGCGGTGAGCCGCTTTGTCGAGGCTGACCTCGTGTTCGCGCACGGCACCACCGATCCGGTGGCGGAGGCCGCCTTTTTGGTCTGCGCAAGCCTGCATCTGCATCCCGACCAGTTCGAGAGTTTTGCGGGAGCGCGGGTGACCGTGGCGGAGGCCAAAAAGATTCTCGACCTGATCGGCCGCCGCGTCACCACGCGAAAACCGGCCGCCTACCTCGTCAACAAAATCTACATGCGCGGCCTGCCGTTTTACGTCGACGAGCGTACCATCGTGCCGCGCTCCTTCATCGGCGAACTTTTGGATTCGCATTTCAGCGGCGAAACCGATGACGAGGAATCCGGCGGCTCGCTGATCGACGATCCCGTTGCGGTGCGAAACCGTGCTCGACCTCTGCACCGGGTCCGGCTGCCTCGCCATTTTAGCGAGCCGGAATTTTCCCAATGCGCGGATCGACGCGGTGGATATCTCAAACGACGCGCTTCAAGTCGCCGCGCGCAACGTCCGCGATTACGGACTGGAAGACCGGATCGAACTGCATCGTGGCGATCTGTTCGCGCCGCTGAAGGGAGAACACTACGATTTGATCATCTCCAATCCGCCCTATGTCGACGCCGACGGCATGGCGGCGCTGCCGCGCGAATGCCGCACCGAGCCGAAACTGGCTTTCGATGGCGGCCCCGATGGGCTCGATATTGTCAGGCGCATCCTCAACGAGGCGGCCGACCACCTGACGCCGGAGGGCGGGCTGCTGTGCGAGATCGGCCGCGGCCGCGAACCGCTCGAGGCCGCGTTCCCGCAATTGCCGCTATTGTGGCTCGATACCGAGGAATCCGACGGCGAGGTGTTCTGGATCGCGGCGGCTGACCTGTAAGCTGCCGGCGAGCCAATGCCCGCAAAACCGCCCGATTGAGCGTAAATAAGGCGGCTCCGGCGTTCACCTTCCGGCATGAAGCTGATAGTTTCTCCGGCAACGCCAGATCCCAGCGAACACAAGAGGCCCCCATGCTCGACAAGAGCCCGACCCCCGCCGCCGTCAACGTGCCGAACGACCTTGCCGCGCACTGGATGCCGTTCACCGCCAACCGGGCCTTCAAGAAGGCGCCGCGGCTGCTCGCCGGCGCCAAGGACATGCACTACATCACGGTCGACGGCCGCAAGATCATCGACGCCGCCGCCGGCATGTGGTGCTGCAACGCCGGCCATGGCCGCGCCCAGATCGCGTCGGCGATCGGCAAGCAGGCCGAGGCGCTGGATTACGCGCCGCCGTTCCAGTTCGGCATTCCGCAGGCCTTCGAACTCGCCAGCCGCATCGCCGACATCGCGCCCAACGGGCTCGATCACGTGTTCTTCTGCAATTCCGGTTCGGAAGCGGCCGACACCGCGCTGAAGATCGCGCTGGCCTATCACCAGATCAACGGCCAGGGCACCCGCACCCGGCTGATCGGCCGCGAGCGCGGCTATCATGGCGTCGGCTTCGGCGGAACGTCGGTCGGCGGCATCGTCAACAACCGCAAGATGTTCGGAACGCTGCTCGCCGGCGTCGATCACCTGTCCGCGACCTATGACCGGGAAAAGCAGGCCTTCACCAAGGGCGAGCCGGAATACGGCGCGCATTTCGCCGACGAACTGGAGCGGCTGGTCAACCTGCACGGCGCCTCCACCATCGCCGCCGTGATCGTCGAGCCGATGGCGGGATCGACCGGCGTGCTGCCGCCGCCGAAGGGCTATCTCAAGCGGCTGCGCGAGATCACCCAGAAGCACGGCATCCTGCTGATCTTCGACGAGGTCATCACCGGCTATGGCCGGCTCGGTTACGCCTTCGCCGCCGAACGCTACGGCGTGCTGCCGGACATGCTGACCTTCGCCAAGGGCATCACCAACGGTGCTGCGCCCATGGGCGGCGTGCTGGTGCGCGACACCATCCACGACGCCTTCATGAGCGGCCCCGAGCATGCCGTGGAATTGACCCACGGCTACACCTATTCGGCGCATCCGATCGCCTGCGCCGCGGCGCTGGCGACCCTCGATATCTACCGCGACGAAAAGCTGTTCGAGCGCGCCCGCGGGCTCGAAAGCAAATTCGCCGACGCCGTGATGTCGCTGCGCAAGGAGCCGGGCGTGCTGGACATCCGCACCGTCGGGCTGACCGCCGGCATCGACCTCGCTCCGGTGGCCGATGCCCCCGCAAAGCGTGGTTTTGCCGCGCTGAACAGCGCCTTCCATGACAATGACATCATGATGCGCGTCGCCGGCGACACGCTGGCGCTGACCCCGCCTTTGATCGTCAGCGAAGACCAGATCGGCGAGATCATCGAAAAGACCGCCAAGGTGATCCGCGCGACGGCGTAAAATCTTAACCTCGCCCCGCAAAACCGCGGGGCGAGGAAACGGCCGCCTTCCGGAACCTTCGAAACTACCGCACGTTCTTCCATCGCCAGGACACTTGATCCTGTGCCAGTGGAGGAATTCGAAACATGCTCGTGCCTTCGAGCGGTTTGCTGCGTGCCGGGCTGGAGCTCAAGCTCAACCAGGTCAAGCGGGCGACGGGCTCCTATCTGCGCGACCGCACCGACCAGGCCACCGGCACCCTTGCTGGCTATGCCGTTGCCGCCGGCCTGTTCGCGGCCTCGGGCGTTTTCCTGATCGCCGCCAGCCTGCTCGGCGCCGCCGCGCTGTTCCGCTGGATGGAAATCAAATACGGGATGTTCTGGGCGTTCGGTGCGGTCGGCCTATTGCTGCTCGTGATCGCCGGCCTGTGCGCCGGGCTGGCGGCGAGCCGGCTGCGGCGGCCGTCGCGGCATTTTCCCTCGCTGACCAGCCGTCTGCGCGTCGCCATCAAGGGAAACCCTTTCAAGGCCGGCGCGCTCAAGGCAAAGTCCGTCAAACCCGACCGGATCGAAGCCGCCAGCGACACCGCGACCGATATCCTGCGCGCTCCCGCCTCGCCATTATCGGCGCAACATTTCCGTCCCACGGCAGCAGTCCGCCCCGCTCGGAACAACCGCGAGGTCCAGGCCGGGCTGATGCTGGCGGCGGCCACGCTCTTGGGTTGGGCTGCCGGCCGGCGTGTGTTGCGTCAGGCGCGACGAACGCCGGGCTGATGTCCGCCCGGCGGTCAGAACCCCGCGATACGCTGCTGCTGATCGCGGCAACGGCCATCGCCGTCCTGGCGCTGCAGCGGTATTTTCAGGCCGACGCCCCGCGCGATGCCGCGGCCGGTCGAAACGCCGCCAGCTTCGCACGCCGCCGAAATCGCCCAGCATGGGCGCGGCCGCCGTTCCAACCATCCGCTGCAGATTCCATGGAGCGGCTGGAAAGACATCCTGTGGCGCACCTATACGCGGATCATCGATGACCGCCTGCTCGCCACCGCCGCCGGCGTGGTGTTTTTCGGACTGCTCGCGGTATTTCCCGCCATCACCGCGCTGGTGTCGTGTTACGGGCTGTTCGCCAATCCCTCGACCATCGGCGCCAATTTGCAGACGCTATCGCTGATGTTGCCGGAAGGCTCGTTCCAGATCGTGCAGGACCAGGTCGCGCGGGTGCTGATGAAGGGCAACACGGCGCTGGGCGCGGCCTTCCTGTTCGGCCTTGCGCTGGCGGTATGGAGCGCCAATGCCGGCGTCAAGGCGGTGATCGACGCGCTCAATGTGGTCTATGAGGAACGCGAAAAACGCAGTTTTATCCGCCTCAATTTGCTCTCACTGGCGTTCACCTGCGCCGGCATCGCGGCGTTGCTATTGATGGTGAGCGCGGTGGTGGCGGCGCCGTTATTGCTCGACCATATCGGGCTGGCGCCGCAGAGCCGGATCATCATCAGCCTGACGCGATGGCCGCTGTTGCTGGCGATCCTGCTGGCCGCCCTCGCCTTGCTCTACCGGTTCGGGCCGAGCCGCCGCCCGGCGCGATGGCAATGGCTCAGCGTCGGCACGCTGGCGGCGGCGCTGCTGTGGATCGCGGGCTCGTCGCTGTTGTCCTGGTACCTGTCGAACTTCGCCAACTACAGCGCGACCTATGGCTCGCTTGGCGCGGCGATCGGCCTGATGATGTGGATGTGGATGTCGGCCATCATTGTGCTGTGCGGGGCGGAGCTGAACTCGGAAATCGAGCACCAGACCGCGCTCGACAGCACCATCGGCCGTGACAAACCGATGGGCGACCGCGGCGCCGTGATGGCCGACACGCTCGGCGCCGCGGTTCCGGCCGTCGCCCAAGAACACTAGCTCTCCGAATTAACATTGGTGCTAAGCTCGGCCCCGCTTGGGGGAGCCGGAACAGAGGCGTGCGAACGCGTTTTCGCCTGTCCCGAAGGCAAGAGAACATGGACGCAAGGGCCTCGCGCGCAACATGATTCGCATTTCCACGATTTTCATCGCCATCTGCATGGTGCTGGTCGCAGCTTCGCTCGGCCTCGTGCTGTATTCGGTGGCCGGCATCAGCGGAACCGAATCGGCGATCGTGGCGCTGACCGCGCTGACCTTCCTGATTCTCTACAACGCGGTGTCGATGCGGCTGCGCGACCGCAGCGATGTCGGCAGCCAGATCGCGGATTTGTCGCGCGGCACCGCCGACCTGGCCCGCCAGATCGCCGAATTCGGCCGCAGGCTCGCCGCGGTCGAGGGCCGGGTGACATCGGCGAATTCCACCGGCGCCGACCGCATCCAGGCCGTGATCGGCGAAATCAATGAACTGGGCGGACTGGTCAAGCAGTTGGCCGCGTCGGTCGCAGGCCATGAGGAGATGCTGGCGTCGGCCGTGCTCAGTGGCGGCGTCGGCGCCGGCGAGCAAGCCGGACAATGAGGCGCAAAACGAACCGCCGCAGACGGGTGACGGCAGCGCGGCGGCAGCGCCGGCGCCATCGGCCGCCGCGGCTATCCCGGCGCCCGTCGCGACCGAACCGGCATCGGCTGCGGGCCAGATGCCGCTGAACCAGATGGCTTCGCTCAGCCAATCGCAAATCCTGGTCGCGGTGAAGAACGCGCGTGGAGGAAAACCGGCTCGATCTCTATCTGCAGCCGATGGTGACCCTGCCGCAGCGCAAGGTGCGCTACTACGAAGCGGTCACGCGGCTGCGCGACGACAAGGACCAGATCATCACCGCCGACGATTTCGTCGGCGTCGCCGAGGCCGCCGGATTGATCGGACGGATCGATCACATGGTGATGCTGCGCTGCGTGCAGGTGTTGCGCCGGCTGATGGTGCGCAACAAGGAGGTCGGGGTATTCTGCAACGTGGCCGCGGCCACGCTCGGCAATCCCGCGACCTTCGCGCAATGCCTGGATTTCCTCGAGGCCAATCGCGCGCTGGCGCCGTCCTTCGTGCTCGAATTCAAGCAGTCGACGTTCCGCAATCTGGGCCCGACCGAGACCGAGCATCTGGCGGCGCTGGCGCAGCGCGGCTTCCGTTTCTCGATCGACCACGTCACCGATCTCAGGATCGAGCCGCGCGACCTCGCCGACCGCGGCGTCCGCTTCATCAAGGTGCCGGCGGCCTTGCTGCTCGACCAGCGCAACAGTTCGACCTCGGACATCCATCCCTCCGACCTTTCCGACCTGCTCGGCCGCTACGGCATCGACCTGATCGCGGAACGGATCGAGGGCGAGCGCGCGGTGGTCGACCTGCTCGATTTCGACGTGAGGTTCGGCCAGGGCTTCCTGTTCGCCCCGCCCCGGCCGTTGCGGCCGGAAGGGGCATCTGCTACCGGCGGGGCCACCCCCGGCAAGGCGCCGGAGACGCAAGCGCAGGATTCCCATGATTCCGGCAAGAGCAGCCCCGGCACCCAAGCACTTGGTGGCAATGGCGTCAGGACAGCGTCGGTCGATGCGCCGGCCATGGATTCTTCGCGCGCCAGCGGCGTCGCCGCGCTGGCGCGGCGCATCGCTGGCCCGGGCTGAGCGGCAACGCCGCCAATGACCGCACTCCGCTTTGCCGAAAAGCTGAGCGATCTCGTCGGCGGCGTCGACGTTCTGCTCAGCGATATCTGGGGCGTGGTCCACAACGGCCTGGTCGCGTTTCCCGAAGCCTGCGAGGCGCTGCACCGTTTTCGCATGCAGGGCGGCACCGTCATTCTCATCACCAACGCGCCGCGCCCGGCGGATTCGGTGCAGCGGCAGCTACGAAAACTCGGCGTCGCCGATGAGACCTATGACGCCATCGTCAGTTCAGGCGACCTGACGAGGCATTTCGTCGCCGACCATCCCGGCCGCAAGGTGTTCTGGCTCGGGCCCGAACGCGACAATTCGATCTATCGCGGGCTCGATCCGGTGCTCGCGCCGCTCGAACAGGCCGATTACATCGTCTGCACCGGCCTGATGGACGACGAGACCGAAACGCCCGAAGACTATCGCGCCATGATGATGCAGGCGCGCGAGCGCAAGCTGACCTTGATCTGCGCCAATCCCGACATCGTGGTCGAACGCGGCGACCGCCTGATCTATTGCGCCGGCGCGATCGCCGAACTCTATCGCGAACTCGGCGGCGAGGTAATTTTCTACGGCAAGCCGCACCGGCCGATCTACGAGCGCGCCATGCAGCTTGCCGCCGAGCGCAACGGACACGCGCCCGCGCTCAGCCGGGTGCTGGCGATCGGCGATTCCGTGCGCACCGATCTGGCCGGCGCCCATGGCTTCGGGATCGATTGCCTGTTCGTGACCCGCGGCATCCATGCCGAGGATTTCGAGGGCATCGATCAGCTCGACCCGGCTTCGGTAAAGGAATTGTTCGGCCACCCGCCCCGCGCGCTGACGCGGGAATTGAAGTGGTAGGCGCCCAGCGGTCGTAGCCGTGCAATCCAAGCGGCGCCGTCATCCTGAGGTGCGAGCCGTCTTCGGCGAGCCTCGAAGGATGGTGTTCAGCGCGTGCTTGCGGCCATCCTTCGAGGCGCGCAAGAAAGAGCGCGCACCTCAGGATGACGGCAGAGTTGTTGCGTGAAGTTTAAGGCAAGCGCCTTACGCGCTCGCCATGTCCGGGAATACCGCCTCGATCTTGGTCTTCAGCGTGGCCGCATTGAACGGCTTGACGATGTAATTGTTGACGCCGGCCTTCTTGGCCGCGATCACGTTCTCGGTCTTGGATTCCGCCGTGATCATGATGAACGGCGTGGTGGCAAGGTTGGGATCGGCACGGACTTCCTTGAGCAGGTCGTAGCCGGTCATCGGCTCCATGTTCCAGTCCGAGATCACCAGCCCGTATTTCTTGCCGCGCATCTTGTCCAGCGCCGCCGAACCGTCGCTGGCATCGTCGATATTCTCGAAGCCAAGCTGCTTCAGGAGATTCCGGATGATGCGGATCATGGTGTTGTAGTCATCCACCACCAGAACCGACATCGACAAATCAACCGCCATCTTGGACCCCCAACACGCTAACGCTACAAACCAATTGATACATTCGCACGAGACCGGAAAGCCCCGCGCTGCGCCCCCAGCAGTAGCATCAGCCCTTAAACAGCGCGTTAACCCGCCCCCCGCCGGGCCGGCCGGCCCGGCCACAATCACCCCTTGGCTTGACTTCGCCGGGCCGGCCAAGTCACGGTCCCGCCCCGCAGCGGCCCGAGTTGAAGACCCCTTTAAGTGAAGAATCGGAAAATGACGTCCGACTTTATAGTTATCCGCAATTCAACGCCCTCTTCCGCGATCCCGAAGGGAATCGTGGTCGCGATGGGCAATTTCGACGGTGTCCATCTCGGCCACCGCGCCGTGATCGAGGCCGCGCTGGCAATGGGCCGCGCCCATGGCAAACCGGCGCTGGCGCTGACCTTCGAGCCGCATCCGCGCAGCTTTTTCAGCCCCAATTCGCCCCAGTTCCGGCTCACCGACGAGGCCGGAAAACTGCGGTTACTGGCCGGAACGGGGCTCGCGGGCGCCGTGGTGATGACTTTCGACAAGGCCCGCGCCGGAACCACGGCGCAGGATTTCATTCACCATGATCTGATCCAGCGGCTCGGAATCAGCGGTATCGCGGTCGGCTACGACTTTCATTTCGGCAAAGGCCGGGTTGGCTCCCCTGGCCTGCTGGTCAACGAGGCGCCCAAACTCGGGATCGAGGTCGATGTACAGCCGCATATCGATATCGACGAGCGGCCGGTCTCCTCCAGCGCGATCCGCATGGCGCTCGCCGAGGGCCAGATCACCGATGCCACCGCGATGCTGGGCGGCCCCTGGTTCGCCTCGGGCGAGGTGATCCATGGCGAGAAACGCGGCCGCGACCTCGGCTACCCCACCGCCAATATCCGCCTCGACAGGACTTGCGGACTCAAGCACGGCATCTATGCGGTGCGGGTCGGCCGCGGTAACGAACGGTTCGACGGGGTCGCGAGCTTCGGCCGCCGCCCCACCTTCGACAATGGCGCGCCGCTGCTCGAGGTGTTCCTGTTCGACTTCAAGGGCGATCTCTATGGCGCGACGCTCGACGTCGCCTTCATCGCTTTCATCCGCGACGAACTGAAATTCGACAGCGTGGAAGCGCTGGTGCGGCGGATGGGCGAGGACAGCACTGAGGCCCGCGCCGCGCTCGCAGCTGCGCCCGGCGCGTTCCCGAAGCTTGGGGCGGTCGGTTGAGCAGAACCGAAAAGCAGAAGATGCTGGCGGGAGAATTGTATCGCGTCGATGCCGAGCTGGCGGCCGACCAGGCCGCGACCAAAGCGTGGCTGGTGCGCTACAACGCGGCGCTGGCGCAGCCGCTATCCGAGCGGCACAAAATATTATCCGAGCACCTTGCGCAGGTCGGCAACGGCGCCGTGATCCGCCCGCCGTTTTTCTGCGACTATGGCTATAACATCCGCCTCGGCGACGGCGTGTTCCTGAATTTCAATTGCGTCATCCTCGATGTCGCCGAGGTCGCGATCGGCGACCGCACCCAGATCGGACCGGCGGCGCAAATCTATGCCGCGGACCATCCGCGCGACGCCGCGACACGGAAAAGCGGCGTCGAATTCGGCCGGCCGGTGTGGATCGGCAGCGACGTCTGGATCGGCGGCGGCGCCATCATCCTGCCCGGCGTGACGATCGGCGACGGCGCGGTGATCGGCGCCGGCAGCGTGGTGACGCGCGACGTCGCGGCAGGCGCCATGGTGATGGGAAATCCGGCCCGGCCGCGGCCGGCGTGACCGGCCTTTCAGGCTTTGCGATTTAACCCTCCCCCTGCTATGGAAAGCTCCATGTTTGCGCGGCGCACCATACGCATTAGCGGCCCGGCTTCCGCCTGAGCTTCGGCTTGGCGCAAGACCGGGACCTCCTGCTTTCACCCGCGATATCCAGCGTCCAGCGCCCTTCAAGCCAAACCAGAGCCTTCATGTCCGAAAAGCCGCAAAAGTCCGAAAAAGACTATTCCAAAACCCTTTATTTGCCGCAGACGGAATTTCCGATGCGCGCCGGCCTGCCGCAGCGCGAGCCGGAAATCCTCAAGCGCTGGAACGAAATCGGCCTCTACGACCGGCTGCGCAAGGAATCCGCCGGCCGCGCCAAATTCGTGCTGCATGACGGCCCGCCCTATGCCAATGGCAACATCCATATCGGGCATGCGCTGAACAAGATCCTCAAGGACGTCGTCACCAAGAGCCAGCAGATGCTCGGCTTCGATTCCAATTACGTGCCGGGCTGGGACTGTCACGGCCTGCCGATCGAATGGAAGATCGAGGAAGAGAACTACCGCTCCAAGGGCAAGCAGAAGCCGGACTTCCGCGACTCCGCGGCGATGGTGGCGTTCCGCAAGGAGTGCCGCGCCTATGCCGGCCACTGGCTCGACGTGCAGCGCGAGGAATTCAAGCGGCTCGGCATCATCGGCGACTGGGATCACCCCTACGCCACCATGGATTATTTCGCCGAGGCCCAGATCGCGCGCGAGCTGATGAAGTTCGCCGCCAACGGCACGCTCTATCGCGGCTCCAAACCCGTGATGTGGAGCGTGGTGGAAAAGACCGCGCTGGCCGAAGCCGAGGTCGAATACGAGGACTACACCTCGGATACGGTGTGGGTGAAGTTTCCGATCAAGCTCGATCCCGGCGCATGGCGTGTTGGCCTCGGCATCGATCGTGATCTGGACCACCACGCCGTGGACGATCCCCGGCAACCGCGCCATCAGCTTCTCGCCGAAGATCGCATACGGCCTCTACAAGGTCACCGAGTCGCCTGCCGACAATTGGGCCAAGACGGGCGACGTGCTGATGCTGGCCGACGCGCTGGCGGAAAGCGTCTTCAAGCAGGCGCGCGTGACCGCCTATGAAAAGATCCGCGACATCCCGGCCGACACGCTCGACGTGGTGGAGTGTTCGCCATCCGCTGAAAGGGCTCGAGGGTTCTTACGAGTTCACCGTACCGCTGTTGCCGGCCGATCATGTCACCGATGACGCCGGCACCGGCTTCGTCCATACCGCGCCCGGCCATGGCCGCGAAGACTTCGATGTCTGGGTGTCGAACGCACGCGAACTGGAAGCGCGCGGCATCAGCTCGGTCATTCCCTATACCGTCGATGAGAACGGCGCGCTGACCGACTCAGGCGCCCGGCTTCGTCGGCAAGCGCGTCATCAACGACAAGGGCGAAAAGGGCGACGCCAACGAAGCCGTGATCAAGGCCTTGATCGCGGCCGGCAATTTGTTGGCGCGCGGCCGGGTCAAGCATCAATACCCGCATTCCTGGCGCTCCAAGAAACCGGTGATCTATCGCAACACGCCGCAATGGTTCATCGCGATGGACAAGGATATTGCCGATTCCTCTCCTCCCCCTCGCGGGGAGGGGTCGGGGGTGGGGGGAACCACAACGGCAGCATCGGCGGCTTACCCCCCTCCCCAACCCTCCCCCGCAGGGGGGAGGGAGTCCATTCGCGAGCCGGCGACACGCTGCGCGGCCGTGCGCTGCATGCGATCTCGGTGACGCAATGGGTGCCGCCGTCAGGCGAGAACCGCATCAACGGCATGGTCAACAGCAAGCCCGACTGGGTGATCTCGCGACAGCGCGCCTGGGGCGTGCCGATCGCGGTGTTCGTGCGCGAAAAGGGCGACGGCTCGGCTGAAATCCTGCAGGACGCGGCCGTCAACAAGCGCATCGCCGACGCTTTCGAAAAGGAAGGCGCCGACGCCTGGTACATGGACGGCGCCCGCGAGCGCTTTCTCGGCTCGCTCGCCAACGAGGAATGGAAAAAGGTCGACGACATCTGCGACGTCTGGTTCGATTCCGGCTCGACCCACGCCTTCGTGCTGGAAGACCCGGTGCACTTTCCGGGCCTTGCCGGCATCAGGCGCAAGGTCGATGGCGGCCGCGACACCGTGATGTATCTCGAGGGAAGCGACCAGCATCGCGGCTGGTTCCAGTCCTCGCTGCTGGAGAGCTGCGGCACCCGCGGCCGCGCGCCGTTCGATATTGTGCTGACCCACGGCTTCACGCTCGACGAGAACGGCCGCAAGATGTCGAAATCGATCGGCAATACCGTCGAGCCGCAAAAGGTAATGAAGGATTCCGGCGCCGATATCCTGCGGCTGTGGGTTTGCGCCACCGACTATGCCGACGACCAGCGCATCGGCCCGGAAATCCTCAAAAACACCATCGAGACCTATCGCAAGCTGCGCAACTCGATCCGCTGGATGCTCGGCACGCTGCATCATTTCGAAGCTGGGCGACGCGGTAGCGCCGGCCGAGATGCCCGAACTGGAACGGCTGATGCTGCATCAACTCGCGGAACAGGCGGCGATCGTACGCAATGCCTATGCCGAATTCGACTACAAGACCGTGGTCGCGAGCCTCGCCGCGTTCATGAACACCGAATTGTCGGCGTTCTATTTCGACATCCGCAAGGACACGCTGTACTGCGACCCGCCGTCGTCTGCGGCGCGCAAGGCGGCGCTGACCACGATCGACCTGCTCTGCGACGCGATCCTGAAATGGCTGGCGCCGGTGCTGTCGTTCACCACGGAAGAGGCGTGGCGGATGTACCGGCCCGATGCCGAGCCGTCGGTGCATCTGACGCTGTTTCCGGAAGGCCTGGAAAAATTCCGCAACGATGCGCTGGCTGCAAAATGGGAAACCATCCGCAACGTCCGCCGTGTCGTGACCGGCGCGCTGGAAGTGGAACGCGCCGCCAAACGGATCGGCTCGTCGCTGGAGGCCGCGCCTGTGGTCTACGTGGCCGACCGCGCGATGCTCGCCACGCTGTTCGACGTCGACCTCGCGGAGGTCTGCATCACCTCGGGTTACGAGAGTGCGGGACGGCGACGCGCCGCCCGAGGCGTTTCGCCTCGACGGCGTTCCCGGCGTCGCGGTGGTGGTGGAAAAAGCCACCGGCACCAAATGCGCGCGCTCCTGGAAGATCCTGCCGACCGTCGGCGAAGACGCCGAATATCCTGATGTCTCGCCGCGCGATGCACAGGCGCTGCGGGAATGGAAGGCGCTCGGAGTGACGGTTTGAACTCTCACCTCCGGACTGGCGTGATTACGGCGCTCGTCGTGCTCGCGCTCGACCAGATGACAAAACTCTGGCTGCTGTTCGTATTCGACATCGCCCACAAGGGCGCGGTCAGCGTGACGCCGTTCTTCGACCTGGTGCTGGCGATGAATCCGGGGATCAGCTTCGGCTGGTTCCAGAACGATGGCGCGGTCGCCCAGGTCGTGCTGCTGACCATCAAGGCCATCGCGGTGATCGTGCTGGCGGTCTGGATGGCGCGGTCCCGCACCCTGCTGGCGACCCTGGCGCTCGGCCTGATCATCGGGGGCGCGATTGGCAACGCCGTCGACCGCTTTACCTATGGGGCGGTGGTCGATTTTGCCCTGTTTCACCTCCAGATCGGCGGAAACAGGTGGGAATGGTACGTATTTAACCTTGCCGATGTGGCCATTGTTGCCGGTGTGGCGGCCCTATTGTATGATTCCCTTTTGGGGGTACCCGCCGCAAAAGCGCCCTGATCCCGGCTGAATAGGGACCCCTCTGGGCTGCAAATTACTGTCGGCGGGGCAGCGCCCGAGCGGCGCGCCTCCGCGGAAATGTTGAACAGGAACAGAGTGATGCGCAAGACCGAAGCCAATATTTGGTTGCCGCGGAATTCGAGCGCGCCGCTGCGCGCGTTGAAGCTCGCCGCCGTCATGCTGGGCGTCGGTCTGGTGATGACGGTCGGCGTCGCGCGGGCCCAGGAAGACGATGACGACGACAAGACCTTCGAGGAAAAGATCATCGGCAATTTGATGGCCGGGATCGGCGCCACCAATATGGAAAACCGCGGCATCGATTATCGCGAGCGGTCGCCGCTGGTGGTGCCGCCGAAAATCGATTTGCCGCCGCCGGCTTCAACTTCAGCCGAAGTGAACGTGCCGAACTGGCCGAAGGATCCCGACGAGGCGCGCCGCAAGAAAGCGATCGCGGCCCGCAAGAAAGAAAAAACCAAGGATATCTACCAAGCCGGAATGCCGCTCAGCCCGAGCGAACTCAATGTCGCCAGGACCGCCCCAGGGACGTCGGGCGGCACACTCGAGTCCGAAAGCGCGTCGCCGGGCGCCGGCAGCGCCGCTCCGCTCAGCCCGTCGCAGCTCGGCTTCACCGGCGGCTTTATGAGCATGTTCCACGGCAACACCGCGGAGGCCGCGCCCTTCAAGGAAGAGCCGCCCCGGAATTCGCTGACCCAGCCGCCGCCCGGCTATCAGACGCCGTCGCCGAATTATGCCTACGGCACCGGCCCGAAGGAGTCCGCTCGTTCAAGGGCTTCGATCCCTATAATCAGGGCAGCCATTAGAAATATGGCGAATAGTTAAGCCGGTCTCTCGGCTTCGTGACGCTTAACGGCCGACGCGCGGTGTACGCTCGCCGCGATTTCATTCCGAACGCATTTGTTCGGGCCTCCAGAGCAGGTCACGATGCCCTCATATCGTTTTTCTGCTCGTCGTATCGCTGCTTCGATCTTCAGCGCGCTGGCGCTGGTTTGTTCCGCGTCAGGCGCCTTCGCGCCCAAACCACCGTCACCTCGGATCCTCCCGCCACCTTCACGCTCGCCAACGGCCTGAAAGTCGTGGTGATCCCGGATCACCGCACGCCGGTGGTCACGCAGATGATCTGGTACAAGGTCGGCTCCGCCGACGAGACGCCGGGCAAATCGGGGCTGGCGCATTTTCTCGAACATCTGATGTTCAAGGGCACCAGCAAGCATCCGGCCGGCGAGTTTTCCCAGACCGTGCTGCGGATCGGCGGCAACGAGAACGCCTTCACCTCGACCGACTACACCGGCTATTTCCAGCGCGTGCCGCGCGACCAGCTCGGCACGCATGATGGAGTTCGAGGCCGATCGCATGACCGGCCTGATTCTCAAGGACGAGAACGTGCTGCCCGAGCGCGACGTCGTGCTCGAGGAATACAACATGCGGGTCGCCAACAATCCGGAAGCGCGGCTGACCGAGCAGATCATGGCGGCGCTGTATCTCAATCATCCCTACGGCCGGCCGGTGATCGGCTGGCACCACGAAATCGAGAAGCTCAACCGCGAGGACGCGCTGGCGTTCTACCGGCGCTTCTATGCGCCGAACAACGCGACGCTGGTGATCGCCGGCGACGTCGACGCCGACGAAGTGCGCCCGATGGCGGAGCAGACCTTCGGCGCGGTGGCGGCGCAGCCGGCGATCGCCGGCGAAGCGCATTCGCCCGCAGGAGCCGGCGCCGATCGCGCCGCGCACGGTGACGCTGCGCCGATCCGCGCGTCGAGCAGCCCAAGCTGCGGCGCTATTATCTGGTGCCGTCCGCCACCACCGCGCGGCCGGCGAAAGCGCCGCGCTGGACGTGCTCGGCGCAGTTGATGGGCGATGGCAGCAACTCGCTATCTCTACCGCGCGCTGGTGGTCGACCAGCCGCTCGCGGTCAGCGCCAGCGCCTGCTATCAGGGCACGGCGCTCGACGCCACGCAGTTCATGATCGCGGCCGCGCCGAAGCCCGGCGTCGACTTCGCCCAGGTCGAGCAGGCGATCGACGCGGTGATCGCCGAAGTCGCGCAAAACGGTGTCGGCGGAGAATCTCGAGCGTGCCAAGACCCAGCTGATCGCCGAGGCGATCTACGCCCAGGACAACCAGGCGACGCTGGCGCGCTGGTACGGCGCCGCACTGACCACCGGCCTGACCATCGACGACATCACGAAGCTGGCCGGACCGGATCCGCGCCGTGACCGCCGACGCAGGTCCGCGACGCCGCGCGCAAATGGCTCGACAAGAAGCGTTCGGTGACCGGCTATCTGATCAAGGATACGGGCCGAAGCGCGAGGAGAAGCGTTCGTGATCCGTCGTCGCGACTGTCTTGCACGCTGGCGCGCTCGCCGCTGCTGCTTGGCGCCGCGCTGGCGATGATGCCGCCTGGCAATTCGCCGCCTCGCGGCCGCGACCAAGATCCAGCATCTGGTGTCGCCCGGCGGCATCGAGGCCTGGTTCGTGCAGGACGCCACCGTGCCGCTGATCGCGATGGAATATGCCTTCGCCGGCGGCGCGGCGCAGGATCCGGCCGACAAGCCCGGCGTCGGCAACATGGTCGGCGATCTGCTCGACGAGGGCGCCGGCGACCTCGACGCCAAGACCTTTCACGAACGGCTGGAGCGCCGCGCCATCGAGCTGAGCTTCAGTTCGGCGCGGGATAATTTCCGCGGCTCGCTGCGCATGCTGAAGGACACCAGCGACGAGGCGTTCGACCTGCTGCGGATGGCGCTGACCTCGCCGCATTTCGAAGCCGAGGCGAGTCGAGCGCATCCGCGCCCAGGTGCTTTCCAACCTGCAGCCGCGACACCGCGAGCCCGACGGCGCTGGCCGGCCGCAAGTTCTGGCAGCCGCCTATCGCGACCATCCCTATGGCCGGCCGGCCGACGGCAGGCTGAAAGCGTGCCGACGATCAGGTCGCGGACTTGAGGGATTACGTCCAGCCGCGTGGTGGCAAAGGACACCCTGCGCATAGCCGTGGTCGGCGACGTCGATCCCGACACGCTCGGCAAATTGCTCGACAAGACCTTCGGCAGCCTGCCCGCCAAGGCCAGCCTGACGCCTGTTCCCGACGTCGAAGCTGCCAAGCCGCCGCAGCGCGTTTTCATTCCGCTCGATGTGCCGCAGACGGTGGTGACCTTCGGCGGCCCCGGCATCGGGCGTCATGACCCGGACTTCATGGCCGCCTATGTCGTCAACCACATTCTCGGCGGCGGAACGCTGTCCTCGCGGCTCTACCACGAGGTTCGCGAAAAGCGCGGGCTGGCTTATTCGGTCTATGAATCGCTGTTGTGGATGGAGCACTCCGCGCTGTTCGTCGGCAATACCGGCACCCGCGCCGACCGCGCCGGTGAAACGGTCGACGCCATCAACAAGGAGGTCCGCCGCATGGCCGAGGACGGCCCGACCCAGCAGGAGCTGGACGAGGCCAAGTCCTATCTCAAGGGTTCGCAGATGCTGGCGCTGGATACCTCCTCCAAGCTCGCTTCGGCGCTGCTGCAATATCAGCTCGACAAGCTTCCGATCGACTACATCGAGAAGCGCAACGCCATCGTCGATGCGGTGACGCTGGACCAGGCCAAGGCGGTTGCCCGGCGCATGTGGGGCCAGGGCCTGTTGACCGTGATCGTCGGCCGCGCCCCGCAGGCCGCCGCCCTGCCCGCGGCTGCGACCCCGCCACCGACCGTCAAGGCTGATTGAAGGTCCAATCCGAGGCAAGGCGACGAACCCGCGCAGTGCCGGTCCCCTCTCCCCTCGTGGGAGAGGGTTAGGGAGAGGGGGCCGCGGGCACTGAGCGTGTGGCCACCCCTCCCCGGCCCTCCCCCACAAGGGGGGAGGGAGCGGCCCTCGGCAGACGTCGCGCAAAACCGCTATCTTGTACCGATGCAATTCTCGCCTCGTACCGGTGACGCCATGCTGCGGATTTCCCGCGATATCCTGATCGACGAAAATGACATCGAGATCAGCTTTGTGCGCGCTTCCGGTCCGGGCGGGCAGAACGTCAACAAGCTGTCGACCGCCGCGCAATTGCGGTTCGACACACGCCGGATCGTGCTCGCGGACGACGTGCGCGCGCGGCTCGACCGGCTCGCCGGCCAGCGCATGACCAAGGACGGCGTGATCGTGATCCACGCGCAGCGTTTCCGCACCCAGGAGCGCAACCGCGCCGACGCGATCGACCGGCTGGTCGAATTGCTGCGCGAGGCCGCGATCCGGCCGGTGCCGCGCCGGGCGACCAAGCCGACGTTCGGGTCGAAGCAGCGGCGGCTGGAAGGCAAAAAGCGCCGCAGCGACATCAAGGCGGGGCGCGGTTCCGGCCGTTACGACGACTGAAAAACGGGGAGAGACCGCTCAGCGCCAGCGCCTGCCCTCCCTTCGCGGGCCAAAAACCCCTAGATTGGGGCCTCTTTTCCACGAGTTCATCTGAACCCATGCCCGTTCGCCAGCTCCCCGAACAGATCGTCAACCGCATCGCCGCCGGCGAAGTGGTCGAACGCCCGGCGAGCGTGGTCAAGGAACTGGTGGAGAACGCGATCGACGCCGGCGCCAGCCGGATCGACATCTTCAGCGATGGCGGCGGCCGGCGGCGGATCGGCATCACCGACGATGGCGGCGGCATGACCGCGGCCGATCTGCGGCTGGCGGTGGATCGTCACGCCACCTCCAAGCTCGACGACGAGGATTTGCTGCAAATCCGCACGCTGGGGTTTCGCGGCGAGGCGCTGCCCTCGATCGGGGCGGTGGCCAAGCTCGGCATCACCACGCGCCATGCTTCGGAACCGCATGCCTGGTCGCTGCAGGTCGAAGGCGGCGACAAATCAGAGATCATGCCCGCCGCGCTCGGTCATGGCACCCGCGTCGAGGTCAGCGACCTGTTTTACGCGACCCCGGCGCGGCTGAAATTCCTCAAGACCGACCGCACCGAGGCAGAAGCGATCCGCGAGGTGGTGCGGCGGCTGGCGATGGCGCGGCCCGACATCGCCTTCACGCTGGCCGGCGAGGAGCGCGCGCCGGTGACCTGGGCCGCGGCGCTGCCCGGCGCGCCTGGCCGGCTGACACGGCTCGGCGATATTCTGGGCGCGGATTTTCGCTCGTCCGCCATCGACGTGCGGGCCGAGCGTGACGGCGTCGTGGTCGAAGGCTTTGCCGCCGCGCCCTCGCTGACCCGCGCCAACGCACTCGGGCAATATCTGTTCGTCAATGGCCGACCGGTGCGCGACAAGCTGATTTTGGGGGCGGTGCGCGCCGCCTATTCCGACTATCTGCCGCGCGACCGCCATCCGGTGGTGGCGCTGTTCGTTACGCTTGATCCGCAGGAGGTCGACGCCAACGTACACCCCGCCAAGACCGAGGTGCGCTTCCGCAATGCTGGCCTCGTTCGTGCGCTGATCGTGCACGCGCTGAAGGAAGGCCTGGCGCGCGAAGGCAAGCGCACCGCCGCCAACAGCGATGGCGCGGCGCTATCGGCGTTCCGCCCATCCTTCGCGCCGCGTCCCTCGGCGCCCGGCAATTGGGATTGGCGCAGTTCGCCGGCTTATCCGCAAGGGACTTCGCCGCGCGGACCGCTGTCGGCGTTCGAAAGCGCGGCGGCGACCGCGTTTTCCGAACCGGGACAGGCCGCGTTCGATGTCGGCACGCCGACCGCGGACGTGCGTTTCCAGGAAACGCCCTCGGCCGATCTGCTCGACCGCCCGCTCGGTGCGGCGCGCACGCAAATCCACGAGACCTATATTGTGTCGCAGACCCGCGACGGTCTCGTGGTGGTGGACCAGCATGCCGCGCATGAGCGCATCGTCTATGAAAAGCTGAAGGCGTCGCTGGCCAAGAACGGCGTGCAGCGGCAGATTTTGCTGATTCCGGAAATCGTCGAACTCGACGAGGCGACGGTGGAGAAACTGGTCGATCGTTCGGAGGAACTGGCCTCGTTCGGGCTCGCGATCGATTCCTTCGGCCCCGGCGCGATCGCGGTCCGCGAGACGCCCTCGCTGCTCGGCAAGGCCAACGCCGGATCGCTGCTGCGCGATCTCGCCGAGCACATGGAGGAATGGGACGAGGCGCTGCCTCTGGAGCGGCGGCTGATGCATGTCGCAGCCACCATGGCCTGCCACGGCTCGGTCCGCGCCGGCCGCCGCCTCAAGCCGGAAGAGATGAACGCGCTGCTGCGCGAAATGGAAGACACGCCGAATTCCGGCCAATGCAACCACGGTCGCCCGACCTATGTGGAATTGAAGCTGAGCGATATCGAGAAGCTGTTCGGGCGAAGGTAGAGCGCGCCACATTCTTTTACCTCATGGTGAGGAGGCGCGTTAGCGCCGTCTCGAACCATGGGCCGCGCGTGCTGCGGCCCATCCTTCGAGACGCGGCGAAGACGCCGCTCCTCAGGATGAGGTCGGTTGAATCAAGCGCAAAAACACGAACTCCGTATCGTCATAGGCCCGGCGTTCCAGTTCCTCGAAACCTTGCGGTGCGGCAAATTCCGCGGCCTTGTGCTCTTCCACCACCACCAGCGCGCCCGGCGTCAGCCAGCCGCCGTCGCGCAGCGAGGCCAGCGCCTTGTCGGCAAGCTTCATGCGATAGGGCGGATCGAGCAGCACCAGCGAGAACGGCTCCATCGGATGCGCGGGGCCGAGATCGGTGGCGTCGCGGCGATAGACTTTGGTGACGCCGCCCAGGCCGAGCGCCTCGACATTGTTGCGCAGAAGCGCGCGCGCCTCGGCGCCGTTGTCGACGAACAGCGTGAACGCCGCGCCGCGCGACACCGCCTCGATGCCGAGCGCGCCGGTTCCGGCAAACAGGTCGAGCACCCGCGCATCGCTGATCGGGTCCTCATAGGCGTGGATCAGGATGTTGAACACCGACTCGCGCAGCCGGTCCGCGGTCGGACGGATATCGCGCGACGCCGGCGACGCCAGGTTGCGGCCCTTCAATCGTCCCCCGACGACGCGCATCAGCGGAGCCGACGCGCGTGCTCCCCTCCCCCTTGCGGGGAGGGGTCGGGGGTGGGGGTCCACAAAGCGAGCGTTCCTTTGTGCGAGCACCCCCCTCCCCGACCTCGAGAGCGAGCTTCGCTCGCCTCGGACCCCGCAAGGGGGGAGGGAGAAGTCGGGGCTCAACCGTGAAAGAAAGTACGCGCGTCATTCGCAAGCCCTACTCGTCGCGCGGCTTGAAATCGCGTTTGCCGTGATAGCCGCGCTGCGGACGGCGCGGCGGGCCGTAACCACTGGCCTCGGCTTCGTTGCGCGCGCGGGCTTCCTCGCTGCCGGTGCGTTGCACCAGCACGCGGCGGCCCTTGCGGTCGGCGATCAACGCGCTCTTGCCGGCCGGCTTGAACGGCTTTTTACCGCGCGGCGCATCCGCTGCTTCACCACCGGCTTCGGCCTGGGCCTGTTCCTGGCCCGGCAGCGGCCGGTTGAATTCGGCGCCCGCCAGCATCGCGATCTTTTCGCCGAGCTGCTCGCGCAGCACCCGCGTCTTGACCTCCTCGACCGCGCCTTCGGCAAGCTCAGCGAGTTGGAACGGGCCGTAGGAGATCCGGATCAGGCGGTTCACTTCGAGGCCGAGATGTGCCATCACGTTGCGCACTTCGCGGTTCTTGCCTTCGCGGATGGCAAACACCAGCCAGACATTGGCGCCCTGGTCGCGCTCCAGCGTCGCATCGATCGAGCCATATTTGACGCCGTCGACCTCGACACCCTTTTTCAGTTCGTCGAGTTGCGCCTGGGTGACCTCGCCATGGGCGCGCACCCGATAGCGCCGCAGCCAGCCGGTATCCGGCAATTCCAGCGCGCGCGCCAGCCCGCCGTCATTGGTCAGCAGCAACAGCCCCTCGGTGTTGAAATCGAGCCGGCCGATCGAGATCAGCCGCGGCAGGCCTTCGGGCAGATTGTCGAACACCGTCGGCCGCCCTTCCGGGTCGGCATGGGTCGTCATCAGCCCGCGCGGCTTGTGAAAGAGAAACAGCCGGGTGCGCTCGCGCGGCGGCAACGGCTTGCCGTCGACGGTGATGGTGTCGTTGACGGTGACGTCGAGCGCCGGCGAATTGATGACGCGGCCGTTGACGCTGACGCGGCCCTGCACGATCCATTCCTCGGCGTCGCGGCGCGAGGCAAGCCCTGCCCGCGACACCACCTTGGCGATGCGCTCGCCGGATTTCTTTTCGCGCGGCGGCCGCGCGGCGCGGCGTTCTTCCGGCGCACGCTCGCGATAGGCGCCGCGGCCACCGAACGCCGGGCGTTTTGCAAATACCTTGCTGTCGTCTTCATTCTCGCGCCGCGGACGATCGGCAAAGCCATCGGGGGATCGTGCCTCGTTGCGCGGATGCTCCTGCCAATCACTGCGCGCCTGGCGCGGCCGATCGCCCTCAGCGCGATCCTGGCGCGGACGCGAAAACCGCGGACGCTCCTCAGCCCCACGGTCGTCGCGCGGTTTGTCGTAACGTGGCTTGTCGAAGCGCGGCTTGTCGAAATTGCGCGCACCGTCGCGCGGCGGGCGTGAATCGCCGCCGCCACGATCGTCGCGCTTCTGCCACGGCTTGGAATCGCCGCGATCGCCGGCGAAATCCTTGCGCGGACCGCGATCCCCACGGTCGCCGAAATCCTTGCGCGGTCCGCGACTGCGATCCGGCGCGCCGCGTGAAAATTTCTTGTCGCCGCCGAATTTCCGCTCGGCCGATCGCTGTCACGCGACGGCCGGGCACGGAACGGGCGATCACCCTGCGGCCGATCGCCGTCCTTGCGAAAACCCTCGCCGCGCGGCGTGTAGGGTCGTTTCTCGCCGCCGCCATCGCGCGGGGTATAGGGCCGCTTGTCGCCGAATTTCTTCTCGGCAAAACGCGAAGCCGGGCGGGCATCGCGATCGCCGCGGGGGGCGCGATCATCGCGGTTATGGTTCGGACGATCGCCGCGCGGTGTATAGGGGCGCTTCTCGCCGCCCTGATCCTCGCGCGGACGAAATTCGCGGCGCGGCGGGCGGTCGCCTTGCGGACGGTCGTCGCGATTGAATCGCGGCGGACGATCTGGACGATCGCCGCGAGGCCGCGGCGCATCGCTAAAATCGCGGCGCGGCGGACGGCCGTCCTCGCGCTTGCCGGCGTAGGGTTTACTGGCGCCGGAATACGGCTTCTTGTCGTAGGATTTGGCGCGATCGGGTTTTGCGGCATAAGGCTTTGCAGCATAGGGCTTGCGCTCGCCGCCATCGGCCTTGCCAGCAAAGCCGCGTTTGGCGAATTTCTTGTCCGGCCCCCGCGCCGCGCCTGAACGGCCCTTGCCGCCACCGCCGGCGCGGCTCTTGCCGTCGCCCGGCCGATCACGCCGGCCACGCGGGGAATCGTTGTTTTTATCGGTGTCGCGGGGCATGAAGGGGCTCATTTCGGGGCAGGTGAAAATGCAAAGCGATCAGCATGGCGATAAGCGCGCTCCTAATGCGAGCCGCATTCTCACGCAAAACCGGTATCCACTTTTGCTGAAGCCGCATCTAGTAGCAGAGTTATCCGGGCAATACGAGGCATGACAGCCCCTACTTTCATGGATTTGGCGCTGAAAGCGGCCGAAACCGCCGGAAAAGCCGGCGAAGTACCAATCGGATGCGTGATCGTGCTTAACAACCGGGTGATCGCGACCGCCGGAAACCGCACCTTGACCGACCGCGACCCGACCGCGCATGCCGAGATCCTGGCCATCCGGCAGGCCACCGCCGCGGTCGGCAGCGAGCGGCTGATCGATTGCGACCTCTATGTCACGCTGGAGCCGTGCACGATGTGCGCCGGCGCGGTTTCGCTGGCGCGAATCCGCCGGCTCTATTACGGCGCCGCCGATCCCAAGGGCGGCGCGGTGGATTCCGGCGTGCGGTTCTTTGCGCAGCCGACCTGCCATCACGCGCCGGAGGTCTATTCGGCGGTGGGAGAGAGCGAAGCGGCGACCTTGTTGCGGGAATTTTTCAGGGCGAGAAGGTAGGGAAGCATCGGCGCCGTAGCCCGGATGAGCGCAGCGACATCCGGGATTCCCAACGGCGCCCTCCCCGGATATCGCTGCGCTCATCCGGGCTACAGGTCATTCCGCGAGGAAAAATTCCCTCAACAACTTCGCCGTCACGTCCGGATTTTCCTCCGGCAAAAAATGCCCTGATACAACCGGCGCGCCCGTGACGTTGGTCGCCCAGTTCCTCCAGATATCGAGATGCGTCGTGGTGGCGGCGCTGGCGACGCCGACATCGCCCCACAACGCCAGCATCGGGATGGTGATCTTGTTGCCGGCATCGAGATCAGCCTTGTCGATATCGTAATCGGCATAGGCGCCGGCGCGATAATCCTCGCACATCGCGTGCACGCGCGAGGGATCGCGGAACGGCGCCAGATAATGCTCCAGCGCGCGCGGATCGAGCGCGCTGAGATCCCCGGTCCTGGTCTGGCTCGCCATTTTCTGCTTCAGGAAAAAATCCGGATTGCCGCCGATCAGGGTCTCCGGCAGCGGGTAAGGCTGCGCCAAAAAGGTCCAGTGATAGATCTTCAGCGCGTAGAGCCGGTTCATCTTCTCCCAGTAATTATAGGTCGGCAGGATATCCAGCACGGCCAGCCGCGACAGCCGGCCGGGATGATCGAGCGCCAGCCGATACGACACCCGGCCGCCGCGATCATGCCCGGCCAGCGCGAAATGCACATGGCCGAGCTGCTCCATCGCCTCGATCATGGTCTTGGCCATCGCGCGCTTGGTGTAGGGCGTATGGTCCTTGTCGCTTTCGGGCATATCGGACCAGCCATAGCCCGGCAGGTCGGCGATGATCAGCGTGAATTTGTCGGCAAGCTGCGGCGCCACTCTGTGCCACATCACATGGGTGGACGAAAAACCGTGCAGCAACAATAGCGGCGGACCGTTGCCGCCGACGCGGGCAAATATCCGCCCGGAACCGGTATTGATCCATTTTGCTTCATAGCCGGGAAACAGATCGGCGAGATCGGGCATCGCTGGCACTCCCTGATGGCGGCAGCCATTGCTTTAAACATTGTTTCACGTTGCCGCTGGCCTGAAGCGGCGTTATGCCATCGATCAAGCGCAAGCAACAACAACCAACCCCGAGGGAAATGCCATGTCGATCGACTTCGAAGTCCCGGCCGAGGCCAAGGCGATCCGCGCAAAAGTCCGCCAATGGGTGCAGGACGAATGCATTCCGGCGGAGCAGGAACTCGACAGCAAGCCGCTCGAGGAGGTGCTGGGCCGGCTGCGCAAGAAGGCCCGCGCGCAAGGGCTGTGGTGCCCGTTCGTGCCCAAGGAATATGGCGGCATGGGGCTTGGGCCGTTGGCCAATGCGCTGGTGCAGATGGAGCTCGGCGAAAGCTCGCTCGGCGCGTTGTCGATGAACACCCAAGGCCCCGACGACGCCTCGATGATGACCATCCTCGAGCACGGCACCGAATACCAGAAGGAAAAATTCCTCAAACCGCTGCTCAACGGCGACAAGCGAATCTGCTTTTCGATGACCGAAAAAGCCTCCGGCGCCGACGCGACGGGCATGCAGACCCGCGCGGTCAAGGACGGCAACGAGAATTACGTCCTCAACGGCGAGAAGTGGTTTTCGTCCTCCGCCAGCGTCGCCGACATCGCGCTGGTCATGGCCAAGACCGACCCCGACGCGCCCCGGCACAAGCAGTTTTCGACCTTCATCGTCGAACTGCCGAACCCCGGCTACAACATCAAGCGCAACGTCGCCAACATGGCGATCCACGGGCCGCACGACGACGTCCTGCACGGCGGCCATTCCGAGATCGAGATTAAGGATCTGAAAGTGCCGGCCGACAATTTGCTCGGCGGCGAGGGCAACGGTTTTAACATGGGCCAGCACCGCCTCGCCTATGGCCGGCTGCGCCACGGCATGCATAACGTCGCCAAGGCGCAACGCGCGCTCGACATGGCGACCGCGCATGTGACCAAGCGCTCGACCTTCGGGCAATTGCTGGCGGACCGCCAGGCGGTGCAGTTCATGCTCGCCGAATGCGCCAGCCAGCTTTACATCGGCCGGCTGATGCTGCTGCACATCGCCTACAAGGCGGAAAAGGGCATGGACCTGCGGCAGGAGAATTCCATCGCCAAGGTTTACCTCGCGCATATGGTGCATCACGTGATCGACACCGCGATCCAGCTGCACGGCGCGCTCGGCTTCAGCCAGGATACGCCGCTGGCGAAATGGTACACCCAAGTCCGCTCGCAGCGGCTGGTCGACGGTCCGGACGAAGTGCACAAATGGAAAGTCGGCCGCAACGTCATCAAGGCGTTCCGCGAGCACGGCACCACGGCGAGTGCTGCGGGTGGCGATTTGATTTGAGATGATCTTTCCTTCTCCCCTTGCGGGAGAAGGTGCCCGAGCGACGCGAGGGCGGATGAGGGGTAGCGGCACGCCGAGACGCTGTGCCCCCTCACCCGTCGCCGAACTTCGTTCGGCGCCACCCTCTCCCGCAAGGGGAGAGGGGAAAGGGCGCGGCGGCGACGTTACCGTTATTTTCCCGCCTGCTCCCGCTTCACCGCTTGCCAGCCGATGTCGCGGCGACAAAAACCTTCGGGCCAATCGATCTTGTCGACCGCCTGGTAGGCGCGCTGCTGCGCTTCGAGGACGGTCTTGCCGGTGGCGCAAATGTTCAGCACGCGGCCGCCATTGGCGAGGATCTGGCCGTCCTTCGCCACCGTGCCGGCATGAAAGATCTCGACGCCTTCGATTTTAGCGGCGTCATCGAGCCCTTTGATCACCGAGCCCTTGCCGTAGTCGCCGGGATAGCCCCTGGTCGCCATGATCACCGTCAGCGCGACGTCGTCGTACCAGCGCAGGCCGAAATGACCGAGTTCGCCATCCGCGCAGGCGATCAGCGCCGGCACGATGTCCGACATCAGCCGCAGCATCAGCACCTGGGTTTCGGGATCGCCGAAGCGGGCGTTGTATTCGACGAGCTTCGGGCCGTCCTTTGTCACCATCACGCCGGCAAACAGCACGCCCTTGTAGGGTGAGCCCATCGCCTTCAGCGCACGCAAGGTCGGCATCACCATCCGCTCCATCACCTGCGCGCTGACGGCTTCCGTCATGACCGGCGCCGGCGAATACGCGCCCATGCCGCCGGTGTTCGGGCCGGTGTCGCCGTCAAAGGCGCGCTTGTGATCCTGCGCCGTCGCGAGCGGCAGCGCGTGCTCACCGTCGCACAATGCGAAGAACGAAGCCTCTTCGCCCTCCATGAATTCCTCGATCACGACCTCGGCGCCGGCGCCGCCCAAACCGCCGCCGAACATCATGTCGACCGCGGCCAGCGCCTCGGCTTCCGTCATCGCGACGACGACGCCCTTGCCGGCGGCGAGGCCGTCGGCCTTGACCACGATCGGCGCGCCCTGCTGGCGGATATAGGCCCTGGCCGCCTCGGCTTCGGTGAAGTGCTCGTATCGCGCGGTCGGAATGTCGTTGGCGCGGCACAGCGCCTTGGTGAAATTTTTCGAACTTTCCAGCCGGCCCGCCGCCCTGGTCGGCCCGAACGCCTTGAAGCCGGCGGCATTGAGATCGTCGACAATGCCCGCGGCGATCGGCGCGTCGGGGCCGACCACGACGAAATCGACCGCGTGGCGCTTGCAGAAGTCGATCACCGCGCCATGGTCGGCGATGTCGATCCCTACGCATTCGGCTTCGCGCGCGATGCCGGCATTGCCCGGCGCGCACCACAGTTTTGTCAGCAGCGGGGAAGCTGCGATCTTCCACGCCAGCGCATGTTCGCGGCCGCCGGAGCCGAGCAGGAGAATGTGCATGAGATGCAGCCAGACCGAAGTTGCCGCGCCAGGATGCCGGCGGTTTAGCACGGCTCGGCGCGCCGCACAAAGCCGCCTCGCGCCGAGATGTGGATATGTGCTTCACGGCTTTTGCCCGGAAGCTGCGATGATCTCCTGCAAGGTCGCGACATGGCGGGCGAACGCGCCGCGCCCGGCCGCGCTCGCGGTCACCGTGGTCTGCGGCTTCTTGCCGACAAAGGCCTTGTCGACCGCGACATAGCCGGCCCGGGACAGCGTCTCGATATGGGCGCCGAGATTGCCGTCGGTGGCGCCGGTCAGCTTTTTCAGCCGGGCGAATTCCAGCCCCGCGCCCGGCGGCAGCGCGTTCAGCGCGGCCATGATCCGCAGGCGCAGCGGCTGGTGAATGACGTCGTCGAGTTCGGCCATCGGTCAGTTCCGGCGCATCCAGAGGCCGCCCAGAACGAGGCCGCCGCCATTGACCAGCGCCATCCACGGCTCGAACCAGGCGCCGATGGAGAAATAGCCGATCAGGGTCAGAACGGTAACACTGAGGCCGATCACGACAAAGGCGGTGCCGAACCACAGCCCGGCGACGACGTAGACCAGCATGAAATAGATCGTCCAGAACGTTCCCAACTGGCGCGGCGTGAAATGGCCGAGCCAGCTCGTGAACATTCCGAACGCGATGAACAGCACCAGGGCCGCCAGTATCCGGAAATCGAACGAACGAATCCCGGTACGTCGATAGTCCATCGCGCTGAACATCGACGATCCAACGATGCCCGCGGCGTAGACTGCAAGCCAGATATAACCGGCATACCGGGGCCACTGGAACGAGCCGAGATTGCCCGCGAACACCAGCACGCCCCACCAGATCATCGTCAGGCTGGCGAGATTGTAGATGGTCGATTGCCGGACGCGCTGGGCGATATCGTTGATATCGGAGAGCGCTTCGGAGGCTTCCCTGCTGTCGATCATGATTGCCCGCTCCCGATATCCATATCAGCTGCCGGCGGCGCCGCGCGTCGCGACGTCGTCGGCGATCGCCGACACGGCCTTCGGCGCGGTGACGATGCCCATGTGGTTGATGCCGTCGATCAGCTTGACGTCGATGGCAGGCTGAATCCCGCGCACCGCCTCGGCATATTTATCCGAGATCATCAATTCGTCGTCGGCGCCCGCATAGATCGTCATCGGACTGCGTCGCGGCGGCCAAATCGCCGCGATAATCCGGGTGATTGGCGAAATTGCGCATCAGGCGATCGCTATAGATCCCGGTCTGGATGCTTGTCGAATTCGGCGGCACCGCGAAGGCCAGCGTCGGCAGCGAACCGCAGCAATCGATGCCGATCCGGCGCAATATCCCGAGCCCGATGAAGCGTGGAACATCGGCGCTGGCCCAGCCGCCGGAATTCGGCCGGTTGGTCGGCGCGTTGTAGCCGAGATAGGGCGCCAGCAGCACGGTGCGCGCGAACAGGTTCTGGATCGGCGAAGCCGCGACCCGCAGCGCAAAACCGCCGCCGGCGGAATGGCCGATCAGGGTCAGCGGCACGTCCGGATGGGTCTTGCGCACCACCGCGACGAAGTCGGCGAGGTCGTCCTCGAGCTGGCCGACATAGCCGATATCGCCGCGCGTTCCCGATACGCCATGGCCGCGGATATCGATCGCCCAGGTCTCGACCCCGCGGGCCGCCAGCGCCGCCGACAGCGCGTGGACCCTGGTGGCGCTCGAACCGGTCGAACCATGGATCACGACCGCCCCACGACCGGTCGCGGGGCCGGTCGGACCATAATGGCGGAAGCCAAGCGAGGTGCCGTCGCGAGCCTGGAACCGCTCGATCGGCGGCAGCGCGCTCATGTCGACGGCGTTGCGGCCCTCCGAGATCGAGCGCAGTTCCGGAGGCGGCGACAGCGGTGCTGCAACCATCGCGGTCAGCAGCAGGGCAACGGCCCCGACGCCACACAGCAGCCATTTCAGCGCGCTCAGGGGCCTGCGTATCAGCCATTTCGACATGATGATTCCTCCTCGGGATGCAGCAAAATCGACCTTTATAGAGAACTCTGTATCACAGAGTATATGAGACCGCAAGAGCCCAAAACTGCGATTTGCGGTGGCAACCGAAATCCCTACCTTGTGCGCGATGGCAAAAAGGCCGATTCGATCATCCGAAATGCCCGCACCCGACATCCTGCTCAACGCGCCTGAATTCACCGTCTCGGAGCTGTCCTCCGCGCTGAAGCGGACGGTCGAGGACACCTATGGCCATGTCCGGGTGCGCGGCGAGATCTCCGGCTTTCGCGGGCCGCACTCGTCCGGCCATTGCTATTTCGCGCTCAAGGACGAGAGCGCCAAGATCGAGGCGGTGATCTGGAAGGGCGTCCACGGCCGGATGCGCTTCAAGCCGCAGGAAGGCCTCGAGGTCATCGCCACCGGCAAGCTGACCACCTATCCCGGCTCGTCGAAATACCAGATCGTGATCGAGGCGATCGAGCCCGCCGGCATCGGCGCGCTGATGGCGCTGATGGAAGAGCGC
Organism: uncultured Alphaproteobacteria bacterium; assembly: GCA_963699465.1. Taxonomy (GTDB): domain Bacteria; phylum Pseudomonadota; class Alphaproteobacteria; order Rhizobiales; family Xanthobacteraceae; genus Bradyrhizobium. Next base: position 155,843 of record CAVOTZ010000047.1, read on the forward strand.
AAGAGGAAGCTCGGCGCCGAAGGCCTGTTCGACGAGGCGCGCAAGCAGCTGTTGCCGTGGTTGCCGGAAGTGATCGGCGTGGTCACGTCGCCGACCGGCGCGGTGATTCGCGACATCCTGCACCGGCTGGAAGACCGCTTTCCGCGCCGCGTGCTGGTGTGGCCGGTGAAAGTTCAGGGCGAGGGTTCGGCCGAACAGGTCGCGGCTGCGATCCGCGGTTTCAATGCGCTGCCCGAAGGACGGCAAGATACCGCGGCCGGACGTGCTGATCGTCGCGCGCGGCGGCGGCTCGCTGGAGGATCTCTGGTCGTTCAACGAGGAGATCGTGGTTCGCGCCGCGGCCGAGAGCATGATCCCGCTGATCTCGGCGGTCGGCCACGAGACCGATATCACGCTGATCGATTTCGCCGCCGACAAGCGCGCGCCGACGCCAACCGCCGCCGCCGAAATGGCGGTCCCGGTGCGCAGCGAATTGCTGGTTGAAGTATCGACCTTGGCGCGCCGCGTCATGGTGTGCTGGCAGCGCGCGCAGGAAAACCGCCGCAACGAGTTGCGCGCCGCGGCGCGTGCGTTGCCCGCCGCCGGCGACCTCTTGGCGATCCCGCGGCAGCGGCTCGACGGCGCCGCGGGCGCCCTGCCCCGCGCGCTGAAGGCCAATACGCACGCGCATTTCCGCCGTTTTGCCAGCACCAGCGCCAGGCTGACCATGCGGGTGCTGCGTGGCCAGATCGCGCAGGCCACGCAGCGATTGACTGTATCGGGCGAGCGGCTGGTGCATTCCGCGAGGTCGCTGTTGCGGCACCGCAGGGATCGCTATCTCGAACTCGAGATCCGGCTGAAAACCTCGAAACTGTCCAACGCGCAGGCGCAGCGCCAGATCATCGCGCGCGACCGCGAACGGGCGCAGCGCCTCGCCGAGCGGGCGCGCCGCGCGCTGCTGACGACGCTGCAGCGGCATGATGCCCGCGTCACGCATTCCGGGCAGCTGTTGGCCGCGTTGTCCTATCGCAGCGTGCTGACCCGCGGTTTTGCCCTGGTGCGCGATGCGGAGGGCCATCCGGTGCACGCGGCCGATTCGATCGGGCCCGGTGCGCATTTGTCGATCGAGTTCGCCGACGGTCGTGTTGGCGCGACCGCCGATGCGGACCGTGCAGCGGCGACGCGCCCCGCAAAACCGGTTGCGGGCGAGACCAAAGAGCAGCCGAAGACGGCTACCGCCAAGCGCGTGGCAAAACCGGTCGGGCAAGGAAGTTTGTTTTAGCTTCCGTCATTGCGAGCAAAGCGCGCTGACTTCCCCTCTCCCCTTGTGGGAGAGGGTGGCTCGCATCGAAGATGCGAGACGGGTGAGGGGTAGCTACAAGCCTCGGCGTTTGTGGCTACCCCTCATCCGGCGCTTCGCGCCACCTTCTCCCACAAGGGGAGAGGGAAGAGCGCGCCTCGCAATGACGCCCTCACCTCACCTCGCCAGCCACTCGGTCACGAGCTTTTGCGAATCGGCGCGCGCGTCGGGGTCGGTGCCGAGATGGCCGCGGTCGGGCACGGCGGCATCCGCCGTTCCGGCCAGCGCGTGCAGCGGCAAATTGGCGCGGTCGAAATCATGATAGGCGCCGGGATAGACCACGATCCGCACCAGCGCGCTGCGGCCGCGCGCGCCCTCGATCATCTGGCGGCAGGCCGGCGGTGAACTGACGTCGTCCTTGGCGCCGATCAGGACCAGGGTCGGCACCCGCGCGCTCCAGCCGAGGCCGGACGAAACCCGGCAGTCCGGATAGAACGCGATTGCCGAGCGGAAATCCGGAGCCGAACTGTGCGACGACAATTGCGGCCGCACCGCCCACAACAGCGCACTGGCGCCGTTGGCCCAGCCGAGCAGGCTGATGCGGTCATGCGCAACCCAGCTCTGCTGCGCCAGCCAATCGCCGCGAAGCCATGATGTCGGCAACCCGTTCGCGGCTCGCCCGAACGTGGCGTTCCTTGACCCGGCATTGCGGGCCAAGTTCGCGCGAGCCGTAGCTGTCCGGCAGCAGCACCGCGTTGCCGAGCTTCAGCAACTGCTCGGCCCAGTCGCGGTAGCGCGGCAGCACCGGTTCGGAATGGCCGCCCAACCCGCCGCAGCCATGCAGGCCGATCACCACCGGAAACGGGCCGTCGCCCTCGGGCTTGTAGAGTTGCGCGTGCAGGGTTTCCTTGCCGGCGGGGATATCGACCTCATGCGGCGCTGGCATTTGCGTCAACGGCGAAAGCCGGCCGCACGGCAAAGCCCATCGTGGAGGTCACGGCAAACAGCGTCAGGAAGGCGATTGCTGACAGAAAACGCATCGGGTTTGCCGGGTCATGAGGGGGCTGGAAAAGGCAGCGCTCCATTTGCTAACGCTACCATGCGGCCAACAACGCGCCCAAGCCTGCAATTCATCACAAGTCGGTGGTTTGACCGGCGGACATCGAGACCTATTTATGATAGACATGAACGCAATTCTTCCATCCGGTCCGCCGCGACCGGATCAGCCGGAGCTCAATTGTGCTGAATAAATTCGGTCCCTCGGGCCATGGCGAAGCGCAGGTGCAATATCTGGACGGCGATTTCCGCGTGATCTCGCCGGGAACCTATGTGCGCTGCGCGATGACGGACGCGCGCATTCCGCTCGACGAGTTGAAATACTGGAGCGTCGATTTGCAGGAGGCCTACAGCGTCCCGACCGCGGTCCTGCAGCGGCATTTTCCAGGCGCGCTGAAGCCGCAGGGTTGATTCGTTTGTAGGGTGGGCAAAGGCGCTTGCGCCGTGCCCACCACGGCTCTACGTGACGCAGGGTGGTGGGCACGCTTCGCTTTGCCCACCCTACGATCACTCACCGCCGCTAATTCCGCGACTGAAACTTCTTCTCGCGCGCCGTGAACAACCATCCCGATACGAGTTTACGCAAAGCCACGGCGTCGTCGAATTCCAGCGTCACCGCGAACGGCAAGATGTCGCGCGCCGCCGCTGCCCCGCTTTCGCCGCCGCGCAGCCGCGCCAGATCCTTTTCCGTGGTCACCAGGGTCAGCCTGTCGCCGCTGGCTTCCGCGACCAGCGCATCGATCTCATCAGGCGAAAACGAATGGTGATCCGCAAAAGCCCGCTCCCGCACCACATCGATGCCGGCGCCGCGCAGGGTCCTGAAGAAACGGCCGGGGTCGCCGATCCCGGCAAACGCCAGCACACGCTTGCCGCGGACCGCGTCAAGCGAGGCCGTATCCGGCCTGAGATGCGCCGACAGGACCGGCTTGCCGCGCGCGGTCAAGCTCGGCCGCAATCCCGGCCGCTGCCGTTCCATGGCCGATCACGACCAGCGCGTCGGTGCGAGCGAGCTGCAGTTTCAACGGCGCGCGCAATGGACCGGCGGGGAACACGGCCGCATTGCCGAGGCCGCGGTCGCTGTCGATCACGATCAGCGAGGCATCCTTGGCGATCGCCGGATTCTGAAAGCCGTCGTCCATCAGGATCACGGTGGCGCCCTGCGAACGCGCCAGCGCGACGCCGTCGACGCGATTGCGGGCGATCACCACCGGCACCGTCAACGCCAGCATCAATGGCTCATCGCCGACATTGGCCGCGATATGTCTTGTCGGATCGACCTTGACCGGGCCCTGCCATTTGCCGCCATAGCCGCGGCTGAGCACCACAGGCGTTTCGCCGAGCTCGCGCAGCAGTTTTGTCAACGCCAGCACGGTCGGGGTCTTGCCGGCGCCGCCGGTGTGATAGTTGCCGACACACAGCACGGGGATGCCGGCAGCAAAACCGCGGCTCTGCATCCGTAACCCCGCGATCACGCCATAGACGGCGCCCAGCGGCGTCAATAATCGCGACGTCAGGGATGGTGGCCGATACCAGAAGGCCGGCTCACGCACTGGCCGCCCCCATTTCGAGCCGCAACTGCAGCAGATACGGCTCGAGCGCGGCCATCGTGCGCTCCAGCGCGCCGCCGAGCTGCTCGACCACGCGCATCGACGCCGCGACCGAAATCTCGCGCGCGGCGGGATCGGCCAGCAATCGTCCGAGCTGTTTTATCAGCGCTTCCGCGCCATCGGCGACCCGGGCGCCGCCGGCCTTGTCGAGCGCCTCATAGACGTCGGAGAAATTGAAGACGTGCGGACCGTGCACGATCGAGGCCCCGAGCTTGACCGCCTCGATCGGATTCTGCCCGCCATGGGGAACCAGCGAGCCCCCCATGAACACGATCGGCGCCAGCCGGTAGAACAGGCCGAGCTCGCCCATGGTGTCGGCGACATAGATGTCGGTCGACGCCGTCGGCAGTTCCTCGTGGGAACGCAGGCCGACGCGCAGGCCGGTGGCGCCGATGGTGCGGGCGATGGCCGCGCCGCGATCGGGATGCCGCGGCACCACCACGGTCAACAGCGACGGGAACAGGCCGGCCAGCGCCCGATGGGCGTCGACCAGCATGTCCTCTTCGCCGGGATGGGTCGAGGCCGCAACGATGATCGGACGGCCGCGCGTCACCGACATCAGCCGTTCCAGCTTGGCGGCGTCCGCGGGCGGCGCGGGAACGTCGAGCTTCAGATTGCCCGTGGTGATGACGTTGCGGCTGCCCAGCGCGGCAGAAACGCTCGGCGTCGGCCTGCGACTGCGCGAGGCAGATGTCGAAACGGCCGAGCAGCGCCGAGATCGTCGCATTGAGCGCGGCGCCAGCGCGGGAACGAGCGATGCGACATCCGGCCGTTGATCAGCACCATCGGCAGCCGCCGCGCCGCGCTCGACAGAATGAGATTGGGCCACAAATCCGACTCGATGAACAGCGCCAGCGAAGGCCGCCAGTGATCGAGGAAGCGCGCGACGTAGCGCGGCGAATCATACGGCACATATTGATGGATGATATCGGCGGGAAAACGCTTGGCGACGATCGCCGCCGACGTCACCGTGCCCGAAGTCAGCAGGATGCGGAGATTGAGCGCCCGCAATTTCTCGATCAAAGCGGCCGCCGCCAGCACTTCGCCGACGCTGGCGCCGTGGATCCAGACCAGCGGGCCGCTCGGCCTGACGTCATCGCTGACGCCGCGACGCTCGCCGACCCGCGCCGGATCTTCCTTGCCCTGCTTCAGCCGCCGCTTGATCAGCGCCGGCGCCAGCGGCACCGCCGCGGCCGACAGCCGCCGATAGAGCCGCAATGTCATCGGCAGCGAATTAGCCATGCGCCGTGCCGATATTTGCGTCTTTGCTTGCCTCTTCACCCGTCGCTTCCGGACGGCCGATTTTGGCATAGGCCTCGCGGGTCACCCGGTTCAGGCCGGTCTCGAGTTGGAGGCGCAACTTTTCCATGGTCTCGGCATCGGCGTCCGGCGGCACCAGCATCGTTTCACTGACGACCACCACGCCGCGCCCAAACGGCAGGTTGATGGTGGTGCGATCCCAGTTGTTCAGGCGAAGGAAGCGGCTGGTCGCCATCGCGAAAGGTACGATCGGCCGCCCGGTCTCGCGCGCCAGCATGATGACGCCGAGGCCGGCAACGCGCGAACGCTTCGGCACGTCCGCGGTCAGCGCCATGTTATAGCCGCCCTGAAGCGCGCGCACCATCTCCATGAACGCGCCGACGCCGCCCTTGCGGTTGAAGGCCGAACCGTGATCGCCGGAGCCGCGAATCGTTTCGATGCCGAGCCGCTCGGCCGCGAGCGCGTTGAACTCGCCATCGCGATGCAGCGAAATCAGCACCTTGGCGCGCTGGTCCGGCCGGGTCTTGATGAACGGCGCCAGAAAATGCTGGCCGTGCCAGAACACCAGGATCACTGGCGAGCGCGGCTCGACTTGCGCATAGATATCCGGTGGCTCGATGCTGAACCGGTTGGTCCGCCACACCAGCCGCAGAAACTCGGCCGCGAGGAACCCCGCAGCGCGCTGAAACCAGCTGCTGCGCAGCCCGTTGCGGATCAATCGTTTCAATGCCCGGACTCAGTGATCGTGCTTGTGGTCTTCACTCGGATCGAGCAGCCGGTGGAGATGGACCACGAAATAGCGCATCTGCGCATTGTCGACGGTCTGCTGCGCCTTCGCCTTCCAGGCCGCATGCGCGGTGGCGTAATTCGGAAACACGCCGACGATCTCGACCTGATCGAGGTCCTTGAAGGTGTTGTGCTCGAGATCGGTCAGTTCACCGCCGATGACGAGATGGAGCAATTGCGGCTGGGCGCTGTCTGGCATGATTCTTCTTCCTCATGTGTGCCCGGCAAAGCAGGATAAGGCGTCGGCGATGCGTTCAGGGTAACGGATGACGACGGAAGTGCTCGACAATGCTTGCATGACGATCGCGCCCCGCCGCTACCAGCACCCCGTGAATCACCTCCGGGCGATTATACAGGATGGCGTCCCCCGAAAGCGCGGTCATGCTACCATTCGCTTCCTGCACGATCAAATTGGCCGCGGCAAGGTCCCAGTCGCGGCTCTGGCCGCCGGCAAAGGCCGCGTCAAGCCGCCCCTCGGCGACCCGGCACAACCGCAGCGCCAGCGATCCGATCCGGGGATACAGCGAAATCTCGCCCGGCCCGCGACGCAACCGTTCGACCAGCGGCTTTGGCCCGGCGATGCGCGGAAAATCGAGCTCCGTGCCCGTGGTCGCGTGCACGCTTCTCTCATTGAGCGTGGCGCCTTCGCCGCGCGCCGCGAAGAAGAACTCGTCCGTGACCGGCGCGAACACCGCCGCCAGCACCGGGGCAGCGCCCTCGACCAGGGCCACGCTGACGCACCAGTCTTCCCGGCCGGCGAGATAGGCCCTGGTGCCGTCGATCGGATCGACGATCCAGGTCAACCGCTTGCCGAGCCGCGCCTCGTCGTCGACGCTTTCTTCCGACAGCCAGCCATAATCCGGCGTCGCCGATCGCAAGCTGTTCTCCAGGAGGTCGTTGACCGCGATATCGGCTTCCGACACCGGCGAGGACGCACCCTTGGTCCAGTTCTTCAGCTCGGTGCGGAACATCTGACGCGCCAGCGCGCCGGCCTCCCGCACCGCCTTGTTCAACAGCGCGGTATCGCGCGCCAGCGTCTCGCGGAACAGGGAATTCGCGCTGCCGGCGTCAACGTCCGCCAAGCGTCAATCCCTCGATGCGCAGCGTCGGGGCGTTGACGCCGTAACGGAATTCAAGGTCGTTGGCCGGCACCAGCGATTTGAAGATATCGAACAGATGGCCCGCGATCGTCACCTCGCTCACCGCATAGGTGAGCTCGCCGTTTTCGATCCAGAAGCCGGAGGCGCCGCGGCTGTAGTCGCCGGTGACGCCGTTGACGCCGGAGCCGATCAGATCAGTGACGTAAAATCCCTGCTTGATGTCGGACATCAGCTCGGTCGGCGTCATCTCACCGGCTTCCATGTGGAGGTTATACGATCCCGGCGATGGCGACGACGACACGCCGCGCTGGGCGTGACCGGTCGTGACCATGCCGAGCTCGCGCGCGGTCGCCGAATCCAGCAGCCAGGAGGTCAGCACGCCCTCGTCGATAATGGCGAGTTTTTTCACCTTGACGCCTTCGGCGTCGAAGGTCTGCGAGCGCAGGCCGCGCACCCGCAAGGGATCGTCGATGATGCGGATATTTTTGGCGAATAATTGCTGGCCGAGACGGTCCTTCAGGAAACTGGTCTTGCGCGCGATCGAGGCGCCGTTCACCGCGCCGACCAGATGGCCGACGATCGATCCGGACGCCCGGGGGTCGAACACCACAGGCACCTTGCAGGTCTCGACCTTGCGCGGATTGGCGCGCGCCACCGTGCGTTCGCCGGCGCGGCGGCCGACGCTTTCCGGCGACTCGAGGTCGGAGGCATGCGGCGCGACGGTGTAGTCGTAGTCGCGCTCCATGCCGGTGCCGTCGCCGGAGATCGCGGTCATCGAGATGCTCTGGCTCGATCGCAGATAGGAGCCGTGGAATCCCGTGGAGGTGACCAGCACCATGCCGCCGATACCGGTCGACGCCGAACCGCCGCCCGATTTGGTCACGCCCTTGACCGCGAGACCCGCGGCTTCGGCCGCCACCGCGCGTCGCTCGAGCTCGGCAGTCGAGGGAACCTTCGAATCCAGCAGATCGAGATCGGGGAAATCTTTTGCCAGCAGCGCCGGATCGGCGAGGCCGACATATTTGTCGTCGGGTGCGACGCGCGCCATCGCCACCGCGCGCTCGGCCAATCTCGCGATGCCGTCGCCGCTGACGTCGTTGGTCGATACCACCGCCTGGCGTTGGCCCACCAGCACGCGCAATCCGACATCGTCGCCTTCCGAACGTTCGGATTCCTCGACCCGTCCGTCGCGCACCTCGACGCCTTGCGAAACGCCGCGCACCGCGACCGCGTCGGCGGCATCCGCGCCGGCGCGCCTGGCCGCCTCGACCAGGCGTTGCGCCAGCGTCGAGAGCGCGGATTGATCGAACAGATCGGAGGCGGGATCGGATGAAAGCGGCGACGCTGACGATGGTGAAGAGATCACGAACGAATTTCCCGGGATTGAAGCTGGATGGAAGCGGCAGCGGCGCAAATCGCCTGACCCATCAGATGTGCCCGATTCACAGGGATTTCAAGCATTTTCGCACGCCAAATGCATAAGAATCTCCGGCTCGCCGCAAGGTCTCGTCAATCATGCAAGCCAACGTCTTGTCAATCATGCGGACGGGTGACGCCGGATTAACCAGCCTTTTTAAGCCGAAACCGGCGTGGCTCTGGCATGCTCTCATCCATCGACCGGGAACATAATCCCGGCGGGGAGATAAAGCCGTGAGGCGTCAAACATCTACCAGCGGGATCAATCCCGCCGGGTCGAGCCGCGCATTGCGGCTCGACCCTCTTTCCCTGCCCGTCCGCTTCGACGCGCACGATACCCGTGCCGACGGCGGTATCCGGCACATCGAACTGCATCGCGAACGCGTCGTGCTGCGCCGTGCCCTGCACGGCATGCGGATGGCGATCAAAATCCGGGTCAGCGATTTTCTCGGCGTGGCGTTGCGCGGCATCGACGATGCCCAGATGCTGGTGCTCGCGCATCGCGACCCGTCGCTCACCATCCCGCTCTGCGTCAGCTCCGATCGCGAAGAAATCGCGGCGGCCTGGCAGATGTGGAGCGAGACCTTCTCGCTGCCGCAATTGCCGGAAGACAGCGCGCGCGAGCCCGCCGCGCGGCGGCGGCGGCACAACGCCATCCGGACGCGTCGTCCCAAATTCCTGGTGCGGCGGCGCGGCGGCGACCTGCTCAATCCCGCCAACCTCCACCAGGGCGAACGCGAAATCATCGCGCGGGATTAAGACGCTCGCCAGCGCCAGCTACAATTTCATCGTCATCCTGAGGTGCGCGCACTTGCGCGCCTCGAAGGATGGCCGCGAGCACGGCGCTGAACACCATCCTTCGAGGCGCGCCGAAGCCGGCGCGCACCTCAGGATGACGCTGCCGTTGAAGCAAGAAGCAAGTAGCGAGTAGCCCTCTCGCCGTCAGCCCGCCCGCGTCACCGCGTCGATCAACAGCCCGGCGAACAGCAACAGCCCGGCGTCGCGGTTGGATTTGAAGATTCGCAGGCACAGCGCCGGATCGGAAATATCGAGCCGCACGATTTGCCAAACCAGATGGGCGGCGAAAGCGGCAAGTCCGATCGCGGCCGGCCAGCGCGCGCCGGAAGAGCGCCAGCGCCACGCCGATCAGAACCACTGCCAGGACGTAAAAGGCGACCAGCGCGGGCCGGGTGCGCGCGCCGAACAACAGCGCGGTCGATTTGATGCCGATCAGCGCGTCGTCCTCGGCGTCCTGGTGCGCATAGATGGTGTCGTAGCCGATCACCCATGCGATCGAACCGGCATAAAGCCAGAGCGCCGCCGCATCGATCCGTCCGAGCATCACCGCAAACCCCATCAGCGCGCCCCACGAGAAGGCGAGGCCGAGCACGATCTGCGGCCACCAGGTAATCCGCTTCATGAACGGATAGATCGCGACAATGACCAGCGAGGCGATGCCGGTTGCAATGGCAAAACGGTTGAATTGCAGGAGCACCGCCAACCCAACCAGCGCCTGCGCCACCAGGAAAGCGGCGGCCTTGATCACGCTGACCTGTCCCGCCGGAATCGGCCGCGACCGTGTCCGCTCGACCCTGGCGTCGAGATCGCGATCGGTGATGTCGTTCCAGGTGCAGCCGGCGCCGCGCATCACAAAGGCGCCGACGAAAAACAGCACGATCACGAGCGGCAAGCGGCTGAGATCGCCGGCGACCCCCGCAGCCAGCGCCGCCGACCACCAGCACGGCATCAGCAGCAGCCATGACCCGATCGGCCGATCGAACCGCGCCAGCCGCAGATAAGGCCGCGACCACATGGGCGCGCGGGTGTCGACCCAGTTGCCGGTGGCATCAGCAACGCGGGCGGCCACGCCACTCATGTCGGTGTCAGCTTCCTGTTGGCGACGATTGCCGCATGCGGTTCGCGAACTTCATATCACGCGCACCACAGACGTGGATCATCGCGACAGCACGTTGCCGTTCAGCGTATCGAAGGTGCTGCCGCCCTTCTTGGTCGGGGTCGCTTCGGGCAGCGCCGTTGACGTGCCCAGCATGTCGCTCAGGCTGGGGCCGGCCGGGCGGGCCTGGGCTTGCTGGGCCACCGCGCAGACTTTTTGCAGCATCGTCTCCGTGTTCTTGTGGCCGTTCTTCAGCTGATCGGCGACCTGCGGCGGAATTCCGCACTTCGTGCTGTGGCCCTCGACATAGGAGATCATCTTGCTTTCGGCCACGCCGTAATTCTTGATCAGCTTGCAGGCCTCTTCGGCGCTGGCGTGCTTGTCGCTGGCCGCCTTCAAGAGCTTGCCCTTCTTCTCGGCATCTTCACGCAGCGGAAGGAATTCCTTCATGCAGTCCTGCGGCGGCGGGCCGCCTTGCTGCGGCGGAGCCGGCGCGGGGCCAAATCCGGCGCCGGCGAGCGGCGCCGCGCCGCCGACCGGAAACGAACTGCGAAGCGGTGCCGCGCCATTGACCGGTGGAAACGCGGGATCGCTGGCCTGACCTGCCCCTCGCACGGGTGGAAATGCCGGATCGTTGGCCGGAGGCGCATTGTTGACAGGCGGAAACGCCGGATCGTTGGCCGGCGCCGCGGCGCGACCCGGCAGCGGCGCGGGAAACGCGCTTTGCGCCAGCGCCTGACCGGCATGGGCAATAACGAGGGCCACGCTGAGCGGCACAATCAAGCGACGGATGATCAAGGTTGCTCCTGCTGGCAAGGTCCGGCGATCCCCCGACGTCTTTCCCGATGAAAAGAGCTGTTACCGATGGGGCTATTTACGATTCTTGCCTGTCCTTAACAACCTGCGGAATTTGGCAAGAGCGCGGCGTAGCGCCGCGCTGGGGGTAATAATTGCGCGAATTCCGGGCCTTAACGCTTCCCGACGTGTCCCGTTGGAGCCGGATACCATAAAACAGCGGATCCGCTTTTGCCTCCGGGCATGCTCTAAATTATGAAATTGGGGCAGCACCTTATCGCCAGCCTATGGTCAGGCAGCCCCGCTCCCGCGGCCTGGCGGCTCGCGGATTGGAACCTCTCGAGATGCCCGAATTCGACTTTCGCAGCCCCCGCCTGTTCATCGACGCCGCCCTGGCGGCGGGCGATAACGGTCGAACTCGACCGCAACCAGAGCAATTATCTCGGCAATGTGCTGCGGCTTGCGGCCGGCGAAACCATCCTGGCCTTCAATGGCCGCGACGGCGAATGGCGGGCCGCGATCGCGGGACGCAAGCGGCCCGACAGCCTGACCATCCAAAGCCAGAGCCGGCCGCAGGATCGCTTGCCCGACCTCGCTTACGTCTTTGCGCCGCTGAAACATGCACGGCTCGATTACATGGTGCAGAAAGCCGTCGAGATGGGCGCGTCCCTGCTGCAGCCGGTGCTGACGCGCTTCACCCAGGTCTCCAGGGTCAACAGCGAGCGGATGCGCGCCAATGCGATCGAGGCCGCCGAGCAATGCGGCATCCTGAGCGTCGCTGCGATCGCCGAGCCGATGCCGCTCGAGCGCTATCTGGGCCAGCGTGAGGCGCGGCGGCTATTGGTGTTCTGCGATGAGGCGGCCGATGTCGCCGACCCGTTGCAGGCGCTGCGCGCCGAGCGCGAGACGCCCGGCGGCATCGACGTCCTGATCGGCCCCGAGGGCGGTTTTGCCGAGGAAGAGCGCGCCATGTTGCTGCGCCAGCCGCGGACGTTAAGGCTTTCGCTGGGGCCGCGGGTGCTGCGCGCCGACACCGCGGGGGTGGCGGCGCTCGCGCTGGTGCAGGCGGCGCTCGGCGACTGGACCGGATCGGTCCCTTATCGTTAAGGCATCTGGCCGATCCCTGTCGAAACCCCGCCCCGGCCATGCTAAGGGCTGCGCCAGATCACCCCAAAACCCCGTTTTCGGGATAATTGGACGCCAGATGACCTCGAATACCGCCGGAACCGCCAAATGGGCGGATGCGCTGCTGCTGTCGTTCGCGCAGGCCGGCTATCTGCGGGCCGAGCCCACGATCCTGCAGCCGGCCGAGCCGTTCCTCGACCTCTCCGGCGAGGACATCCGCAAGAGCCTCTATTTGACCACCGACGCCAATGGCGAGGAACTCTGCCTGCGCCCCGATCTGACGATCCCGGTGGCGCGCGACTACCTCGCCTCCGCCCAGGCCGGCAAACCCTTAGGCTTCAGCTATCTCGGACCGGTGTTCCGTTTTCGCGGCGGCCGGCCGAGCGAATTCCTGCAGGCCGGGATCGAATCCTTCGGGCGGCAGGATCGCGCCGCGGCCGATGCCGAAATGCTGGCGCTGGCGCTGCAGGCAACCACCGCGTTCGGGCTGAAGGATGTCGAAATCCGCACCGGCGACGTCGCGCTGTTCATTGCGCTGATCGATGCGCTCGAGCTTTATCCGGTATGGCGGCGGCGGCTGATCAAGGATTTCAACCGCAAGGTCAGCCTGGTGCAGGATATCGAGCGGCTGACCCTGGCCACCGCGCCCGGCCGCAACGAGTATGAAGGCGTGCTGGCAGCACTTGCAGGCTCCGACCGCAAGGCCGCGCTGGCGCTGGTCACCGACCTGATGTCGATCGCCGGCACCACCAATGTCGGCGGACGCACGGTAGCCGAAATCGCCGACCGCTTCCTGGAACAATCGACCTTGAAGGGCGGCGCGCTGCCGCGCGACGCGCTGAAAACCATCAAGCGCTTCCTGGCAATCTCGGGCGATCCCGACGATGCGGTCAAGCAATTGCGCGCGCTGGCCGATGACGCCAGGCTCGACATTTCAGCCGGGATCGACCAGCTCGAAAGCCGCATCGGCTTCATGGCGGCGCGTGGCATCGATACCTCGAGAACGAAATTTTCCACCTCGTTCGGCCGCGGCCTCGACTATTACACCGGCTTCGAATTCGAACTGCACAACAAGGGCAATGGCGTCGAGCCGCTGGTGGCGGGCGGACGCTATGACGGGCTGATGACGCAGCTCGGCTCGGCCGTGCCGATCCCGGCGGTCGGCTTTTCGGTGTGGGTCGAAACCCTGACCCAGTCCGGCCAAAAGCCTGCGGCAAGCGGGAGCGCATCATGACGACGCCGTTCGTTCTGGCGGTGCCGTCGAAGGGCCGCCTGCAGGAAAACGCCGAAGCCTTCTTCGCCCGCGCCGGCCTCGGGCTGGCAAAACCGCGCGGCGCCCGCGACTATCGCGGCACCATCAACGGCCTCGACAATGTCGAGATCGCTTACCTCTCGGCGAGCGAGATCGCCTCGCAACTGGCGCGCGGCATGGTGCATCTCGGCGTCACCGGCGAAGACCTGGTGCGCGAGAGCATCGTCGACGCCGACAAGCGCGTCGCATTGATCGATACGCTCGGCTTCGGCAGCGCCAATGTCGTGGTCGCGGTGCCGCAGGCCTGGATCGATGTCCGCACCATGGCCGATCTCGACGACGTCACGACCGGTTTCCGCGCCCAGCATAACCGGCGGATGCGGGTCGCCACCAAATACATCAACCTGACCCGCAACTTCTTCGCCGCCCATGGCGTGGTCGACTACCGCATCGTCGAGAGCGCCGGCGCCACCGAGGGCGCCCCCGCGGTCGGCACCGCCGAAATGATCGTCGATATCACCACGACGGGAGCAACGCTTGCCGCCAACGGCCTGAAGGTGCTCGACGACGGCGTGATCCTGCGCAGCCAGGCCAACCTCGTCGCCTCGCGCGACGCCGACTGGTCGGACGAGGCGAGAGAAACCGCGCGCGTCATCCTCGATCACATCGCTGCGCGCGCCCGGGCCAGCAAATACCGCGAGGTCCGCACCCGATTTACGGAATGCACCGCCGCGCTGTTGAACGAAGCCCATAACCGCTTCGGCGTGGTCTCGCCGTTCGGCGGACCGACCTCGTCGGGAATGGTGACATTGCATTGCCCGCCGGCGCAACTCTACGCGCTCGGCAGCTTCCTGCGCGCCCACGGCGCCGATACGGTTTCGGTGGCCTCGCTCGACTACGTGCTCGACCGCGAAAATCCGCTGTTCGCCAAGCTCGAAGCCTTCCTGCGGCAGTGAGACGGACCGCCTTGGACCGCATCTTAGGTCGCGTGCTGGGCCACATCGTTGTGGCGACAAGGCGTCGCGATTGCCATATGTTGCCTGTTCGGATGGTTGAGACCTGATCGATGATGCTCGGCACGGATGTTTCTAATCTGTCCACCACCGCCGCGAACGCCGCGGTGCAGGGGCTATCGATCGTCGTGCCGGTCTATAACGAGGCGGCCGGACTCGGGGCGCTGCACTCAAGGCTCGGCGAACTCGCGCGCACCCTGCAGGCGCGTTACGGCCTCGCCAGCGAAGTGGTTTACGTCGACGACGGCAGCTCCGACACCACGCTCGACGTCGCGCGCGGGCTTGCCGCCGATGCGCTCGATGTCCAGGTGGTGTCGCTGTCGCGCAATTTCGGCAAGGAAGCCGCCCTGATGGCGGGGCTCGACCATGCCCGCCGCGGCGCGGTGTTGTTCATGGACGGCGACGGCCAGCATCCGCCGGATCTGGTCGAGAAGCTGGTCGCGCACTGGATCGATGACGGCTACGACGTGGTCTATACCGCCAAGGCGCATCGCGACAATGAATCCCTGCTGCGTCGTGTTGCCGTGCACGGCTTCTACGCCCTGATCAACTGGGGCGCGCGGCAGAAGATTCCGGAAGACGCCGGCGACTTTCGCCTGCTGTCGCCGCGCGCCGCCGCGGCGCTGCGGCAGCTGCCCGAGCGCAATCGCTTCTTCAAGGGGCTGGCGAGCTGGATCGGCTTCCGCCAGATTCGCGTCGATTACGAACCCGCCGTCCGCACCCATGGCGTCTCGACGTTCAGCCCCGGCCGGCTGCTGGGATTGTCGATCGAAGGCCTGACCTCGTTCTCGGTTGCGCCGCTGCGGTTCGCGAGCCTGCTCGGCGTGCTGCTTGCCACCGTGGCCTTCCTGTTCGGGCTTTCGATCCTGTGGGAGACCTGGACCACCGGCAAGTCGGTTCCCGGCTATCCCTCGCTGGTGATCGGCCTGATGACCATCGGCGGCGTGCAGCTGATCATGATCGGCATCGTCGGCGAATATATCGGCAAGATTCTCTCGGAGCTGAAAGCACGCCCGATCTATTTCGTGGCCGAGCACAGCGAAAAACGGGCCGGCGCCGCGCAAGGAAACGCTGAAGAAACCGGCGCCGGCGAAAGGTCCGCGGCCGAATGAACGGCGCCGCGCCGCGCCGTATCTGGCTGTGCGCCGACGACTACGGCATCAGTCCCGGCGTCAACCGCGCGATCCGCGACCTGATCGAACGCGGCCGGCTCAATGCCACCTCGGTGATGATGGTGGGGCCTTCGATCGGCCGCGACGAGGCCGCTGCGCTGCAAGCCGCCGCCGCCCAAAATCCGCGCTGCGCGATCGGGCTGCATGCGACGCTGACCGCGCCGTTCCGGCCGCTGACCATGCATTTCCAGCCGGTCGATGGCGGCATGTTCCTGCCGTTCGCAAAATTGCTGCGCGCCGGCCTGACGCGGCGGCTCGATGGCGAAATCATCCATGCCGAATTGATGGTGCAATTGGCCGCCTTCGGCGACGCGTTCGGCCGGCCGCCGGATTTCGTCGACGGTCATCAGCATGCGCAACTGTTTCCGCAGGTGCGCGAGGCTTTCCTCGCCGCCGTGAAGCAAGCGGCTCCCAACGCCTGGGTGCGCCAATGCGGACGCCGCGCGCCATGGACGCAGCGGCTGGGCGCGCCCAAGGCGCTGGTGCTGGATATTTTAAGCGCGCGATTCCGCACGCTGGCCGCGCGGGCCGGTATCGCTTTCAATCCCGGATTCGCCGGCGCCTATGATTTTTCGAAAGCGCCGGATTTCGCCGCGCTGATGGCGGGCTTTCTCGCCGGCCTTCCCGAAGCGAGCGTCGTGATGTGCCATCCCGGATTTGTCGATGACGTGCTGGTTGGCCTCGACCCGCTAACCGGCCAGCGCGAACAGGAATACAAGTTCCTCGCCGGCGAGGATTTTCCGCCACTGCTGGCGCTGAATAAAGTTACATTGGGCTGATTTCTCGGGACAAAACCTGAAGGTCGTTTTGTCACATACCGAAATTTAATCCGGCCCGGCACTACTGGCGACACAAAAGCCCCCCTACATCTCCCCCGCGTTTCGCTTAACCCCGAGGGAGCACGCCATGACGCCGCAAGAACGCCAATTGATTGACGATCTCTTTGCCCG
This sequence comes from uncultured Alphaproteobacteria bacterium, assembly GCA_963699465.1. GTDB lineage: Bacteria > Pseudomonadota > Alphaproteobacteria > Rhizobiales > Xanthobacteraceae > Bradyrhizobium. Next base: position 172,548 of record CAVOTZ010000047.1, read on the forward strand.
CCTGTCGAAGGTCGAGAGCGCGCCGCGCGATCCCGATGCCATGTCCGCGATCATGCAGGGCCTGCGCACCGCGCCGAACGCGATCTACGCGCTGGTGCAGACCGTGCTGGTGCAGGACGAAGCGCTCAAGCAGGCCCATCACCGGATCGAGGAACTCGAAGCGGCCGACACGGCGCAGCCGCAACCGAACCAGGGCGGCAGCTTCCTCGATTCGATGCGCGACGCGGTGTTCGGATCGAACCAATCGCACGGCTCGGTGCCGAACGTTCCGCCGCCGGGTGCCAGCAGCCGGCCAGTCTGGAACAGCGGCCAGGTATTGCAGCAGTCGCAGTCACCGGGACATTACGATCAAGGCTACGGCCAGAACCAAGGCTATGGCCAGGGTTCCTACAATCAAGGCTCCTACAATCAGGGCTACGGCGCGCCGCAAGGTGGGCCGATGGGTGGCGCGTTCGGCGGCGGCGGCGGGCTCGTTCCTCGGCACCGCGGCAGCCGCCGCGGCCGGCGTGGTCGGCGGCTCGCTATTGCTCAACAGTTTTCGCGGCATGATGGGCGGGCTCGGCGGCGGCCGTTCGGCGTTCGGCGACACCACCACGATCATCGAGAACCGCAGCCCGTGGAGCGATCAATCGCGCAGCGATCTGGCGCGCGATGCCGGCATCAATGACATCGGTTCGCGGGATTCGCAGCAGGACCTTGCCCGGCAGGACCGCGAGCAGGATGCCGAACAGGACCGTGACGACGACAACGGCCGCGCCGGATTTTTCGATTCGGCGTCGAACGACGACGACCACGATTCCGACGGTTTTGATGGTGACGGCGGCGACAGCGATTACGCCTGAACTGTTATCACTGCGACAATAAAAACGGCCGCCCAGTCTCGGGCGGCCGTTTCGCTGTTCGGGTATTTCAGAAGGTCAGAGCACCACGACCTTGGCGCCGACATTGACGCGGCCATAGAGGTCGATGACGTCCTGGTTGCGCATCCGGATGCAGCCGGACGATACGTTGGTGCCGATGGTCCAGGGTTCGTTGGAGCCGTGAATGCGGTAGAGCGACGATCCCAGATACATCGCGCGCGCGCCGAGCGGGTTTTCCGGACCGCCTTCCATATGCCGCGGCAAATCGGGACGGCGCACCAGCATTTCCGCCGGCGGGGTCCAATCCGGCCATTCCTTCTTGGCCGTGATGCTTTTCACGCCGGCCCAGGTGAAGCCGGGCTTGCCGACGCCGACGCCGTAACGCAGCGCCTTGCCGTTGCCCTGCACCAGATAGAGAAACTTGTTCGGCGTATCGATCACGATGGTGCCGGCGCTTTCCTTGCCGCTGTAGTCGACCATCTGCTTTTCGAATTTCGGATCGAACGGGCGCTGCCTCGGGTCGCTGGCGTCCGCCTGCGGATCGGCCTGCTGCGGCTCGCTTTGCGGCAGCAGCATCGGTCGCCGCCCGTCATAGGCCGGCTGCTGCTGGTAGACCGGCGCTTGCGGGTAGCCCTGCTGCACCGGGTAGCGCCCGCCCTGAACCTGTCCTTGAACCGGGCCGTCGCCGAACAGGAACTGGATGAAGCCGCCACCCATATTGGAGCGATCGGCGGAAGCGGTGCGAACCGGCGGCGCGGGTGGCGCGGCCGGATTGGCGTAGAGCACCTGCGGGTCTTGAGGTCCTTGGGCCGCAGCCTCGATGGCGGCAGCGGGATGAATTCCGGCGGCGAGGCAGGATGCGCCGGCCAGCAGCGCAAGGGTCATTTTTCTGAACATCGACGTACTCTGTACTGTTTCGTCACGGTCTCGATGCAGGCAGCGCCCGGTCGGCGCCGTTGCACGCGATCACTACAAATCAAAAGCTAATCGGTTTGGTAAACAGAAACGGCGTTTGGATTCACCACGTCGCCAATTCAGCCCCGTTTTGTCCGGTAGCGTTTATTTTCGATGAACGCGGCGCGGCCATGGTTAATCGTTGGTGTGCATTTTGGTTTTGCGCGAGAAGCACGCGATGGAAGAGTTTCCGCCGTGAACCCCACGTTAAATCGCATCTGCTTAAAAGATGAAGATTGCAGTCAGGAAGATCCTCATGCCGATCCATCGCAGACGTTTTCGTGTCGAACAAGCAGTTACCGGCGACGTGCCAATGCCCGTCGTCGCCGACGAGGAAGTCGGTCCCATGCATCGCGAAATCATGAACGAACTGCGTGCGATCCGCAGCCAGATGGCCGCCCCCGCTGCCGCCGCCGGCCATAGCGGCGCCAGCCAGCAGATCGGGGTGTCGGTGGACCGGGAAGTCGCCGAAGCCCAGGCGATGCTGGAAACCTATCGCGCCCAGATCGAGCAGTGCGAGAAGCTCAAGGTCGAGCTCGACCTGATCTACGACGCCATCAACCGCACCAAACGCGAAATCGCGGTGCTGCACGGCAAGAGTTTCAGCGGCGAGGAAATGGCCCGCGTCAACGGCGAGCTCGGCGCCGTGGTCGGCGGTACCGAGGAAGCCACCCAGCAGATCCTGGAAGCCGCCGAATCGATCGACCAGTCGGCCTCGGCGCTGACCAAGGTGAACTCGCCCGACCAGCAGAAGCTGCTCACCGAGGAGATCCAGGAGAAGGTGGTCTCGATCTTCGAGGCCTGCAATTTCCAGGACCTGACCGGCCAGCGCATCAAGAAGGTGATGACCACGATGAAATTCATCGAAAATCACATCACCGTCATGATGGACATCTGGGGCGGCGTCGACGCGATCAAGGCCCATGCGCCGCCGATCGTCGACACCCGCGAAGGCGATGCCAAGCTTCTGAACGGCCCCAAGCTCGACGACGACATCGGCCATGCCTCGCAGGACGACATCGACGCGCTGTTCGACTGAGCGTCAATTCGGCTTCAAAAAAAAGCGCCGGCCTCAGGGCCGGCGTTTTTTATTTCACCGTCATTGCGAGCCAACGGGTCGGCCGAATGGCCGCCCGATGACAGACTCCGCGAAGCAATCCAGAGTCACAAAGCAAGACTGGATTTGCTTCGTCGCAAGTGCTCCTCGCAATGACGTCCAGCTCAGGCGCGCGGCGCGCAGCGGACATAGACCATGTTGCCGTAGCGGGTCGCGGCATCCTTGTCGATGAAGCGGGTCACCATCACGCGCCCGTCGAACGAAACGATCTCGCGGTCCTGCTCGCCGCCGGCAGGACCGTCCGGGCCGATATAATTCTTGCCGCTCGGGCTGCCCTTCAAGGCAAGCTCCTGCGGCGTCGCCTGGTCGGCCAGATGCATGATCACGCCGCCATGGGTGCCGGCGCCGATCACGTAGGGATTCTTGCATTGGCCCTTGGCGGCGGCCTCGGTGCGCGGCCGGTCCTTCGGATCCTGGAACGAGGCCAGTCCCCAGCGTCCGACCAGCTCGTCGGCGCGGATGGTGGCGGGCATGGCCGGCGCCACGCCGGGCTCGGGGGCCGAAGCCGGGGTCGAGCCTCCGCCAAAACTGGGCAGGCTCATGCTGCTGCAGGCCCCGAGGAACACGGTCAGCGCGCAGACGATCCCCAGATTGGCAGCCCCGCGGGCGCTAACTGACCTGATCATGGCATCCCCCAACATTCCATTCGTGGCCGCCCATCCCGCAGCCAAGCGTAAAAGTACTGTCGGAGCAACGACGTCCGACAAAGTTACGCCGGCGCTCCGATTTGGTTTCCGTTGCAGCATCCTATATTAGCCTAACCAAGGACTTAACCCCTCTTGCTTGACAGGAACAGCGCCACACCATATTCCCGGCGCACAATTAGCACTCCGACAGCTCGATTGCTAAGGGGGATGCGAACGGTCCGGCGTCCTTCGGGGCGGCGCATACGTCCCGTGTTCCAACCCGCTTTCGAATGACAAAAACCAGGTCCCAGAACGTAAACCTCCGAAGGAACCGTCATGGCTAAAACCCAATTTCGTCCGCTGCATGACCGTGTTGTGGTCAAGCGTATCGATGCCGAAGAAAAGACCAAGGGCGGCATCATCATTCCCGACAGCGCCAAGGAAAAGCCTTCGCAGGGCGAAATCACTGCCGTTGGCCCCGGCGGCCGCGACGAGGCCGGCAAGCTGATCCCGATCGACCTCAAGGTCGGCGACCGCGTGCTGTTCGGCAAATGGTCGGGCACCGAGGTCAAGCTCGACGGCGAGGATCTGCTGATCATGAAGGAAAGCGACATCATGGGCGTGCTGGCGTAAGCAGGCCATCCTCACCCTGAGGAGGCAGCGAAGCTGCCGTCTCGAAGGGTCCCCAAGTTCATCCATAAGTTCATCCATGTCATCCTTCGAGACGCGGGCAAGAGCCCGCTCCGCAGGATGAGGTCCGTTTTCAATTTCCAGGAGTATCAAAATGTCAGCCAAGGACGTTAAATTTTCCGGAGACGCGCGCGATCGCATGCTGCGCGGCGTCGATATTCTCGCCAACGCGGTCAAGGTGACGCTCGGTCCCAAGGGCCGCAACGTCGTCATCGAAAAGAGCTTTGGCGCGCCCCGCATCACCAAGGACGGCGTCACCGTCGCCAAGGAGATCGAGCTCGAGGACAAGTTCGAGAACATGGGCGCGCAGATGCTGCGCGAGGTCGCCTCCAAGACCAACGACACCGCCGGCGACGGCACCACCACCGCCACCGTGCTGGCGCAGGCGATCGTCCGTGAAGGCGCCAAATCGGTCGCCGCCGGGATGAACCCGATGGACCTCAAGCGCGGCATCGACATCGCGGTTGCCGCCGTGATCAAGGACATCGAGAAGCGCGCCAAGCCGGTCGCGGCTTCCTCCGAAGTCGCCCAGGTCGGCACCATCTCGGCCAACGGCGACGCCGCGATCGGCAAGATGATCGCGCAGGCGATGCAGAAGGTCGGCAATGAAGGCGTCATCACCGTCGAGGAGAACAAGTCGCTCGAAACCGAAGTCGACATCGTCGAGGGCATGAAGTTCGACCGCGGCTACCTGTCGCCGTATTTCGTCACCAATGCCGAGAAGATGACGGCCGAGCTCGAGGACGTCTACGTGCTGCTGCACGAGAAGAAGCTGTCCGGCCTGCAGTCGATGCTGCCGGTGCTGGAAGCGGTGGTGCAGTCGGGCCGTCCGCTTTTGATCATCGCCGAGGACGTCGAGGGCGAGGCGCTGGCGACGCTGGTGGTCAACCGGCTGCGCGGCGGGCTCAAGGTCGCCGCCGTCAAGGCGCCCGGCTTCGGCGATCGCCGCAAGGCGATGCTGGAAGACATCGCGATCCTGACCGGCGGCCAGCTGATCTCCGATGAGCTCGGCATGAAGCTCGAAAGCGTCACCGTCAACATGCTGGGCCGCGCGCGCAAGGTGGTGATCGACAAGGAGAACACCACGATCGTCAACGGCGCCGGCAAGAAAAAGGACATCGAGGCCCGCGTCAGCCAGATCAAGGCGCAGATCGAGGAAACCACCTCGGACTACGACCGCGAGAAGCTGCAGGAGCGGCTGGCCAAGCTCGCCGGCGGCGTTGCCATCATCCGGGTCGGCGGCGCCACCGAAGTCGAAGTCAAGGAAAAGAAGGATCGCGTCGAGGACGCCCTCAACGCGACCCGCGCGGCCGTGCAGGAAGGCATCGTGCCGGGCGGCGGCGTGGCGCTATTGCGCGCCAAGAAGGCGGTCGGCCGCATCCACAACGACAATGCCGACGTCCAGGCCGGCATCAACATCGTCTTGAAGGCGCTGGAAGCCCCGATCCGCCAGATCTCGGAAAACGCCGGCGTCGAAGGCTCGATCGTGGTCGGCAAGATCCTCGAGAACAAGTCCGAGACCTTCGGTTTCGACGCCCAGACCGAGGAATATGTCGACATGGTCGCCAAGGGCATCATCGACCCCGCCAAGGTGGTCCGCACCGCACTGCAGGACGCCGCATCGGTGGCCGGCCTGTTGGTGACCACCGAAGCCATGGTCGCCGAACTGCCCAAGGAGCCGGCGCCGGCGATGCCGGGCGGTGGCGGTATGGGTGGCATGGGCGGCGGCATGGGCTTCTAAAGAGCGTTTTCGAGCGAAGTGGGACCCGGTTCGCGTGAAGAAAAAGCGTCAAAAATAGAGCCCGATTGGCCCTACACAACCGAACCAGAAGGCCGCCTCCGGGCGGCCTTCTTTTTTGCGGAATGCTATAGAGGTTTTGCAACTGGGATTCGGTCGGCCGGCAACGCCGTGATACCCGAATCAGCCCCTCGCGAGGAATTTCAAATGCGCACGCTCCTGCTCTGCCTGGTCGGGCTGATGACAGCCTCCTCGGACATTGCTTTCGCCGAGATCAAGCTGAACACCAAGCCTGCCGCCGGCGCCAACGAGATCAGGTATTTCACCTCGATCGACGGGCTGATGGACGGCAACGCCGACGTCGTGCTGAAGGAAACCCGCCAGGGCAAGGCCGTCAGCGCCGCGGTGCTCGACGTCTGTTATCCCGTGGCAAAAGGCTCGGACCGCAAGGACCGCTTTGTCGCCAACCTCGCCGTCAGCGGCCAGACCCTGACCGGCACCACGCAGAGCCTCGGTGAAAAGCAGCCGGTGAGCGTGAAACTGGTGCGCAAGCCGACCGGCGATACCTTCGAATTCAAGGGCCAGATCAGCATCGGCCAGGCCGTGACCGAGGTCGCCTCGTCGGACAATTCCGACCTCAGCGAAAAGGAATATCTCGACAACCAGTCGACCGACGACGGCATCACCGCGACGCCAAAGGATTTCACCGAAGTGTCGCCGGAAGCGGTCGCGGTCAAGCTGAAGCTGGACGCGGCAGCGGACTTCCTGAAAAGCCTGAAAGGCCAGGAGATCGAGGTCTCGCTGAGCGGCCTTGCGGTGACCTGCGATGCGCTGCGCGCCGGCGAGCAGACCGTCAACATCACGGTCGATCCGGATCGCGCCGCGGCGCTGATCGCCAAGGCCAAATCCGCGCCCGGCGTGGTCACCGCCGGCTGGACCTCCGGCGTGATGGAAATGGACCGTACCATCCGCTTTGCTGCCGGCGACTGGCGCGACGGCGACAAGATCAACAAGGACAAGCTCGCGACCGCTGTTAGCAATGTGCTGGCGAAAACACTTTCGGCAAAGCCCGCGTCGGCGGCATGGAACGCCAATACCGGAAAGCTGAAACTCACACTCAAGAGGCCAAACCAGGCGCTGCCGGCGCTCGAACTGACCGACACCATCGAGGTCACCGCGCTGGTCGCCGCGGAAAAACCCGGCGCATCCGACCGGCTGGTGCTGTGGGTTTCCGCGCCCACGATCTCGACGGCGGACGAAGGCGCCGGCCCGAAACTCAATGTCGCCGATGAATCCGGCAGCGACGAGGAAGGCGACGCCAAGGACGATAACGGCTCGGTCGACGCGCTGGCGAAGGAGCTCAAGGGCCAGCGCTGGGACGCCGACAAATCCGCCTGGAAGTGAGCCTTCGGAAACAAGCCGCTCCACGGAATTAACCTAACCGAGCGCGGTCTGGCCTGGATCCATTCCGATTAGCTTTCCGTGCACCCTTTCCATGCATTCGTGCATTTGACATGCCGCGCCGCAGCGGCAATGAACATTGATCATTCAGGCCGAAACAACCGGGCCGGACTTTTAAGACTTCTTGCAGGACCGCAACTTCCATGGCGCGCTATGACGTAGTGGTGATCGGCGCCGGCCTGGGAGGCTTGACCGCGGGCGCGATCCTGGCGCGCGCCGGCCGCAAGGTGCTGGTGATCGAGCGCAGCAATTCGGTCGGCGGCGCGGCGTCGAGCTACAAATCCGGCGACCTGTTCGTCGAGGGATCGCTGCACGAGACCAGCGACCCGCACGATCCCCGCGACCCCAAGCACGACGCGCTGACCCGTGCCGGCGTGCTCGACGCCGTCAAATGGATTCCGTCCGGGGTATTTTACGAAGTGCGCGGCGGCCCGATCGCGCGAGCCCTTCATCCTGCCCGACCATTTTGCCGAAGCGCGGCGCGCGCTGAGCGAACGGTTTCCCGAGGCCCGCGCCGGGATCGCGCAATTGCTCGGCGAGATGGAGCGTGTCGCGGCTGCGATGGGCACGCTGTCAAAGGGCACCAGCGCGACGCGCACACCGCGCGAAAATGTCAGTGCGCTGTTGAAACTCGTGCCCTCGCTCGGCGATTACAGGCTGTCGCTGCTGCAAAAGCTCGATCAGGTGTTCGGCGACAACGAAGCCGTCAAATGCGCGCTGGCCGCCAACCTGTCCTATTTCCACGACGACCCGGCGACGCTGTGGTGGATCTTTTTCGCGATGGCGCAAGGCAGCTATTTTCAAAGCGGCGGACGCTATGTGCAAGGCGGCTCGCAACGGCTCTCCAGCGCGCTGGGCCGCGCCATCCGCGCCGCCGGTGGCGAACTCCTGGTCCGCCGCCTCGTCAGCGGCGTGGCGCTGGATGCCGACGGTCGCGGCGGCACCGTCACCCATACCGCGAAGGACGGCAGCGATCCCAAAGCGGTCGAAGGCACCCGGATCATCAGCAATGCCGCGCCGGAAGCGCTCGCGGCGCTGATGCCCGCCCCGGCGGCCGCAAAACTCACCGCAAGCTACGCGCATGAGGCGCCCTCGGCCTCGTTGTTCGCGCTGACGCTTGGTTTAAAAAAACCACCGCGTGAATTCGGCATCAAGGTCTATTCGACGCAATTGCTGCCGCCCGACATGAAGCGGCTGGCCGACTATGCGCAAGGCGCGCGGCTGATGGCGAACGAGCCCGGTGAGCGGATGCCGCCGATGTCGGTGGTCGATTATGCCGCTGTTGATTCCGGCGTCCCGGCGCCGCCCTATGTGCTCTCGATCCTCGGCCCCGACCATCTGTCGAACTGGGACCCTTCCGACATGGACGCCTATCGCGAAAAGCGCGGCCGCTGGCAGCAGGCGATCGTGCGCTATCTCGATCGGCTTTATCCGGGCCTTGCGCAGGCGGTGGTGGCATCGTCGTTCAACAGCGCGCTGTCGGTGCGGCAATATCTCAACGCGCCGCATGGCGCGGTCTACGGCTTCGCGCCGGCGCCGCAACGCTCGTCGAGAGTTACAAGCGTCATCCCGCGGCGCTCGCCACGCACGGTGATCCCGGGCCTCTATCTGGCATCGGCCTATGCCGGCTTCGGCGGCTATTCCGGCGTGGTGCAATCGGCCGGCGCCTGCGCCGACATGATTTTGCGCGAAGACTAGTCTAGCGTTCTTGAGAAATGCGCGCGCCGAGGCGCAAAGCGCGCTCCCTCTCCCACCCAACTCGGGTTTACCCGAGTTGGGCATCGATAGTTGTCGAAGTCGGATATATCCGACTTCGATGTGGGAGAGGGCTGGGGAGAGGGGGCCGCGGGCACTGAGCTTGTGGCCACCCCTCTCCCTAACCCTCTCCCACAAGGGGAGAGGGGACAGGCTGCGGCAAGTGGCGAAGCCGTAGGATTCCGCAATTAGATTTTCAATTCGTATTGATGCGAAAGCGGACCGATTTCGTCCCCAGGAACGAGACCATGTCGCCCTGCCGCTTCCAGGTCCCGGCCTCACCGAGCGTGGCGATGACGTCATCATCGATTGCCGCGCGATCCGGCGTACAGCCGCGATCCTCCATCGGGCCCGGCATGAAGATCACGGTATTGCCGGCCACCGAGAACTGGCCCTTGCCGCTCTTGCACCACAGATCGAGCGTGGCTTCGCCATTGTCGCCGATCTCCAGCGTCGGCATCCGCTTGGTGCCGGGCTGCGGCCGGGTTTCCAGCGTCATCTCGAATCCGAACGGGAATTCCTCCTGGGCGCGCGCGGGGCTTGCACCCAGCACGCCCGCCAGGGCAATCGAAACCGAAAACAGCACACTGATACGCTTTGAAAAAACTGTCACAGAAGGCCTCTCGATTGACGCAAACCTCACAGCCGCGCTCTTCTAATCGATAGGCGCCGCCTTGGCCAGATTGGCCGCCGCATGGCCGGACGCCGGCAAAGCAAATCCCCGCGAACCCAGGGGTCCGCGGGGATTTTTTGTCGTCGTGCAGTCCGGCTACTTGCCGACGATGACCATCGCGGTGAACGGATAAACATAGGCCTGCAGCATCACGAACAGGCCGACCAGGCAGGCCAGCGTGATCGAGTGCTTGAACACGAAGCGCAGGATGGTGCTTTCATGCCCGACCCAGTTGGTGGCGGTCGAGGCCACCACGATCGACTGCGCGTCGATCATCTTGCCCATCACGCCGCCGCTTGAGTTCGCAGCCCCCATCAGGATCGGCGACAGGCCGAGCTGTTGCGAGGTGATCTTCTGCAAATTGCCGAACAGGATGTTCGAGGAGGTATCCGATCCCGTCAGCGCCACGCCGAGCCAGCCGAGCAGCGTGCCGAAGAAGGGATACAGCACGCCGGTCGCGGCAAAGGCGAGACCGAGCGTCGCGTCGATGCCGGAGAGCCGGGTCAAGGTGCCGATCGCCAGCATCGCCGAGATCGTGATCAGCGAATACGCGCACAGCCTGATGGTACGGCCGTATTCACTGATGATGGTGCCCGGCGACAATCCCATGATCAGGCCGGCGATGATCGCCGCCAGCAGCATCCCGGACCCGGTGAACGACACATAGGTGAAGGCGAACACCGCGCCTTCCTTGGTCGGCGCCGGCACCACGGGCGGCACCTTGTTGATCATCTGGTGCAGTTCGGGCACCGGATAATTCCAGGTGAAGATCGGATTGACCGCGGCCTTGAACCAGTCGGTGCCCCAGATCAAGAGGATGGCGCACAGGATGATCCACGGCAGCAGCGAGGTGACGAGTTCAGCCGACGTCAACGGCGTCGGATCGATCACCTTGGCGGGCGGCATGGTGCTGGCGGATTCGTCGCGGCCGCGCAGCGCCGGCGACAGCCACAGCACCTTCGGCTGCCACACCTTCAGGAACAGGATCAGGCAGCCCATCGAGATCAGCGAGGCGCCGATGTCGACAATCCACGGATTGATGTAATTCGAGATCAGGAACTGCGGCACCGCGAACGAGATGCCGGTGACCAGGATCGCGGGCCAGACCTCCTTCATGCCCTTCCAGCCGGCGAACGCCCACACCACCCAGAACGGCACGATCAGCGAGAAGATCGGCAATTGCCGTCCGACCATCGCGCCGAGCAGAAAGGGATCGATGCCGGTGACCGAGGCGAGGCCCTGGATCGGGGTGCCGAGCGCGCCGTAGGCGACCGGCGCCGTATTGGCGATCAGCGACAGGCCGGAGGCCGCCAGCGGCGAGAAGCCGAGCCCGATCAGGATCGCGCCGGTGATCGCGACCGGGGTGCCGAAGCCGGATGCGCCCTCGAAGAACGCGCCGAACGAAAACGCGATCAGCAGGATCTGCAACCGGCGGTCCGGGGTGACGCCGCCGACGGCGCGCTTGAGCGTTTCAAAGCGGCCGGCCTTGACCGTGAGCTGGTACATGAAGATGACGTTCAGCACGATCCAGCCGATCGGGAAGAAGCCGCTGACGACGCCGAGCAGCGAGGCGCGGATCGACAAATTGGCCGGCATGGTGAACAGGAAGATCGCAACCAGATTGGCCAGCACCAACGCCGTGATGGCGGCGATGTGCACCTTGACCTTGCCGCTGGCGATCATCAGCAGCAGCGACACCACCGGTATTGCGGCGGCGACCGTCGACAGGGTCGCGTTTTCGAACGGATTGTAGACCTGATTCCACATGGCTTTTCTCCCCCCACGCATTATGCGGCGCCCCGGCCCGCGTGGACGGTCAGAGCTGCCTGGCGTGATCGCAGGGGTATCGTGCAATGCGCGAAATCGGCCGCGAATTCGGGCAACGCCCCGATCGCCGACAACCTCGCGAAGTGTAGCGCCCCCCACCCTCGCCGTTAGGTGGATGTTATAGCGTTTTCGAGCGAAGTGGATACCGGTTCGCGTCAAGAAAACGCGTCGAAACGAGAATCTAGACCTTCGGTTCTGATTCTATCAGAACCGCTAAGGCTCTGGCGGATCGCACTCCGGCGAACGACGCTCCGTTCCGCCGCGCGCGCAAACAAAAGGGGCGGCAGATCGCTCTGCCGCCCCTTGGGTCTCGATTCGGAAACTTACTTCAGGTTGGTCATCGCGGTCAGGTCGACCGAGAGCTTGGCGATACCAGCCGCGCCGCACCAGTTGGAGCCAACACCGGACGGATTGATCGGGGTCACGTTGGTGCCGCCAGAGCCATCGAAGGTGCTGGTGAAGGCGTTGCAATTGCCCTTCGACAGGTCGGTGTCGGAATAGCGCAGGTCGAGGGTAAACACCTTGTAAGTGAAACCGATGCCGATGTTCCAGGTGTCGTAGTCGGCGTATTTGATGCCGTTCGGGAACCCGGCGACACCGTAAAAGGCATCGGTGGTGCCGAGCCACTGGCGACCGAATTCACCCGACGCGTACATGCCGATGCCGCTGCTGCCGAAGATCGTGGCGGGCGCGGTGTACTTGGCGGTGACCGAGGCGTAGTTGCCCCAGGCGCCGCTGTTGAGGAAGTTCGGCGAGTAATATTCGTTGATGCCGGCCTGCCAGTTGTCGCTGAAGGTGTAGTTCAGCTTGGCGTAGCCTTCGAAAAAGCTGACGTCCCGCTTCATGACGTTGCCGTCGCCGAGGAAAATGGTCTGGTTGCTGACGGGGCACACGCCGCCGCCCGGCGCAGTGGCGCCGGGAGCGATGACGTTGTCGGCGCAGTTGCCGCCCGGATACAGGTAGCCCCAGACACCGAAGTCGAACGCAGCCGCGCCCCAGGTCGGGCGGATACCGCCGTAGACGTCAACCTCGGCAGCGGCGCGGTTGGCGAACGAAATGCTTTCGGTCGAGGTACCGACGTAGAGCTGCAGGTCCTTGTTGACGTTGTAGCGCGGCTCGAAATAGGCGGTGACCGACGGCATGTGGTTGGACTGGGTGACGCCGCGGAAGACGTAGTCGCTCATAATGGCGGCGCCGAAAGCGACGTCCCAAGGGTCGAACGGTGCCGGCGGCGGCGCCTTGACTGCCTTCATGGGCAAATCGGCCGCAAAGGCCGAACCCGTTACCGCTGTACCCGCAACCATTGCCAGCGCCGTTGCCAACAACACTACATTCTTCATGACGATCCCCATCACATTTCAAGGACAGTCCGATTCCGGCGCCCCCCAAGGGCAAACGACAACCGACTGCAATTCAATTTCTTAACGTCACGCCAATTTGAAACTTGCTGACGTCAGCGGAAAGCAAAAAACGCAAGCATCTGCCGACTTTTTAGGCGTTCAGGCCATTTCGGGAAATGTTGTCACAAGGTGTTGCATTCCAACAACAACTTTAGCGCGTTCGCCTGCCGGTTGAGCCGACGGCGGCTGCGATGCGCCCGTATTTCCCGGGGTCCAACGGTTTTAGGAAGGGCTTTACGAAGGGTTTTCACCCAACGCGGCAACGGCGAATCAGGTGGGTGATCCGGATCAGTCAGTGGACCGGACCTGTCGCGGCAAACGCGCAACAAACCGAAAAGGCCGCAGCGACGAGCGCTGCGGCCTGGAAGCACTATGCCCGGTAGGTGCCATCCGCCCGGTTGGAGCGTCTTCGAGCGAAGCGGCGCTCTCGGACGTGATCCGCGGGCGGAACCCGGTTCGCGGAAAAAACGCGTCAAAACAACAATCTAGAGCGTTTTCGAGCGAAGCATGCCCTCGGACTTGATCCGGGGGTGGATACCAGTTCGCGTGAAGGACACGCGTCAAAACAAATAATCTAGAGCTTCGGTTCTGACTCGATCAGAACCGATCGTGCGCTAATTGTCTTCTTCCCCGCCGGAAGACGAGGTGTGGGACGAACTCACGCCGCCCGAATGTCCCCAAGATGGCGACGAAGACGGCGCGGGGCTGGGCGCTGCGGGAGCCGAACTCGGTCCAGCCCAACTCGGTGCCGGAGCGGGCGCGGCGTACATGCGTTGGGGCCGGCGGCGCCGCCGCGGGCTTCGGAGCCGCGGGCTTCCGGGCGGGTTTGGGCGCGGCGGGCGTTGCAGCCGCGGCCGGAGCCGCCTTCTTGGCCGGGCGCTTCTTGACGCTGGCCTTCTTCGCGGATTTCTTGACGGATTTCTTCGCCGATTTCTTCGCCGATTTCTTGGCGGACTTAGCGGCCTTCTTCGCCGACTTCTTGGCTTTCTTGCTTCTTCGAAGCCTTCTTTGAAGACTTCTTCGAAGTTTTCTTGGCGGATTTCTTCTTCGCCATTAGCATTTTTTTCTTCTTGGCCTTTTCCTTCTTGCCTTTTTTATTCTTTTTTCCCTTAGCCATCGTGACCCTCCTGTTGCCGCCGATCAATCTCTATCGATCACTATCTATCGGGCGCTTCAAACGTCCGCTCTTCGTGCGGGGCCAGTCGATCAGTGCAGTATCCGTTCAGTCGCCTGCGTTCAGTCGTCTATCGGTTCAGTCGTCTATCGGTTCAGTCCTGGCCGGGGACCGCCCGTCGCCCAATCGAGCAGCTCAATCGTGTGCACCACGGGAACTGACGTGCCGCCGGCAATCTGCACCATGCATCCAATATTGCCCGCAGCAATCACGTCCGGCTTGACCATCGCGATGTTGGCGACCTTGCGATCGCGCAACCTGTTCGCAATGTCAGGCTGGAGAATGTTGTAAGTCCCCGCCGAACCGCAACACAAATGGCTCTCCGGTACATCTTTCACCACGAATCCGTTCTTGGAAAGCAATTCTTTCGGAGCCTGCGTGATTTTCTGTCCGTGCTGCAGCGAACAAGCCGAATGATAGGCGACGACGAGATCGCCAAGTTGCTGTTGAAGCTGCTGATGCGCCGGCTTCAGTTCGATGCCGCGCGACATATTCCGTAATGTCCTTGGCGAGCCGCGAAACTTTCGCGGCCGGGCCGGCAAAATCGCGGTCCTCGCGCAGCATGAAGCCGTAATCCTTGATCACGGTGCCGCAACCCGACGTCGTCACCAGGATGGCATCGAGCCCGCCGCGACCGGCCTCGCCGAGCCAGGCCTAGATGTTGGCGCGGGCGCGCGCCAGGGCGTCGCCGTCACGTCCGAGATGGTGGGTGAGCGCGCCGCAGCATTGCTCGTCCTTGACCAGCACCACCTCGATGCCGTGCCGGGTCAAGAGATTGATGGCGGCCTGGTTGATCCGCGGCGCCAGCACCTGTTGCGCGCAACCTTGCAACAGCGCTACCCGGCCGCGTTTTTCGCCCTCGGCCGGGAACACGCTGCCGCCGGGAGCGCCCTTTGGCGGCAACCTGGCCGGCGCAAGCGCCAGCATCGCGCTGATCCGCCGCCACAAAGTCGGCGTCGCGGAATTCGCCTTGCCGGCCGGCAACAAACCGGCGAACGGCCGGGCCAACCGCGCCATGATCATGCCGGCGCGGAACAGGCCGGGCCGCGGCAGCACCAGCGCCAGCACCGCGCGCAACGCCCGCTCGGGCAGCGGCCGGCTATATTGCTGCTCGATCCTGACCCGCGCCTGATCGACCAGATGCATGTAGTTCACGCCCGAGGGACAGGTGGTCATGCAGGCGAGGCAGGACAGGCAGCGGTCGATATGCTTGACCACCTCCGCGCTCGGCGGACGGTCCTTTTCCAGCATCTCCTTGATCAGATAAATGCGCCCGCGCGGGCTATCGAGCTCGTCGCCGAGCAGCACATAGGTCGGACAGGTCGCGGTGCAGAATCCGCAATGCACGCAGGCGCGCAGGATCTTGTCGGCTTCGGCGATATCGGGATCGGCGAGCTGGGCGAGGCTGAATTCGGTTTTCATGTCGAGGAACCCCGCCGCATCCGGCCGCGGTTGAGGATGTGTTTTGGATCAAAGCTGTGGCGGACCCGCTCACCGAGCGCCGCCAGCCCGGCCTGCTGCGGATGGAACACATCGACTTCGCGGCGCACGTGCTCCGAGGCGCGCAGCAAGGTGGCGTGACCGCCGGCGGCATCGACGCGCTGGCGCACGAGGGCGGCCCCGGCATCGGGCTTCGGCGGCAGTGCCAGCCAGATCAGGCCCCCGCCCCAATCGTAGATCACGTCGCCGCCGCTATCGCGCGCCAGCTGTTGGCCGAGCGCGCCGCCCGAGGCCGGCGGACAGACGATGCGCCACACCGGCCAGGCGCCGAGCGCGCCGCCCGCCGCGAACGGCCTGACGTCGCGAACCGCAACCCAGATGGCGGCAGAGGCCGCATCGTCGATCATCTCCGCGGTCCCGAACGGTGCCAGCAACTTGCCGAGCGCGGCCGCGCGATGCGCGACCGAGGCCGCGATGCCTTCCAGCCGCAGCAGCGTCACCGCCTGTTGTTGCCCGCCCAGCCCATCGAGCCCGCCGGGTGAGGCCCGCAGCGCGGAGTTCGGCACATGCGCCGCGCCCGAGACGTCGAACGGCGAGCCCAGCGCCGCGGTCATCGCACGGTTGGCGCCGGAATCATCGAGCCCGCGCAGGATCAACGTGCGTTCGCTCTCCGGCCGCGGCATAACTTTCAGGGTCACTTCGGTCATGACCGCCAGCGTGCCCCACGATCCCGCCAGCAGCTTGCACAGATCATAGCCGGTGACGTTCTTCACCACCTTGCCGCCGGCTTTAAAACTGTCGCCAAAACCCGAGACCGCATGCGCGCCCAACAGATGGTCGCGGGCGCCGCCGGCCTTGATACGGCGCGGCCCGGCAAGGCCCGCGCCGATCATGCCGCCGACGGTGCCGATGTCAGGCGTGCCCAATAGCGCTGCGGTATTCATCGGCTCGAACGCGAATTGCTGGTTCTTGGAATCGATCAGCGACAGCACGTCGTCAAGCGGCGCCCCCGCCTGCACGGTGACGATCAGTTCGTTCGGCTCGTACGACGTCACGGCGTTCAGCGCCGACAGATCCAGCAGCGCATTGGTCGCGATCGGCTGGCCGACCATGCGCTTGGAGCCATGGCCGATGATTTCCAGCGGCTGCTCGCTCGCGATCGCCGCGCGCACTACCTGCTCGACATCGTCCGCATCACGCACTTTCAGGGTATCCACGATCGCCTCGCACTCGGCCTGTCCCCTCTCCCCTTGTGGGAGAGGGCTAGGGAGAGGGGTGAGCCACAGGGACAGAGCTTGTGGCTCCCCCTCTCTCCACCTCTCTCCCACAAGGGAAGAGAGAGCAGGCCGTGCTCGATTGATTTGCTCCCGCTTTTCATCCCATCAAAACCTCGGAATATCCGGAAATGCCAGCCTGCCGCCATGGACATGGACGCGGCCGAGTTCGGCGCAGCGGTGCAGCGGTCGGAAACACTTTTCCGGGGTTGAGCAGCCCTTGGGTGTCGAACGCGCATTTCAGCCGCTGCTGCTGGTTGAGATCGATCTCGCTGAACATTTCCGGCATCAGGTCGCGCTTCTCGACGCCGACGCCGTGTTCGCCGGTCAGGACGCCGCCGAGTTCGACGCAGCAGCGCAGGATGTCGGCGCCGAACGCTTCCGCTCTGTCCATCTCGCCGGGCTTGTTGGCGTCGTACAGGATCAGCGGATGCAGATTGCCGTCGCCGGCATGGAACACATTGGCGACGCCGAGCCCGTATTTTTCCGAGAGGTCGCGGATCCGCGCCAAGGCCCGCGGCAGCGCGCCGCGCGGAATGGTGCCGTCCATGCAGAGATAATCCGGCGAGATGCGCCCGACCGCCGGAAATGCCGCCTTGCGCCCGGCCCAGAACAGATTGCGCTCCTGTTCGGAATTGGAAATCTGGCAGGTCGTCGAACCGCAACCGAGCGCGATCTTCTCGACCCGTTTGATCAGTTCATCGACCTCGATGCCGGGGCCGTCGAGCTCGATGATCAAGAGCGCCTCGACGTCGAGCGGGTAGCCGGCATGCACAAAAGCCTCGGCGGCGTGGATCGCCGGCTTGTCCATCATCTCCATGCCGCCCGGAATGATCCCGGCGCCGATGATGTCGGCGACGCATTGGCCGGCGGCCTCGACCTGCGCAAAGCCAACCATCAGCGCGCGTGCCGTCTCCGGCTTCTGCAGGATCCGCACCGTCACTTCGGTGACGACGCCGAGCAGGCCCTCGGAGCCGGTGATGATGCCCATCAAATCGTAGCCGTCGGTCTCCGGCGATTTGCCGCCGATCCGGATCATTTCGCCCGTGATCAGCACGATCTCGCAGCCGAGCACGTTGTTGGTGGTCATGCCGTATTTCAGGCAATGCACGCCGCCGGAATTCTCCGCGACATTGCCGCCGATCGAGCAGGCGATCTGCGACGACGGATCCGGCGCATAGTAGAATCCGGCATGCGCCACCGCCTGGCTGATCGCGAGATTGGTCACGCCCGGCTCGGTCACCACCACGCGGTTGTCGAAATCGATGTCGCGGATCCGCTTGAATTTGCCGAGCCCGAGCAGCACGCCGTCGGCCAGCGGCAGCGCGCCGCCGGACAGCGATGTGCCGGAACCGCGCGGCACCACCTTGATGCCCTGCTCGAAGCAATATTTCAGGACCTGCGAGACCTGCTCGGTGGTGTCGGGCAGCACCACCACCATCGGCGGCTGGCGATAGGCCATCAGCCCGTCGGACTCGTAAGGCAGCATCTCGGCCGGACTGTCGATCACGCCCTCGCCCGGCACGATCATACGCAGCGCCGCGACAATCGCCTCGCGGCGCGCCAGGACCGCCTGGTCCGATGCCGGCATCATGATGGTCATGTGGTTGTCTCCGCAGCCTTGCCCGCCCTGGGGGTGCCTCTGCTGTCGTCGATTTGTCGTGGTAAATCAAGCACGTCTGGGCCGCTTTGGGTAGCTCTCCGAATTGACGAGAACCGCGTCACATCTCCCGAAACGGACGCGCCGCGTCGACCGCCCAATCGCGCAGCAGCGTCAGCAGATGAAGGTTTCGCGCCTCCCGCCTGTGCACGAAATAATAGCCGGTCGGCAGCCGCAACGGACGCTCCGCCAGCCTTTGTAGCCGGCCTTCGGCGACAGCGGTTCCGATATAGGCCATGTCCATCAGCGCGACGCCGGCGCCGGCCAGCGCGGCATCGAGCGCTTGCGCGCGGGTTTCCACCGTCAGCCATTTGATCCGCCGCCCGGCTAGCATCGGATCCTGTTTCTGCCAATTCGCCCAATCCATGAAGCGCGACCGCGCCCGGATCAGCGGCGCGCCCTGCCAGCCGGGTTTGGTGCCGGTCTTGCAGCGCGCGGCCACCGCGGGAGAAGCGATCGGCATCAGGGTCTCGCGGAACAGCAAGGTCGCATCGACGCCCTTCCAGCCGCCGCGGCCATGGCGAATGGCGCAGTCGACCTCTTCCTCGGCGAGGTCGACCGCCCGGGTCGTGGTCAGGATCGCGACCTCGACCTTGGGATGTTGCGCCTGGAAGCCGGCGATGCGCGGGATCAGCCAGTGCGAGGCAAAGGTCGAAACCGTCGAGAGCCTGATCTGGCCGCGGTCGCGCCGGAACGGCTGCACCGCCGCCTCGATCCGGTCGAGCGCATCGCCCATGCTCGAGAGCAGCCGCTCGCCGTCCTCGGTCAGCGCAATGCGCCGGCCGGATTTGCGCACCAGCGCCACGCCGAGGCGTTTTTCCAGTTCCGCGATCCGGTGCGACAGCGCCGAGCGGGTGACGCCAAGCTGTTCGGCCGCCTCGGTGAGCGTGCCGAGCGTGGCAAACAGCGACAGTGCCGATAGCGCGCGGGCCGAGGGCTGCACCGGGCCGGCCATGAGCTCTCTCCAATTGGTGAGGTATTTTCACCAATTACGGGCAGCGGACAAGCTATCATTCGGGCTTAGCCCACGAGATTTGGCCCACGAGATTTGGCCAACGCGCATTGGCCAACAGGAATCAGCAGATGGCGATCGAAAACTTCCGGCAGCTGGCGGCCTATAATCACTGGGCCAACATGCGGCTGTACGGCGCGGCACTGGAATTGCCCGACGAACATTATCGCCAGGTGACCGGGGTTTTCTTCCGCAGCCTGCACGGAACGCTCAACCATCTGCTGCTGACCGACCGGATCTGGCTCAAACGATTGACCGGCACCGGCGAACACCCCGACCGCCTCGATGCCATCCTGTTCGACGATCGCCGCGCGCTGTTGCGCGCGCGGATCGCCGAGGATGCGCGGCTCAGCGATTTCGTCGCCGGCCGCAGTGACACCGATCTGACAACACCGGTCGAGTACCGCACCACCTCCGGCAAGCCCTACAGCCAGCCGCTACAGGACATCCTGCTGCATCTGTTCAATCATGAAACCCACCATCGCGGCCAGGCGCATGCCTGCGTTTCGATCCTGACCGGCAGCGAGCCGCCATCGCTTGATCTGCTGGCATTTCAGCGCGGCGTACCGGCGCCGGAGCTTGGTTGACGGCAAGGTCGCTGTCTGACGGCGTTTTTCCACTCGCGGCCAGGCCGATCAGGCCACCAATTTGTGTACCGCCAGCGACACCAATCGGTGTGGCCTCCGGCCCTAGCGTGGCCCCGAAGATGAGCCCTCCCAAGATCTCGCCCGCGCCACTACCGTTACCTGTTGACCTGCCATCTTTGCTTCCCTGGCCGATATCGACCGGACTCCGTCAGTCAACGGCGTTTTTGTTGCTCACTTATGATATTCGCAAGTTCATCGAAGCCCTTGAAGCCGTAAAATCCAAACAAACTTGGCCAAGGGTTGTTCATCGAGACCCAGATTGAATTGGTTCTTTTAATCGGAACAGAAGCCCTCATGGCTTCATTGGGTACGCGACGGATCGAGCCCTGTCGCGGATAATCCAGCTCACTGTCTTTGGAATTTTCGCGAGGTGACGATTTATCGTGGCTTAGATAAACGCTGCCGTACGTCGCGCCATAAGAAGTTATCTCAATGAGCTTCACGGTTTCGATCGCAATCGAAACCCCATCCGTTGTCATTCCCCAAAAAGAAGATCTGACGATTGCCCTCTTGTCGGTCACTACAAACATGACATGGCGGGCCGTAACAAAGCCAACTATAAATAGAGCGAGACCAAAGAGGGCGTATGTAATGAGTAGGACGACTACCGTCTTTAACAGCGCCCTCTCGTAGTAAATGACTGACCAAATTAGTGGGATACCGCTAATCCTAGCCCGACGGCGGTCCCAGTAAGTAAAGCGTCTCGCGTGACCTCAAGCGCGTATAAAAAGGGGTTTGGTTTCATATTAAACCTGACCATCTCATTTTGAGTATCGTTCAAAGCTAAGACCCTCCGGCGCCCAGGGTGACGAGAAGCTCGTCCAGTTGCTCGAACGTCTCGCGCATCCCACCCTCCATCCCGGCGATGGCAGCGTCGAGGGCTTCCTTCGAGGGATAGAGCTCGTGCAGGACCAGCAGCGTCTTGCCGCCTTTTTCCTCGAAGGTCACCGTGGTGACGGCGCCCGTCGTCGCTTTCCTCGTTGGTCCAGACGAGGCGCGAGTGCGGTGTCACTTCGATGTACTTGCCGAAGAACGCCATGGGCTTCGAGCCCTCGTGGCCGAACACGAAGCGGTACCTGCCCCCGACACGAACATCCGCCTCGCAGGAAAGCAGGGACATGCCCGATCGACTTCGGTGCCCACCACCGCTTGAGCAGCTCGGGCTTGGTCCACGCCTCGAACACGAGGCGCGCCGGGCCGTTGAAGGTTCGCGTGACGACCAGCTCGCGCTCGGACTTCCGTTCCACCGTCGTGCGGTTCTTCATGGGCGGGCTCACTCTCTCTTCTTGCGTCCATCGACCTTCTCCTTCCGTTTCAGTTCCTCGACAACCTTGTCCAGCTCGTCGAAGCGTGCGGCCCAGAGCTGGCGGTACCTCTCGATCCATGCCGTCTCTTCCTCCAGCCGGCGCAGGCCGAGCTTGCAGGTCCGCACGCGCCCGACCTTCTCCGTGGTGACGAGCCCGGCCTGCTCCAGGACGCCGACGTGCTTCTTCATGCCCGTGAGGGTCATGTGGAACTTCTCGGCAAGGTCCGTGATCGAGGCGTCTGCACGTCCGAGCTGCTCCAGAACGCCGCGCCGGGTGGCGTCCGAGAGCGCGGCGAACGAGGCATCGAGGCGGGCTCTGATATACTGAACCATATGGTTCAGTATGTAACACGCGGATTGGCGGCATGCAAGGGCAGGCCGAGCGCGCGGGGTTGCTAGAGCGTTTTCGAGCGAAGTGGACACCGGTTCGCGTGAAGAAAACGCGTCGAAACTGAATAAACTGGAGCTCGGTTCTGATTTAATTAGGACCAAATAAGGCTCTGGCGATAAGCGCTCGACATGGCCTGCTCCTCCGGCGGCAGCACCGCGCGGAATTCGACGCCGTGCAGACGGATCGCCGGCGCCACGCCAAAATGGCCGCCGCCGAACACCTTCAGGCGCCGATCGAGATCGTCCTTCTGGATGTCGGGCGGGATATCGCAAAGCGCGCGATATTCGCGGCGCGAATATTTTTTTGCGCCCCACGGAATCGCAAGCGCCTGCGGCGGCGCCGGATCGCACGCCAGTTGCTCGGCCATCGACCAGAACAATCGCGCGAGATGCGCATAGGCCAGCCCTTCGAGCGCCAGCACGGTCATGTTGGGCGGTATGGCAAACCGCTCGACGCCGACGATCGGGCCGGCATCGACCCGCTCGACCATCACATGGGCGGTGGCGCCGAACATGGTCTCGCGGTGGTACAGCGCGAAATGCGATGGCGCCCAGCCCGGATATTCCGGCGGGCCGGGATGGAAATTGAACGCGCCGTAGCCGAGCCGATGCAGGACGTCGCCCGGCACGATCACCGGCGTCACGAACGAGATCAGCCGCGCGCGCGCCAGAAAATGGCTGTCCAGCGCGTCGAGATCGGCCAGGGTCTGGACCGGTTTGACCGTCAGTTTCGGATTGTGCCCGAACAGCGCGAACGGCAACGCGCGTCGCTCGGCCTCCCCCGACAGCAGAATGATGGTGTCAAACATCGCACCGCAGTTCTTGGCATAGCGTTTTCAAGCGAGGTGAATCCGGTTCGCGCCAGAAAACGCGTCAAAAGAAAAGCCCCGCCAAGAACGTAGGGTTAACGATCTTAACGAGAACTTTTTATCCGCTCGCGGATATGTTGCGCGGCGTTGCGCGACACGCCACAGAAAGATCTGGAAATGAAATTACCGAATCTAGTTCGCCGCCGCGTTCTGTCCGCGCGCGAGTTCGCGCGATCATGGCGTCGATCTCGCGCACCACAAGCTCGGGCGCGGCGTTCTGCACCATGTGGCCGACGCCGGGCAAGATGATCAGTTTGGCGTGCGGCACCGTGGCCGCGAACGGCCGCGAGTGGATGTCAGGCCACACCGTCTTGTCGGCGTCGCCTGCTATCACCACCACCGGCGCGGTGATCCTGGCATAGCGCGGCGCCTGTTCCCGCACCGCTTGCTTCAGCGTCACCAGATCCCAGGCGTTGGCGAGGAATTCGCGCGGACGCAGCAGCAGCGGCGTTGCGGTGTTCTCGACAAAATCGCAGCGGGCATGGTCTGCGGCAGGAACACGTGACGCGCGCCGGGCTCGGTCAGGAAATAGCCCAGCGGCAGCGTGATGGTGTAGGCCAGCAGCGGGCCGATCACCGGCGTGGTGATGAGTTTGTTGTACCAGCCGACGCCGCCGCGCCACGGATACGCCACCGGCGCCAGCATCACGAGGCCGGCGGTGCGGGCGGGATAATCCAGCGCCATCCGCGCCCCGAGCGCGCCGGCCCAGGAGTGCACCACGAAAATCGCCGGGCCTATGCCGAGTTTTTCCAGCGCCGCGTCGATCATCCGGGCCTGGATCTCCGGCGTTGAATCGGCGAGACGCTCGCGCGTGCTCCAGCCATGGCCGGGACGGTCGATCAGGATCACGCGATGGTTTTGGGCCAGCATGTCGCCCAGCGGCCGCCGCATGGTTTCCAGGTTCGAACTGGCGCCATGGATCATCACGATCGGCGGCGTTGACGCGTCGCGCGGTCCGATGTCGAGCACGTTGAGCGCGGCGCCCGCCACCTCGACAGTGCGGCCGGCTTGCGGATAGGCCTGCTGCAGCGCCAGCCGGCCGGCCTGCGTGACCAGCGCCAGCAACGCCAGCACCGCCACGGCGACGACAACACTCATCTGCAATGTCCGGATAATCCTGTGCACCAACCAGCTACGGTTTTACCGGGCAACGGTTTCGCCGCCAATGACGGTTCTGGGCAGCGGCGGTATTCGAGGTTATCCCCAGCCGGAAAGCCGCATCGCGGCCCGGTTCACACTCCGGTCACGCGCAGCTCGCTATAAACGCAACTCACACTTGGTGCCGCGCCTCGCCAAACTAGGCATTGCGAAGGCTTTCCACGCTATCCACAGGCACAAAGACCGACCGTCACGATTAGCCCCAGATTGTTTCGGGATGATGCCCTCACACGCGAGGTGGATACGGGTTCGCGTGAAGAAGCCGCGTCAGAAGAACAATGCAGGGCTTCGGTTCTGATTCAACCAGAACCGAACATGCTCTGGGGACAGAGTACAGAGTGGAGCAGTGGATGACCTACCGATCGAACGACGTCACTATCGACGAAATCATCGCCAGCTGCAGCGGCGACACCCGCGGGGCGCTAAAAGCCCTGCTGCTGGTCAACGAACAGCTCGAAGCCGAGCTGGTGCGGCTCTATGCGGCGGTGAGCAACAGCGGGGTATGCGAGCGCGGCGGTGGCGCGTTGCATTAGCGCAAGGGAGCAGCCCGGATTGAGCGTCAGTGAAATCCGGGACTCTTTGCCGGTATCGCGATCTCCCCGGATTTCGCTACCGCTCAATCCGGGCTACAGCAACCGTTGTGATCAGATGTCGCGGCCTTCGACCTTCTCGGTCAGGGTCCTGACCATTTCCGGCAGCTTGTCGAGATACGGATTGACCGCGAGTGCCTTGCGGAAGGCATCGAGCGCGCGCTTGTCGTCGCCGAGATCCTGCATGATCATGCCGAGGCCGGCCAGCGCGCCGAAATGACGGGGCTCGCGCACCAGCACCTGCTCGATATCCTCGAGCGAATGCTGATAGTCGCTCTGCAAATAATACACCGTGGCGCGCCGGTTCCAGGCCTCGACGTAATCCGGCCGCAGCTTGACCACGGCGTCGAGCAGTTTTAGCGCGACGTCGTATTTCTGCGCGTCCATCGCGGCCTTGGCGCGCACCATCAACAGCGCGGCGGTGTCGCTCGGCGTCTGCATCCAGACCGCCCAGATCCGCGCCTCGACATGCTTGGCGCTGGCTTCATCGGGCGCGGCTTTCAGCGCGCCGAACAGGAAGTCGAGGTTGCGGCCACGCTCGGCCT
This sequence comes from uncultured Alphaproteobacteria bacterium, assembly GCA_963699465.1. Lineage (GTDB taxonomy): Bacteria > Pseudomonadota > Alphaproteobacteria > Rhizobiales > Xanthobacteraceae > Bradyrhizobium. The sequence goes on from CAVOTZ010000047.1 coordinate 197,714, forward strand.
TCGGCAGCTTGCCGGGCGCTTCCGGCAGTTTCTTCTGCTGCCTGGGCGTCGCGGCCGGATCATCCTGCGCGGCGGCGGCCAGCGGCACGGCGGCCAGCAGCGCAGCCAACAGGGCCGGCCGGGCGTTGCGTAGCTTTGGGAATCTCAATGCCATCGCCAAAGTCTAGACGCGGCAAAACCGTCTTGCAAAGCAGCAAGACGTGAAGAAGCGGGATTTGCTGGGAGTGATCCGAAAGGCCGGATCAGGCCACGGCGGTGGAACTCAGCCCTGACGGCTCAGCCCCACCTTACCCTTGGCGCGCCTTGAACCGGCGCTGCACCTTGTTGATCACGTAAACCCGGCCCTTGCGGCGGACCAGACGGTTGTTGCGATGGCGACCACGCAGCGATTTCAGCGAGTTACGGACCTTCATGGGACAATCCTGATGCTTCGAAAGGCCGTGTGCGAGGCCGAGGGTGGATACCGGAACGTGACAAAATGGGACATCCCGGCTAGCGGCATGCCGCCCGGGACGGGGCGGTTTCTAGGCCATCGAGCCGGCAAATGTCAATCCGAACAAGGCCTTTTGCGGGAGATTTCGGCGCCCGGACCGCGCCTGAGGGTGCTAATCCGCCTTGAAATGACTGGAAAAAATCAATCGCTTGGGAATTCGACCATGGCCTCCCCGGTGGCGACCTTCTCGTCGTTCTGGTTCTTCACCATGACGTCGATCAGCACCCAGCGCGATTTTGCGGTGGCCTGCTTCGACTTGACGATTCCCGTGGGTTTTATGGTGTCGCCGGGCCGCACCGGCTTGACCCAGCGGGTCTCGAGCCGGCGGTGGATGGCACCGGCGGGATAGGCCCAGTCGGTCAGCATGCGCGAGATCAGCCCGAAATTGTTCATGCCGTGCATGATGATGCCGCCGAAATTGGTCTTGCCGAAACTGCCCTTCATGTAGTCGTCGTCGAGATGCAGCGGGTTGTAGTCGAGCGAGGCGTCGCAAAACAGCCGGATCGATTCCCTGCGAAACCTCGAATTCGGGTCCGTCGATCGTGTCGCCGGCCGCGAGATTTTCAAATGTCGTTGTCATGTCGTTCCTCGCCTCACTGCGGCCGGATGGTCCAGCCGCGGCCCGAGCAGATCACCTCGCCGTGCTGGTTGAAGAAGACGTTGTCGTGCACCACGAACAGCCGCTCGCGCTTGATGAACTTGTCGAGCGCGCGCGCCTCCAGCCGAATCACGTCATTGGGCCGCGCCGGGATGTTGTAGCTCCAGGATTGCCCGGCATTGACGGTGCCCGGCGAGCGCATCCAGTCGTCGGCCGGCGTGCAGGAAAACATCAACAGGATGTGGATCGACGGCGGCGCGATCAGGCCGCGATAGCGCGTGGTTTTCGCGTACGCCTCGTCGAAATAGATCGGATGATCCTCGCCGACCGACTTGCAGTACAGCGCGATCGCTTCCCTGGTCAGCGTGTACGGAATGGTTTTTCGCGGCTCGCCCGGCACGATGTCGTCCCACAGCTTGCGTAAGTTCGCGTCTTTCCAGAAATCGGTCTCGAAGGTTTTTGCCGGCGCCATCGTGTCCCTCCGCATCGTTTTGCGGCAGCGAACACTATTTTGCGGTGTCAGACAATCGCCCGGAGAGGGCTGCGGCTCGCCGGGGGATCAAGCCTTTTTCTTGCCGGCGCTATGGCTATGGCTGTGACTATGGGCGTGGCTGTGACTATGGCTGTGCGCGTGTCCCGTCCCCTCGGCTTCGACCGGCATGAACACGACGTGGCCGTGCCGCACGCCGCGTTCGGCGATGACATGATCGGCGAACGCCTTGACCTCGGTGCTGCGGCCCTTCAGCACCGTCACCTCGAGGCACGAGTCATGGTCGAGATGCACGTGCAGCGTCGCCTGGGCGAGGTCGTGATGGGCGTGAAAATCCCTGGTGAGGCGCTTCGGCAGTTCGCGCGCGGCATGGTCGTAGACATAGCTCAGCGTCGCCACGCAGTTGCGTCCTTCCGCAACCTCCTGCCCGGACTGCTGCAGGCCGCTGCGAACGAGATCGCGGATCGCTTCCGATCGATTGGCGTAACCGCGCGCCTCGATGTGAGCGTCGAGCTCTGCGACCAGATCGTCGTCAATTGTGATGGTCAGCCGCTGCATCGCTGTTCCCGCTCGCTCGAAATGATGGGCAGGGTCTGCCCAATGCCTCGCCATCGAGTATGATGTTTTGTCATTGACATCATACTCGGCCGTCCCTAGCGTTTTGGATAAGAGCACGACGCGGGCCATCCATAAACCGCTGTCGTCTCGATGCGGCGGGGGCCGGGCGTGTCGCGGGGTTGGCGTAGAGTAGCGGTGATGGTCGTGCTAGCGCCCACGCTTCATCAGACAGCGTCGGCCCAAACACCGGTTGCACCGTCAGAGGCACTTCCCAGCATCACGGTGCAGTCGCCGCCCCGCGCCAAGCAAACGCGGCCTCCGAAGCGTGAGGCCCGGCAGGGTGCCCAAACCTCGCACAAGCGGACATCAATCAATCCCGCTCAACCGGCCGCGGCCGCCTCGTCGTCCTCTTCGGGTACGTCCAATGTCGCATCAGGTCCCGCCGGCCAGCCCAGCATGGCAAGCCAGCTCACCGTCAGTGGCGAGGATCTGAATGCGCGGCCGGTGACGCGGCCCGGGGAAATCCTCGAAGCGGTGCCCGGCCTGATCGTCACCCAGCACGCGGCGAAGGCAAAGCCAACCAGTATTTTTTGCGCGGCTACAATCTCGACCACGGCACCGACCTGGCGATCTGGGTCGACGACGTGCCGGTCAACATGCGCACCCACGCCCACGGCCAGGGCTATGCCGATCTGAACTGGCTGATGCCGGAAACGGTCAATCGCTCGAAATCCGCAAGGGCCCCTATTTCGCCGACGAGGGCGATTTCGCTTCCGCGGGCAATCTCCACATCGGCCTGCATCGACAGCGTCGACAAGACCATCGCCTCGTTCACCACGGGCAGCTTCGGCTATCAGCGCATCTTCGGCATGGGATCGACCAAACTCGGCGACGGAACGCTGCTCGGGGCGGTCGAGGCCGGCGCCTATAACGGACCCTGGGCCAATCCGGACGACATGCAGAAGCTCAACGGCCTGCTGCGCTACACCCAAGGCACCGCGACGGACGGATTTTCCATCACCGGGATGGCCTATTCGAACCGCTGGAATTCGACCGACCAGGTGCCGCAGCGCGCCATCACCTCGGGCCAGATCGGGCTCTATGGCGAGGAAGATCCGAGCGATGGCGGCAACACCAATCGCTTTGCCTTGTCGGGCCGGGTGGCCGGCACCGACGACGCCGGATCGTGGAAAGCCAACGCCTATGTCGTCAAAAGCTCGCTCGATCTCTTCAACAATTTTACCTACTTCCTCACCAATCCCACGCTCGGCGACCAGTTTCACCAGCACGACGACCGCGTGATGACCGGCGCTAACGCGTCGCGCACGCTCGACGGCTCGTTCGCCGGATTGCCGATGCAGACCATGTTCGGCGTCCAGACCCGATACGACGACATCGATCTGGCGCTGACCGATACCTATCCAGCGCTCGTTCCTTTCGAACGTCCGCAGCGACAAGGTCGGCGAAGGCAGCGTCGGCGTTTACGCCCAGAACACCGTGCACTGGACCGATTGGCTGCGCACCACCGCCGGCCTGCGCGGCGATTACTACGCTGCCAACGTCAACTCGATCTTCGATCCCAACAATTCCGGCCATGTCGATGCCGCCATCGCCAGCCCGAAATTCCGCCTGGTGCTCGGCCCGTTCAACAAGACCGAATTTTTCTTCGGCGCCGGCACCGGCATGCACAGCAACGACGCGCGCGGCGCCACCATTACGGAAGAGCCGGGTGATCCGACGCAGAAACTGTCCGCCTCGCCGCTATTGGTCCGCACCAAGGGCGTCGAGATCGGCGTCCGCACCAAGATCATTCCCGGACTCGACTCCTCGCTGAGCCTGTTCCTGCTCGACCAGGATTCCGAGATCATTTTCAATGGCGATGCCGGCGACACCTCGGCAAGCCGGCCGAGCCGCCGCTATGGCGTCGAATGGACCAACAACTACAAGCCCGTGTTCTTGGCTGACGCTGGATGCCGATCTCGCCGCCACGCATGCGCGCTTTGTCGGCTACGACACCGACCAGGCCGCGATCTATGCGTCGCTATCGGGATTTCCGCAGGCCCAGATCGGCAACGCGCCCGGCAATTACATTCCGAACGCGCCTGCGATGGTGGCCTCCGCCGGCATCACGATCGGCGAAAAGACCGGCTGGTTCGGCACGCTTCGTTGGCGCTATCTCGCCTCCAGCCCGCTCACCGAAGACAACGCCTTCCGCTCGCCCGCCACCAGTATCTTCAACGGCCGGATCGGCTACCGTCTCGACAATGGCTGGCGCATCCAGCTCGACGGGCTCAATCTGTTGAACTCCAAAGCCAACCAGATCACTTATGTCTATGGCTCGCTGCTCAAGACCGACAGCCTGTATGCGATGTGCTTTCCTCCCGGCGGAGGTGCATCGAGCGTGCCGGCCGCGGTGTGCCAGAACGGCGTGATGGACTATGTGCTGCACCCCGTCGAGCCGCTGGCGGTCCGGCTGACGCTGGTCGGCGCATTCTAGCCGCCTGCGTTATCTTGCGCCGCGCGCCGGACACGGTATCCTCTGCCAAACCAATGGGGTGAGTGACGCTGATGTCCGTGAGTGAACAGGTCGAAATCTTCCTCCCCCAAAGCGAACACCTCCGCTACCGTTTCTTCCCTTCCCCTCATTGCGATCTACACATCAGCGATTTTCCTCAGCGCCGCGTTGCTGTTCGCGGTGCAGCCGATGTTCACCAAGATGGTGCTGCCGCGGTTCGGCGGCTCGCCGTCGGTATGGTCGGTGGCGATGGTGTTTTTCCAGGGCATTTTGCTCCTTGGTTACGCCTATGCCGATATTCTCACTCGCTTCGTTCGCGGCCCGCTCGCTCTGTTTATCCATCTTGCGGTCATGCTGGGCGGCGCGGTGTTTCTGCCGATCGCGATCGCCAATGGCTGGGGCCTGCCGCCGCCCGACCGCGAGCAATGGTTTTTGCTCGGGCTATTCGCGGCATCGATCGGCTTTCCATTTTTCGCGCTATCGGCCAACGGCCCGCTGCTGCAGGCCTGGTTCGCGCGCTCCGGCCTCGCGCAGGCGGACAATCCCTACTTCCTTTATGCCGCGAGCAATATCGGCAGCCTGCTCGCGCTGTTCGCCTATCCTTTTGTCGCCGAGCCGTTTTCGACGCTCGGCTTCCAGTCCGGCGTCTGGCGCTCCGGCTACTACCTGCTGATCGTGCTGATCGCGCTATGTGGCGTGCTCGTGTTCTTCCGCCGCACCGCCACCGAAGTAGCCCAACCCGTGGCGTCAACGGCGTCAGCGCCCTCGCTCCGCCAAATGGCCTATTGGGTCGCGCTCGCCTTCGTGCCGTCGGGCCTGATGATCGCCGCGACGACGCACATCACCACCGACGTTGCCGCCGCGCCGTTTCTCTGGGTGCTGCCGCTGTCGCTCTATCTGATCAGTTTCATTCTGGTGTTCAGCCAGCGGAGCTTCATCTCGCAGGCCACCTGGATCAAGTGCCAGCCGTTCCTGCTGGCTGTGATCGCGCTGACGCTGGCGCTCGACCTGCGCACCTGGCTGATCGTCGATGTCGCCTTTCATCTGCTGGCGTTCTTCGTCACCGCGATGATCTGCCATGGCCTGATGGCCACGACGCGGCCGCAACCGGCGTATCTGACGCGCTTCTATTTCTGCATGTCGCTCGGCGGCGTGCTCGGCGGCATTTTTTCCGGCCTGCTCGCGCCGCATCTGTTTTCCTGGATCGCCGAATATCCGCTGCTGATCGTCGCCGCCGCGCTGGCCCGGCCTGGCCTCGCCCGGCCCGACCGCAGGGAAACCACGCTGGTCCTGCTGTTCGCGGCGTTCGTCGTGCTCGCCACCCTGCCCGGGCTGCGCCACGGGTTTTCGATCATCCCGCCCTATAACTGGATCGTCTGGGGCGCGGTGATCGTCCTGCTGGCCGGCGCGCTCGCCTTCCGGCAAATGCCATTGCGGCTCGCGGTGCTGTTCGCCGCCGTTTTCATTGTCGCCCGGATTTACCCCGCGAATGTGCGGCAGCTGGAGACCGTGCGCAGCTTCTTTGGCGTGCACAAGATCGAGGTGACGCCGGACGGCCGCTTCCGGGTGCTGCGCCATGGCATGGAACTGCACGGCGCCGAGCGATTGACCAATGACGACGGCACGCCGGTCACCGGCCGGCCGGTGCTATCGACCTATTACCATCCGGATTCCCCGATCGCGGAGGCGATCGATGCGGTGCAGGACAAGAAGCACGGCCCGATCAACGCGGCGGTGATCGGGCTCGGTACCGGCGCGATCGCCTGCCTGATGAAAGGCGACGATCATCTCGATTATTACGAGATCGATGCCGACGTGATCCGCATCGCCACCGATCCCGCCCGCTTCACTTTTATTCGGGATTGCAAACCCGACGCCAGGATCACCCTCGGCGACGCGCGGCTGACCATCGCAGCTGCGACCGAGGCGCGCTATGACGTGATCGTGGTCGACGCCTTCTCCTCGGACTCGATACCCGTGCATCTGTTGACCCGCGAGGCGCTGCGGATTTACCTGTCGCGGCTCAATCCCGGCGGCATCATCGTTACCCACATCTCCAACAACCATCTCGACCTGACCTCTGTGGTGACCGAGACCGCCGCCAGCGAAAAACTGATCGCAAGGCTCTATGACGAAGACGAGGTCGCGGGTCTCGATCCCATGATCAAATTTTCGACCGTGATGATCCTGGCCAGGGCCGACAAGGATTTTGGGCTGCTGCGCGACTGGGATTTGCAAAAGCCGGAGCCGGGCGAAACGCCGTGGAGCGACGATTTTTCCAGTTTGCTCGGCCCGCTGATCGCCAAATTCCGCGAGGATGATTGATTAATTGGTCGCGATGGCGCGACGGGCAAATCTTGTAGGGTGGGCAAAGCGCAAGCGTGCCCACCATCGAGCAAAGTTGGTGGGCACGGCGCACGCGCCTTTGCCCACCCTACATTTAGTTCGCGCCCGCCGTGTCCGGATGGCGCTCGCCTTTCAGCACAGCTCCGCGCTGCTTCAGCGTCAGCGCAATCACCTTGTCGCCGCCGTCGCGTGCGAAATCGATCTCGGCGCCGACGGAATCTGCCACGAACACATCGCGCTCGACCGGCACAATCTCGATCGACCCCTGGTTGGTGCCCTGCACGAACAGTTTTGCGCCCGTTGCGAAGATCCGCAACCCGAAATTCGGCGTCAGCGGATAGAGGCCGGGATAATCCGCAAGCTGCGCTTCGGTCGGCGTCCATCGGCTGGCGACCGCCGCCGGCGCGCCGAGGCGCGCGGCCTCCTGCTCGCTGCCGAGTTGAAACCAGGTGAACGCATAGCTTCCGTCCGCCTTGCGCTTCGGCCGCAACAGCGCATCGAATTTGAGCGGATAGAAGTCGCCGCTGGAGTCAAAACCCATTTCGAATTCGGGTTGGCCGTCCGCCTGGATCGTCAGGCCGCTGTCCTTGTGCCGTAGCTCGATGCCGAGCCCGCCTTGCAGGCGATATTTTCCTGATAGCGCGTCGATCAGTTTTGCATCGGCCGTTGCGACCAGACGCGGCAAGCCTGCCGGAATCCCGGGATCGAGCAAATGCAGGCCGAGCGATCCCAGGCCGCCGATCGCGGTCAGCGCGGTATCGCAGAGCAGGACCACGCCACGCCTGGCCGCGTGATCGAAGCCGGCAAAGGACGAGTAGCCGCCGGTGCCGCCCTCATGAATGAGATAGCTGTGGCCTTTCGGCGTGACCATATTCCAGTTGATCGCCATCTTGTGGCCGCTGACGGTGGCAACGAAATCCTGCGTTTGCCCCAGGGCCGGCGTGATCGCGCTGTCGCGCGTACCGAGTTCACCTTCGAGGTATTTCAGCATGTCCGGCAGCGTCGCGCGCACGCCGCCGACACCGGCCATGGTAGGTTCAAAATCCCAAGGGATCGCCGGCGCGCCTCCGGGCAGATGGCCCGGCGCCAGATGCACCTGAGGCGGCGGTTTCGCCACATAGGTCTCGTTCATCCCGAGCGGCTCGAGCAGGCGCTCGCGCAGCAGCGTTTCAAAATCCTTGCCGCTGCGCTTGGCCAGCGCATAGGACAGCACAATCATCGCAAAATTCGAATATTCCCATTTCGAACCGGGCTCGCGCGTCAGTTTTGTGGCCGCGAGATCGTCGAGCAAGCGGCGCTCGGTCGCATCGGCATAGGGATTGTTCATGTCGGCCGGGCGATAGCCGGCGGGAAATCGACGGCAGGCCGGAAGCGTGCGTCACGATCTCGCCGATGGTGATCTCGTGGCCGTTGAACGACGGCACGACCGTGCCCGGCGGCAGCAGTTTTGCGATGGGATCGTCGAGCGTAATTTCGCCGCGCGCGATGTATTCGGCCAGCAGTGCCGCGGTCATGGTCTTGGTGATGGAGCCGATCTCGAACGCGGTGTGTTCGTCATACGGCCGCTGCGATTTCGGGTCCGCGCAATAATATGCGGTCGCGATCGCGCCGTTGTCGATCACGCCGGCGGCGATACAGGCGCCGGTGCGATCGCCCTTGAAGCGCAGCTCCAGCGCGGCCTGCACCTCGTCATTGCTGATGGCGAAAGCCGGCGACGCGCACAGCATGATGGGGACAAGGATCAGCAGCCGGACCTTCATGATCCCTCGCAATCCCGATAACCGCGACCGGCGCTCAGTGCGCCGAAACCGACCGCCTGGCGTCGCCGAGCAGCAGCAGCGCCACCGGCGCCAGCGGCCCCACCAAAAACGCGATCCAGAACCATACCCTCGGCGATCGGCCACGCTCGCGCGCCATCTCGGCTGAAAGCGGGATCGAGACCAGACAGATAATGAGAAAAAGCCAGGACATGTCGGCCATCTCCGGTTTGCTGGCGCGACGATAGCACGGAATCGGGGCTGACGCGACCTTGCGGGCCCTCCCGACTGGAGACTTTAACCCCCTCAAAAGAAAACCCCCGGGCGAGCCGGGGGTACACTCGTCACCGATGATGGTGCCAATGATGGTGCCAGTGGTGATGCCAGTGATGGTGATGGTGCCAATGCGCGCTGGCGACCGTCGGCGCGGCAACGGCGAGCGCGATCGTCGCCGCGAGAACGTAACCTAGCTTCTTCATGTTGATCCTCAGAGGTTTGAACAACCGCCTTCAAACCCGGATCGAGACCAAAGGTTCCCCTGGAATGATCGTGGTCGACCAAAGGATGGTTTTGCGCGGTGCAGCGACCAGCAACCGACGCCACTCAGTCGTCCGCACTCCAGCGCCGCGTCACCGAGGTATTGCCGAAGAGACAGTAGAGAAGCCAGACCGGACGGGGGAACGTCTTGGCCGCGTCGATTCGAGCCAGCCGCATCGCATCCGCGGCCGATAATCCTTCGAGCGCAAAATGTGTGTAGAACAGCGCCGAGAACCTGACGGCGAGCGCCAGCGGCACCGGCCCGAGCGTCCCGATGTAGGGACGCGCTCCGGCAAGATAGAATTCCTTGCCGAAACTCTGGAAACTTGACAGCAGCGGGCTGGCGGTTGCCGAACTGCAGGCATTGGCGAATACCACTGCCCCGGGGTCGAAGCCGAGTTGATGGGCCTGTTTCACCAGCAATTTGCTGCCGGCATCCTTGCCATAGTCCAGATAAAGTTTGGAGCCGCGGCCGTGGCAGACGAAATGGATGATGTCCTTGCCCTTCACCGCGGCCTGCAACTGGGTCCAGTCCGGCTGCTTGAGCGGCTTTTTCGCCCGCTTGGCGTAATCCCCGAACGTTTGCCGGGCCAGGTCGTCTCCCTCGATCTCGTTCCCGACGATTACCAGCGCCTCCTGCAGGGTTGGCGAGACGGCCTTTGGCGCGTTCGGTGGCAGTTCGTCGCCCTTCTTGATGATCGGACTGCGCACAATGACAAACCGATCGCCCAGCAGATCGCTGTTCGGCTCCGCGGCAAGCAGCTCCCACGGGACCCAGTCAGCGTCGCTCTCGATCACGATCAAGTCGCCGGGCGATAACTTGGCAAGCTCCTCGGCAAACTTGCGGGGCGCGATCTGCTCGAATAGCTCGTTGCCATCTGCTTTCAGCTGGCCGAGCGCTCCGGCACGGTCGGTAAGGTCCTTCTCGACCAATCCGGCGATGAATTCTGCATTCGTCTTATTCCATCTGGCGATCTCGTCCGACGTGAATTTCAGGTCGGTGTGACCAAGCGCGCGCGGCGCTGTCGCGCCCGGCTCGATCACACTCCATTCCAGCCTTTCAGTGTCGTGATCCATCTTGACGGTGAACATCGCCCGGATCCGGCCGTGACGATCCAGCGCGCTCTCGCTGAAATGCTCGACCGGATGGAGGACAGCCTCCCCGGCGGTCGGCATCTCACTCACGACGCTCCGCACCGCAAAATGGCAAACCTCCACCGCGTCCAATATCAACTTGACGTCGACTACCCAGTCGCCCGCTTCACGCGCGCGCGCATGGAAAACAGCCGTATCGGACGGCCCGTCGCGGGGCACCTTGAGCGTTCGATAGCCCTCCTCGAACGTGAAGCCGACCGCGGTCGGAATCACGATGATATCGACCGTCGCTGCGTTCTCCTTGAACGGAACATCAAACGGCGAAAGCGTCCCGTCGGCCTGGCTCGGCAACACCCGCACCTTGAGAACGACGCTGTCTCCCAAATGACAGTTCGCGGGAAATTCCGCGTGGGGGTGGCGTGTCAGCTTGACGGCGGGTAGCTTCGGCTTGCCGCCAAGGCCGCCCCAACTGAAACTGCGCTTCATTGTATCGAGCAGGCTGCCGCCTGTTCCAGGCGCGAGATCGGCGGCAATCCTGGTTGCTTCTTGCGTCGACTTCGGCGCGGGCGCGGGAGCCGCTTCACGTGGCATCGCGCTTATTGCGCCGCGCAACACCGGGATGGCGATGTCGGGGTAGCTGGTCCAGTCACGGGCGCTGGTACCTCCGGCAATCTCGGTGATCCAGTCAAGTCCGCCCGAAACGATCTGTCCCGCGCCATAGCGATGCGGCCCGACGTTGAGCCGCGCGTCACCCTTCACGATGCGGCCAAGCAGATCATAGGCTGCGGCCCGCTCTATCGAATTTCCCCCGTTCAATGCCGACCAGGTAAGTTGCGGCAATGCGGCCTCGACCGGCATGTTGGCGAGCACGCGTTCCGCCCGCATCTGAGGCGCGCCGGCCCAGGTAAGCGCCGCGCTGGTGAGCGCACGGGCCGTGCCATTGTCCGAAAACTGCTGCAAAGCCTCTTCGGCAAGGTAGGCACTGATCGGGCCAGGCCCAACGCTGTTGTACCGTGCGCGTATCCGGTCACGGAACGTCGGATAGATCTCGCGGAACAGCTTGGCGTCAGGCTTGGAAAATGCCGCCAACAACGGCGAGGATCCGTCGAGACCGAGTTTTGGCAGCGCGTGGCCCACGATCGCGCGCACGACGGGATCGGGCTCGGTGATCGCGACCTTGACAAGATTATCGCGCGCGCGCGGCCACTCCTCTCATTGAGAAGTTTGACCGTATCGTCCAGCTTTTGCCTGCTTTGCTCCGGCACACCGTCCAGGCCGTAAATTCCTCGCCAATAATCGATCGCATTGCCGGCGCTCCTGCTTCGCTCGGCGTTGGAGAGAGACCGTGGACGCTCGACCGGATCATAGTCCGTCCCGGTCCAGGCATTCGAATAGGCGACGAGCATCTCCTTGGCGTGGTCGGGTAAGCCGACGCCTTTTGCCTGGGTATCGACGTGACCGAGCCCATCGCGCAGCGTCGCCGGTGTTCGAGTTCGTCCAGAATGACGCCCTGATCGGCGTTGAGCAGGCGCGCTGCAAGTTCTGCGGCCCGGCTGGACCGCGTACGCGCGAGCTGGCGCCGAGCGCCGCCGCCTCTTCCGCGGGCGCGGCAGCCTTCAGCGCCCCGGCACACTCGTCGAGCAGCATTTCTGCCGCCCCCACCGGGGCAATCCTGTACAGCGAGTTGACCGCACCCACGCGAATGTAGGTCGACGGATCATTAAGCGCCGACCGCAGGTGGCCTAAAATCTCGTCCATCGCCGTGCTTTGGTTTATTCCCTGCCGAGCAAAATATCGGCCGTCTTGTCACCCTTCCAAAGGCCAAGAGCGACCGAGAGCACGAGATAGAGAAGTACGCCAAAGGCCAGCCCGTAGGCATACGCGTCGAACCTCGCACTTTCCGCCGGAAACAATTTCAGCACCGCCGCGCCACCGATCGCGGCAACCACCGCAGCGAGATCGGAAATGGCCGGCTTCGCGACGTGCTTGACGACACGATACGCAAAAAAGCCCACGACGAAGCCAAAATAAAACGCTCCCGAGCCAAGACTGGCAAAAAATGATTCCAACATGATACGCACCTTTCCAGCAATTATCTGATTAGCGCAGGGCGAGTATAGATCCGGAACGCACGCTTAAGGAAGGGCTTCGGGCCGGCTTGTCCAACAAATTGGGACGACCAAAAGGTTCCGGAAATGGACCTGCGCGGCTTGGGATTGTGGCCACGTCAGGCTTTCGGCTTTGGTTCACGGAGCCCCTTCACACGGCCGCGCAAGCGTTCGGGCACGCTGACGAGCGTCCAGGAAAGCCGTCATTTTGCTTGCGCTGAAAATCGGATTTCTGGAACGGATTCAAGCTGATTTGGGCTGTCCAGTCCTCGGCTGAAAAATATTGGTGTTTTGATCTGACCCAAATCACCGGCGTATTGCGGCCATCCTGTCCCGCAAGAGGGGACGTCGGCCGTCGTCACTGACGTCGGGACAGGTCGCGGTGGACGCGGCAGCGTCGTCGCGCGCTTTTGGCGCGCGGACGAACGACACAGAAGCGTACGGCGAAGTCGTGTGGTCCTGACGCCCGGAATGCTGGCGTCAAGTCCTTGAGAGGCTAACGCCTCCCGGGGGCGATGGTGGCAAGAGGCTCCAATTCACCAGGGAGAGCACGATATAAGTCGTAGAGCCACTGCGCAGGGAAGGCCGGAGTGTTTCCGCTGAACCTGTATGCTCATGTGCGTTTTCTTTTGATGCACAATGCACATGAGACCGCGGGTGCAGCGCGCACCCGGTCTTCCCTGCGCCCTTGTGTCCTGAAAATCTGTCAGAATGTGCGAACGGGCGGTTGCATCAGAACCGCCCGTTGCTGGAACTGAGCCCGTTGCGCCCAAAGGCGACAGAGCCTGTGAAAGAGCGAGGGACAGCTCCGGTGTCTTCCTCAACCCGAACAGTTGCAAGGGCTTCGAGCCCGAACCGAGCAAGGAAGGGAGTGGATGATGGCACAAAAAGATCTCGTTGTCGTGGGTATCGATGTCGCCAAGGACAAGGTGGATGCGTGCGTTCGTGCGCATGCATTGCGGCAGACGTTCCCCAGCACCGTACAGGGCCACCGCAAGCTGGTTGGCTGGCTTCGCAAGCACCAAGTTGGCAAGGCGGTGATGGAGGCAAGTGGCGGTTACGAGCGCGTCTGGGCCAAGTTGTTGCGCGAGGCCGGCATCGAGGTGCGGATTGTCGACCCCAAACGGGTCCGCAGCTTCGCGTTGTCGGCCGGACGGCTGGCCAAGAACGATGCGATCGACGCCGAGATGATCGCCTGGTTCGCCGAGACGTTCAGCGATGCGCCGGCTCAGAAGCACGATGCCGCCCGTGAGGAACTGCAGACCTTGGTGAAGGCGCGCCTAGGTCTGATTGATGTCAGGATGCGCCTGGTCAGCCAAAGTGAGCATGCTGCGCCGGGATTGGTTCAAAAAGCGCGTGCCCACATTTTGAAGAGTCTGGCCAGCGAGATTGCCAAGCTCGAGGCCGCCATCTGCGCCAAAATCAAGTCCGTGCCGGATTTTGCCGAACGCGCCGAGATCATCGAGAGTGTGCCGGGGTTCGCCGAGACGAGTTCTGCAAACCTGGTTGCAGGGATGCCGGAGCTTGGTCAGGTGAGCGACGAGATCGCCGCGGCCTTGATCGGTGTCGCCCCTTATGACGACGACAGCGGAAAGCGCCATGGCGAACGTCACATCAAGGGAGGCCGCCGCTGGGTCCGTAACGCTATCTACATGCCCTGTGTCGGCGCAGCCACGCGGAATAATCCCGTCCTGAAGGCCTACTATCAGCGCCTGATCGCCAAGGGAAAGGAGCCAAAGGTCGCGCTCATCGCCTGCATGCGCAAACTGATCGTGATCCTCAACACGATGATTGCGCGCCGGCAAAAATGGGATCCCAGCCGTTACGCAGTGAGCTGAGCGAGCGCACCTGATCGCGCTCGGTCTGCGACCGAGCGCTTGCAAAGCCATCTGACCGGTGAGCGGACGGGGTCAAGGCCGTCAGCCGCCGCAGGCGGGGGCGCGCTTGCGCCAGCCTTGAGCACGGCCGAGCACCGGTCTACTTCCAACACAGTTGCTCTTCTTTTTGGGGCGGAGCGATCTTGCAGACCTCGGGCAAGCACTGTCGCGAGAACGAGGAGGTCGTGATTGTGGCCCATCCTTCGAGACGCGCGCAATGGCGCGCTCCTCAGGATGAGGTCCTCATGGTGAGGAGGCGCCAACGGGTCCGCGCAAAGCGCGGCCCTATGACAGGCTCCGCGCCGTCTCGAACCATGGCCACGGAACGAAGCACATCTCGCCCTTGCCCGATTTTGTTATGTTGTATAATCAATTTGCCGCGCGTTATACTCAAGCCGCCGCCGGGAAACGCAAAATGCCGAAACTGAAACTGCCAGACATCGAAAACGTCGTCGCGATCGACATCCATACCCATGCCGAGGAGCCCTGCGGCATGCATGGCGACGATGGCTATGACGACTTCCAGGCGCAGATGGCCGACTACTTCAAGTCGCCGCACAAGCATCCGCCGACGGTGCCGGAAACCGCGGCCTATTACCGCGCCAAGAAGATCGCGGCGGTGATCTTTCCGGTCGATGCCGAGCGCGAGACCGGTTTCCGCCGCTACAATAATTACGAGATGCTGGAGGTCGCCTCGGACAATCTCGACGTGCTGATCCCGTTCGTCAGCATCGATCCGCACAAGGGCAAGCTCGGCGTGCGCGAGGCGCGCAAGCTGATCGAGGAATACGGCGTCCGCGGCTTCAAATTCCACCCGACCATGCAGGGCTTTTATCCCAACGACCGGATGGCCTATCCGCTGTATGAGGCGATCAACGACGGCGGCGCGATCGCGCTGTTCCACACCGGCCAGACCGGCGTCGGCTCGGGCATGCCCGGCGGCATGGGCATGCGCCTGAAATATTCCAACCCGATGTACATGGACGACGTCGCGGCGGATTTTCCCGACCTGAAAATTATTTTGGCGCATCCCTCCTTCCCCTGGCAGGAAGAGGCGCTGTCGGTCGCGACCCACAAGCCCAATGTCTATATCGACCTCTCCGGCTGGTCGCCGAAGTATTTTCCGCCGATCCTGGTGCGCTACATCAACAGCATCTTGCAGGACAAGATGCTGTTCGGCTCGGACTGGCCGGTGATCACGCCGGACCGCTGGCTCGCCGATTTTGCAAAGCTCGATATCCGCGACGAGATCCGGCCGAAGGTGCTGAAGGCCAACGCGCGCAAGATCCTGGGCATATAGATTTTGGGCATCTGACGCGGCGTCCGCGGCTGTGGCCGTCTCCGGGGGACCAGCTTGAATCAATCGGACAGCGTTCCTTCGATCGCCGAGACCGCGGCGACAGGCGAGACAGCCGAGATATTTGCCGACATTCGCGCCACGCTCGGCACCAGCGTCGTCAATCTGATCTGGCGCAACCTCGCAACCCTGCCGGACGCGTTGCGATGGACCTGGTCGACCGTGCGGCCGCTTTATCTCGGCGCCGCCGCACCGCATGCCGAAGCGGTCCGCCGCACGCTGAGCCTGCCGGCGGTGCCACCGCTCTCGGTGGACACGCTGAGTGCTGCCGGGCTGGATCGTACCGCGCTTGCCGCGATCGACGCCACGCTGGACAGCTATCATCACACCAACGCGCTGGCGCTGGTCGTGCTGTCCGCATTGCTCGAACGCTACGATCCGATCCCGGGCGAAGCCGCCCGACCGGCGGACATCGTGTCCGCGACCGGCGCGACCGAACTTGCCGCGCTGCCGTTGCTGGCGGAGCTGACACCGGACGTGCAGCGGCTGATCACGGAGCTGAACGGTTTTGGCGAGGACACTGCGACTTTCCTGATCGCCAGCATGTACCGGCACCTCGCTTATTGGCCGCCTTATCTCGCCATTGTCAGGACGCTGCTCGCCCCGTTGCAGGCCGACGGGCGGTTGCATGCATTGACAAACGAGGCGCGGATGCTGGGCCGCGCCCATGGTCGCGCACTTGTGAACCGGCTTGCTCCCGACGATCCGCCGGCTTCGCTTGAACAAGCGCTTGCATCATGCCGGTTGTTTGTCGAACATCCGATCGCCCGAATGACGGGTATCTGCGCCCTCGTTCGTCGCGCCACGCCGGAATAGACGCCGGTCCTTGTGAAAGGCAAAGCCGCCATGACCATCAAAGCCGTCGTGTTCGATGCCTATGGCACGCTGTATGACGTGCAGTCGGTGGCGGCCGTGACCGAGGAAGCGTTTCCCGGCTACGGCGAGATCATCACCCAAATCTGGCGCATCAAACAGCTGGAATATTCCTGGCTGCGTTCGCTGATGCGGCGCTACGAGGATTTTTCGGTGCTGACCCGGCAATCGCTGGTCTACACATTGCAGATCCTCGGGCTGCAATATGACGACGCCGTGTTCGCCCGGCTGATGGAGAAATATCTTCATCTCGATCTCTATCCGGACGCCAGAGCCGCGCTCGCCGGCTTGCGCGGCCGCAAGCTCGCGATCCTCTCCAACGGCAGCAGCGACATGCTGAACGCGCTGGTGAAGAACAGCGGGCTGGATCGCGTGCTCGATGCGACCATCAGCATCGACTCCAAACGGATCTTCAAGCCGGCGCCGGACGCCTATGTGCTGATCGAGGAAAAGCTCGGCGTCGCGCCCGCCGAGGTGTTGTTCGTCTCGTCCAATCCATGGGATGCCTGCGGCGCCAAATCCTTTGGCCTCAACGTCGCATGGATCGAACGGGTGACGCCGGAGGCGATGGCACTGGCCTGCGTCGAGAGCGACATGGTCGCGCCGCTGACCATGTTCAAGGCGATCCGGATGCAGATGGACGAATTGGGCCTCGAGCCGGACTATCGGATCCGCGCGCTGTCGGAATTGCCGGGGGTTGTTGCCAAACATGAGTTTCTGAATCGGTCCGTGCGTTCTTCGCCGAAAAGGCCCCCGAAATTTCCGTAATCGAATCGACGATGAGTTCGGCGACTGTCGTGCTGGCGGCCGAAGCCTATGGCGTCGAGCCGGGCCGGATCGCCAAGACGCTGAGCCTGCGGATCGGCGATCGCGTGGTGCTGATCGTGGCCAGCGGCACGTCGCGGATGGACAACAAGAAGGTAAAAGCGCTTTTCGGGGGCAAGCCGAAGATGCTCGGTCTCGAGGAGGTCGCTGATATAACCGGCCATGAGGTCGGCGGCGTCTGCCCGTTCGGGCTGAAGACGCCGCTCCCGGTCTATTGCGACCTGTCGCTGAAGGCATTCGATGTGGTGGTGCCGGCGGCGGGCTCGACCCACAGCGCGGTGCGCATCACGCCCGCGCGGATGGCGGAACTGACGTCGGCGGAATGGGTCGACGTCTGCGAGAGCCCGAAAGGCTGAAATCGGAGACCGTGAAATCAGGCGTCACTGATTGTCGTCATCATCGGCGCTCGGCGGCGGCGGATAGCCGCGGCGTCCTGGCGCCACCGGTTGCGCCTGCTGCACGCGCGCATTCGATTGCGGCGGCGGCACGCTGTCGTTTGATTCGAATACCGCGCGGCACGGCCCGCTCAGCGACACGGTGTTCTGGCGCAAGCAGGCAACGATCCGGTTTTCGTCGGGAATTTGTGCGCCGCACAGCCGGAATACATCAGGTGTGCAGGCCATCTGCTGCTCAAGGGTGCCGCTGTGTTGCGCCAAAGCGGCGCTTTGCAGGGCGATGGTGCTGCCGATGGCAATCACGAGATTGAGGAAAATCCGCTGCGACATAGGCGGTCCTTTCTTCAAATGCAGAATGTTCAGGGTTCCCCGCGCGCGGGTTCATCCCGCGCCCATGATGTTAAGTCGCAAATGAATGAGACCGGTCCGGGTTCGTTCCCTACAACAAAATGTGAAGGCGAATTTCGTTTGCCTATCGCGTGGGCAGTAACTCGCCTACTCCACCTTACCGATCTTCTTCACCGCCGCGATCAGCCGCGCGCTGTCGCTGCCACGAATTTGGCGAATTCCGGCGCGTCCAGATAGGCGACCGGACTGCCGGCGGTTTCCAGCGGTTTTGTCACGTCGGGACTTTTGACCGCTTGCGCCATCGATTGACGCAGCTTCGTCATGATCGGCGCCGGCAACGCGCTTTGCGCGAACAGCCCGGCCCAGATGTAGAACTCGACATCCCTGTAGCCGAGCTCCCTGAAGGTCGGCAGATCGGGAAAACTGGGAACGCGTTGCGCGCCCCAATTCGCCAGCACGCGCATCTTGCCGTCATCGACCTGCTGCTTCAGCGTGCCCGGCGCCGACGCCAGCGCCTGCACGGTGCCGCTCAACAGCGCGTTGAGCGCCGGACCGGCGCCGCGAAACGGGACGTGCAGCAATTTGATGCCGGCGCTGGTCGCGAACATTTCCATCGCCACATGCAGCGTGCCGTAGGGACCGGACGAGCCGTAGGGGATCTGGCCGGGCCGCTTTTTGGCGTCATCGACAAAATCCTGCAGCGTCTTCCACGGCGCCGAGGCCGGCACCGCCAGCAGTGTCGGATCGGCGAGCACGCGCGCCACCGGCGCGAATTGCGAGACTTCGTATTGCACCGGGCGGTCGAACAGCCGGTCGGCCTCCGGCAGCACCGCGAGCGACGACAAGGTCATCAGCAGCGTGTAACCATCGGGCTCGGCGCGGGCCGCCGCCGCATTGCCGATCGATCCGCCGCCGCCACCGGCGCGGTTATCGACGATGACAGATTTGCCGAGGATCCCCTCCAGCGCATGCGCCACCGGCCGCGCCGCGAGGTCTGCCTGCCCGCCGGCCGGAAACGGCACGATCATGGTGATGTTGCGCTCGGGCCAGGCCACATCCGCCAACGCGGCGCCGGAAAATGCGGTTTGCGCCAGCGGCAAGGCGGCAGCGGCTTTCAGCAGTTCGCGTCGGTTCATGTCTCTCCCCGGGAATTTTTTTGGTTTCGTTGCATGCAAACTAGACAAACCGTTACACCGGCGAAAGCCGCACAAAGTCTATTTCCGCTTCTTGCCCTTGGCGAAATGCGTCGCCAAAAACTCCGCCAGCACGTCGACGCGGGCCGGGCGCGGACCGCCGGGCGGCATCACCAGATGCACCGCGCCTTCGGTCTGCTTCCAGCCTTTCAGGATCACCTCGACCTCGCCGGAGGCAATGGCATCGCCGACGATGAAATCCGGCAGATCGGCAATGCCGAGGCCCGCGAGCAGTGCCGGCAGCACCGCCTCGCCATTGTTGACGCGCAACGGCCCGGCCGGCCGCACGCTGGCCTGTTCGCCGGCGGCGTTGGTGTAATGCCAGACGTTCGGCGTCGAGAGATAGGCATAGGCAAAGCAGCGATGCTGGGCGAGATGCATCGGATGGGTCGGCCGGCCGTATTTCTTGAGATAAGCCGGCGCCGCCACGGTATAGCGCGGCATCGCGCACAGCCGGCGCGCGATCAAGGAGGAATCCGGCAGGCTCGCGATCCGCAAGCCGGCGTCAAAACCCTCGCCGATCAGGTCCACCATGGCGTCGCTGAGATGCAGGTCGATCGAGACGTCGGGGTATCGCTTGAGGAACTCGGGGAGGATCGGCGCCACGACTTTGACCCCGAAGGTCATGGGCACCGCGAGCCGCACCAGGCCGCGCGGCGCCACGGCTTGCGACAGCGCCTCGTTCTCGATCGTTTCGCCGTCGGCCAAAAGACGCGCCGCGCGCGCCGACAGTTTTTGCCCGGCATCGGTCAGTGCGAGCCGGCGCGAGGTGCGGTTGAACAGCCGGGCGCCGAGCCGCTCTTCCAGCCGGCTCACGGCCTTCGACACCGTCGGCTTGGACAGAGCCAATTCGCTGGCGGCGGCCGCGAACGAGCGCAATTCCACGACTTTCGCGAAAATCGCCAGCGCCTCGAAATCTGGGAGTTTTGACACGCGATATCTCCGGTCAAAATTTGGAAACAATGAGTTTCGATAGTTTCTATTTATGCACCGCTCGGAAGCGCATATCCAGATGCCAATCGAAATTCACAGGCAAAGGAACATCCCATGATCGAACTCAGGCCATTTACCAAGCTGGGCGGCGCCGACCACGGCTGGCTCAAGGCAAAGCACCACTTCTCGTTCGGCAGCCACTACGACCCGAGCAATATGGGTCACGGTAGCTTGCGGGTCTGGAACGACGACGAGATCGCGCCGAACACCGGCTTTCCCGCCCATCCCCACGCCAACATGGAAATCATCACCTATGTCCGCGAGGGCGCGATCACCCATCAGGACAGCCTCGGCAACAAGGGCCGCACCGAAGCGGGCGACGTGCAGGTGATGAGCGCGGGCAGCGGCATCCGCCACTCCGAATATAATCTGGAGCCGACCAAGACGAGGATTTTCCAGATCTGGATCGAGCCGACCACGCAGGGCGGCCAGCCGACCTGGGGCGCCAAGCCGTTTCCGAAGTCGGATCGCTCCGGAAAACTCGCCACCATTGCCAGCGGCTTTGAAGGTGACGAGGACGCGCTGCCGATCCGCGCCGACGCGCGGGTGCTCGCCACCACGCTGAAGGCCGGCGAAAGCGCCGAATATGCGCCAGGCAAGGCGCGCCATCTCTATCTGGTGCCGGCGGCCGGTGCCGTCGAGGTCAACGGCGTGCGGGTCAATGCCCGCGACGGCGCCGCGATCCGCGACGAAGCCACGCTCAAGATCACCGCGCTGGAAGATTCCGAACTGGTGCTGGTCGACGCGGTGTAAGGGCGCTTGGCTGCAGCAAACACAGAGCGTCATTGCCGGATCATTTCCGGCAATGACATCCCCCGAAAACAACACCTCTCAAAACCGAAGGAGACCCGTCATGACCAAAGTCCTCGTCCTGTATTATTCCGCCTATGGCCATATTGAAGCGATGGCTAACGCGGTAGCCGAAGGCGCCCGCGAGGCCGGCGCCACGGTCGACGTCAAGCGCGTGCCCGAACTGGTGCCGGCCGAGGTCGCGAAAGCGTCATATTACAAGCTCGATCAGGCTGCTCCGGTCGCTGAGATCAACGACCTCGCCAACTACGACGCGATCATCGTCGGCACGGGCACCCGCTTCGGCCGGATGGCCTCCCAAATGTCGAATTTCCTCGATCAGGCCGGCGGGCTCTGGGCCAAGGGCGCCTTGCACGGCAAGGTCGGCGGCGCATTCACCTCGACCGGGACCCAGCATGGCGGCCAGGAGACCACGCTGTTCTCGATCATCACCAATCTGTTGCATTTCGGCATGACCATCGTCGGCCTGAACTACGGTTTTGCCGGCCAGATGGAGCTCAACGACGTCACCGGCGGCTCGCCCTATGGCGCGACCACGATCGCCGGCACCGACGGCAGCCGCAAGCCCAGCGAAAACGAGCTGGCCGGCGCGCGCTATCAAGGCCGCGTGATCGCCGAGACGGCGAAAAAACTGCATGGCTGATGCGTTGGGGGCGGCATTCTCTTTCACGAATGCCGCCCCATTTGTCCGTCCTGGAAACGGCGGACTTCGCGATGCTCGAGATTGTCTTTATCTATCAACTGGCCCAAAGGCCGCTGCGCGCGATAGCGCGGCTGTGGTGGTGCAGAGGCCTGTTTCGCGCGTCGCGCGGGCAGCGCCAATGCCCGGAATACAGCAAGCATTGAGACCGCGCGGCACTCGCAATTGCACGGGTCGGTGATGGAACCGGACGACGCCTCGACCGTTGGGTCGCGCGCATCAGCGCCTGGAGAGTGCCACATGACCAACAAGCCCGATTCCAAGGACACCCACAAGGACAGCAAGACCGCCGAGAAGCATCCCGGCATGATGGGCGACGGCACCGAGGAGCAAAATCTCGGTCAGCCCGGCAATCCCGGAGCCCGCATCAAGAAAGACGAGGTCGACGCAGCCTTTAACAAGGACGCCAAGAAATAACGTCGCATCCCCAACATCGATGAATTCACCTATAAAGGCCGGGCCCATTGCGCCCGGCCTCGTCACACCAAGGGCGCCGATCACAGTCTGGGAGAGCACACCCGATGAGCAACGCCCTGCCCGCCTTATGGCCCGAACTGCCGACCGCGGCGTGGCGCGAGACCTATGACACGCTGCATCTGTGGACCCAGATCGTCGGCAAGATCCGTTTCGCGCGCTCGCCCTGGCTGAACCATTCCTGGCATGTGGCGCTCTATGTCACCGCGCGCGGCCTGACGACCTCGCCGATCCCGGACGGCACGAGGACGTTCCAGATCGACTTCGACTTCATCGATCATGCCTTGCGCATTTCCGACAGCGACGGCGCACAGCGGCAGTTCGCGCTTGCCGGTCTATCGGTGGCGAGCTTTTACGCCGCCGTGATGGCCGCACTTGCCGAACTCGGCATTCACGTCGCCATCGACGACATGCCGAACGAGCTGCCGGAGCCAGTCAGATTTCCGCTCGATCGCAGGCACGCGACCTACGATCCGGATTCGGTGCGGCGCCTGTTCCGGATCCTGGTCAACGCCGACCGCGTATTCAAGCAATTCCGCACCGGCTTCCTCGGCAAGGCCAGCCCGGTGCATTTCTTCTGGGGCAGTTTCGATCTCGCGGTGACGCGGTTTTCCGGCCGCCGCGCGCCGCAACATCCCGGCGGCGTGCCCAATCTGCCCGACGCGGTGGCGTGCGAAGCCTATTCCCACGAGGAGTGCAGCGCCGGCTTCTGGCCCGGCAGCGGCGCGATCGATTATCCCGCGTTCTATTGCTACGCCTATCCCGAGCCGAAGGGCTACCGCGCCATCAAGGCACGTCCTGACGCCGCGTTCTTCAGCGAGGCGCTCGGCGAATTCATCCTGCCCTATGACGCGGTGCGCACCGCCGACGATCCCGACAAGATGCTGCTGGAATTCCTGCAAAGCACCTATGAGGCGGCGGCCGATTGCGCGAAATGGGACCGCGAGACGCTCGAATGCCCGCTTGGCCAACCCGGCGTGGTACGGCAGGTGTAAAACTAGCTCTCTTCGCGCGACGCCGGCCGGCCGAGCGCCCGGGTTACGCGGGTGGCAAGCTTCGGATAACGGTGCAACTCGCGGGCCGCGCGATCGCGCAGCGCAAACGGCCATCCGCGCCAGCTCAAGGCGGCGGTGATTTCGGCCAGCGCGACCGGCACCACGCCGAAGCGGCGCTTATAGGCATAATTGCCGATGCTGAAATCGAAATGTCGCACGCCATCGCGGTGCAAGGCCGCCATGGTGCGTTCGATGATCAGGCGGCCCGGCGAACAATTCGACCATTTATCGCCGGCGTTGCTGATCCGAACCATCACGTAGCGCGAACCGCTGCGCACCCCGAGCAGGGTCGCGACCACTTCTTCCCCGACCGTCAGCGCGGTCAACACCGCATAGCCACTGGCGAGATTTTCGCTGACCAGGCTGCGGTAGAACGCGGCGCAGGTTTCATCGTTGAGCATGAACTTCAGCCCGAGATGCCGCATCCGCGCATCCTGCTGGGTTTCCATCGCCGACAGCACACGCAGCGCCTCGTCATGTCCGGTCACGATCCGGAACGCCGCATCGGAATGCCGCGTGAACACACGCCAGCTTCGTTCCAGCTCCTTGCGCACGGTGCGCTCCAGCGAATAACGGTAGGCGTCGAAATCGCCGCCCATTGTCACCACATTGCTGTTGAGAAACGAGGCGCTGGCGCCGGGCAGCAACGTCAGCGGATTGGGCCTGCCGTCGAGTTCGAACGGCATCTTGCGCAGGCGTACCAGATCGGTGCCGCCGGGCAACCGCTTCAACGCGGCCAGCAGATCACGCCACATCAGGCGGGCAGCCGCCGGCTCGCGCAGCGCGGCGGCGTGCAGCAGCGGTGCGTTGTAGTCGGTCAGGTGATAATCGGCGAATTCGACGATCCGGATTCCCCGGTGTACCCGGCGCACCAGCGGGAACAACGCGACCTGTTCTGAAGTGGCCGCATCCGAGACGATCGCGATCAACGGTTCGACGCCGTCAAAGCCGGCGAACGCCCGATACCACGCATCCAGCCAGCGGCGGTCCTGGAACGGCGTCAAGCCCCGGACGCCACCACATCGCGCGCTGGCCTGCGTCCAGTCGCGGACGAACTCGACGCGGAATCCCGCAGCGCGGTTCACTCCCCGCGCTTCCGGACGCCCCGCCTCTGCCGTCAACACCGTCATTGCAAATCGAGTTGTTTCAGGCCGCCCAAGTCAGGCAGCTTTGGGCAGATCGACGATCTTGCCGGGTTGCGCGGCATCGAGCCGGAATTCTGTCGGACGGCGCGCGCTGCGCTCGCGTTTGACCCAGCCGCTGTCGCGATAGAGTTTTTGCATCACCGCCTTTGCGAAATAGGACGGACCATGCAGGTTGCGGGTCCTCGGCGCGTATCCGAAGCGATGCCGCAACAGGCCGTTGGCCAGGTTGACGATCTCCGCGCGGCGGATCTGGTCGTTGGTGTAGGAAACGGTCATTGAGACGCTGAAGGTGTCGAGATTTTCCACGCGGTGCGGTGCGTTCAGTTCCCAATTGAGCATCTGGCCGGGACCGATGTCGAACACCTTGGCGTGCCGGTCGTACCAGGTCTCATAGGGGAGATCGACCTCGACATTGTAGACCGCGATGTCCTCGAGATGCTGTGGCGTAATGAAAGGCGGCGTATTCGGATAAACATAGACGCGCTTGCGTCCGGCGATCTGGATCAGGCCTTGCCCCGGCAGGTCGGCATGGTAGTAAACCTGCGCGTCCGGCGACGAGATCAGGATGCTCTCCTGATGATTCCACGCCTCGAAGCCTGGAACCTTGGCTGCGACTTCCGCGAACATGCCGTCGATCAGGGTGCGATACCGGCTGTCGACCGCCCCGACATCGCGCATGTTGAGCCAGAGACCGCCGCGAGAAATCGCTTCCATCACCTGACGGCCGTTGAGATCGCCGATTTCACCCTCGCGCCAGACCCGGCCGGAGCCGCGGGCGCCGGTCTGCACCAAGCTGTAATGCTGGCGCGGATAGCGCTCGATCAATGCGGCCAGCATGTCCGTGGAGAACAGCGGCGCTTTGTGTAATTCAGTCGCTAACTGGATCGGTTGATGACCCCATAAGGCCGAATGGGTGTCGTCCCAGTTGGTGAAAACCCTATCGGTCATGATCGCACTCCTGCTCATTTCTCGTTCGCCGCTGGCTCGTCGATCGACCATCCCGGCGTGCTTTCCAAAACGCTGCCCGAAAACCGGTAGCGGCCGTTTCAACCGTCGCTTGCTGTGCCGATCTGAAACGGCCCACCCGCTCTCTCCCAGTCTATCGCAAGAAGGGTGCCCGAGGCAGCCGCGACGCCCATCCAGCGCCGACGTCTGCAATATATGGCTAACGCAAGTCGCCGATTTTTTCAGGGCCGCGCATTGTTCCGATTCAGCATGAACCGGCGCAGACGGCCTATCGCGATCGAACAATCCCGACAGACCGGACGGCACCTGGAGATCGGTCGCCGCCGCGGGTGGAACCGGCTCGCAGCCCGCCCGCCAGCCGGGCAAACAGCTCCTGACCCGGCTTCTCGATGAGATGATAGCTGATGCTCGCGACAACGATCAGGAAGCCGAGAAAGAGCAGCGTCGCGACGATCGGCAACACATGCCCGCCCAACACGATCAACTTTCCCGCCTCACCGCCCAGCGCCGAGCTGGCGCTGTCCGTCGTCGTAAAGCTGTGGCCGGTGATCTTTTCAAGCATCGAAACCGGACGGTCGACGAAGTTGAAGATGATGAAGGCCTGCCACATGTAGATCGAATAGGAGATTCGGCCGAGCCACGCATTGCCCTTGTTCAGCATCAAGGCCGACACCGGCCCCGCCTCAAACGCAAAGACGAAAACCACGAAGCCGAACACAAGGGGCGCCAGGAACGTGTATCCCGTATGCCCCGCTGCCGATACGTAGGCAACCGCAGCAATCAGCGCACCGACTTCTAGAATCCGCGAGCGCAATCGGAAGCGAGAAGCCGCTTGCCAGAGCCGGTAGGTCAAATTCCCGACGAAAAATCCGTAGATGCATCGGGCAAGCCCCAAGTCATAGGTCGCGTCAATGCCGCGCCGCGCGAATAAAACCAGAATGGAAACGCTCGCAATCAGGACGGCAGCGAGAAGAACCTCGGTCGCAAAGCGGAAACGGCGCAGCCACGTTGAGCCGATGAACACCGTCGCGGCGAAGACTAGATAAGTCCAGAATTCGGCACAAATGCTCCAGCTCGGCGGATTCCACGTCAGTTGCTGCTCCAATCCAAACGACTGCCCGAACACCAGGTTCGTCAAAATCGAATGCAGCGAGGTGGATCCGGTGAACGGCGGATTGGTGAACGAAACGCCGCGCGCCGCCGAAACAGCCCGCGCGCTTTCCAGGATGACAAGGGCGAGCAGCACGACGACGTGTAACGGCCACAGGCGACCGAGGCGTCGCAGCGCGAACGTTCCAACCCCTTCCAGCGTTCCCAGGCGATTGGCGTAGTTGTGGGTAATGACGAAGCCGCTCAAGACGA
This sequence comes from uncultured Alphaproteobacteria bacterium, assembly GCA_963699465.1. Lineage (GTDB taxonomy): Bacteria > Pseudomonadota > Alphaproteobacteria > Rhizobiales > Xanthobacteraceae > Bradyrhizobium. The sequence goes on from CAVOTZ010000047.1 coordinate 224,584, forward strand.
AAAAGAAGTCGACAAAAAGGTAAGCGTTTCGGATGAAATCCAGCGAGTAGATCGCACTGAGGATATTCAAATGAAACACCGCGACGAGTAATGCGGCGACGCCGCGCCAGCTGTCCAGCACGCGAAAATGGATGCCGGGCGCGTGTGGTAACTGCGAGGGTGTGCCTTCCGCCAAAGCGTTGCTCTTCGTCATCTGCGCAATCCCCGCCGTCATACCCGCTGCGGGTTCGGACCCGCGACGCGTTTCGACCCATCATGATTGCTGTCCCGATGCGGGACGGCATGCCGATTTCAGCTCTATGTCCAGCAAGAACGGTGCCGCCGCTTACGGTAAGATAACGTCTGGAATGTTATGGCTAACACGATGGTCCCAGAAAGCGCCGGCACCGCACCATGACGTCAGAAACTGGCTACCCGACACTGTTGCTGGGCGCCGGCTCGCAGATGCGGTGCGGCGTTGGACAATTTACCCGGCTGCTCGGCGAGACGATCGAGAAGCTCGATCCCGGCAGTAGCACAACGTTAACCCTAACCCGTACCGAGGGCTCGGCGACCGAAATCTGGCGAGCGGTCGGATCGGCACGCAACGTGATCTGCAATTTCCCCATTGTCGCCTGGAAGCGCGTGATGTTCCGCCCGCTGCTGGCAATAGCGATGGCGCGCCTGCGGGGCCGGCGCGTCGTGCTGATCCAGCACGAATGGGCCGGGCTCAACTGGATGCGCCGCGTCACCTATATGCCGGCGCTGGTCCTTGCCAACACCATCGTGATGTTCTCGCCGCTGGTGCGGCGCGAACTCGCCAACGACAATTTGGTCGGCTGGGCCGCGAAGAAAACCGTGCTGGCGCCGTTGCCTCCCAATATCGAAGCCCCGGCCGGAATAACCGACTCCAAACTGCGTCAGCAGCTGGCCGCCGCGCGCGAGAGCGGACGGCTGATCATTGGACATTTCGGATCGATCTATCCCGGCAAGCAGCCGAACGCGCTGCTCGACGTTTGTGCAATCCTGGGAGAGCGAGGGCTGAAGCCGCTGCTGGTTTACGTCGGGTCATTCATCCGCGGCACCGACAGGGTAGAGGAAGAGTTTTATGCCCGTGCCGCCGAACTCGGCATCACCGACGACGTCATCGTCAGCGGCTATGTCGCCTCGGACCATGAAGTGTTCGGGATCTTCAGCGAGGTCAATGCATTCTGTTATCCGCTGGGAGAAGGAATCACGGCGCGGCGCGGCAGCATTTTGGCCTGCATCCAGTCGGGCCGGCCGGCGATCGTCACCGGTCCTGCCGAGGCGGATGAATTCGACCATCATCCCCGTTTCAAGGAATTGATCGATCGCGGCATCATTGCACTGGTTCCGCGCGGAGCCAGCGATGATGCTTATGCCGACAAGATCATATCCACGCTCGAAATCATCAGCAGAGCGCGCACCGTTCGATTTCGACGGTTGGTGGAAAGACGTCGCGCGGGCGGTACAAGCGCAGCTTCGCGTCAATCCTTCACCCGAAATCTCGCCAGATAGTGCAGTCCGAATACCGCGATCAGAAACGTGAACCACATCGGATCGACACGATCGAGGAAAAAACTCTCCATCGATGACAGGTAGAGCGCGAACAGCCATATCTGCAACAGGAACAGCGCCAGCGGCCCGCCATTGCCACCACGTACCGCATTGTGGAAGTCGCGCAACGGCGCAATCACCAGCACGGCGATCAGCAGCGCCAGGCCCGGCAAACCCATCGTCAGCGCGGTGTCGAGATAGCCGTTATGGCTATGCGAGGCGAACTCCGCCCATTCCATGCCCTGCGGCAAATTCTGGATCGAACTGCTACCCCAGAAAGCCGAGAAACCGTAGCCGGTCAGTAGCCGGCTCTGCAGCGACTGGATCGCGAAGGTCCAGATATCAAAGCGGCCGGTAAACGTCGTATCGATCGGCAGCATCTCGGCGATGGCCGCGAGCGTCGGACTGACAACGGTGCCGACACTGAGCATATTCAGGACCAGCAGCGGCCCGAGCAGGATGATCGCGCGAAGCCAGAACGCGCGAACCGCCGCCGCAAGTGAGGTCAGTGCCAGGACGACGAAGAACAACGCCGTAGAACTTTTGCCCTCGGCCTTGAACAGAAAGAACGCCGCCAGCGCAACGATCGCAATTCCCGGCAACCGCGCCCCTGCGCGCGCGACGTAAAGGCCGACAAACAACATCATCGCCATCATGGCCGCGGCCACGTTTTTGTGGCCAAACGCGCCGCGCCAGTCGCCAGCCAGATGGGGTTCCTGGGTATCGGTGGCCAGATGGATCGAGAGGTGGGGCACCAGCATGACACCGAGATAGCAGATGGCCAGCAACAGCAGCGCAGCCGTGGCGAGCCAGCGCGCGAGTTCGCCTTGCGATTTCGGCAACAGCATCATGACCGCCGTGACGGTGATGACGCAGGCGGTCAGGGCGAACCGGCGAATGGAAGTGCTGGGATCGAGCGAAATCAGCACGCTCAGCACAATCCAGCCGCCGAACAGTATGAACCCCTTGCAGAACAGCGTCGCCAACGCGGGCAGGTTGTCGCGCATCGCAAGGGTAACCATCAGCACGGCCAGCATGCCGAATGTCAGATAGGTCGGAGTCTCGTTGCCGGTCGAAAGGTCCTTGAGAGCTTCGTTCTCGAGGTTGGCGAACGGTCGCAGCGACACCCAGGCCACCAGCAACGTGCCAATGAAGATCGCGGCCCGCAGCAAATCCATCACCTGTTGACGGCGCAATGCGTCAAAGGCGGTGCGGATTTCCGAATGGGTCGCGGTCTGGCTCACGAGGCGATCTTCGAGGCTTTGTAGGGTTGCGGTTCGATCCCGAGCGAGGCGAGCACGCTGCCAACCGCCACCGCCATCGGGTGCAACGCAAACAGCGGCTTTTGCTCGGCAATAATGAGCCTGGCGGCACGCGCGATTGACAAGGGCAGTCTCGCGAGCAGACGCGCCAGTAATCTGAGGCGCGACCGTACGGTGCGCGCACCCTTGAGCTCGACGTGGTAATTGATCGCGCCAATTCGCAATCCGCGCAACGCGATCCATCGCGGACTGGTGCGAACCGGCGGAACGCTTTCGATGATCACCGCGTCGGCGGCCCAATGAAACTTCATTCCGGCGCGACGGCAGCGCATGAAGAAATCGGTATCCCCGCCGCCGAGAAAATTGAAGCGGAGGTCGAACGAGGGCTCCTCCAGCGCGGCAAACACCGTTCGCTTGATCAGGCAATTGCCACAGCCGTAGATTACCGGCACCGGACCGCTGCGATCATAGGCCGGGCAGAATGCGGGATGACGACGCAATGCACGCTTGGTTTCGTCGTCGAACACCGGAAATACCGGGCCGCCAACGACATCGACGCCCGTCGCCTCGGCGGCACCGACCATGTGCTCGAGCCAGAGCTCCGACGCGATTTCGTCGTCATCGATCATCAACAGGTGCGCGGCTTCGGGGAATGTCGCCAGCGCGGTCTCGAACGCCGCGTTGATCGCATGGCAATTGCCCTGCCGCGGCTCGAGCACGCACAGCCCCCGCAATTCTCCCGACCGAAGAAATTCGGCGGCGACCGGCGCGCTCTCGCGCCCCGCGGCGTCGTTTTCGACGATCACGACGGCAAAGCGGCGGCCGGTCTGCTGGGCGACCAGCGATTGTAGCGTCTGGCGCAAATGCGCCGGACGGCGAAAGCAGGGAATGCAGATCACGATTTCGACCAAAACATCGAGCGGCCTGGATACTGTCAAGCCTTCGCGGGAGGTGCATGACATGTCAGTGGGTCCCCTTCGACGTGGCCGTGCGCCGGTATTTCTCGACGACGTCATATAACGGCTTGCGCCTGTAATCGGCATCGAGCGGAAGCGGACGATTGGGCAGACCGTCCTTGCGTTTGAAATAAGTCGGCACCCAGGTGTAGCGATCCGTCAGGCCCCAGGTCAGGATCGCCTTGGGACGGACGACACCGCACACCGCTTCGAGGAATTGATCGGCCATCGCAGCAACCATGGCGTCGCGTTGGCCGATGTCGGCAGGCAATTCGTAGTCGATCACATCGAGTTCGGTCACCAGCACGTCGAGCTTGAGCGCCACGATCTCCGCCAGGAAGCTCTGCAACGCATCGCGGTCGATATCGCGGCTCGCAAACAGGTGCGCCTGCAGCCCGACCGCGTGCAGCGGGACGCCGCGATCGCGCAACGAGCGCAACAGCGCGACGAGGGCCTTGCGCCGCGCCGCAAAGCGCGCGCCCTGATATTCGATGTCGTATTCGTTCAGCACGAGTTGCGCGTCCGGATCCGCCATCGCCGTAGCCCGCAACGCGATCGGCAGGTAGTCCGCGCCGAGATACCGTGTCCAGATCGAGGGACGCAACGACGACTCGTCCTGCGGCCAATCGATCAGCGGTTCATTAACCACGTCCCATGAAGGGACTTCGCCCCGATATCGGGACACCACCGTCTCGATATGGCCAACCAGTTCGCGCTCGGCTTCGGCACGGCTGTCGATCGAAGCGGTCCATTCCGGCATACCGCCATACCAGGCGAGCGTATGCCCGCGGATCCCGATCTTGTTCTGCCGGGCGAAATCCACCAGCGCATCGGCCTGTTCGAACCGGTATTGATCGCGCGCCGGATGAATATCCGGCCATTTCATCTCGCCTTCGGGGACGATCAACTGGCAATTGGCGATGATCGCCGCGCGATAGGTCGCGTCCGACGCGAGCATGCCGGCTCGCACCGCGGAACCATACGGAATCAGCCCGTCGTCACCGCCGGGGGTAACCTTCTGATCTAACGGTGTCGCAAAAGCGGACAGGTCGGACAGGACCGCTGTGCCGGAAATGCCCAGCGCCGCAGCCTTGGTCGCGCCGACAAGCAGATCACGCCGCGAATGCGTCTTCATTGCCAAGCCTTTGAGCCATGCCTTCGAGGCCTTCCGAGCGATCGACGTTTTCAATAGCCCAACAAGTGCAATATCCGGTCCAGCCCCGCGCAAACACCGATCGATCCGTCGGTGATGGTTAGCGCACGGCAAATTAACCAAATCTGCAGCGGCACAACGCCTTGCGGCGGGTTCGGCATCGATCTTGCTCAATGACAATCGTCCGCAAACGACATCCGTACGCAAACCAAGTCGCCTGGAAGCCATGAGTCCAAACGTTACCCCCGCAGATGCCCGCGAGCCGGCCGCCGTCGCGCTGTTAACCCCGACGTACGGGCGCGACATCGACCTGTGCACGTTGCTGTGCGAGAGCGTCGATCGCCACGTTGGTTCCTTCTCGAAGCATTACCTGCTGGTTCCGGATTCCGATCTGCCGCTGTTCGCTCACTTCGCGAGCGAGCACCGGGTGGTGCTGCCTGCCTCCAGATTCCTGCCCAAATGGCTGCGACCGTTGCCGCGCATCGTCCAGCGCAAGCGGCGTCAATATTGGTGGTCGCTTCGCACCAAGCCCGTCAGCGGCTGGCACGTGCAGCAGTTCCTGAAGATTGAAGCAGTCATGTCGCTGCCGCATCAGCGCTTCTGCATCCTGGATTCCGACGTCGTGTTCTTCCGTGATTTCGACCTTGCGCGCTTTCAGTATCCGAATCCGATTCCGCTGCTCAGTCTCCCCGACGAGATCACGCCGGACCAGATCCGCCATGCCCATTGGGTCGGCACCAGTCACCAGCTTCTCGGATTGCCGGTTCCGCCGCTTCCGGCGCCGGACTTTATCGGGCACATCATTTTTTGGGATCAGCAGACCGTGCGGGCGATGGTCGACAAAATCGAGGCCGTTACCAAACGCGACTGGGTCGAGGCGCTTTGCCGGATTCGCAGCTTTTCGGAATACATGCTGTACGGCTATTTCGTTCGCAACGACGGAAGATTCACCGGCGGACACACGATCAGCCCGCGCACGCCATGCATCAGCTATTGGGATCCGCCAAAACTCGGCGAGCACGATCTGAATCGGCTGCTGCGCGCGGCGGATGAACAGGACGTCGCATTTTCCGTGGCGTCGTTTTCGGGAACGCCGGTGCAAAGCATCCGCACCGCCATCGACGAAGTGCGGGCCAGCGTGGCGCGGGTCGCCGCAAAAGAGCCCGAGGCATTGGACGCGCTATGCTGATCGGACAAGCCGGCATCAATCTATCCGCCAACATCCTCTCCGCGCTGCTGGGGTTGCTGAGCGTATTTTTGTTTACGCGGCTGTTCTCCCCGCATGACTACGGCATCTATCTGCTCGGCGTCGGCTTCGCCTCCGTCGTCAGCACGTTTCTGGCCGGCTGGTTCCGCAATCTCATCCTGAGCGGACACGCCAGGAACGACGGCACCGACGTCCGCGGGCTCGTCATCTCGGGATATCTCGTCTGCTGCCTGCTGATCCCCGTGGCTTGGGCGCTGGGCCGGCTCGCCGGACTGGGTGCGCTCGCATCGCTCGCGGCGGTCGGGCTTGCCGTTGCGATCGGCCTGTTTGAATTGACCCAGGATCTGGTTCGCGCCCGGCTGTTGGCCATCACCGCCATGCGTGCCACGCTGGTTCGTGCGGCGGCGGCACTCGGCCTCGGTGTTATCGTGGCGCTGTTCAGCCCCAACGGAGTCCTGCTGTTGCTGGCGTCCGCGCTGGCCTGTCTGCTCGCCGTCGCGGTGCAATCGCGCGCCTGGCGCGGAACAACTTTCACATTCGACCGGTCGGCGCTTTTGAGCGCGGCGAAACAAGGTCTGCCGCTGACGCTGTCGCTCACTCTGCTGGCCATCTCCAGCGTTACCGACCGCTTCGTGATTGCCAATCTGGTCACGCCTGCGGAAGCCGGAAAATATATCGCCGGGCTCGATCTGGTTCGCCAAACCCTGATGATGCCGGCCATCAGCGCCGCAGCCGTATTCTTCCCGCTGGCCATCAAGATTCACGCCAGTGAGGGGCCGGCCGCGGTGCGCTCGCATCTCACCGAATGCGTGGAGCTGCTGCTCAGCATCACGCTGCCGGCGTGTCTGGGCTTCGCCATGATCGCTCCCCACGTCGCCAATGTGATTCTCGGCGCCGACTTCCGCGACCTCGCCGCGCAGACAATGCCGATCGTGGCCGCCGCCGTGGTGTTCCAGATCCTGACGCAGCAATATCTGCACGCCAGCTTCCTGCTGTCCGGCCGCAACTCATTCTACCTCATCAACACGGCATCGATCATCGTCGTCAACATCGTTCTGTCCTGCATCTTGGTCAGCAAGGACGGCACCATCGGCGCCGCGTGGGCCCGCCTTGGCGCCGACCTGTTCGGCTTTGCCGGCGCCCTGCTGCTCAGCCGCCGCGCGTTTCCGATCCCACTGCCTCTTGGCCGGCTGGCGCTGACCGCGATCGCCGGATTGGTCATGGCGCTGATCGTGGGAACGCTGGACCGAGGTCTGCACGTCTCGGATCTGACGGCCTGTTGCATCCTGGTTGCCACCGGGACCGCCAGCTACGTGCTGCTGTGCTGGCTGCTTGACGTTTCCCGTGCGCGCAGCCGGTTGAAGCTCTGCGTCACGCTGTTTCGAACCAAACTCGCAAACACCAACATTGGATAGAAACCAATGAACGAAGCTGCTGCCATGAACCTCGCTCACAGTGCCTTGACCGATTCCCGCGCCGCCCCGCGTGCGTCGAACGCCGCGCCGGCGTCGACGCCCGTTCACCCCAGGGCACTGCTCGACCTGCCGCCCGGCGAAGCCCGCCAGAGCCTGCTCGCGGTTCACGAGATCCTCTGCAACCGAACTGAATTCGGCCGAGCTCGCGGTTTACGAAGCCGGCGGCGGCGCGACCAGTTTCCTGCCGCTCGACATCATGCGCCGTGCCCACGTCACCGTGGTCGATATCGATGAAACCCAGAATCTCAACAACGACTATGCGGATGAGAAGATTCTCGGCGACATCCAAACCTATCGCTTCCAGCCCGACAGCTTCGATCTCGTGATCTGCTACAACGTCATCGAACATCTTCCCGATGTCCAGGCCGCGCTGCTTCGCTTTTGCGAATGCCTGAAGAAAAACGGCCTGATCCTGATCGGCGCGCCGAATCCGAATTCGCTGTCGGGCATCGTCACCAAATACACGCCGCACTGGTTCCACGTCTGGTTCTACCGCCATGTTCGCGGCGACATGGATGCCGGCAAGCCTGGCGAAGCGCCTTTTCCAACGTTCTTTCATCCGCTGGTTTCACTGGCGAATCTCGACGCGTTCGCGAAGGCGCACGGCCTCGAAGTGATCTACCGCAGGGAATATGAAAGCCCGCGCTTTCCGGAAATGCGGACCCGCAAGCCGGTGTTTGGTGCCCTGGTCGACCTGGCCGCCCGCGCAATGAATTTCCTGCTGCCGGGAAACACCGACGTGCGGCATGGCGACTATCACGTGATCCTGAGAAAGCGCTGAACCATGCAAGCGATGTGGTCCGAAGCCAAAGCGACTGCCGGCCATCCGCCGGTGGCGCTTTTGCGCGCCGGCCCCTCATCGCCGGCCGCGGCACGACGGCTCGCCGGACGGGTGTACGACCCGGCGCCAATCCATAACAAAGCGTTAATTTCCGATTGCGACTGGCTCCCGGGTAACCGAAGTCCCAGCGGTTGTTCGGCCGCGTCGACGGACCGTGTCCTCGGAGCGGTGCGCGGTCCGAAAAAATCCGGCGCCCCGCATGGCGCAGGCCCAGCCATGCACGTCCCGTTAAACGCTTTCTTTGCCATTTCGGCGAATAGTCCCTCAATGAGTATGGTTAATTTTTCCTGTTGCGTTTGTTCCGCGCCAACATCGCGCGCGCCTGGCGTGACCCGGGGAATGACCGCTCAGCCGATCCGCATGGCGGTTCGAACGGAAGCCGGGGCTCATGCTCGTTTATGACCAACCGATAGGCCAGGCCAAGACCAGCGCCGCGCCAGCGGCGCCGCGAACGCCTGCCGGTTTCAGCGTGCTGGAGCTCGGCCGTGTGATCTGGCGGCGAAAGCTCGCGATCGCGGCCGCCGGGCTGATCTGCGCCTGTGCCGCCGTCGCCGATCGGCAAAAGCCTGACACCGAAATACTCGGCCTCCGCGCAGCTTTATGTCGACCCTCGCGAACTGCAGCTGGTCGATCGCGAACTGACGCCGCGCGCCCAGGATGTCTCCGGGCTTGCGATGGTGGTGGAAAGCCAGGCGCGCCTGATCACCTCGAACAATGTGCTGCTGCAGGTGATCCAGGAGCACCGGCATCTCGACAAGGATCCCGAGTTCGGCGGCGTCTCCAACGGAGCCGTGGCGACGCTGCTCGGCCTGATCGGCATTCGATCCTCCGGCCGCCGATGAAAACAAGCTCGAGCAGATGACGGCGCTGGACGCCCTGAACCGCCACGTTACCGTCAAGAAAACCGACCGCAGCTTCATCGTCGATATCGACGTCTGGTCGCGGGAGCCGGCGAAGGCGGCGATGCTCGCCAATGCGCTCGCCCACGCCTATCTGACGGAATCGAGGAACTCGCAGGCCACCGCCGCGCGGCGTGCGACAAACGATCTGTCCGGCCGCCTGATGGAATTGAAGCAGCGTCTGCGCAGCGCGGAAAATGAGCTTGCGGTCTACAAGGCGCAGAACAATTTCGTCGGCACCCAGGACACGCTGATCAGCGATCAACAGCTTTCCGCCAGCAACCAGCGGCTTGCCGCGGCACGGGCCGCCACGCTCGACGCCCAGGCCAAATACGACCAGATCGAAGCCAGCCGCCGCGCCGCGGCCGACGACGGCGCCATTCCCGAGGCGTTGCAATCCCCGACCATCGCCAATTTGCGCGCGCAGTATGCCGAGGCGCGCAAGCGCTACGCGGAACTGACCAGCGAACTCGGTCCGCTGCATCCGGCGCTGCGCCAGATGGAGAAGCAGGTCGACGATTTGCGCCGCACCATCAACGAGGAGGTCGATCGCTTCGCCACAGCGGCAAAGAACGACCTGACCCGCGCCCGCGACTACGAGGCCTCGCTGAACAAGGCGCTCGACGCACAAAAGCGCCAGAGCGTCGAGATCAGCCAGGCCGCGGTGCGGCTCCGCGAACTTGAACGCGACGTCGAGGCCAGCCGCGACGTTTATCAGTCGTTCCTCAAGCGCTCTCGCGAAACCGAGGAGCAGGAGAGCCTCAACACCTCGAGCGCGCGCATCATCGGCGAGGCGACCGTACCGCAGCGTCGCACCTTCCCGCCCGCCATGAGCGTGGTCGCGCTCGTCGGCTTGGTGCTCGGCACGCTGGCCGCCGCGGCATGGGCTGTCATGGCCGACCGCTTGTCCCCCGAGACCTCCGCGCCCGAGCGAATCGGCTCCGAGGCCAAGCCATCGGCCGCGCCGCCGAAACAGCCGCCGGCCGCAAGGCCACCAGGCGCGGTCGCCATGGTCGAAAAGCCAACCATCGCGCGTCTGCAGGAATCCGACGTGATGCGGACGCTTGGCGGAATCCTGACGGTAGGCAGCGATTCCCGACCTGACGCGAGTCGGCTGGCCGACCCTGCGCATGGGTTTTCCGCTGACAACCTTCCTCAATGCCATGCGCGACATCCGCGCGCCGCTGCAGCGGCGTGCCGGCGATGTCAGCGCCGGTGATGGCCGTGATCGGCGACCGGCCCCGCCCGAGACCGCAGCATCGCCGCGCTGAATATCGCGCTCGCCGCCGCGCGCGACGGCGTCAAGGTGCTGATGATCGATGCCGACCACGCCAGGCACGGGCTTTCGGACAAGGTGAAGCGCCCGGCCAAGAGCGAAGCCAGCCGTCTCGGCTGGCTCAGCATCGGCAGCAAGGCTTCCCGCGCCATCGAGACCGCGAACGGAATTTCGGTGCTGCCGGCGCTCACGGGATCCGACGCCAAGTCGGGCGAGGCTATCCGCAAGGCGATCGCGCAGGCGCGTTCGGCCGGCGGCTACGATCTGGTGGTGCTCGACGGTCCCGCGATGCCCTGGAGCGCCGCCGACCGCAAGTTGCTCGATGACGACCGATGGTCTCGTCGCGGTGCTGCCGACGAACCTCGATATCAACGATTGCATGGAAAACATCATTACGGCGCTCGGCGGCGCCGAGCGCAGAGCTGGTCGGCGTCGTTCTCGAGCGAACTTCAGCCTGCGGCCGTCGAACGTCAGCGGGACAAGCAATATGCTTGAGCGTCGTGCAAATCCGATTGGCAGGGCCGCCACGGCGGCCGTGCCTCGAATCACGCTGGGCGGGCTTCGGCTCGCCGTGCTCGATATCGAGCAGACCGCCGAATTTCATGATCGACATGGTGGTCCCGGTGCGCCGGGTCGGCCGGCCGCTGTATCTGACCTCGGCCAATGGCGAGGTGCTGGCGCGCTGCTCGACCGAACCGATGACCGAACGTCTGTTCCGCGCCGCCGATCTGATCAACGCCGACGGCCAGCCGCTGGTGACGGTGTCGCGATTCAAGTCGTCGACGCCGCTGCCGGAGCGGGTGGCGACCACGGACCTGTTTGAGGTGGTCGCACGCAAGGCCGTTGCTGCCGGCCTCAGCTTCTACATGTTCGGCGCCGATGAGGCAGAAAACGCCGCCGCGGTCGCCAAGGTCCGAAGCATGTTCCCCGATCTGCGGATCGTCGGACGCTCCCATGGCTATCTTAAGGGCGATGCGTTGCGCGACAAGGTCGACGAGATCAACGCGCTGGCGCCGGATTATCTGTGGGTCGCGCTGGGCGTGCCCTATGAGCAGGCTTTTGTCGAAGAATTCACCCCGCGCCTGTCCAATGTCGGCGTCATCAAGACGTCGGGTGGACTGTTCAACTTCCTTTCCGGCAGCCGGGCGCGCGCGCCGAAATGGATGCAGAGCGTCGGCCTCGAATGGGCCTGGCGAATCTGGCTGGAGCCGCGTCGGCTGTTCTGGCGCTATCTCACCACCAATCCGCGCGCACTGTATCTGCTGTTCAACAAGAGCCGGCCTTCAAACGCCGATCGGGCGCCACGCACCTAGCGTCACGGGTCCGAAGGTCCTGCCGCAACCACCAAGAATGTCGTAACGGGGCACTGGCATGAACGATCGTCCGTCTATTCTGGTGACCGGGGGTGCGGGCTATATCGGTTCGCATTGCTGCAGGGCGCTGACGGCCGCCGGCTATCACCCGGTGGTCTACGATAATTTCTCGACCGGTCACCGCAGCTTTGTCACGGGATCGCTGGTGCCAGGGGACCTCGCGGACGGTTCAGCGCTGGCGCGCGCCTTCGCTCAACATCGCATCGTTGCGGTGATGCATTTTGCCGCCTCCAGCCTGGTCGGCGAATCCGTCGTCGACCCGCAGAAATATTACCTCAACAATGTCGCCGGCACGCTGTCGCTGCTCAACGCGATGCGTGAGGCCGGCTGCGACAGACTGGTGTTTTCCTCGACCGGCGCGGTCTATGGCAATGCCGACAGCCGCGCGCTGCCGGAGACCTATCCCTGCGCGCCGATCAATCCCTACGGCAGCACGAAGCTCATGATCGAACGGATCCTGGCGGACTATCGCGGCGCCTACGGCCTGGGGTCGTTCTGCCTGCGCTATTTCAACGCCAGCGGCGCCGACGCCTCGGCCGAGATCGGCGAGCTGCGCGACAACGAAACCCATCTGATTCCCCGCGCCATGATGGCGCTGCAGGGCCATGTCGCGGATTTCGCGGTGTTCGGCGACGATTACGATACGCCCGACGGCACCGCGATCCGCGACTACATTCACGTTACCGATCTGGCGGCGGCGCATGTGCTGGCGCTGAAACAGCTGATGCAGGGACATCGCGGCGGCGCCTTCAATCTCGGCACCGGAAGCGGGCTCTCGGTACGCGAAATCCTGACCGCGATCGCCACCGAGACCGGCCGCGACGTGCCGCATGTCGTCAAGCCGCGGCGGCAGGGCGATCCGACCTATCTGGTCGCCGACCCCGGCGCCGCGCACGAAACCCTGCAATTCTGCTCCTCGACATTCCGATCTCGCGACCATCATCCGCACCGCCTGGGCCTGGCACCGCAAGGCTCACCCGTTGAAGACCGCCGAGACCATGAGGGACGGCAAAACCCTGTCGCCGGCCGCCTGACGGAGCGCCATCCGCGGTAGCTTTCCTGCTCGCCCGGCGTTGCGCGCCAATGCGCGCGCGCATGCGGGCGCGCGTCTTGCACCGCGGGAGCCAGACCGGCTAGCATGTTTCCATAACAATAAGCCGGCCGTAGCGCGGCCTGCAGCCCAAACGGAGGAAACCATGAAAGCCACCAACCGGCTTTGGCGCTATCTGCTGTTGCCGCTGTCGTTCGCGGGCATGCTGAGCATCAGCTCCGCCGCCGAACTCAATCCCGCCGCGCTGGTCTATAAATTGCCGGACCAGATTCCCTGGGGACCGGTCAATGCGGCCGGCGCGCAAAGCGCGGTCGTGGTCGGCGATCCGACCAAGCCCGGTTTCTACATGGTCTACAACAAATGGACCAAGGGGAACCATTTCAGCCATCCGCACTTCCATCCCAACGACCGTTACATCGTGGTCTTGCAGGGCACCTGGTGGGTTGGCACCGGTCCGAAATTCGATCCCGAGCACGGCTCGACCCCGATGCCTGCCGGCAGCTTTGTGACCCATTTCGGCAAACAGGTGCATTGGGACGGCGCCAAGGACGAGGATGCCGTGTTGCTGATCATGGGCGAAGGCCCGGCAACGGCAACCGAAGTCGAAATGACCAAATAGACCGAGTGGAAGTCCTGGAGACCGAGATGCATCAAGCCGCGAATCTGACGTTCGAACGCATTGTGCGCGAATTCGCGGAATGGCGCGCCGTCGCCGAGGATGAGCGGTCGCCGGCACCGGCATGGTGGTGGGGTCCGGCGTTTGAAGCTCGCGACGTGCGGCAGCCGATGCCGGCTGCGTGGTGTTCGAGCCTCGAACTGCCCGGCGGCTCGACCATCGCGGCCGGCGCGGACGTGCTGCTCGCATCGTTCGCCGGCCAGACCTCGCTGCCCTGGGCCAGCGAATTTCCGCGCAAAGCGAGATATACCAATCCGGCGTAGGCCGCCTCACCAAGCCGCGTTCAGACAGGGCGTCAGTGCGTCGCCTGCCGGACCGCCTGTCCAAATCCCGGCTGCAGCGGCGGCGAGACCAGTTGCGGCGCCGGCCGCAGCAGCTCGGCCAGTCGATCCGGCGCAAGCGGCCGGCTGAACAGAAAGCCCTGCATTTCGTCGCAGCCATGCGCCCGCAGAAACTGCTCCTGTTCGAGGGTCTCCACGCCTTCGGCAACGGTGGTCATGCCGAGCGCCCGGCCCATGCCGATAATGGCCTGCGCGATCGCCTGGTCCTCGGTATCGTCGGGAAGATCGCGAACGAACGACCGGTCGATCTTGATGGTGTCGATCGGAAACTGCTTCATCAGCGACATCGACGAGTAACCGGTTCCGAAATCGTCGATCGCGATCCGAATGCCGCGGTTGCGGATCGCATCGAGCACCTTGATCGCGCGCGGGACGTTGCGCATCATCATGCTTTCGGTCACCTCGATCTGCAGCAACACCGCAGACATCCCGCTTGCCGCCAGCGCCTCGTCGATATCCTGCAGCAGATTCTCGTCGATGAACTGCCGCGGCGACAGATTGACCGCCATCGACACCGGCCGCAATCCGCAGCGCTGCCAGGCCATGTTTTGCGCACAGGCCTCCATCAGGACCCAGCGCCCGATCGGAACGATCAGACCGGTTTCCTCGGCGAGCGGAATGAACTGAGCGGGCGGCAGCATGCCGTATTCCGGATGGGTCCAGCGCAACAGGGCCTCGACGCCGGTGATCTGTCCGGTCGCAAGGTCCACCTTCGGCTGATAGTGCAGCGAGAATTCCTTGCGCTCCAGCGCACGGCGCAGGCAGTTTTCCAGCGTCAGGCGTTCGATCGACTGCATCTTCGCTTCCTTGGTGAAGAAGCGGAAATTGTTCTTGCCATCTTCCTTGGCGAGGTACATCGCGGTATCGGCGCTCTTGATCAATGAATGCACGTCGGCGCCGTGGGCCGGGAACATGGCGATGCCGATGCTGGCCGTGGCGTGGCACTCGATTCCGCTCAATTGCACCGGCTGGCTGACCGCCGACAACAGCTCTCGCGCGATTTCCTCGATGTCGTCGCGCCCGGCGGAATGTTCGAGAATCACGACGAATTCGTCGCCGCCGAGCCGCGCCACGATATCGCTCGCGCGCAAATTCTGGCGCAGCCGGCGGGCCATTTCCACCAGCAACGCGTCGCCGGTTTCATGGCCCAGCGAATCGTTGATGACCTTGAAGCGATCGAGGTCGATGAACAGCATGGCGAATTGCAGCTGGCGAAGCTGCGCCACCTCGATCGCGGAATGCAGCAGGTTATTGAACATCTCGCGATTGGGCAGCCCCGTCAGGCTGTCATGCGACGCCAGATATTCGATCCGCTGGTCCGCTTTGGTCTTCTCGTCGGCACGGTCGAAATTATCCAGCGCAAACGCGATATTGTCCGCAAGCCGTTGCAGCAGGTCCACCGACCCGGGCGTGAAAGCGCCTTTTTCCCTGGCGCAGAACAGCAGGATGCCGACCGGTTTGCCGCGGTTGAACAGCGGAAACGCCGCGACCGCGCTGGCGCCGTCGGCGCGGATCGAATCGTGAAACAGCGCGCCGCGCGGATCAGTCAGATAGTCGTTGCTGATGCAGGCTTCGCCGGTGCGGAACGCGATCCCGCTGATCCCGCGGCCTTGCGGACGATCCTCGCTGATCGACAGCCGGGCGGCTTCTGGATTTTTCCGCCGTCGGCCCCGCCGCCGCGACGATCTCGAAAAAGTCATGGTCCGGCCGGACGATGGCGATGCTGGTCGAGGTGAATTTTCCACCATTGGCGGCGGCTTCGCACACCAGTTCGAACAGCTCGGAACGGGATTTTGCCCGCATGATCGCTTCGTTGGTCGCGCTCAGCGCCGCGAACATCCGCGTCAGCCGGTCCTTTTGCTCCTCGACCCTGGCCTTTTCATCGTTGCGGTCGAAATTCCGGATCGCGAACGAGACGTTTTCCGCGAGCCGCTGTAGCAGTTCGACCAGCTCAGGCGTGAACGTTGCCCGCTCCATGGAGTTGAAGATCAGCACACCCCTGGCGCGATCGCCGCTCAGCAACGGCAGCGCGGCCGAGGATGCAATGCCGCTGCGGCGCGCACCCTCATGCCACGGGCGGGTTCGCTCGTCGGCCAGGAAATCGTTGGTGATGCAAGGCTGCCGTGTCCGGTACGCCGTTCCGGTTATACCGCGCCCTTCCGGCACCGTTTCCGTGATCGCGAATTTGCGGTTTCGCATCTCGCTGGCGTCGACGCCTGTCGAGGCGACGACATGAAGCAGGTCGGAGTTGGGTTCGGTGAGTGCCACCGTCGCCGAATTGAACTTTGCGCCATGCACCGCGGCATCGCAGACCAGCCTGAACAACTCGTCGCGCGACTTGGCCCGCACGATCGCCTCGTTGGTGGTGCTGAGCGCCGCGAACATCCGCGACAACCGCGCCCGCGCCGCCTCGCGATCGAAATTGTCGAGCGCGTAGGAAATATTCGCCGACATGCGCTCCAGCAGCGAGACGATCGGGTCGTTCAACGAACCGGCGTCGCGCATGGTCACCAGCAGCACGCCGACGCTTTGGCCATTGCAGGTCAGGGGCAGCGCAGCGGCGGCGCCGACATGCCCGTCGCAGGCGCCCTTGCGCCAGGCCAGCGAGCGCGGGTCGTTGAGGAAATCGTTGCTGATGCAGAGCTTTTGGTCGCGAAAGGCCTGCCCGCAGACCCCCGACCCCTCCGGCGCATTGGCGATGGTTGAAATATCGATCCGGCGCAGCCGCTTGACGTCCTCGCCGAAGCCGGCGGCGAACCGCAGCATCCGGGTGCCGGCTTCCAGCAAAAACACCGCCGTCGCGAGAAAGTCCCCGCTGGAGAACGCGGCCTTGCTGACCTGCTCGTAGAGCTCCTCGCGCGATTTCGCATAGAGGATCGCTTCGTTGGTCGCGCTCAACGCTGCAAACGTACGCGTGATATTCGTCTCCAACGTACCTCTCCTTGAGGTAAAGGCGCTCCTGCCCTCGAATTTATGGGTATCGGAGGCCTAAATGGCCGTTAAAGCCGGCCCAAGTCGCGATTCAGAGTAAACGTCATGCCAATGGCGGCGGCCAAATAGTCGGGAATTCTACGGATACCCGGGCCGGCGGGGAGTCGGAGGCTGACCGGAACCCGCCGGGCGTCTGGCCGTCGGAGGCGTCTGTCCCGGCGCCAATTCCGCGGTGTGGAATCCGAACGCACGGCCTGATCTGGCGGCCACCGGCCATTCGTTTTTGGCCCTTGCCCTGCGGCCACTGCTTTGAGACCATGAAACCGAAACAATAAGACTTGCAACAACAAGACCCGCCTCTCGCGCGGGCGTCGAAAGAGGAAACCCCATGCCCATCATCCAGGCCGACCGCTTGACGCGGATCAGCGCGGCGCTGCTCAAGGCCGCCGGAGCCTCCGATGAGGAGGCCAGCGCGGTCGCGGTCGGCTGCGTCAATGCCAATCTCGCCGGCCATGACTCCCACGGCATCATCGCGATCCCGACCTATATCGACCGCATCAAGGCCGGCCATATCGTTCCCGGCGCGAAGTGGACCATCGTGCAGGAATCGCCGACCACGACGGTGATCGACGGCCATTGGGGTTTCGGCTTTCACGTCAACGCCAAGGCGATGGCGCTGACGATCGAAAAGGCCAAGACCGCCAACGTCGCCGCCTGCACCGTGTTCCGGCAAAGCCATGTCGGGCGGCTCGCCGCCTATCCGATGATGGCGATGCGGGAAGGCATGATCGGCCTTGCCACCGCCGATTCCGGCCGCTCGCCCAAGCATGTCGCGCCGTTCGGCGGCCGCGAAGCGCGCCTCGGCACCAATCCGATCTCGATCGCGGTGCCGTCCGACCTCGAAGCGCCGTTTCTACCTGGACATGGCGACCTCGGCGGTCGCGGCCGGCAAGATCCAGCTGGCGGCGGCCCGCAACGAGGAAATCCCGACCGGCTGGATCGTCGACAGCGAAGGAAGGCAAAGCACCGATCCCAAGCAATTCCGCAAAGGCGGCGCGCTGCTGCCGCTCGGCGGCACCGAAGGCTACAAGGGCAGCGGCCTGGCCGCGATGGTCGAGGTGCTGTGCGGGCTGCTGACCGGCCTCGGCTTCGGCGTCGAGCCGACCGGCCGGCATAATGACGGATGCTTCATGGCGGTGTTCAATGTCGCTGCGTTCCGCCCGCTGAAGGATTTCAAGAAAGAGGTCGCCGAGTTCGCGCGATACCTCAAGTCGACGCCGCCGTCGGAAGGATCGAACGGCGTGTTCTATCCCGGCGAGGTCGAATATATCCGCGAGCAGCAGCGCAAGGCCGCAGGCATCGAGATCGAAGACGCGACCTGGGACAAACTGCGCGCGCTGGCCGGCGAGTACAAACTCGCCGCCGAGCTCGATCTCGCGTGAACAGGCGTCCGGGCACAGGGAGAACAACATGACACGGCAAATGGCGATGGTGGGTTTCCTGCAGGCGCAGAATTGCACCAACCTGCCGAGTTCGTGGCGGCATCCGGAATCGCGCGACGATTCGATGTCGGCGGACTACTACCAGGAAATCGCGCGGATCCTGGAAGCCGGAAAATTCCACATGGCGTTCTTCGACGACCGCCTGGCGATGCCGGACCGTTACGGCAGCGATCACGCCCACACCGTCGAATACGGCATCCGCTGCGTGAAGATGGACCCGATCGTGGTGCTGACCACGATGGGCATGGTGACCTCGAAGCTCGGACTGGCATCGACCTGCTCCACCACCTATTTCGAGCCGTTCGATGTCGCGCGCCGCTTCGCCACCCTCGATCTGATGACCAACGGCCGCGCCGCCTGGAACGTCGTCACCTCGGTGAACGACGGCGAAGCCCACAATATGGGGCGCGAGCAGCATCTCGAGCATGATCTGCGCTACGACCGCGCCGACGAATTCATGGAAGTCGTGCTCGGCCACTGGGATTCCTGGGAAGACGGCTCGCTGATCATCGACAAGAAGAGCGGCCGTTTCGCCGATCCGACCAAGGTCAAGCGGCTCGATCACAACGGCGCGTTCTTCAAGTCGCGCGGGCCGTTCACGGTGCCGCGCTCGCAGCAGGGCCATCCGGTCGTGATCCAGGCCGGCGCCAGCGGCCGCGGCCAGCGTTTTGCCGGCCGCTGGGGCGAAGTCATATTCACCGCGGCGCGCAATCTCGCCAACGCCAAGCAGGGCTATGACGCGATCAAGGGCGAGGCCGCCAAGATCGGCCGGGATCCCGACCAGATGTTCCTCTGCAACCTCACCACTCCCGTTACCGGCGCGACCAAGGCCGAGGCCGAGGACAAGATGGCGCTGATCCAGACAGCTGCCGCTGGAGATCGACGCGCTGTCGCTGCTGGCGGAGGGGCTGAATTTCGACTTCGGCGCCAAGGCCGATCGACGAGCCGCTGACAACCGAAGAGCTGAAGGGCATGCAGGGCATGATCGGCATTCGCGACGGCGTGCTCCGCACATCCGGCAAGACCAATCCGAGCACGCGCGATTTCATCACCTTCTCCGGCCGCGGCCAGGCCCAGGACGCCATCGTCGGCGGCCCGAAGGAGATCGCCGACATGCTCGAGGAGATGTTCGTCAATCGCGGCTGCGACGGCTTCGTCATCGCGGCGACCTATGTGCCGGGCACTTACGCCGACTTCGTCAATCACGTGGTGCCGGAATTGCAGCGCCGCGGCCTGTTCCATAAGGATTACGCCGGCAAGACCTTGCGCGAAAATCTCGGCCTGAAACGCCCCGCGGCCGGCGCCTGGAAACTGCAGCCGCGCCAGGCGGCAGAATAAGAAGAGGAAGCAAACATGCGTTGGCTTAAATTCACTACGCCCGGACAGGCGCCGGAGCAGGCCTCCTGGGGCATCGTCGAAGGCGACAAGGTCATCGCCGTCAGCGGCGATGCGTTCGGCGAGTGGAAGCGCACGGCGCAGAGCCATGCGCTGAAGGACGTCAAGATCGAACTGCCGGTGATGCCGCGCACGTTCTATTGTGTCGGCCTCAACTACCTCAAGCATCTCAAGGAGGCCGCCGACAAGGCCGGTACCGTGCCCAATGTGCCGGACCGGCCCGAGATCGGCTACCGCGCGCAAAACGCCCTGATCGCGCATGACGAAGACGTCGTGATCCCCGCGACCGCCACCGAAAAAATCCATTACGAAGGCGAATTGGCCGTGGTGATCGGCAAAAAGGCAAAACATCTCACCGCAGCCAACGCGATGTCCTGCGTGTTCGGCTACACCATCGGCAACGATGTCAGCGAGCGGACCTGGCAGAAGGCCGACCGCGGCCTGTGGCGGGCCAAGAACGCCGACACTTTCAAGCCGATGGGCCCGTGGATTGAGACCGACGTCAACCTCGACAAGATGGAGACCGTGGTCAGGGTCAACGGCAAGGAGACCAACCGCTTCCGCACCAACGACATGATCTTCGGCATCGTGCCGTTCCTCGTCGAAATGACCAAATATTTTACGCTGTACCCCGGCGACGTGATCTGGATGGGCACCGACGGCGCCTCGCCCGACATCAAGGCCGGCGACGTGGTCGAGATCGACATCACCGGCATCGGCACCTTGCGCAACAAGTTCGTTGCGGAAAAACGCTAGGCCAAGATCGAGACCATGAGCCGCCACAGCGCCGCGCATTATTTTCTCGAAGGCCTGGCCGACCTCGGGGTCGCGTACATCTTTGCCAATCTCGGCACCGATCACGTCTCGCTGATCGAGGAGATGGCGCGCTGGGACCGGGAAGGCCGCAAGCATCCGGAAATGATCCTGTGCCCGCACGAAGTCGTCGCGGTGCACATGGCCGGCGGCTATGCGCTGGCGACCGGCCGCGGGCAAGCGGTGCTGGTTCATGTCGATGCCGGCACCGCCAACGCCTGCATGGCGATCCAGAACATGTTCCGTTACCGGCTGCCGGTGATGCTGTTCGCCGGGCGCGCGCCGCACACGCTGCATGGCGAACTGACCGGCTCGCGCGACACCTACGTGCATTTCGTGCAGGATCCGTTCGACATCGCCAGTATCGTGCGGCCCTACGTCAAATGGGAATATTCGTTGCCCTCCGGCGTCGTGGTGAAAGAGGCGTTGGCGCGCGCCAGCGCGTTCGCGCAGAGCGATCCGCCCGGCCCGGTCTACATGATGCTGCCGCGCGAAACGCTGGCGGAGCAATGGGACGACGCCGACATGCCGGCCTATCCGGCCGCGCGCTATGGCAGCGTGCAATCGGGCGGCATTGAGCCGGCGCGGGCCGAAGCGATCGCGCAGGCCCTGATGGCCGCGGAAAATCCGGTGGCGTTCACGGCCTATCTCGGCCGCAAGCCCGAAGCCGTCGCGGTACTGGACCGGCTGACGCGCGCCTGCGGCA
Organism: uncultured Alphaproteobacteria bacterium; assembly: GCA_963699465.1. Classification (GTDB taxonomy): domain Bacteria; phylum Pseudomonadota; class Alphaproteobacteria; order Rhizobiales; family Xanthobacteraceae; genus Bradyrhizobium. The sequence goes on from CAVOTZ010000047.1 coordinate 245,998, forward strand.
TTCGCGTCGTCGAATTCAATCCGATCGACCTCAACATCTCCCGGGATTCGCCGTGCTTCGCCGGTTCCAACCCGCTGCCTCTGCTCGAGCAAGCCGATCTCGGCCTGATCCTGAACTCCGATGTGCCGTTCGTCCCGCAGGACGCCAAACGCGCCGGCGCCATCAAATGGATCCAGATCGATGTCGACCCGTTGAAGTCGGATTTTCCGATGTGGGGCTTTGTCACCGACATGCGCATCCAGGGCGACTGCGCCATCGTGCTTCAACAAGTGCTGGACGTCGTCGAAGCGCGCGCCGATGACACCTTCCGCCGCCGCGTGGCCGAGCGCATCGCGAGCTGGAGCGCGGCCCGCGATGCCGCCGCGCAACGCCGCGCGACCGCGAGCGCCAACCAGGGCATATCCGGCGCGCTCAATCCGGCCTTCGTGCTGGCGACGCTGAGCGGAAAATTGTCGCAGGCCGATGTCGTCCTCAATGAGGCCATCCGCAACGGCCCGATCCTGCAAGAGCACGTCAAGCGGACCCAGCCGCAGACTTATGTCGGTCTCGCCGGCGGCGGGCTTGGGTTTTCCGGCGGCATGGCGCTCGGCATAAAACTGGCGCGGCCGGATCGCCGCATCGTGCAGGTGATCGGCGACGGCGGATTTCATTTCTCCTCGCCCGACAGCGTCTACGCGGTGGCGCAGCAATACCAACTTCCGATCCTGACCTTGGTGCTGGACAATGGCGGCTGGCAGGCGGTGAAAGCGGCGGTGCAGCGGGTCTATCCCAAGGGCGTCGCGGCCGAGACCAATCAATTCCAGTCGCGGCTGATGTCGGATCGGCAGGGCGAATTGCGGGATTTTTCGGCGGTCGCAAAAGCGTTCGGTGCGCATGGCGAGCGCGTCACCGAACCTGGCGAACTTGCCGCCGCGATCGACCGTTGTCTGGCCGCGCTGGATGACGGCAAGGCCGCCGTGCTGCATGTTCATGTGACGCGGCTTTGAACGGGAGTTCATTGATGAGAGCGCTGATCCGATTTTTGATCGTGGGCGCCTGCCTCGGATTCCTCTCATTCGCTCCGTCCGCATCCGCTCAGGAAGATCCGGCAAAATACCCGAGCCGGCCGATCCATATTGTGGTCGGCTTCACGCCCGGCGGCGGCAACGACATCCTGGCGCGGATCGTCGGACAGAAACTGTCCGAAAGTTTTGGTCAGCCGGTCGTGATCGACAACAAACCGGGCGGCGGCGCGATCGTCGCCACCGAATATGTCGCCAAGGCAGCGCCCGATGGTTACACGCTGCTGGTCGGCGCCAGCGGCGCGATGACGATCAATCCGGCCGTCTACACCAGACTGCCCTACGACCCGGTCCATGATTTTGTTCCGCTGTCCGAGATCGGGTCGTTCCCGCTGATCCTGGTCGTCGGCGCCTCGTCACCGTTCAAATCGATGGCCGATCTGGTCGCCTATGCCAAAGCCAATCCCGACAAGACCAATTATTCCAGCGCCTCCGCGGCCTTCCAGGTCGCGACCGAATTGTTCAAGCAGAAGACCGGCGCGCCGATGCAGGAGATTCCGTACAAGGGCGCCGCCGATTCCGTGATGGCGGTGATCTCCGGCCAGGTCACCGCGACCATTGCCGATGCGGGTCCGGTATCGGGCCAGATCAAGGGCGGCCAGGTCCGCGCGCTGGCGATTGCCGCGCCGAAGCGGACCGCTGACTTGCCCGACGTGCCGACCATGAGAGAGGCCGGCGCCGACGTCGAGGCGGTGCTGTGGAGCGGCCTGTTCGCGCCGAAGAACACGCCGCCGGCGATCGTGAAAAAACTCGAAGCCGAGCTGATGCGGATCGCGAAGCTGCCCGACGTGATCGAGAAGCTGAGGCCGCTCGGCATCGATCCGGTCGGCAACTCGTCCGACGAATTTTCGGCCGTCATGACCGCCGACATCGCGCGCTGGACCGCGGTGGCGAAGGCCGCCAATATCAAGATCGAGCCGTAATTTATTTCACGACCTCGGCGCCGACCTTGCAGATCGCGGCATCCTGATCGCCGGTGCCGCCGCTGCAGCCCACCGCGCCGATCAGTTTTCCGTTTTCGACCAGCGGAAAGCCGCCGGGGCTCGCGACAAGGCCCGGATCGAGCGTGCCGGTATAGGCGTGGCCGGTTTCATAGGCGTTATAGAACAGCCGGGATTCCCTGCGGAAGCGCGCCGCGGTGCGGGCCTTGCCGACCGAGATCGGACCGGAGGCGATCTGCGCGCCCTCCATCCGCGAGAAGTGGACGAGTTCGCCGTTGGTGTCGACCACCGCGATGTTCATCTTCCAGTTCCGCTTCCTGGCTTCGGCTTCGGCCGCCGCCATCACCTGCTTGGCGCGCTCGAGCCCGATCGACGTTCCGTAGGGAATATCGAACGGCATCGCATCGGGCGTTCCGCCCGCGGAGGGTTGCGCGGGCGGCGTTGCCGGCGCCGGTGTCTGAGCCAGCGACGGCGAACTTATGGCTGCGATCGCGCAAGCTGCGACTGCCATGGAAAAGATCGAACGCATGTTAATCCTCCCTGAGATTTTTTGATTGTTTTCGATGTCGCCAATTTCGCGGCGTTTACATCGGCGGTGTCAACCCGTCCTTGCCATAGGTGACGCGCGGGGTTTGCACGGTGCCGTCAGGCTGCTTCTTCGCGGCGCCAACGAAGATCTTGATGCCCGGCTTGAGATCGTCCTTGCTGCCGGGGACATAGGTCACGACAGCCGTCTCCGGCGTCACCAGGATCTTCTTCTCGCCGTCCTTGTACTTGACCGACAGCGTCTGGCCGTCATTGCCGTTGACCGTCTGATCGACATTGGCGTTGGTCATCTTGGTGTTGGGCTTGAGGTCCCAGTCATAATGGCCTTCGCCGGTGCCGCGCATCGCTTCCGGGAAGATGTGGACCTCGATGGCCTTCTGGCTGCCGTCGGGCTGCGTCTGGCCGGTGGCGCCGACGAACATGCCGGGCTTGATGTCGGCCATGGTCGCTTTCACGATCGCGACATAGAGCGGCGGGTCGGTGACGGTCAGTTTCAGTTCGGCGCCGTCGCGGTTCTTGACTGTGTAAACCGGGCCATCGACGCTTTCGATGACGCCGCGGATCCGGACGGTCTCCTGCGCCGAGACCGCGGACGCCGCGAAGACAAAAGCAAGGCCGGCCGCCGTGAGCGTACGCTGGATGAGTTTCGACATGGTGTCCCTCTGATGCGGCAGCAACCCGCGTGCTGCCGACGCCCCTCTGCAACCCCAGCAATCCCTAATTATTCCGAAACAATGGCACGGCGATAAGTGGATCGGCTTCTGCCTCCCGGCCCCTCCTATTCGATCTTGATCCCCGCGCTGTCGATCAGCTTGTGCCAGCGCTCCTCCTCGCCCTGGAAATAGCGGCCGAGTTCCTCGGGCGGCCGCGCGATCATGATCAGGCCCTCGTTGACGCCGAGCTTTTTGAAGGACTCGGCCTGAACGGCCGCGGCGGCCGATTTGTTGAGGACGGCGATCACCTCGGGCGGCGTCTTGGCCGGTGCGAACACGCCATACCAGCTTTCCGCGGCGTAGCCCGGCACGGTCTCGGCGACAGCAGGCAGTTGCGGGAATGCCGGCGAGCGTTCCGCCGAGGTGACGGCGAGCGCGCGCAACTGGCCGCTCTCGACCAGAGAGGCGCAACTCGCGACGGTGGTGAACATCACCTGGATCTGGCCGCCGATCAGGTCGGTGATGGCAGGCGCGGCGCCCTTGTAGTGAATGGTGGCCAGATTGACCTTCGCCATGTTCTTGAACAACTCGCCCGCCAGATGCGCCGAGGTGCCGATGCCGAATGTTCCATAGGACAATTTGTCGGGTTCTGCCTTAGCGGCGGCGATCAGGTCGGCGATCGATTTGATCGGCGATTTCGGATTGACCACGACGACGTTGAACGAGCGCGCCACCAGCGCGACGGGTGCAAAATCCTTGTGCGGGTCGTAGGGCAGTTTTGGGTTCAGGCTCGGATTGACCGCATTGGCAAAGGTCCCCATCAGCAGTGTGTAGCCGTCGGGGTCGCTGACCGCGACGGCCTGGGTTCCGATGATGGTCCCCGCCCCCGGCTTGTTCTCGATCAGGACGTTGACGCCGAGGTTTTTGGCCATCTCCTGCGCCAGGGTGCGCGCGATCACATCGGTGCCGCCGCCGGGCGCAAAGGGCACGACGATCCTGATGATCCGGTCCGGATAGGCGGCGAACGCCTTGTTTGATGGCATCGACAGCAACGTCAATGCTGCAAGCGCGAACAGGGGAAACAGGATTTTGAGCTTTGGCCGAACCATCATCCTACGCGATCCCTCATTCATGCGCCGCAACGCGATTGTTGTTGTTCTCTTGAGATCCGTTTCGAGGCCGGTTTTTTGAGGGCCATGCACCCGACGAACAACCGTCATGACACCGCCCGCGGCTCGTCAAGATGGACAGGACGTGCCATAGACTGGCGTCCGTTTCAAAGACAAAAGCAAAACACACTTCGGGGAGATGGCTATGAAGCATTGGCTGGTCGGACTTCTGTTGCTGGCGGGATCGCCGGCTCTCGCACAGCAGAATGTGCCCGTGATCGCATTCGACTCCGTCCCCAATCCCCTGAAACTGCCGCCCAACATGTATTTCGGCGAGGCCTCCGGCGTGTCGGTCAATTCCAAGGGGCATGTGTTCGTGCTGTCGCGCGGCAACACCAGCGGGCCGGCCTATGCGGCCGCGGCGACGCAACTCCTGGAATTCGACGCCAAGGGCGCGTTCGTTCGCGAGATCGGCAAGAACCTCTACGCCTGGTCTTTTGGACATACGGTGAAGATCGATCCGCAGGACAATATCTGGGTCACCGACAAGGGCTCCGACATGGTGATCAAGTTCGACCCTGAAGGCCGCGTGCTGATGGTGTTCGGCCGCAAGCAGGAAGCTTCCGACGAGGATACCGGGCCGGTCAAACACCCAAAACCGCCGCTGCCCGCCGAGGATGGCCGCTTCCGCCAGGTCACCGACGTGGCCTGGAACAAGGCCGGCGACACGTTTATCAGCGACGGCTATATCAACTCGCGCGTCGCCAAGGTGGACAAGGACGGCAACTGGCTGAAGTCGTGGGGCGAGCGGGGCACCGGGCCCGGCCAGTTCAACACCCCGCATTCGATCGCGACCGACGCCGACGGCAATGTCTATGTCGCCGACCGCGGCAATCACCGCATCCAGGTGTTCGACGGCGACGGAAAATTCCTGCGACAGTTCACCATCGACGTGCCGCTGCCGGCCGACGCCAAACCCGCGATCGGCAAGATTCCGGACGAGGCGATGATGGCCGGCGGCACCTTCCATCCGGGTTCGCCCTGGGCGATCTGCATCACGCCGCCGCCGCATCAGGTGCTGTACAGTTCGGATTCCTGGCCCGGCCGCATCTACAAGCTCAGCCTCGACGGCAAGGTGCTGGGCATGCTCGGCAGCTCCGGCAAGCAGCTGAAACAATTCGGCTGGATCCACGCGCTGGCCTGCCCGTCGGAAAACACCATCTACGCGGCGGAGTTGCTGAACTGGCGGGTGCAGAAGCTGATCCTGAAGCCGTAGGGCTACGCCCTCCCCTGGAGGGGGAGGGTCGACTCACATTGAGCGGAGCGAAATGTGAGTCGGGGTGGGGTGGCGAAGTTTTGAAAAACACCGGCGCCTCGCTGTGCGGCTTCACCCCACCCCGCCGCCTCGCGGCGACCCTGCCCCTCAAGGGGAGGGTAAGAGACACACTTCCGTATTCTCGCGACATGACTTTGTCCGAGGTTTACAAATTCATCGGCCCTTTAAAAACAAAGGGCGCAGGGAAGACCGGGTGCGCGCTGCACCCGCGGTCTCGTGTGCATTGATGCACGAGGAAATGCGCACACGAGCATACAGGTTCAGCGGAAACACTCCGGCCTTCCCTGCGCAATGGCTTTACGACTTATACGTGCTCTCCCTGGTGAATCGGAGCCTCTTGCCACCATCGCCCCCGGGAGACGCTAGCCTCTCAGGGACTTGACGCCAGCATTCCGGGCGTCAGGACCACACGCTTTCGCCGTACGCGATCATGCCGTTCGTTATCGGCACGTCCGCGTCCACCGCATCCCGCCCCGCGTTTCGTGACGATCGCGAGCCGCCCCTTTTGGTGGAACGGGATGCGCGGATTATGCTGGTGATTTGGGGTGGAGTCAAGTTGAATTCTGTAAATCGGAATCCGGCTTTTCTCCCCTCCCCCTTGCGGGGAGGGGTCGGGGGTGGGAGATCTCCAAGCAAGGCGGTGACGACCGGTTTCTCATGAAGAAAGAGTTGCACGCTTCGGCGATACTTACGAGCTCCGCGCTCGTGGACCCCCACCCCTTACCCCTCCCCGCAAGGGGGAGGGGAAAAGAAAGCGCGCGCTGCGACGACAAAATCAAATCATCTGGGCCACGAACGGAATTTTGCGCAGCCACACGGTGAGCAGCCAGCTTGAGGCCAGTGTGCCGGTGAACACGATCGCCGCCTTGACGCCGGCGGGCCATGCGGGGTCGTAGACGACGTATTGCAGCCAGAGGATCGGCATGTAGTGCAGGAGATAAATGCCGTAAGCCGACGGCTGCATCGCGTCGAGAAAACCCAGGCTGGACTTCGCCAGCCGCAACGACGTCGCGGGCAGCGTGAAGGCCATCGCTGCACTAAAACTCGCGAAGGCCACGCCATAGGCCGTCCGCCACCACAACGCCGGTGAAGCAAAATTGTCGATCCAGTTGTGGTGGGCGTACACCAGCAGCAGGATCGCGCCATAAAACAGCACGGCACAGCCGAGCCAGAGCCGCCAGCGTTTTTCGATTTCGCCGTGCTCCGCCAACAGTCCCGTCCTGAGGCTGACGGCGCCGATCCCGACTTCGGCCAGGAAATAGGCGGGATACAGCAGGATGCGGCTGGTCTGCACCGGGAACGGATAATGGCCGGGTTCGAACCAGGCGCCGTCGCCGAACACCAGATGCATCGGCAGATAGCAGACGACCGAGAGCGCGATAAACGCGACAAAAGCCGCCAGCGGCCGCTCGCGCAACGCCGCGATCAACCGGCCGAAGCGCGTAAACACGCGCGGCGCCATCGACCAGATCGCAACCGCGATCACGTCGAACACCAAAAGCACCCACAGGAACCAGGACTGCCCGGACGGCCACGGCCCGATCGTCAGCGTGTGCCACCAGAAATGAAAGAAGTTGAAATCGGTGGTGCCGGGAAAATGATAGCGCAGGAACGAGGCGTAATAGGCGATCGGGATCAACACGAAGATCGAGACCAGCAACGGCACGCCGAGCCGGAAGAAGCGGCGGCGCAGATAGCCTGCCGCGCCCCGCCGCGTCAGGCTGTCATACACGAACAGGCCGGAGATCAGGAACATGAAGGCCATGAAGAAAGAGTCGTTGAACAGCACGACAAGATCGAAGCCGAGCCAGCGGATCCGGTCGCCATTGCCGAAATACGTATAGTTGACGACGGAATGATGGATCACCACCAGCAGCGTAATGAAGGTACGGGCGCGGTCGAGCGCCACGATGCGTCCCGTCGCCATCAAAGCTTGATCGCTTGCACTGGTCTTTTGCAGCATGCTTCAGCCCTCGATCGCGTCACCAGACGCGATATTTCCGAATAGATGATGCTGCCGGGCCTTCAGATCATCCGCGCCACCAGCGGAATCCGGCGTAACAAAACCGTGAGCCCCCAGCTCAGCGCCAGCGTGCCGGCAAACACGGTCACGGCCTTGACGCCGGCGTGCCATTTCAAATCGTAGACCGCGTATTGCAGCCAGATGATGAAGATGTAATGCGTGAGGAAAATGCCGTAGGCCGACGGCCGCAGCGCATCCATCAGGCGCCAATGGCCGGGTGCAAAGCGCAGGAACAGTGACGGCTCCAAAAATGCCATCGCGGCGCTGAACAGCGCAAAGGCAAAGCCATAGCCCGCGCGCCAGTCAAGCGGCGGCGCGTTGAAATCGGCCACCCAATTGTGGTGGGCGTACACCAAGAGCAGGATCGCGCCGTAGAAGGCGAGCGCGAAGCCGAGCCACACCGGCCATCGCCTCGCCACCTCGCCGTTTTGCCCGAACAGGCCGCCGCGCAGATCGCGTGCGCCGACGCCGACGCCAAACAGGAAATAGCCGAGATAAAGCAGGATGCGGCTGGTCTGGATCGGAACCGGATATCCGCCCGGCTCCAGCCACGCGCCATCGCCGAAGCCGAGATGCATCGGCAGATAGATGGCGACCGAAAAGGCCATGAACGCGACAAAGGCCGTCATCGGGCGATTGCTCAACGAGAAGGTCAGCCGGCCGAGCGCTTCGATGACGCCGGGCGCGATGGTCCAGATCAGCGCCGCGATCGCGTCGAGCGCCAGCAATACCCACAGGAACCAGGCCGGCCCCGACGGCCACGGCCCGATCGTGAGCGTGTGCCACCAGAAGTGCAGGAAATTGAAATCCGTGGTGCCGGGCAGATGATAGCGCAGGAAGGTCGGATAATAGGCGACCGGCATCAGCACGAAGACCGACAGCAGGAACGGTACGCCCAGCCGCCAGGCACGGTTACGCAGAAACTCGGCCGGCCCGCGCCGGGCGAGACTGTCGCGAACGAACAGGCCGGAGATGAAGAACATGCAGGCCATGAAGAAAGAGTCGTTGAACAGCACCATCAAATCGAAGCCGAGCCAGCGCATCCGGTCGCCATTGCCGAAATACGTGTAATTGACGACGGAATGATGCACCAAGACCAGCAGCGTGATGCAGGTCCGCGCCCGATCGAACGCCGGGTTTCGCGAAGGCGCCGTCAAGGACTGGTTGCTTTGGTCAATCTTCAGCAGCATCGGTTTATTTCTCGAACGCGTCGTAGATCATTTTCTTCACCGTCGTGATCACATGCATGCGGCCGGACGGCGAATCCTGCATCACGACAAAAAACATGTCCTCGGCATGGTCGACAACGATGTAACAGCCGGTGGCGCCGTCCCATTTGATCTCGCCGAGCGAACCCGGCGGCGGCGGCACGGCATTGCCGGGATCGGTGCGGATGCCAAAACCGTAGCCGAACCCGAACCCGTCGCCGGGATAATAGAAGTAGTTGCGCGCTACGCCGGAGCCCGGCCCGATATGATCGGTCGTCATCGCAGCATAGGTTTTGGGACTGAGATAGGTCTTGCCATCGAGCGTGCCGCCGTCGAGCAGCATCTGGCCGTAACGGGCAAAATCGTGAATGGTCGAGACCATGCCGCCGCCACCGGATTCCCAACGCGTGACGTGGAGTGAATCGCGCTCGACATGGCGGTCCCGGTCGAGCGGCTGGGCATAGCGCGCGCGTTCGGCCGGATCCGTCAGGAAGAATTTTGTGGTGGTCATGCCAAGCGGATCGAGCAGGGTGGTTTTCTCGAACTGGTACAGCGATTGGCCGGAGGCCACCTCGATGACGCGGCCGAGGACGTCGATCGAATGACCGTAATCCCACAGCGTGCGCGGCTGTTCGGCCAGCGGCACCTTGGCGATGCGCTCGGCAAACCCGGCATTGTCGAAATCGCCGAGATAGATGCCGTCATAGGCCGCTTTCACCAGGCCTTCGCCATAGAAGCCGTAGGTGATGCCGGAGGTGTGCAGCAAGAGATCCTCGATATTGATCGGCCGGATTGGCGGCACCAGATCGAGCACAGTCTTGCCGGACTCGTCCTTGCGCTCGACGCCGACCTTCATGTTGCCGATCGACGGAATGTATTTGCTGACGGGATCGGAAAGCGCGAGCTTGCCGCGATCGACCAGCATCATGGCCGCGACGCTGGTGATGGTCTTGGTCACCGAATGGATCGGGAAGATCGAATCCAGCGTCAACGGGATCTTCTGGTCGGGATCGCGCATCCCGAAGGCTTTCAAATAGACCGGCTTGCCGTGCTGCTGCACCAGCACGATGGCGCCGGGAATTCGCCCCGCGGCGACCTCGCCGTTGATGAAGGCTTCGATCGGCGTCAGCTTTTCCACCTTCAGCTCGGCTCCCGGGCGCGGCCCGAACGCGGCGTCGCCGGCCTGCGACGCCGCGATCGCGAGCATCGCCGCGCCGAACAGCCCGGCAAACAAAGCTGACAGTGCTGATGTGCGCGGAAACATCGATGTACCGGACCGATTCATGCGGGGTTCGTGGAAAGCCCCGTCCATTTTATTTGGCGCGGCGTGATCCCGATAGCACAAACCTGACGGCAAATACCCCGCTCACTGACTCGTCATGCCCGGCCTTGTGCCGGGCATCCAAGTCTTTGTCCCGAGGAGAGCAAGAAAGACGTCGATGGCCGGGACAAGCCCGGCCATGACGAAAGTGGGTTCAAATGCTTTCACGCATAGGGGTTGATCAACTTCTGCTGTTCGGCGCTGTGCTTGACCAGCATATCGATGAAGGTCCTCACCTTTGCCGAGAGGTGATGGCGGTGCGGATAGACCGCATTCATGGCGAATTCCACCGGCCGGTATTCCGGCAGCAGGCGAACCAGCCGGCCGGCTTCGAGATCGTCATGCACCAGAAAGCCGGCGGCCAGGAAAATGCCCGCGCCATGCAGCGCGGCGAGCCGCAACGTGTCGCCGCTGTTGGTGACCAGACTGCCGGATACGCGCACCGAGGCCGGATTTCCCTTGCGGTCGGCGAAGCGCCAGTCGTCGCCAAAGGGATAAAGCTCATGGCGGATGCAATTGTGCTGCGCCAGGTCCGCCAATTGCTCGGGCCGCGGATGGGTTTCCAGATAGCCGTGCGAGCAGCACAGCACGTGCCGCCAGGTCGCGAGGCTGCGGACGATCAGGCTGGAGTCCGGCGGCGGCGTCAGGCGCACGGCCACATCGTAGCCTTCGTCGATCATGTCGACGGTGCGTTCGCCCATGGTGAGGTCGACCTTGACCTCGGGATAGCAAGCCAGAAATTCAGCCACCACCGGCCCGACATACTGCACGATGTGGGTCGCGGTATAGATGCGCAGCGTGCCGCGCGGGATCGACTGCGAGGAACCGGCGATGTCGTCGGCCTGTTCGAGATCGGCCAGGATTTGGGTGCAGCGGTCGTAATAGGTCTTGCCGACCTCGGTCAGGCTGACCTTGCGCGTGGTGCGGTGGAGCAGCCGGGCGCCGAGCCGGTCTTCGAGCGACTGGACGTGGTTGCTCACCATCGTGGTCGACATGTTGAGGCGGCGCGCCGCGGCGGAAAACCCGCCGGAATCCACCACCCGGACAAACGCCGTCAGACTCGTCAGCCGATCCATCACCGTCTCCGATTATCCGCTCCTGAGGGATAATCCTTCCAGTTTTTCCCGGATTATCACACCGCCGATGACATTGCATCTTGGCCGGCATCAACGGCGTCCCCGTCAAGGACGCCGTCTTTTCGAGGAGGATGTCATGGTCGAGCTCACCTATACCGCTGATTCATCTAAAAAATCCGGCCTGCTTCCGTCCAGCCGGGCAATCAAGCGGGTGGCCCTGGCGCTGGCCGCGGCGCTGGGGATCGCGGGCGCGGGCGAGTTCGGCTACGGCTATTTGACGAACGGGCGCTATCTCGAATCGACGGACGACGCCTATGTGAAGGCCGATTCCACCCTGGTTTCCCCCAAGGTCTCCGGATATCTCGCGGAAGTTCTGGTCGGCGACAATGAGAAGGTCAAGGCCGGGCAGATCCTGGCGCGGATCGACGACCGCGATTTTGCCACCGCGCTGAACCAGGCCCATGCCGATGTCGCGGGGTCGGAAGCCGCGGTCAAAAACCTCGATGCGCAGATCGCGCTGCAGCAGCCGCTGATCGAACAGGAAACCGCCGACATCGCCGCCGCCGAAGCCAATCTGCAATTCGCGCAGGAAGAGCAAACCCGTTACGACGGCCTGATGAAATCAGGCTCGGGCACGGTGCAGCGCGCCCAGCAGAGCGACGCCGCGCTGCGCGAAAGAGCCGCGCAATTGCAGCATGGCAAATCCGGGCTGATCGCCGCGCAGCGCAAGATCGACGTTCTCACCACCGAGCGCGCCAAGGCCGTGGCGCAACTCGATCACGCCCGCGCGGTCGAACAACAGGCGGCGCTGAACCTGTCCTACACCGAGATTTCGGCGCCGGTCGACGGCACGGTCGGCGCCCGCACGCTGCGGGTCGGGCAATTCGTGCAGGCCGGCACGCAATTGATGGCGGTGGTTCCGCTCGACGCGGTCTATGTGGTCGCGAACTTCAAGGAAACCCAGCTCACCCATGTGCGCAACGGCCAGCCGGTCGAATTGCGGATCGACAGTTTTCACGGCACCAAACTGAAGGGCCATGTCGACAGCCTGTCGCCGGCCTCCGGGCTGGAATTCGCATTGCTGCCGCCTGATAACGCCACCGGCAATTTCACCAAGATCGTGCAGCGCGTGCCGGTCAAAATCGTGCTCGACGACCACAGCCTGACCGGCCTGTTGCGCCCGGGCATGTCGGCCGAGCCGACCGTCAACACCAAGGCGGATGCGGTCGCCGAGCGGGAGGCGACCAGCCGGGTTGCTTTGGCCCCGGCGCGGCCCAATGGCGGCTGAGGCCGCTCTCGCTGGCCAATTATAAAATCAGGCTAGATAATCCTTCCGTTTTTAAGCGGATTATCGATCACCAACTCCCAATGCATTCTGCCTCTGTCCACGAGAGGAGAGTTTGATGACCGCGCTCCAGACCACCATCGACGCCGGATCCGCAGCGAGCAACAAGCCGCAGCCCCAAACCAATCCGACGGCCCCGGCTGCGACGGTCAGCACAAAGACCTGGCTCGCGGTGTTCGGCGCGACGCTCGGCGCCTTCATGGCGGTCTTGAACATCCAGATCGTCAACGCTTCGCTCGCCGACATCCAGGGCGCGATCGGCGCCGGCATCGACGACGGCGGCTGGATTTCGACCTCGTATCTGATCGCCGAGATCATCGTGATCCCCTTGAGCGGCTGGCTGGCGCAGGTGTTCTCGATCCGGATTTATCTCTTGACCAACGCCATGTTGTTCCTGGTGTTTTCCGCCGCCTGCGCGCTGGCGCAGGACCTGCCGCAGATGATCGTGCTGCGCGCGCTGCAGGGGTTTGCCGGCGGCGTGCTGATCCCGATGGCCTTTACCCTGATCATCACGCTGCTGCCGAAGGCCAAGCAATCCATTGGCCTCGCGCTGTTCGCGGTCTCCGCGACGTTTGCGCCCGCGATCGGCCCGACCATCGGCGGCTATCTCACCGAGAACTGGGGCTGGCAGTACATTTTCTACGTCAATTTGGTGCCGGGCGCGCTGATGATCGGCATGCTGTGGCTGTCGCTTGAAGCAAAGCCGATGAAGCTTGCGCTGCTGCGCCAGGGCGACTGGCCCGGCATCGTCACCATGGCGATCGGTCTCGGCGCGCTGCAGACCGTGCTCGAGGAGGGCAACAAGGACGACTGGTTCGGATCCGACTTCATCGTCCGGCTGAGCGTGATCGCCGTCGTGTCGCTGGCGCTGTTCTTCTGGGTCGAACTGACGAGTACAAAACCGCTGTTGAACCTGCGGCTGCTCGCCCGCCGCAATTTCGGCTTCGGCGTGCTGGCCAACTTCCTGATGGGCATCGCGCTGTACGGCTCGGTGTTCATCCTGCCGCAATATCTGGCGCGGATTCAGGGCTACAATTCCGAGCAGATCGGCATGGTGCTGGCCTGGACCGGGCTGCCGCAACTGGTGCTGATCCCGCTGGTGCCCCGGCTGATGAAGCGTTTCGATGCGCGCCTCGTCATCGGTGCAGGTTTTGTACTATTCGCCGCGTCCAACTTCATGAACATCTGGATGACGCCGGATTACGGCTCGGATCAATTGTTCTGGCCCAACGTGGTGCGCGCGGTCGGCCAGGCATTGGCATTCGCGCCGCTCTCGGCGGTCGCAACCGCGGGCATTGAAATGGAAAACGCAGGCTCGGCCTCGGCCTTGTTCAACATGATGCGGAACCTCGGCGGCGCCATCGGCATCGCGATGCTGCAGACGTTTTTGACCAAGCGGGAACAATATCACTCCAACGTGCTGAGCCAGTCGGTCTCGCTGTTCGAAGCGGCCACCCGCAACAGGATCGAGCAACTGACGCAATATTTCCTCAATCACGGCATCGCCGATCGCGCGACAGCGTCGCATGAGGCCGTCGTTGCCGTCGGAAGGATCGTACAGAAGCAGGCTTTTATCTTCGCGTTCAGCGACACGTTTTATCTGCTCGGCGTCGCGCTGATCGTCGCGCTTGTGGCCACCATGTTTCTGAAGAAGGCCGATCACCTCGACGCCGGCGGCGCCCACTAATCCATTCCGCGAGCTTCAAACCAGAGAAGGAGAACCGTCATGAAACCTCGTCTAAACCCGATGCAGGCCGCGCCCGACACCATGAAAGCATTGCTCGCGCTGGAAAACCAGGTGCAGACCAGCGGACTTGAACGATCATTGATCGAACTGGTGAAAACCCGCGCGTCGCAGATCAACGGCTGCGCCTATTGCATCAACATGCACACATCAGACGCCCGCAAGCATGGCGAAACCGAGGCGCGGCTGTATCTGCTCGACGCCTGGCGCGAGTCGCCGGTCTACTCCGACCGCGAGCGCGCCGCGCTGGCATGGACCGACGCGGTGACGCTGATCTCGAAAACCCACGCCCCCGACGAGGTCTACGCCGAACTGCGCAACCATTTTTCGGAAGCCGAGACGGTCAATCTGACCATGCTGGTGGCGACCATCAACGCCTGGAACCGGATCGCGATCAGTTTTCGCGCGGTGCCGGAGGTGAAGACGGTTAGGGCGAACGCGGCGTAGCGCTCAAGTTCGTGTCCCGGGCGCGGTGCAGCACTTCTTCAGTGCTGCTCCGCAGAACCGGGACCCAGCTCCATGCACGGCGTGTGGACCCCGGATCAGCAACGCATCACGCCGAAGATGGCGTGCTGCGCAGCATCCGGGGAACGCCGCAGCGAATTACGTCGCGGTGGCTTTCGCAAAATCCACATAGATCTCGCGCAACCGGTTGGTCATCGCGCCCGGCTTGCCATCGGCGACTTTCCTGCCGTCGATGGTGACCACCGCCTGCACGAACACGGTAGCGCTGGTGATAAACGCTTCCTTGGCCGCCAGCGCCTCCTCGATCGAAAACGCCCGTTCCTCGACCCGGAGCTGATGCTCCTCAGCGAGCTTGACCACCGCCTTGCGGGTGCAGCCCGGCAGGATCTCGCTGCCGTTCTGCCGGGTCACGATCACGTTGTCCTGGGTCAGGATGAACGCCGACGACGAGCCGCCCTCGGTCACCTTGCCGTCCTCGATCATCCAGGCCTCGCCGGCGCCGGCTTCGGCCGCCGCCTGTTTGGCCAGCACCTGCGCCAATAGCGCCACGCTCTTGATGTCGCGGCGAACCCAGCGCAGGTCGGGCACCGTGATCACGCCGATGCCGGTTTTGGCCGATGGCGCACCGACGATGTCCTTCACTGAAGTGAACAGGATCAGCGTCGGCTTGACGTTCTTCGGAAACGCAAAATCGCGCCCGGTGTCGGCGCCGCGCGTCACCTCGAGATAGACCATGCCGTTGACGAGGTTGTTGCGCTTGACCAGTTCCTGCTGGATCTCCTCGATCCGCTCGATGGTTTCCGGCAGCGCCAGCGAAATCTCGCCGACCGAGCGCTCCAGCCGCGCCAGATGCGAGGCGTTGTCGATCAGTTTGCCGTCCAGCACCGCGGCCACTTCATAGATGCCGTCGGCGAACAGGAAGCCGCGATCCAGCACCGAGATTTTGGCCTCGGAAAGCGGCACAAACGATCCATTGACATAGGCAATCGGGTCCAAGCGGGTTCTCCTGCGCACGATGACGGCGGACACTATACGGCTATTCGTTAACGCCTGATCGATGTCAGGGCAACGCTCAATGCGACAGGATTTTTGACAGGAATTTCTGCGCCCGGTCGCTGCGGGGCTTGCCGAAGAAATCGGTCTTGAGCGCATCCTCGACGATTTCGCCCTTGTCCATGAAGATCACGCGGTTGGCGACCTTGCTGGCAAAACCCATTTCGTGGGTCACCACCATCATGGTCATGCCTTCGCGGGCGAGATCGACCATCACGTCGAGCACCTCGCTGATCATCTCGGGATCGAGCGCCGAGGTCGGCTCATCGAACAGCATGGCGATCGGGTCCATCGCCAGCGCGCGGGCGATCGCGACGCGCTGTTGCTGGCCGCCGGACAATTCGGCCGGATATTTGCGGGCGTGGTCCTTCAGCCCGACCCGGTCGAGCAGTTTTGAGCCTTTTGCCAGGGCTTCGTCATGCGACCGGCCCAGCACCTTCTCTTGCGCGAGACACAGATTCTCGATGATCCGCAAATGCGGAAACAGCTCAAAATGCTGGAACACCATCCCGACCCGCGCCCGCAGTTTTGGCAGGTTGGTCTTGGGGTCGTTGACCTTGATGCCGTCGACGACGATCTCGCCGCTGTTGATCGGCTCCAGCGCGTTGACGCATTTGATCAGGGTCGATTTGCCGGAGCCGGACGGACCGCACACCACCACCACCTCGCCCTTGGCGACGCTGGTTGAGCAATCCTTCAGCGCCTGAAAACTGGCGCTGTACCATTTGTCGACGTGGCTGATTTCGATCATGGGCAACCCATCAATGGACATAGGCGATGCGCGTCCGCAGGCGGCGGACGCCAAAGGAGGCGAGACTGGAGATCGCGAAATAAACCACTGCCGCGAACAGATACATCTCGACCAGCCGCCCGTCGCGCTGCGCGACGTTGGTGGCAGCGCCCAGGAAATCGGTGATCGACACCACATAGACCAGCGAGGTGTCCTGGAACATGACGATCATCTGGGTGAACAGCACCGGCAGCATGTTGCGGAACGCCTGCGGCAGCACGACGTAGCGCATGGTCTGGCTGTAGGTGAGGCCGAGCGCCTGCGCCGCCGCCGGCTGGCCTTTTGATATGGACTGGATGCCGGCGCGCATGATCTCGGAGAAATAGGCGGCCTCGAACATGATGAAGGTCACCAGCGAGGAGGTGAACGCGCCGACCGGCAGCGGCCGCGACGATCCGGTCACCCATTGCCCGACATAGGGCACCAGGAAGTAGAACCAGAAGATCACCAGCACCAGCGGCAGCGAGCGGATCAGGTCGACATACAGTCCGGCGATGGTTCCGACCAGCCGGCTTCCCGACAAGCGCATCAGCGCGATCAGCGTGCCGAACACGATGCCGCCGACGGTGGCGAGCGCCGTCAGCATCAAGGTAAAGCGCATGCCGTCGAGGAACAAATAGCCGAGCGAGCGCCAGATTACGTCGAAATCGAAATTGGAGAACATCGCCGCTCACTTCCCGCTGATATAGCCGGGAATCGCCACGGCGCGCTCAAACAGGCGCATGCCCACGACGACGACGACATTGATGGCGAGATAGAGCACGGTGGCGGCGGTGAAGGCCTCGAACACCTGGAAGGAGAATTCCTGCATCGAGCGCGCCTCGCCGGTCAATTCGACCAGCCCGATGGTGATGGCGACCGAGGTGTTCTTGATGGTGTTGAGGAATTCCGACGTCAGCGGCGGCAGGATGATGCGGAACGCCATCGGCAGCAGCACATAGCGGTAGGTCTGCAGCGTGGTCAGCCCGAGCGCGGTGGCGGCGAGTTGCTGCCCCCGCGGCAGCGCGCCGATGCCGGAGCGCAATTGTTCGGCGACCCGCGCCGACATGAACAGCCCGATCCCGATCGTCGCGGTATAGAACGGCGCGTCGCGCAACTGCTTCAGCCATAGTCCCCACGATGCCGGCAGCAGTTCCGGCAGCACGAAGAACCACAGGAACAGCTGCACCAGGAGCGGCATGTTGCGGAAGAATTCGACCCAGGCAAAACCGGCGCGCGACGCCGTCTTCGACGGCAGCGTGCGCATGACGCCGATGATCGCGCCGAAAACCAGCGCGATCACCCAGGCGAACAGCGAGGCCTCGATGGTGACGACGAGACCGTGCAGCAGCATGTCCAGATAGGTGCCGGTCCCGCTCGGGGACGGCTCCCAGAAGATGCGCCAGTTCCAGTGGTAGTTC
The DNA here is from genome assembly GCA_963699465.1 of uncultured Alphaproteobacteria bacterium. Classification (GTDB taxonomy): domain Bacteria; phylum Pseudomonadota; class Alphaproteobacteria; order Rhizobiales; family Xanthobacteraceae; genus Bradyrhizobium. The sequence goes on from CAVOTZ010000047.1 coordinate 264,069, forward strand.
ACGAAGCCTTAGTTCACTGAATAGGAAGCGGGATCCGGCGAATCCGACGGCTTGGCGAATTCATGCTTGAGCTCCGGGCCGATCGGAGTGTTGAGATTCAAGCCCTTTGGCGGGATCTTCTGCGTGAACCATTTGTCGTAGATTTTTTGGCCCTCGCCGCCGGTGTAGAGCGCGGCGGTGGCGGCATCGACCACCTTCTTGAACGGCAGATCGTCCTTGCGCAGCATGATGCCGTAGGGCTCCGGCTTCGAGAATGCGTCCGTCGAGATGACATAGGCCGACGGATCTTTCGAGCCCGCGACAAGACTTGCCAGCAGGATGTCGTCCATCACGAAGGCCGATGCGCGGTCGGTCTCGACCATCAGGAACGCCTCGGCGTGGTCCTTGGCGGCGATGATGTTGATGCCGAGGTTGCGGGCGGCGTTGGCTTCGGTGAGCTGCTTGATGTTGGTGGTGCCGGCGGTCGAGACGATCGACTTGCCCTTCATGTCGTCGATCATCTTGATGTTGGACGACTTCTTCGAGACGTAGCGGCTGGCGGTCAGGAAGTGGGTGTTGGTGAAGGAGACCTGCTTCTCGCGCTCGGCATTGTTGGTGGTCGATCCGCATTCGAGGTCGATGGTGCCGTTGGCCAAGAGCGGGATGCGGTTCGACGAGGTCACCGGGGTCAGCTTGACCTCGAGCTTGTCGAGCTTAAGCTCCTTTTTCACGGCATCGACGATCTTGTAGCAGATGTCCATGGCGTAACCGACCGGCTTCTGGCTGTCGTCCAGATAGGAAAACGGAATCGAGGAATCGCGGAAGCCGATCGTGATCGCGCCGCTTTCCTTGATGTTCTTCAACGTGCCGGTCAGGTCCTCGGCACTCGCGGTGCCCGCGAACACCATGGCGGCCACCGCGCAGCCGAGCAAATACATCGGTTTCATCATCATTCTCCTCGCTGGGACGACCTCTTGGGTCATCGGGCCTGCAACATCCGGACCAAATTGAAAAAAGCGTCCGCCGGCCGGCATACGAGCCTGAAATACGGCCCCTGACAAGGGACCGCACGGCCGCCGGAGGCCGACTTAGGTCGTACAAGCAACCCTGCTGGCGAACCCGCCGCGATGGTGAGCCGGAAGCGCGGATTATGGGCTTATAGGCTTTTCTTGGCCGGTGTTTTTAGGGATGATCGCTGCCGATCGAGGGGGACCTTCCAGTAACATGAAAAAAGAAATCAGGCTCAACGCCTTCGCCATGAACTGCGTGGCGCACCAGTCGCCGGGACTGTGGACCCATCCGCGCGACCGCACGGCGGAATATAACCGGCTGCCGTACTGGCTCGACCTGGCCAAAACGCTGGAGCGCGGCCGGTTCGACGGGCTGTTTCTCGCCGACGTGCTCGGCGTCTATGACGTCTATGGCGGCAGTCCCGACGCGGCTTTGCGCAACGCCGCCCAAACGCCGTCCAATGAGCCGTTGCTGCTGATCCCGGCGATGGCCGCGGTCACCAAAAATCTCGGTTTTGGGGTCACCAGCAATTTGTCCTACGAGCCGCCCTACCCGTTCGCGCGGCGGATGTCGACGCTCGACCATCTGACCGAGGGCCGGGTCGGCTGGAACGTGGTGACCGGCTATCTCGACAGCGCCGCCCGCGGCGCCGGCAAGGAGAAGCAGACCGGGCACGACGATCGCTACGAGATCGCCGACGAATATATGGAGGTGGTCTACAAGCTCTGGGAGGGAAGCTGGGAAAATGACGCGGTGCTGCGCGACCGCGCCCGCAGCCTGTTCGCCGATCCCGCCAAGGTGCATCCGGTCCGGCACGAGGGCAAGAATTACCGGATGAATGCCATCCATCTCAGCGAGCCCTCGCCGCAGCGGACCCCCGTGCTGTACCAGGCCGGCACCTCGCCGCGCGGACGGCAGTTCGCCGCCCAGCACGCCGAATGCGTGTTCATGTCGGGCCCCTCGGCGAAAGTGATCGGCCCCCGCGTGTCGGCGATCCGCAAGGCGGCCTCCAAGATCGGCCGCAACGGCGCCGAAATCCTGATGTTCAGCATGATGACGATCGTCCTCGGCCGCACCGACGCCGAGGCGAAAGCAAAGTACGCCGACTATCGCAGCCACATCAATCCCGAGGGCGCGCTGGCGCTGATGTCGGGCTGGACCGGGATCGATTTCTCCGGCTACGACCTCGACCAGCAGGTCCGCCATGTCGAGAACGATGCCGGCCGCAGCGCGCTGGACAATGTCACCCGCGCCGATCCGGACCGGGTGTGGACCGTGCGCGAGGTCATCGAGCATGTCGGCATCGGCGGCGCAGGCCCCGTCGTGGTCGGCTCGCCGGAAAAGGTCGCCGACGATATCGAAAAATGGTTCGACGAGACCGATGTCGACGGGCTGAATGTGCCGTTCGCGGTTTCACCCGGCGATTTCGAGGACATCACGGAGATGCTGGTGCCGGAATTGACCAAACGCGGGCGCTACAAAAGCGAGTACCGCAAGGGCACGCTGCGCGAAAAACTGTTCGGCGAAGGCCGCGCGCGACTCGCCGCGCCGCATCCGGCGACGACGTACCGGCCGGGTGCGCGGGCGAAGGCGGCGGAGTAAACCGAGAGCTCAGTACTTGAACGCCCTCACCCCCAACTCTCCCCGTACGGTGAATTGGGCAATTTGCATAGCGCGTTTACACCTTGATCGGGCTATTTCCCACCATGTTGAAAAAGTCGGTGAATTTGTATGCGTCTTGATCGGTAAGGATGGTCCATCGAGGCCAAGAAATGGAGTTTCCCTGGAGCGGCCAAAGTTGGCTCAGACCCGCGCCATGCTCTCCAACAATGTTTTGGACTATGGGCCAAAGAGACGGCCAGTTGCTGTTCATGATTACAAAAATTGCATCGCCGATCCCGATAGTTGTAAGTTCGAAATTGTATGCCTTGGCATCCGGGTCATTGACGGAGGGTATCATTAACGTCCCCGCGTGCTGATAGATCGCCAATTCCCGATAATTTTGACCGCCGTAGCTTCCAACCCAAACGCGCCATCCCGTCGGTGGAACCAGATTGTTCATTAAGTACGAGCGTTCCACTTGGGAAATAACTGGATTATCGCCAGAAACGTATTCGCTAGTCATGACCGTCTTCGCGGCCCATAGAGCGAGAATACGTTGTGCGTCGTCCGCTAAGCTGCATACATCGCTCTTGAGAAGCGCCGTCAGGACGGGCTTAACGCGATCCTCAATTTGGCAACTCATCCACCCAGTATTGCAGTCTCGACAGACGTGTTTAACTTTCTTTGAGCCAGAGTGGCCCTGCCCCTGCCTAGAAGTTATTACACGGCTCGAAGAATCGCGAGCATCAGGCCAAAAAGCACTGCCAAACGTGTGAGTGGTTGAACTGTTGCGCGGGAATAGCTCGCGTAACCAATCGCCAAAGACGTGCTCTTTTGTAATTTTAACAGCTGGCGGCTGACGTTCGCAGAAAATACATGTGCGACGTCCGTACTTGAATGGCTCCCCTCTTGCCATGGACCAACTCGGATTAACGGATGACCAAAAACACTGATGATCAATACAACAAAAAGGGCGATCGTACGCGCATTAGCGCGACCCGTTGGCCCCTCGCAATGACGCAGCGAGCGAGCGAGCGCGCTTGCTTTTTCCCTCCCCCTTGCGGGGAGGGGTTAGGGGTGGGGGTCTCCAAGCACGGCTGCCGTTGTGGTACCCCACCCCCGACCCCTCCCCGCAAGGGGGAGGGGAGCGCGCCTCCACCGTCATTGCGAGGAGCGAAGCGACGAAGCAATCCAGCTTTCGCTTGTGGCGCTGGATTGCTTCGTTTTCGCTCGCAATGACGGACGAAATCAATTCACCGCGTTATTGACCATCACTTCGATCAACTTCGGCCCCGGCCGGCTGAACGCCGACGCGAAGGTCGACTTCAGGTGCGCGGGATCGCTAACCCGGATCGCTTCCATGCCGAGCGACCTGGCGACGCCCGAAAAATCCACCGGCGGATCGACGAAATCCATGCCGACGTAATGATCGTCGCCGTGGAACGCGAGCAGCCGCTGCTTGATGATGCGATAGCCGCCATTGTTGGCGATGACAAACGTCAGCGGCAGCTTGTGATGCGCCGCGGTCCACAGCGCCTGGATCGAATACATCGCGCTGCCGTCGCCGGAAAAACACACCACCGGCCGATCCGGATTGGCGAGGCTGACGCCGACCGACGCCGGCAAACCCCAGCCGATGCCGCCGGAGGCCAGCGCGTGATAGCCGTAGCGGTCGCGGTGCGGACGCAACGCCGTTACCTGCCGCGACGAGGTCAGCCCTTCGTCGACCAGAATCGCGTTATCCGGCATCGCCTCGACGAGTTGCAGGCCGAGCCAGTCGGGATCAACAGGCGATTTTGCCTTAGCCTTGGAAATCTCGTCGATCAGTTTGACGCGCTTTGCGCTCCAGTTCTTCGAGGCCAGCGCCGCAATGCCTTTTTTGGCGCGGTCTTCGAGCCCCGCGCCGCCGGCAGCCTTCAATGCCGGGATCAGCGCCCGCAACGTCTCCTTGACGTCCGCCTTCACGGCGATCTCGGCGCCGTAATTCTTGGCAAGATCCCAATCGACCAGGCCGATTTGGACCATCGCCATCCCCTCGGGCATCGGATCGACCTCGCTGTAGACCGACATCCGCAGCGGATCTGCGCCGAGCACGATCATCAAATCGTACGGTGACAGCACCTCGCGGACCTGCTTCTGCAGCCGCGACAGCGCGCCCATGAAGCACGGGCTTTCCGACAGGAATTGCGCGCCATAGGGCGTCGAACACTGATAGGCCGGCGCGCCGAGCGTGGCGGCGAAAGCGGCGGCTTCCTTTAGCGCGTCGCTCTTGACGATCTCGTCGCCGGTGATGATGACAGGATTTTGCGCCTTCAGGATGCGCTGCGCCAGCGCCTGCAGGCTTTCGTCGGATGGACGCACCCTGGTATCGACCCGGGTCGAGCGGCCGAGTTCGATGCCGGCCTCCGCATTGAGGATATCGCCGGGCAGCGAAATGAACACCGGCCCGGTCGGCGGCGTGGTCGCGATCTTGGCGGCGCGGCGCACGATCCGCGGCAGATCCTCCAGCCGCGTCACCTCGACCGCCCACTTCACCAACGGTTCCGCCATCTGCACCAGCGGCCCGTACAGCACCGGCTCCATCAGGCCATGGCCCTGCTCCTGCTGACCGGCGGTCAGGATCATCGGCGTGCCCGTGAAAGCCGCGTTGAACAGCGAGCCCATCGCGTTGCCGAGCCCCGGCGCGACATGGACATTGCAGGCCACGAGCTTGCCGGAGGCGCGGCTGTAGCCGTCGGCGATCGCCACCACCAGACTTTCCTGCATCGCCATCACATAAGTGAGGTCGGGATGGTCCTTGAGCGCGTGCATGATCGGCAGTTCGGTGGTGCCGGGGTTGCCGAACAGATGCGTGATGCCCTCGTCCTTCAGAAGAGCGAGGAACGCCGAGCGCCCAGTAATGCAATTCATTGGAAGTCTCCTCCTGCCCGCGGTCGTTACCGCCGGGATCGGCGCATCATGAACGATCCGCCATGGTGAGATCAATGGAGCCCCCTCATGGCTGCCCTGCACTGACGGACGCGAGCCGCCGCGCTATGGTGGCGCGGCGGCCGAAAACGGCTAGAACAGGGAGGATTGCGTGAACCGCGCAGTTGTGTTGACCACCGGCATAATCCTGACGATCGGACAGATGGCCCCCTCAAACGCCACCCCCCGCGACCAGTTTTTCTGGATGACGGAAATCAACAAGGCTTCCGCTGTCATGATCGTCGAGCGCGGCATCGTGCCAAAGCCATTGGGCGCAAGGATCCATGACGCCATCGTCGAGGTCGATGCGGCCGGCGACAAGCCCGGCGCGCTGCGCTCGCGCGATTATCTGGTGGTGGAGAAGGACCTGCTGGCGGCCGGCGGCCCTGATATTTCGCGGCTGCATTCCGGCCGCAGCCGGCAGGACATCGGCGCCACCACGCAGCGGCTGATCAACCGCGACGACTTCCTCACCGCGTTCGATAAGCTCAACGGCATGCGCGATGCGATTCTTGCGCTCGCCGCAAAGGCGCCGGACGCCATCATTCCCGCCTATACCTGGGGCGTCCAGGCGCAGCCGATCACGCTCGGGCATTATCTCACGGGTTATGCGGCGGCCTTCGAGCGCGAGGCGACGCGGATGCGGGAAGCCTATGTGCGGCTCAACCAGTCGCCGCTCGGCGCGGCGGCGCTGGGCACCTCGAGCTTCCCGGTCGACCGGCCGCGGCTTGCCGAACTGCTCGGCTTCGACGCCCCGCTGGAGAATTCCTATGACGCCAACCAGATCTCGCCGATCGATGGCGGCGCCGAGCTCGGCGGGCTCGCGACCTCCGGCGCGCTGGTGCTGGGCGCGCTGATCGCGGATGTGACCGCGCAATACGCCCAGACCGAGCCGTGGATCCTGCTGGCCGAGGGCAACGAGACCGGCATCAGCAGCATCATGCCGCAGAAGCGCAACCCGAGCGGGCTGGTAAAACTGCGCGCGGAAGCAAGCACGCTGATCGGCGAGGCCGGCACGTTTGCGCTGATCGCGCATAACGTCGAACCCGGCATGAGCGACTACAAGGATTTTGGCAATCCGAAGGAATATCCCAACGCCATGCTGCGCGACATGGCCGCGCTCTACGCCCATGCCGACGCGGTGGTCCGCACCATGATGTTCCGGCCCGAGCGCGCGCTCGACGAGGTCAACAGCGACTATTCCACCACCACGGAACTCGCCGATACGTTGCAGCGCGAAGCCGACGTGCCGTTCCGGATCGGCCACCATTTTGCATCCGAGCTGGTGAATTTTGGCCGCGGCCATCGTTTGCGGGCCAGCGAAATCCCCTATGCGGAAGCGCAGCGGATTTATGCCGAGATCGCCACCGCGGCAAAAGTCGATACCAAATTGCCGCTGAGCGAGGCGCAATTCCGCCGCTCGCTCACGGCCGAAAACATGGTGACCACGAGCAAAGGCCTTGGCGGCCCGCAACCGGCCGAAGTCGCACGGATGCTCGGCGTGGCAAAGGATCATCTCGCCGCCGATCGCGCGTGGCTGGATGCGACGCGCGGAAAATTGGTGGCCGCGTCGCAGAAACTCGATCAGGCATTTGCGGGCTTGAAGGACGCGAAGTAGGAGAATCGTGTCCCGGACGCGGTGCAGCGCTCTTGCGGTGCGCCGCAGAGCCGGGACCCACACTTCTGCTGCCACCAGCCGGTGGGCCCCGGTTCAGCAGTGCAGTACTTCGTACCGCACTGCGCCCGGGGCACGGAGGCTTCCGATGCCACGGCGCGCGAAGCGAATTCAGAACATGCCCTCGTGCTGCACGGCCTTCTTCCTCTTCGAGCGCTGCCAGACCACGCCCGGAAAACCTTTCAGCGGCACCAGCGGCTCGCCGGTATAGGCCCACTCCTGCAACTGCTCGATCGCGATGTGATAGAGCGGTTGCCGGCCGGTGCGGCCCTCGAGCAGCGCGCGCGGGATGTTGACCATGTGCGGCGAGCGGGCGCGTTCGTAAAACAGCGGCGTGCCGCAGCTCGCGCAAAAATGACGCACGGTGCCGGTGGGCTTGTCCTCGTAACGCGCGATGCTCCGCTCGCCCTTGGTGATGCGAAAGCGCTTGCGCCAGCTGCCGACATAGGTGGCGTAGGCCGCGCCATGGGCGCGGCGGCAGGCCTGCGAATGATCATGCCAGGCCCAGCGCGCCGGCGTGTCGATCTCGAACGAGACTTTGCCGCACAGGCATTGGCCTTTTGACACGCCGAGCGGTTTTGCAGCTTTTGCCAATGGCGCTCCCTCCCCTTCCCGTCATTGCGAGCGAAGCGAAGCAATCCAGAGCCACAAGCGAAGACTGGATTGCTTCGTCGCTACGCTCCTCGCAATGACGCCGGTGTTCACGCCTGCTCCAGTTCGCCGTGCACGGGATAATCGGTGTAGCCCGCCGCGTCGCCGCCGTAGAACGTCGCGCGATTATAGGGCGTCAGCGGGTAACCGTCGTTGCAGCCGGCGCGGCAGATCCGGGTTGGAGATGAAGATGCGGCCGAACGCGATCGCGTCGGCATGGCCGTCGGCGATCGCCGCCTCCGCGCGTCTCGCCGGTAAAGCCGCCGGCGGTGATCAGCACGCCGCTCCAGAGCGGGCGAAACAGCACCATCGCCGACGGCACGTTCTGATGGTTGACCTCGGCGCGGCCGGCGCCGCTCGAGCGCGGCTCGATGAAATGCAGATAGGCCAGGCCCAGCGGTTCGAGCTGCTTGACGACATGGGTATAAAGCGGCATCGGATCGGCTTCGCCGCTGCCATTGGCGACGCCATAGGGCGACAGCCGCACGCCGACGCGGTCGGCGCCCCAGACCTCGACCACGGCCTTTGTCACTTCCATCAGGAAGCCGCGCGCGGTTTTCGATCGAACCGCCATATTGGTCGGTGCGCAGATTGGTGTGCGACTGCAGGAACTGCTCGATCAGATAGCCGTTGGCGCCATGGATTTCGACGCCGTCAAAACCGGCTGCAAGCGCATTGCGTCGCGCCCTGCCGATAGGCCTCGACGATCCCGGGAATTTCGCTGGTTTCCAGCGCCCGCGGCGTCTCGTAGGGCACGGACTTGCCGTCGGCCGTGCCGGTTTTCAGGTCCGGAATCGCCACCGCCGATGGCGCCACCGGCAAGACGCCGCCGGGCTGGAACGAGGAATGCGAGACCCGCCCGACATGCCAGAGTTGCAGGAAGATGATGCCGCCCTTGGCGTGCACGGCGTCGACCACCTCGCGCCAGCCGGCGATCTGCTGCCTCGGAATAGATGCCGGGCACGCCGGGGCTGCCAAAGCCGGTCGCCATCACCGGCGAGGCTTCGGCGATCGATCAGTCCGCCCGCGCGTGGCGCGCTGGGCGTAATATTCCGCGTTCAACGCGCGCGGCGCCAGCGCAAGGTTTCGCCGCGCGCATCCGCGTCAGCGGCGCCAGCACGACGCGATGCTTCAAATGGTAACGACCAACTTTTATGGGTGAAAACAGCGACGGAAAATTCATGCCTGCCCCGAAAGTTTCTTCAGCGTTGGTGGGATATCCGATGGCGTCATCTTGTTCGGAAATCGCTCCGGTGGCAATGTGGGCGGCAAGCCCGAGAGAGCACGTCTTCCATGCAGAAATCCAGCGCCAGGTCGCTGCCCTCCCTAAGCGTCCGGATCGATCTGGATCCGGAGGGCCGGATCGGGCCGGGCAAGATCCAGCTCCTGGAAAAAATCCAGGCTTGCGGCTCGATCTCGGCCGCCGGGCGCGCGATGGACATGTCGTACAAGCGGGCCTGGGACCTGGTCGACGAGATCAACCGGATCTGCCGGCAGGCCGCGGTGGAACGGCAGACCGGCGGCAAGAACGGCGGCGGCGCGGTGCTGACCCCGTTCGGCCTGTCGCTGGTCGCACGCTACCGCAAGATCGAGCGCGACGCGGCGAGTGCGGTGAAAAAGGAACTCGCGGCGCTGAGCAGCGACATCGGGCGGCCGGGGAAGACCGCGAGTAGGTGAATTCGATTTTCCCCTTAGGTTAGTTTCCCTTCGTGGCCATCCTTCGAGACGCATCGCTACGCGATGCTCCTCAGGATGAGGGCTGAACGGGTTGGGCGGACGCAACTCCCGCCCTCATGGTGAGGAGGCGCGTTAGCGCCGTCTCGAACCATGGGCCACAAAATGTCATGCCCGGCACAAGGCCGGGCATGACGAAGGTGTCACCCTCAAGCCGTCTTGATCCAGACCGCCTTGACGTTGAGGTACTCCTCGAGGTGCTGCTTGCCGGACTCGCGGCCGTAGCCGCTCATCTTGTAGCCGCCGAACGGCACCGCCGGGTCCATCGCCTGGTAGCAATTGACCCAGACCGAACCGGCGCGCAGCGCTTTCGAGACCTGCATGCGCCTTGCTGACATTGGTGGTCCACACCCCGCTGCCGAGCCCGAAGGTGGTGGCGTTGGCGCGCTTGATCAGATCGTCGCTGTCCTTGAAGGAGATCGCCGAGATCACGGGTCCGAAAATCTCTTCCTGCGCGATCCGCATGTTGTCCTGCACGTTGGCGAACACCGTCGGCGGCACGAAATAGCCTTTCGACAGCGCGCCCTCGGTCAACCGCGCGCCGCCGGCGAGCGCTTTGGCGCCTTCCTTCTGGCCGATCGCGAGATAGCCGGAGACGCGCTCCAGCTGCTGCTCCGACACCAGCGGACCGATTTGCGTGTTGGGATCGAGGCCGTTGCCGACCTGCAGCTTCTTGCCGAATTCGGCGACCCGGCCGACGAACTCGTCATAGATGCTGTGCTCGACGAACAGCCGCGTGCCGGCGCTGCAGATCTGGCCGGAATTGGCGAACACCGCCATCGCCGCGCCCGGCACCGCCGCATCGAGGTCGGCGTCCGCGAACACGATGTCGGGCGACTTGCCGCCGAGCTCGAGCGAGACGCGCTTGAGGTTGCCGGCGGACGCCCGGATGATCGACTGGCCCGTGACATGGGATCCGGTGAACGCGACCTTGTCGACGCCGGGATGCGACGCCAGCGCCGCACCCGCGGTCTCGCCATAGCCGGGCACCACGTTGACGACGCCTGGGGGAATGCCGGCTTCCAGCACCAGTTCGGCCAGCCGCAGCGAGGTCAGCGGCGCTTCCTCGGCGGGTTTGAGGATCACGGTGCAGCCGGTCGCGATCGCCGGGCCGATCTTCCAGACGCTGGCGCCGAGCGGGCCGTTCCACGGAATGATCGCGCCGACCACGCCGACCGGTTCCTTCAGCGTGTAGGAGAAGATATCGCCGGGCAGCGAGTTCTCGATGGTCTCGCCATGCAGATTGGTCGCCTGCCCGGCGTAATAGCGCAGCATGCCGAGCACGCGCAGTTTGTTGCCGCGGGTACGGCGATCGGCGCGCCCATGTCGAGGGTGTCGAGCTGCGAAAGTTCTTCGAAGTTCTTCTCGACCAGGTCGGCGAGTTTGAGCAGCAGCGCCTGCCGTTCGAACGGCTTGACCTTGCTCCACGGTCCCTCGAAAGCGCGGCGCGCCGCCGCCACCGCGCGGTTGATGTCCTCGGCGTCGCCCTCGGCGACGGTGGCGAGCAATTCGCCGGTGGCCGGATTGAATGTCTCGAATTTCTTGGCGGAGGCGGCGTCGATCCATTTGCCGTCGATCAGCATCTTCTTGTAGGAGCCATCCGCGTAAGGATGGCGCGTCATCGGTATCGCCTGCGTCACAGCCATGTTGGCACTCCCTTGGGTATTTATCGATCGGTTTTGAGGGGGATCGTTATATTCGCAATTCTACAGCGGTCGCGGGGCACGGTAAAGCGTGCCGCCGGACAAAGCGTCGCACGAAGACCTCCCATGCCGTTTCGTCGCATCGCGGCCGTCGCGATATGCCATACAGCTGTCTGACCATCACAATTCGCCGGAGACCTGCCGTGCCGCATACCGCTTTTTCGCCCAACAATGTCGCCGTGATCACCGGCGGCGCCTCCGGCATCGGGCTTGCCGCCGCGATGCGGTTCGCCGGCCTCGGCATGACGGTGTGCATCGCCGATCTCGGCGAGGATCGCCTCGCGGCGGCCGCGGCCAGGCTGGCGGCGGTCGCGCCCGGCGGCGCCGCCAGCATCATGACGGCCGCGGTCGATGTCAGCCGGATCGGCGACGTCACCGGACTGGAAGCCGCGGTGACGCAGCGATTCGGCGGCACCGACGTGCTGATGAACAATGCCGGCATCGGGCCCGAAAGCACCAGTCTTGGGCCACTGGAGAACTGGCAGCGCATCCTCAACGTCAATCTCTGGGGCGTGATCCATGGCACGCAGACTTTCGCCCCCGGCATGATCAAGCGCGGGCGGCCCGGCCTGATCATCAACACCGGTTCCAAGCAGGGCATCACCACCCCGCCCGGCAATCCCGCCTACAACGTCTCGAAGGCCGGCGTGAAGGCGCTGACCGAAGCGCTGCAACACGAATTGCGCAATACCGAGGGCTGCAAGATCAGCGCGCATCTGATGATTCCCGGCCATGTCTTCACCGGCCTCACCTCGCGCGGCCGGAGCGAAAAGCCCGATGGCGCCTGGACGCCGGAGCAGACCGTCGACTTCATGATCGAACGCATCGATGCCGGCGATTTTTACATTTTATGCCCGGACAATGACGTGCCGCGCAGCCTCGACGAGCGGCGCATGCTGTGGGCGGCCGGCGACATCATCGAGAACCGGCCGCCGCTGTCGCGCTGGCACCCTGACTATGCCGAGGCGTTTTCCGAATTCGCCAGGCAGAAATAGCGAGGCCCGGAAATAGTTCGGCCCGGGATCGGCGCCAGCGACCTGGCGGCGTCTCCCGGGCCGAATAAGTGGTTGCGTGGCTTACTTGCGGGCCGCGCAGGCGTACATGTTGATTTCCATGCCAACCGGCACTTCGACGATCTTCGGTGTCTTCCAGACCATATGTTCCTCCAACCAGGGTTACGGTGCGAGCGCCCCGAACGGCGGCAAAGTTACGTCCATCGTCCGGACAGCGCAAGCTCACGTTACGGCATCAACGTTTATCAATTGCTGCCTGTGGCGCGGTTGCAGCGAGGGCGTGGGCAGCGTTCCACAACGCGCGTGTGGCGCGATGCGTTGATCCATCACCGGTCGTCCCCGCGCACGCGGGGACCCATAACCCCTGGCGGTGGTTATCCAAGGAAGGCATCTACCCCACTGCAAAAAAGATGGGACACGGCGTATGGGTCCCGCGTTCGCCGGGACGACGAAGGGGGTTTACGTCGCTCTATTTCCCCGCCGGCAGCGCCACCGGAATAAAGCCATACGCTTGCAGCGTCGCCTGCCCCGGCGGCGACAGCAGGTACATCGCGAAATCGGCGGCGGCCGGTTGCGCCTTGCGCGAGACGGTCAGGCCGTATTCGGGTCCGACCGAAAGCTCGTCCGGCAGCGCGACCGATTTGTAGTTCGAGGACGCCTTGACGATCTCGCGCGCGCCCGAGCAGTAATAGATGAAGAGGTCGATCCGGCGCTCGTCGAGTGCGGCCAGCAATGGCGAACGTCCGTTGACGGATGGTGCGGAGGCCGGGCCACCGACCAGTTGCCGGGCTTTTTCGGACAGGGTCTTGAACGCGCCGGGCCGTGCGGCCTCGATGCGGTGAAAGATCTCCCAGGTGTAGTCGCCGGAGGGATCCGACACCGGCGTCGAGGTGCCGATCCTGCTGTCAGGCTTTAACAGGGTCTCGACCAGATTGCCGGTATCCACCGGATTGTCGGCCGTGGCCACGACGCACAGCGCATTGCGGGTGAACAGCACGCTCGGGCCGGAGATGCCGGCATCCGTCAGCGTCTGTGCATGTGCCAAGGCGGCGGAAGCGAACACGTCGAACGCTTCACCTTTTTGCAGCCGCTCGCGCAAGGTCCCGGAGGGTCCGTACACCGGCACAATACTTGCGCCATACTGCTTGGTGAAATCGGCCGAGATCGCGGAGAAGGCGTCCTTCAGGCTGCCGGCCGCCATCACCCGGATTTCAGCCGCGGGCGCGGAGGAAGAAGCCAATGCCATCATCAATGCCGCCAGCCAGTTGCGCACAGAATTATTCCATCGTCATTCCGGGATGCGCCATCTTGGCGCAGGCCCGGAATCCATAACCCCTGTCGTGATGTTTTTGCAGTGACATCGTCTCGCGCTGAACACGAGCACAGGGCGTATGGATTCCGGGCTCGCGCTACGCGCGCCCCGGAATGACGACGATGGATGAAATTGGGCGTTCGGTCAAAACGGCCGCCAAAGAACCTAATTCGCCCGCAGCATCTGGTTGGGCGCCGGCTGGGCCACCAGCGCCTCGCCGAGTTCGCTTTGCTGCTCGCGCGGGATCGAGAAGCAGACCGAAAAGCCGTCAACCGTGCGCAACGTCACCATGCCCTGGGTGGGGTCGGACGATTGCTCGACCTTCCATGACGCCAGCGGATAGGCATAGCGCAGGCTTTGATCACCAAAGCGTGTCTGCAGAGCCTTGTCGATCAGGCCGGGCAGCGTCATCGCCAGCGCGCCGACCTGGTTCAGCGACAGCCGGATGATGGCGGGCTTGCCGTCGGAATCGACAAAACCCAATGAAATAGCGCCGCCATCGGCCGCGACCTCGCAGGTGGTGAGAGCCTGGGTATCGATTTCCATCGGGGTCTCCGCGCCGAACCGTTATATTTTTTTATATATATCGATTTTGCGGGCGGCGTCCAAGTCCGGTTTTTGGACCCGTCTGGTCCGCCGGTGGCAGTGGTCTCGCGCCCCGAACCGTGATATGTAACAGAATATAACGAGGCCGCCGAAGCGGCCCGTTCCTTCAGGGAGAGCAAACCAATGAGTGATTACAACCTTCTCATCAATGGCAAGATGGTTCCCGGCGACCAGACCATGCCGGTTCTCAATCCTGCGACCGAAGAAGTGCTGGCGCAGTGCCCGCGTGCCTCCAAGAACCAGCTCGACGAGGCCGTCGCCGCGGCGAAAGCGGCTTTTCCGGGCTGGGCCGCGACCCCGATCGAGGAGCGCCGCAGGCTCGTCACCAAGATGGCGGAGGCCATCGAAGCCAACACCGGCGAATTGGCGCGCATTCTGACCAGCGAGCAGGGCAAGCCGCTGGCGGACGCCACCGGCGAAGTGATGGGCATGGCCGGCTTCTTCCGCTATCTCTCCTCGCTCGATCTGCCGATGAAGGTGATCGAGGATTCCGGCGACCGCCGCGTCGAGGCGCATCGCCGCCCGCTCGGCGTGATCGGCGCCATCATTCCCTGGAACTATCCGCTGCTGATCCTGAGCTTCAAGCTGCCGTCGGCGCTGCTCGCCGGCAACACGCTGGTGGTTAAACCCGCGCCGACGACGCCGCTGGCGACGCTGAAATTCGCCGAAATCGTCAAGGACATCCTGCCCAAGGGCGTGCTCAACGTCATCACCGACGCCAACGACCTCGGCGACTTCATGACCAAGCATCCCGACATCCGCAAGATCTCGTTCACCGGCTCGACCGCGACCGGTCAGAAGGTGATGGCGAATGCGGCCGCGACGTTGAAGCGCATCACGCTGGAGCTCGGCGGCAACGACGCCTCGATCGTGCTCGACGACGTCGACCCGAAGAAGGTCGCGCCCGGCATCTTCGAAGGCGCGTTCCAGAACTCCGGTCAGGTCTGCCTCGCCATCAAGCGGCTTTACGTTCACGAGTTGGTCTATGACGAAATCTGCAACGAGCTGGTCGCGATCGCCAAGAACACGGTGGTGGACGACGGTTCCAAGCAGGGCACCAAGCTCGGGCCGCTGCAGAACAAAATGCAGTACGAGAAGGTGAAGGGTTTCCTGGAAGACGCCAGGAAGAACGGCAATATCATCTCCGGCGGCTCGGCGATGGACCGCCCCGGCTACTTCATCGAGCCGACCCTGGTGCGCGACATCAAGGAAGGCTCGCGGCTGGTCGACGAGGAGCAGTTCGGCCCGGTGCTGCCGATCATCAAGTATTCCGACAATGAGGACGTGATCAAACGCGCCAACGCCACCAATTACGGCCTCGGCGCTTCGGTCTGGTCGTCGGATACGGCGCGCGCCCACAAGGTCGCCAGCCAAATCGAGGCCGGAACGGTCTGGATCAACAAGCACCTCGACATGGCGCCGCACATTCCGTTCGGCGGCGCCAAGCAATCGGGCATCGGCACCGAGTTCGCCGAGGAGGGTCTGGCTGAGTTCACCCAGCTGCAGATCATCAACGAAGCCCGCACGTAAGAAACGCTCTTGATCGCGGCGGGCAACCCGCCGCGATCATCGCGCTTCAGCTTTTGAAAATGGCAGCTACGCGATGTTCGATGCTCAATGCGACCTTGCCGCCCTGGTCTATGAAGAGGATCAGGACCCCGACGGGATCCTGCGTGATTTCGCCGCTGAGCTGAACGCGAGCGGCCAGCGCGTTGTCGGGATGGTGCAGAGCGGCCAGTGCGCCGATTTCCAGCCTCTCCGCCGTGCTGGTTCACAGCGGCGAGGTTCTGCTGTTGGCGCAGCCCGCTACTTCCCCCGGCAGCGGCTGCAAGCTCGACCTGAGCCGGCTGCAGGACGCGGCAACCCGGGTGGTCGGCGCGATGGAGACCGGCGCCGACCTCGTGATCGTCAACCGGTTCGGCAAGCGGGAGCGTAACGGCAAGGGCTTGTCGCGCGTGATCGAACGGGCGCTGGATGCCGACATCCCCGTGGTGATCGCGGTTTCGAGCAAAAGCTTCGCCGACTGGATCAAATTCGCCGACGGCATGAGCGTCAAGCTTGCCTGCAGCCGCGAGGCGCTGGACGCCTGGTGGAGCGCGGTCTCGGCCCGCAACGACGGTCTGGCCCACCGCGATCAGCGGACGTTTTGCGAGTTTTTCAAATAGCTCGCTGACGCCGGTTGCAGCGGATGAGTTCTCGTTCGCCGTGGTGTCGCTTGCGATGCCGGAACGCTCTTCTACGCCAGACACGGTGTACCAAAGCCCCACTGGTGCAAATGCGCAAATCACGCCATTAGTTGTGGCCGCGAATGGACGGTCGCGCCGCCAGTTGCGCATGCGGCTGGATCGTCGAGCCAATCGGGTGGACCGGAGTGAACGAATTTACGGAGATCGTCGGGCTCTCGATCGGAGTTAGCCTTGCGGCGACATTCATTGCTGCGGCGATCAGTCTGCCCGCCGGAGCGGCTTTGGCGGTCTTCGCGTTTCGCGGCCGACGCGCCGTCGTCGTTCTGGTCAACGCCTTGTTCGGCCTGCCGCCGGTCGTGGTCGGCCTGGTGCTCTATCTGGCGCTTTCCCGTTCTGGACCGCTCGGCTCCCTGCAATTGCTGTTCACGCCCGCCGCCATGATCGTCGCACAAACCATCCTTGCCATCCCGATCATTACCGCGCTGGTCCATCGCGCCGGTGAACGCGCCTGGGCGAGGTATGGCGACGAATTGATAAGCGACGGGGCATCGCGAATCCAGGCGGTGCCGCAAATCCTGGCGATTATCCGGGCGGAACTGCTGACCGCGGTGCTCGCCGGCTTTGGCCGCACCATTTCGGAAGTCGGCGCGGTGATCCTCGTCGGCGGCAATATCAGGGGACTGACCCGAACGATGACGACGGCGATCGCGCTGCAGACCAGCCAGGGCGATTTGCCTTTGGCGCTGGCGCTCGGTGCCGTATTGGTCGGTATCAGCATTTCGGTCAGCGCCACCGTCTTTGCATTGGCCGGAAACGCAAAAATCGCCGGGAGTGACGAAGTATGATGTTAATTCGATTGCTGTTTGCCGTCGGCTTGACGATCACCGCGAGCAGCACTTGCTCGGCCGCGGAAAACGCCATTGTGCTGGCGTCAACGACGTCGGTCGAGGCTTCGGGATTGCTGGCGCATATCCTGCCGCAATTCACCGCGAAGACCGGCATCACCGTCAATGTCGTCGCGCAAGGTACCGGGAAAGCGATTGATACCGCGCGCCGCGGCGACGCCGACCTGTTGCTGGTCCATGATCCCGAAGCCGAACAGCACTTCATGGACGAAGGCCAAGGTGCGACGCGACGCCAGATTGCCTGGAACGATTTTGTCATCGTCGGTCCATCCGCCGACCCGGCGCATGTTCGCGGTGGCCATGACAGCGTCGCGGCGCTGAAGGCTATCGCGAAAGCACAAGCGCCGTTCGTGTCGCGCGGCGACAAAAGCGGCACCAACGCCGCGGAACTGCGGCTATGGAAAGCCGGCGGCTTTACGCCTGATAGCCTCAACGCCGAGAAATGGTATCGCGACATCGGCGTCGGCATGGGCCAGGCGCTCAACGCGGCGAGTGCCATGAATGCCTATACGCTGTCGGATCGGGGAACCTGGCTCAGCTTCAACAACAAGGACTCGTTGGTGATATCGATCGAAGGCGATTCCAGACTGATCAATCGCTATGACGTGATCGAATTGAATCCGCAAAAGCATTCGGGCGCAAAACTCGACGACGCCCGGGTATTTGCCGACTGGCTGGTTTCGAGCGAAGGACAGCAGGCCATCGGCGCGTATCAGGTCAACGGGGAAAAGCTGTTCAACCCGTCCGCGGCTTCACCCAAATGAGAGTTTGTAGCCAAACTGCGATATTCATTTTCTCTGCCGACCTATTATCCCGAGGGCAGCCGGTCGACTGCTCAGTAGCCCTGACCTCGGCCGGTCAGGTCCGGCGCGTGACTTACGGCGCGCGCCGGACCGCTGGGGCGAAGGCTCCGCCTATTTCTTGACGGCGAACACCCAGACCACCCCGCCTTGCGGAACGTTGCTCTCGATGCCGACATTGTCGCCGGCCAATGCGTCCTGGATGCGTTGCGCATCGACGCCCCAGCCCGACTGGATGGCGATGTATTCGGTGCCATCGACTTCATACGCCATCGGCATGCCCATGATGCCCGAGTTGGTCTTCTGCTCCCAAAGCACGTCTCCGGTCTTGGCGTCGAAGGCGCGGAACATCCGGTCATTGGTGCCGCCGGTAAAGACCAGATCGCCCGCGGTCACCGTCACCGAGCCGAACAACTGCGATTTGGGGAAGTTGTGCGACCAGACCTTCTTGCCGGTGGCCGGATCCCACGCCTGCAGTTCACCGAAATGATCGGCGCCCGGACGCACCGACAGGCCGATATCTTCCGGTTTGGTGCCCAGCCACAACTGGCCGGGGACCAGCGGCACCTTCTCGCCGGTAAAACCGCCGCAGAAATTTTCGTTGGCGGGCACGTAGACCAATCCGGTCTTCTGGCTATAGGCCGCCGACGGCCAGTCCTTGCCGCCCCACAGCGACGGACAGAACTCGACCCGCTTGCCGAGCGTCGGCTTGTGGTCGGGATCGACGATCGGCCTGCCGGTCTCGGCCTCGATGCCCTTCCAGACATCGGTATGGACGAAGGGCCAGCCGGCGACGTAATTGATCCGTTCGGGCTGACGCTCCAGCACCCAGAAGATCGCATCGCGTCCGGGATGGATCAGGCTCTTGAAGGAGCGGCCGTCCCGTTGCAGGTCGACCAGCATCGGCGCGTCGACCTCGTCCCAGTCCCATGAATCGTTCTGATGATACTGGTGAAAGGCCTTGATCTTGCCGGTGTCGGGATCGAGCCCGAGCACCGAGCTGGTGTAGAGATTGTCGCCGGGGTGATTGGCGCCGGGCCAGGGCGCGGCGTTGCCGGTGCCCCAGTAAATCGTCCTGCTGTCCTTGTCGTAAGTCCCGGTCATCCAGGCGGGAGCGCCGCCGGTTTTCCAGTCGTCGCCGCTCCAGGTGTCATGGCCGGGCTCGCCTTCGCCGGGGATCGTAAAGGTCCGCCACAATTCCTTGCCGTCATTGGCGTCGAACGCGACGACATAGCCGCGAACGCCGAACTCCCCGCCGGAACCGCCGACCATGACCTTGCCGTCGACCACCATCGGCATCAGGGTCATGTACTGGCCCTTCTTGTAGTCCTGGACCTTCTTGTCCCACACCACCTTGCCGGTTTTGGCATCGAGTGCCACGACGTGATCGTCGGTCGTCGCCAGATACAGCTTGTCCTGCCACAGCCCGACGCCGCGGCTGGTCGGATGCAATTGAAAGAGATCGTCGGGGAGCTGGCGTTTGTAGCGCCAGTACTCGTCGCCGGTCTTGGCGTTGAGCGCGATCACCTGCCCCATCGGGGTCGCGACGAACATCACGCCATTATTGACGATCGGCGGAGCCTCGTGTCCCTCGTTCACGCCGGTGGAGAAGGTCCACACCGGTGTCAGGTTCTTGACATTCGTGGTGTTGATCTGATCGAGCGGGCTATAGCCCTGCCCGTCATAGGTCCGGCGATACAGCATCCAGTTGCCGGGTTCGGGGTTCTGCAGACGGGCATCGGTCACCGGGCTGTAGTTTTCGATCGGGCCGGCGATGGCGGCGGTTGAGAGTAGGCAAGTGAACGCGACAAAGCTCGACAATAGCGCTTGCTTCCTGGTCATGGACGTTACCTCCCTGTTTTTGGTTTTTGCCTGTTTTTGTTCCTCTTCACCCAATTGCTGCTTTTTTGATTGTTTGGAAAACTTCAATTGCGACGGCGCCACCGTCATCCTGCCTGCTGCGCACCTACCTTTCCGACAAAGGGTGCCGCCACGGTGAGTGAACCGTCGGCGATTACCAGCGGAAGCGCCGCAAGACGCCGCGGCGCCGGACCGAACACCACTTCCGCGCCTTGCCGCGGGTCATATTCGGAATTGTGGCAAACACATTTAAAAACGTCCTTGTCGCCGCCGTCCTGCTTCACCCAGGCGGTGACGGGGCAGCCGGCATGGGCGCAAATCGCCGAATAGGCGACGATACCGTCGGCCGCGCGGGCGCGCGTCCCCTCGTCGAGTTCGGCGGGATCGAGTTTTATGACGAGGACCTCGTTGAGCCGCGAGCCCTTGCGGATCACCGAGGCTTTGGGGTCCTTCGGCCAGGCCCGCAGCGGCGGACCGCCCGGCTGCAGATCGCCGGGCTTGATGATCTCACCGGCGCGATCGCCTTCGGAAACGACGAGCAGGTCGCCCTTCTGCGGCCGTTCGTCGCTGCCGGGCGCATCGTCATCGGCGGCAGCCGAGGCGGTTGCGAGGCATGCACCGGTCGCGAGCGCACTCAACAATAGCGCGCGTCGTATTGGGTCCGGGCAACGCGACACCGTCTCAAACTCCGCGACGAAATGCTCGACTGGTGTTGACATGCCCTTGCCCCGGACTTGGGTGCAAGTTGAGCGCCGCAACTGGGCCGAAAAGAGGGCAGCAACCCACACGGGTATTTCTAAATCGTATCCTTGCCCACAATTCCCACTCCGACGTGGGCGCGATCGATCTTCCGAACATCGCGCATCATTCAGCGTGGGTTTTTCAACGTTTGTGCGCCGCGTTATCGCGAACCGACAAACAAATGCCATTCGGAATTGCTCATTGCTTTCGCGAGGCAACTTTTCGAAAGATTTTTCTCTTTCCCACTGCGTAAGGAACACTGACCGAACGCGGATTCTGTCGAAGAAGAGCTGACGTTATTTTACGAACTCGACTCGCCGCTACTTTCTGGTAGCGTCACGACATCCAACCGTCCGGATGAATCGGACGCAGAACAACTAAAGCGGGAGGACGACGACCCAGTACGGAAAAATCCGAGATCGTAGAGTGACGTCTGCAGTCGCTCGTTGCATCGCCGCTCTGGAAGCGGGCCGATAGGACGAGGGATTTTGAACAACGGCCGGGAGCGCCAAAGAAACATGTTCTTGCTCGCGCCGGATAGACATCAACAGCTTATGAAGAGCGAGGAACGATCATGATCAAGGTGAAGATTAACGGCCAGGAACGCAGCTGGGACGGCGACCCGGATCTTCCGCTGCTCTGGTTTCTCCGTGACGAAGAAGGATTGACAGGCACCAAATTCGGTTGCGGCCAGGCCCTTTGCGGCGCCTGCACCGTGATTGTCGACAAGCAGGCGGTGCGCGCCTGTATCACCTCGGTTTCCGATGTCGTCGGTCGCGAAGTCACGACGATCGAAGGCCTTCACCCCACCGGCGATCACGCGGTTCAGAAGGCCTGGCGCCAGGTCAACGTGCCGCAATGCGGCTACTGTCAGGCCGGCCAGATCATGCAGGCCGCGGCGCTACTCGCGGAAAATCCCAAACCCAGCCACGACCAGATCCGCGAGGCGATGGCGGGCAACATCTGCCGCTGCGGCTGTTACCAGCGCATCGAAAACGCCGTCCACCTCGCATCGACGGGGGTGTGATCATGAACATTTTCACAAATCCCGAACAGCTCCGCGGCTCGCAGCAGCGCGTCAAGGTCGAGAAGATCTCCCGCCGCAGCATCCTCAAGGGTCTTGGCATCACCGGCGGCCTGGTACTGGCCGCGCCCATCACCTCACGTCAGGCCTTCGCGGCCTATCAGACCGGCGCCGGCAAGATGCCGCACGGGGTGGTGGTCGATCCGAAGGTGTTCGTCGCGATCGCGCCGGACGGAATCGTGACCATCATCGCGCACCGCTCCGAAATGGGAACCGGCGTCCGCACCAGCCTGCCGATGATCGTGGCGGAAGAGATGGAAGCCGACTGGTCGCGGGTAAAAGTGCAGCAGGCGCATGGCGACGAGGTAAAATTCGGCAATCAGGATACCGACGGCTCGCGCAGCACGCGGCATTATTTGATCCCGATGCGGCAGATCGGCGCGGCCGCGCGCGCGATGCTGGAGCAGGCGGCCGCCAAGCGCTGGAACGTGCCGGTGACCGAGGTCAAGGCCGTCAACCACGAGGTGGTTCACGCCAGTAGCGGCAAGCGTCTCGGTTTCGGCGACCTCGCCGCCGATGCAGCCAAGGAAGCCGTGCCCGACGTCAACAGCCTGAAACTGAAGGACGCAAAAGACTTCCGTTATCTCGGCAAGGGCGAAATCAGCATCGTCGACCTTCGCGACATCACGGTCGGCACCGCCCATTACGGCATCGATACGCGGCTGCCCGGGATGAAATATGCCGTGATCGCGCGGCCGCCGGTGACCGGCGGCAAGGTGGTGTCGTTCGATTCAGCCGAGGCACTGAAAGTCTCCGGCGTCGAGAAGGTGATGGAAGTCAAGGGATGGCCGTGGCCTTCAAAATTCCAGCCACTCGGCGGCGTCGCCGTGATCGCGCGCAATACCGGCGCCGCGATCAAGGGCCGCGACGCGTTGAAGATCGTCTGGGACGACGGCGCCAACGCCAAATATGACTCGGTCGCCTACCGCACCGAACTCGAGGAAGCCGCGCGCAAGCCGGGACTCGTCGTACGCAAGGAAGGCGACGTTGATGCCGCGCTGAAGGGCGCGGCCAAGGTGATCACGGGCGAGTATTATCTGCCGCACCTTGCCCATGCCAGCATGGAGCCGCCGGTCGCGGTCGCCAACGTCAAGGACGGCAAGGCCGAAATCTGGGCGCCGGTGCAGAGCCCCGGTGGCACCCGCGAAGACGTCGCCAAGACGCTTGGCATCCCCGAGGACAGCGTGACCGTCAATGTCACGCTGCTCGGCGGCGGTTTTGGGCGCAAATCGAAGTGCGATTTTGCCCTGGAAGCCGCCCTGCTCTCCAAGGAGCTCGGCGTGCCGGTCAAAGTGCAGTGGACGCGTGAGGACGACCTGCATCACGACTTCCTGCATACGGTCTCGGTGGAACGGATCGAAGCCGGCCTCGACAGCAACAACAAGGTGGTGGCCTGGCGCCACCGCAGCGTCGCGCCCAGCATCGGCTCGACCTTCGCCGCCGGCACGACGCACGAGATCGGCATTGAACTCGGCATGGGTCTGGTCGACATGCCGTTCGAGATCGCCAACGTGCAATGCGAGAATCCGGAAATCGCCGCCCATACCAGGATCGGCTGGTTCCGCTCGGTGTCGAACATCCCGCGCGCCTTCGCGGTGCAATCGATGGTGGGCGAACTCGCCAGCGCCACCGGCCGTGATCAGAAGGATATGCTGCTCGAGCTGATCGGCTCGCCGAGGATCGTCGATCTGTCCTCGGTGAAGGATTTGTGGAACTACGGCGAGCCCTATGAAAGTTATCCGATCGATACCGCGCGCTTGCGCAAGGTGGTCGAGGTGGTCGCTGACAAGGGCAATTGGGGACGAAGCGTGCCGAAAGGCCACGGGCTCGGCATTGCCGCGCACCGCAGTTTTGTCAGTTACATTGCCACCATCGTCGAGGTATCCGTCGGCGAGAAAGGCGCGCTCACCGTCCACCAGGTCGATACCGCGATCGATTGCGGCACCTATGTCAACCCGGAACGCATCCAGTCGCAAATCGAAGGCGCTGCGATCATGGGGCTAAGTCTCGCCAAATACGGCGAGATTTCCTTCAAGGACGGCAAGGTGCAGCAGAACAACTTTGACGGTTTCCCGGTGATCCGGATGGACGAAGCCCCGCTTGTCACCAACGTCCATATCGTGCCGCCGGGCCCTGATACGCCGCCGAGCGGCGTCGGCGAACCGGGCGTGCCGCCGTTCGCGCCGGCCTTGATCAACGCCATCTTCGCGGCGACCGGCAAGCGCATCCGCACTCTGCCGATCGGCAAGCAACTGGAGGCGTGAGGTGGAACGTTAGACCACGGGTGTCGTTCTCATTGATCTGACAGGAGCGGATCGATGAACACGAAACCCACCATCACTCGCACTATCACTCGCACCATCACTCCCTTGGCGCTCGCGGCATTGCTGCTGTCGGGCGCCGTTTTTTTGAACGCCCATCAGGCCCTGGCGCAGAATAATTCCACGCCGAGCACCACGGCGACCCGGCCGGCAGCGGTGCCGACCGGGCAAACATCCATTCCCAATAATAACCCGCCGGCCACCGCGACCCAGACGACCGGCGAAGTCAGCCGGGATCCCGTCATCAAGAAAATGAACGAGGATGAAAAGCGCAAGGTTGAGACCGAGGGCAAATAGCGCTCGGTACTGGGCGCTTGTCACGTTCCCCGGATGCTGCGCAGCGCGCTGCCGTTGCAGCGCGGTGCGCTGCCGATCCGGGGTCCACCCACGCGGGTAGGTCCCGGCTCTGCGGAGCAGCGTAAGCACGCTGCACCGCGTCCGGAGCGAGGCGCTACAGCGTCTCTTGCTTGTGCCCGCATTCCTTGCAGGCGAATTTGACGCGGGTGGCGCCCTTTTCGGCCTGCACCCGGTTCGGCGCGCCGCATTTGCCGCATACCGCCTCGATCCTTGTGTTGCCCTGCTTCACGACGATATTCTTTTTCGCCATGGTTTCGCGGATCAGCCGCTCGGCCTCCTCACGCATCGCCTGCTTCGACATCCGCCTGACCCTGTGCTGGAAAATCCTGGAAATATCGGGCGTGCTTATAACATGCCGATGACCGTTGGCGAGCCGCCCAAAACTCACGTCTCCACGATGACGTAGCTGTCCTCGATGTGGACGGGAAAGGTTTCGGCCACATAGGGGCCTTTGGCCATATCTTCAGCAAGTTCCTCGCCCTTTTCGACCGCGACCGGGAACGAGCGGACCTTGAACCGCTTGGGATCGAACCAGGACTGGCCGTTGCGCATGTCGAATTCCCAGCCGTGCCAGGGGCAGCGCAACAGCTCGCCGACCCGGTCGCGGTGGTAGACGCCCGGCTCCGGCGAGGTCAGCCGCGCCACGCAGGCGGCCTTTTCCAGCGGCGCGCCTTCATGCGGGCAGCGATTGAGCAGCGCGAAGAACTCGCCATTGACGTGGAACACGACGATGTCGCGGCCCTCAATGCCGAACACCTTGTTGCCGCCAAGCGGGATGTCTGACGTGCGGGCGACAATGTGACGGGTCATGGGGACCTAAGTCTTCTCAGAGCTTGTAGAGCGCGCGGGCATTGCCGCTGAAGATTTTAGAACGCTCGGTCTCGGTCAGCGGCGTCTTGAAGGCATAGCGCGGATCATCAAAATCCCAATGCGGATAGTCCGACGAGAACAGCAGCCGGTCGACGCCGACCCATTCGATCAGCTGGCGCAGATGTTTGGCCTCGTCCGGCTCGTCGATCGGCTGGGTGGTGAACCAGAAATGCTCTTTCACATATTCCGACGGCCGGCGTTTCAAGTGCGGCACTTCGGAGCGGAATCTTTCAAAATGCTGGTCCATCCGCCACATCGTCGAGGCGATCCAGCCAAAACCTCCTTCGATGAACACGATCTTGAGCTTTGGAAACCGCTCGGGAATGCCTTCGATAACAAGGCTCGACAGTTGCGCCGCGACCGTGTGGGCATTGCTCTGGTGCTCCTCGCAATAATAAGACGGCCAGCCGCCGCCGGTCGGCGCATGTCCGCCATAGCCGCCGACGTGGATGCCGAGCGGCAGGCCGAGTTCCTGGGCGCGGGCGTAGATCGGCCAGTAGCGGCGGCGGCCAAGCGGCTCGTTGGCGCGCGGCGAGACGTTGATCTGCAGATACTCGCCGATCCTGGCGCAGCGATCGATCTCGGCGATGGCGAGCGCGGTGTCGTCCTGCCCGGCCACGATCGAGGCTTTCAGGCGCGGCTCACGATGGGCCCAGAACGCCAGCTGCCAGTCGTTGATGGCGCGCTGGATCGCGGCGCCGAATTCGAGATTTTGTTGCGAAAAGATAAAATGGTCGAGCACCTGCAGGATGCCGAACTCGACGTCGTTGGGATCGAGATGCTGCTTACGCATGAAGTCGAGATCGGATCCGGGCGGGCCGCCGGTCGGCGGCCAGGCGTCGCGGCGCGCGATCAGCGGCGACGAGCGCGGATACGGCGTGGTGCCCATATAGGGCGTGCGCAGATGGCCGCCATAGGTTTTGAGATGCTCCTGCCAGCGCTTTTCCATGAACGGAAACAGATCGCTTTGCTGGTGGATGCTCGGATGCACGTCGCAATCGATGATCCGTAGCCGGCTCTTGGCTGACGCTTCCTTGTCCAGCATGGGGCGGTCGATGACATCACTCATGCGATCCTCCTTCAGACTTTATGTTTGAGCATGATCTTGTCGGAAAACCGGTTCCCACTTTTCCGGATCATGCTGTTTACGCGGCGAGCTTCAGCCGCGGAAAGGTTTCAAGCGGGTTGTCGGCACACATACGCGACACGATACTGGCGGGCAGATGCGGCGGTATCGCGTCGTCGCCGTCGAACTGCCAGTGCGGATAATCGGACGCGAACAGGAACATCTTGTCGGAGCCGATCTGGTCGATCACGTCTTCGACGCCCTTGGCATCAGGCGGCGCATCGAACGGCTGCATGGTGACGCGGATGTGGTCGCGGATGATCGCGGCCGGCTCGCGCTCGACCCAGGGCACCTCGACCCGGACGCCGCGCCAGGTCTTGTTGGCGCGCCACATGAAGGCCGGCAGCCAGCTCACGCCGGACTCCATCAGCACCACCTTCAGCCCCGGGAATTTTCCGAACACGCCCTCATAGACCAGGCTGAGCACCTGGGCCTGGAACGCCTGCGCTTCCGCCATGTAATATTCGTAGCGATAGGACGGCCAGCCGATCGAGCCGGGCGCGCTGCGATACTGGCTGCCGGCATGGATCGCGACCGGCAGCTTGTGTTTCTCGGCGGCCTGCCACACCGGCCAGTAATGCCGGCGGCCCAACAGATTCTCGCCCTGCGCCAGCACCAGCACGGAAACAAAACGGTTGTCGGAGGCGCGGCGCTCGATTTCCTCGATCGCGAGATCCGGCGCCTGCAGCGGGATCACGATCGAGGCGCGCAGCCGATCGTCCTTGGACAGCCATTCGGCCGCGATCCAGTCGTTGATCGCCTTGCAGAAGGCGGCCGCCATATAGGGATCGAACACCGCCTGCGCACCGTACAGCACATTGCAGATCGCATGCGACGCGCCGAGCTGGTCAAACGCGCCGCGCTGCACCATCGCGAGGTCGCTGCCGGGCTTGCCCTGCGCCGGGCGCCAGTCGGCACGGCCGGACAGCGGCATGTTGACCGGATAGGAGTTGAGATCGAGCCCGTCGATCGCCCGGCTCACCACCTGCTCTTTCCAGTGGTCGTCGAGATAGGGCAGCAACGTGGTGCGCGTTCCGCCCACCGCCGGATGGATGTCGCAGTCGATCCGCGTGGCCGCCATGGACGTTCCTCTGGACACCTGTTTTTAAGTTGGCGGCCAGCCGCGCCGCACCCGAAAGAGTGCCGCCGATGGCGGGCCAACGCAAGGGCTACCATGCGGGCAGCAGCATTGCGGTGCCGCCCGATCTGTCTATAAACGGACAAAAATCAGGGGAGAAACGACCGTGAGAATTTACGCCTTGGCCTGCGCCATCCTCGTTGCGATGTCGCAAGCGGCATCCGCGCAGATTTCCGACGATGTGGTGCGGATCGGGGTGCTGACCGACCTGTCGAGCTGGGGCCGCGACAACAGCGGACCGGGCTCGGTGGTCGCGGCCCAAATGGCGGTGGAGGAATTCGGCCCCACGGTGCTCGGCAAGCCGATCGAGATCATCAGCGCCGATCACCAGATGAAAGCCGATGTCGGCGTCCAGATCGCGCGGGAATGGTTCGACAACGGCAAGGTCGATGCGGTGGCCGACATCCCCAATTCAGGCATCGCGATCGCGGTCCACAACATGGTGCGCGAGCGCAACAAGATCGCGCTATTGTCCGGTCCCGGCGCGAGCTCGCTGACCGATGAGCTCTGCAGCCCGAACACCGTGCAATTCGCCTACGACACCTATGCGCTGTCCAAGGTGACAGCGTCCGCCGTGATCAAGGAAGGCGGAAAATCCTGGTATTTTATCACCGCGGACTACGCCTTCGGCCAGCAACTGGAAAAGGACGCCACCCGGTTCATCAAGGAACTCGGCGGCACCGTGCTCGGCGGCGTCAAGCATCCGACCAATACCGCGGACTTCTCGTCGTTTGCCTTGCAGGCACAGGGCTCCAAGGCCGACGTCGTCGCTTTCGCCAATGCCGGGCAGGACACCGACAATTCGATCAAGCAGGCCGGCGAGTTCGGCCTCGTCAAGGGCGGCCAAAAACTGGTCGGGCTGTTGATGTTCGACACCGACGTGCACGCGATCGGACTCGAGGCCGCGCAAGGCACCTACATGACGACGGCGTCGTACTGGAACATGGACGACAACACCCGCGCCTGGTCGAAGAAGTTCTTTGCCAAGACCGGCATGATGCCGACCATGATCCACACCGGCGTCTACGGATCGGTGCTGCACTATCTGAAAGCCATCAAGGCGGCCGGGTCAGACGATTCCCTGAAGGTGATGGAAAAAATGCGCGAGCTGCCGATCGACGACGTGTTCGTCCATGGCGGCCGGCTGCGCGAGGACGGCCGCGTGATCCGCGACATGTACCTCGCCAAGGTGAAGAAGCCATCGGAGTTCGAAGGAGCCGTGGGATTATCTCGAGATCGTCAAGACGGTGAAGGGCGAGGACGCCTACCGGCCGGTTTCCGAATCCAAATGCCCGCTGCTCAAGAAGTAGGATTTTGCGGCGGTGGCAAACGGCGAACAACAAGACACCTACGAATGCGACGCGCTGGTGGTGGGCTCCGGCTGCGCCGGCATGTCGGCCGCGGTCACCGCCGCTCATCGCGGCCTCAACGTCCTGATCGTCGAGAAGGAGCCGCGCTTCGGCGGCACCACGGCGCGTTCCGGCGGCTGGCTGTGGATTCCCGGCACCGCGCTGGCGCGGGCCTGGGGCATCAGCGAGACGCAGGACGAGGCGCGAACCTATCTGCGCCACGAAGCCGGCAACAGTTTTGATGCCGCACGGGTCGATGCGTTCCTGAGCAACGGTCCGGAGGCGGTGGATTTCTTCACTTCGTCGACCGCGCTGCGCTTCGACATGCCGCTGACTTTTCCGGACTATCACGCCGAGGCACCCGGTGGCACCCAGGGTGGCCGTTCGATGGTGACGCGGCCGTTCGACGGCCACGAGCTCGGCGAACACATCAAGGATCTCGGCGCGCCGCTGCCGGAACTCACGGTGTTCGGCATGATGCTCGGCTCCGGCAAGGAGATCATCCATTTTATGCGCGCGACCAAGTCGCTGACGTCGGCGGTCTATGTGGCAAAACGCCTGGCAAAACATTTCATGGATGTCAGGCGCAACGGGCGTGGCATGACGCTGACCAACGGCAACGCGCTGGCGGGACGGCTGGCCAAATCGTCGTTCGACCTCAAGATACCGCTATGGCTGTCGTCGCCGGTGCGCGAACTGATCGTCGAGGACGGCGCGGTGCGCGGCGCCATTGTCGAGCGCGACGGACGCCGGATTCGCGTCACCGCGAAGCGCGGCGTGGTGCTGGCGTGCGGCGGTTTTCCGCACGACGTTGCAAGGCGCAAGGCGATGTTCCCGCATGCGCCGACTGGAACCGAGCATTGGTCGCCCGGACCGACCGGCAATACCGGCGACGGCCTGCGGCTGGCGGAAGCCGTCGGTGGCCGCGTCGAGGATGCGTTGCCGAACGCGGCGGCGTGGGTGCCGGTGTCGGTCACCACGCGCAAGGACGGCAGCCGAGGCGTGATGCCGCATTTCATCGACCGCGCCAAGCCGGGCGTGATCGCGGTGACGCGGGACGGCGTGCGCTTTGCCAATGAAGGCAATTCCTACCACGACTTCGTGCAGGACATGGTGAAGGCGGCAAAGCCCGGCGAGGAGATCAGCGCGTTCCTGGTCACCGATCACAGGTCGTTGCGCAAATACGGCCTCGGCTGCGTGCCGCCGTTTCCGATGCCGCTCGGCCATCATCTGCGCACCGGCTATCTCCTGCGCGGCGCGACGCTGGCTGAACTGGCGGGCCAAGCCGGCATCGACGCCAAAGCGTTCGAGGCCACCGTCGCGCAATTCAACCGCGAAGCCGCCGAGGGCCGCGATCCCGCCTTCGGCAAGGGCTCGCGGGCGTACAATCGCTATCAGGGCGATGCGCTGCACGGCCCCAACCCCTGCATCGCGCCGATCCAGGACGGGCCGTTCTACGCCATCAAGATGGTGATCGGCGATCTCGGCACCTATGCCGGCATCAAGACCGATGCCAACGCCCGTGTGCTCGACGCCGACGGCCACCCGATCGCCGGCCTCTATGCCGCCGGCAACGACATGGCGAGCATCATGGGCGGCAACTATCCCGGCGCCGGCATCACGCTCGGCCCGGCGCTGACTTTCGGCTACATCGCGGGGAAGCATCTGGCCGGGGCAAATCCGTGAACGATATCGCTATTCGATATGGACGCCGGACTTCTTGACGATAGCGCCCCAGCGGGCGTCCTCGCTTTTGAGAAACTCGCCGAACTCCTCTGGCCCCTTGGCGCGCGGCAACGCGCCCAAGGCGGAGAATTTCTCGGCGATCTCGGGCGACTGCGCGATCGTGATGAGCGCGGCGCCGAGGCGATCGATTCGTTCTTTCGGCGTGGCGGACGCCACCACGATGCCGAGCCACGCCGAGAGATCGACCTGCGGAAAACCTTCTTCCGCCACCGTCGGCGTATCCGGGAATGAAGCAACCCGTTTCGAATAGGCGCTGGCGATCAGGCGCATCTTGCCGGCGCGGATGAACGGCTCGGTCACCGCGACCGTATCCATCGCGACATTGACGACGCCGCCCATCAGGTCGGCCATCGCGGGCGGGCTGCCGCGATAGGGCACGTGCAGGATACTGATGCCGGCGCTCTGCTTGAACACCTCCATGCCGAGATGCGACAGCGTGCCGTTGCCGGACGACGGGTTCGACAATTTGTCGGGATTGGCCTTGGCATAGGCGACCAGCTCCGCCACGGTCTTGACCGGCACCGAGGGGTTGACCACCAGCAGCAGAGGCAGGTCGGCGACCAGCGCCACCGGCGCGAGATCCCTGAAGGTGTCGTAGCCGGTGGTCTTGTACATATGCGGATTGACCACCAGCGAGGCGAGCGGCGCCAGCACCATGGTGCGGCCGTCCGCCGGCGATTGCGACAGCGAGGCGAGCGCGATGCTGCCGCCCTGCCCCGGCCGGTTTTCGACGATCACGGTTTCACCGAGCGCGGGCGCCAGGCGATCGGCGATCAGCCGCGCCACCGTGTCGGTCGCCTGCCCCGGCGGAAAGCCGACCAGGATGCGGGTGATTTCCCCGGCCTGCGCGTCGGCGCTGGCCAGCAGCGCCACGGTGATCGCAATCAACAGACGCCGCATGCCGCACCTCCGCTCATATCACGCCGGCGGCGCGCAACCGCTCGATGTCCTCCCGCGACAGCCCAAGCGCGCCATAGGCCTGCTCATTATGCTGGCCGAGCGACGGGCCGGCGTTGCGCACCGAGACCGGCGTCTCGGAAAACCGGGGCACCACGCCCTGCATGCGAACGTCGCCGAGCTCCTCGTCCGGCACGGTGACGATCGCCTCGCGGGCGATAAAATGCGGATCGGAAAACACATCCGACGCATCGTAGATCGGCGAGAAGCCGACCTCGTGCGCATGCATGCGCTCGCGCAGCTCTTGCAGCGTCAGGCGCGCGATCGCGGCGCTGACGATGGCGTCGATCGCCTGAAAATTCTTCACCCGCGAGGGATTGTCGATGAAGCGGGGATCGGCGATCAGGTACTCCAGTTCGAGCGCCATGCAGAACCGCTCGAAGATGCTCTGGGTCGATGCCGCGATCGAGGCCCATTTGCCGTCCGACGTCGCGTAGATGTTGCCGGGCGCGGCATACTGGCTGCGATTGCCGCTCGCGGTGCGCACGATGCCGAGCTGGTCGAATTCGATGGCGAGGAATTCCAGCGTGCGCATCATCGCTTCCGACACCGCGCAATCGATCTCCTGGCCGCGCGCGTCTGGATCGTCCTTGATCCGGTAGAGTTCGGCGAGCACGCCGATGGCGCCGAACAGCCCGCCGATCGGATCAGAAATCGGATAACCAAGATGTAAAGGCGTGCCGCCCTCCTCGCCGCACATCCGGGTAAAGCCGCTCATCGCCTCGAATACCCGGGCAAAGCCGGGATTGCCGCGATAGGGTCCGGTCTGGCCAAAACCCGTGACGCGCAGGATGGTCAGCCGCGGATTGATCGCTTGCAGCCAGGCCCGGGTGATGCCCCAGCCGTCGAGCGTGCCGGTGCGAAAATTCTCCACCAGCACGTCATGCTTTTCGACCAGGCGGCCGAGCAGCGCCCTGCCCTCCGGCTTGCGCAGGTCGAGCGTGATGCCTTGCTTGTTGCGGTTGGTGACCTTCCACCACAGCGGCACGCCGTCCTTGTGCGGGGCCAGCCGCCGCAGCGCGTCACCACTGTCGGGCATTTCGACCTTGAGCACTTCGGCGCCGAGGTCGGCCAGCATGGTCGCGGCGAACGGCCCCGCGATCACGGTCGAGATGTCGAGCACGCGCAGGCCCGCCAGCGGGCCGGTCGGGTCAGGGGCGGAAACGGTTGCGCCGATCATGGCGCGATCCTATCGCCCGGCCCCGCTATGCGGTATGCTCATATCAGATAAATCAGAATTACCGGATCGGCATATCCGTCACGGGTCGGGCCATGGACATCAGACAACTAAAAACCTTTGTCGAGGTAGCGGACAATGGCAGCTACGCGCGGACCGCGGCGATCGTCGGCGTGGCACAGTCGGCGTTGAGCCGTCAATTGTCGGCGCTGGAGCGCGGTATCGGGGCGCGGCTGTTCCACCGTACCGGGCGCGGCGTGGTGCTGACCGAACTCGGCGAGCGGATGCTGCCGCGCGCCCGCGCGCTGGTCACCGACGCCGCCGCCTGGGTGGAGTCGGCCAGGAGCGAGCGCGCCGAACCGCACGGCGAGGTCACGCTGGGCGTGGTGCCGGTGGCCTCGCGGGGCCTGATCGCAGCGCTCGCCGCGGAGCTTCGCAGCCATTATCCGCTGATTCGCTTGCGCGCGCTGGAAGGCTATAGCGGCCAGGTCGAGGAGTGGCTGGCCGCCGGCCGCGTCGAACTCGCGATCTATAATCGCTACCGGCGCGGCCGCGTCACCAACGCGGAACCGCTGGCGCGTGCCGACGTGTATCTGATCACGCGGCACGATCACCCGATAGCGCGCAAGCGCGAGCTTGCGGTGCGCGCGCTGGCCGAGATTCCGCTGGCGCTGCCGGTGCGCCCGAACAGCCTGACCAGCATGCTGACCGGGCTTGCCGCCGCGCAGCATTTCGAGCTCGACATCCGCTTCGAGGGCGGATCGACGCCCTTGATCCGCGACGTGATGATGGCGTCGGGCCTCGCCACCATCTCGCCGCGGCACGTCTACGCGCGCGAGATCGACGCCGGCGAGCTATGTTCGATCCCGATCGCGCGGCCCAGGATCCTGCAGACCACCTGGATGTCGCTGAGTTCGCACCATCCGCCGTCGGACGCCGCCCAGATCGTGGCCCGGCTGATACGCCGAATCGCAAGGCAACTGCACCGCACCAAGTGAAGTTTCGCGTTAAAGCCGGATCACAAGTGGATCGCGAACGCCGCGAATCCGATCAGGGCGGCGATGCCGATGGCAAGCACGATCAGCAAGATTTTGCCCGTCTGTTTCCGCGTTCATCGCCATCGCTCCAAATCACATGGCAACGAACCGCCGAAACGCGAGCGCGGAACAAATCGTCCGAAGCCGGTTTGGTTTCCCGGTTCCGCAGCACGGAGATACCCGGGTGATATCGCGCAAGATTGGAAAGAACGGACGGACCGAATGTCCGGAGACCGACAGAGCGCGCGAGGCGATGCCTCCCGCGTTCAATCGCTCCGAGACCATCGTATGCATGGTGATCGCGTTTTGTATCGGCAATGCGGCGCTGAGCATCATCTACAGAATGATGGGATAGGCCACTTCGCCGCGGCTGCAAAGAACCAGCGAATTCATAGGAACGTTCGAGCCTCGCTCCGGTTGGACCCACATCACTCCGATCACAACGAGGCGTTCCTATGTACCATCACGTCAAGAAGCTCATGTTCACTGTACGTGTCGACGAACCCGATCCCCGTTTCGGCAATATGTTGCTGGAACAATTCGGCGGCGCCAATGGCGAACTCGCCGCGGCGATGCAATATTCCATACAGGGGCTCAATTGCGAAGATCCGGACCGCAAGGATCTGCTGATGGATATCGGCACCGAAGAGCTCAGCCATCTCGAGGTTGTCGGTTCCCTGGCACGGTTGCATCTGAAGCCGTCGAAGTTCGATCGCGAGGCGGCCGAAGCCGATCCCTTGATCGCCATTGCCGGCGGCGGCGGCGTCAATCTGTTCAATTCACAGGGCAACGCCTGGACCGCCGACTATCTCAAGATTACCGGGGAACTCGATGTCGATCTCCGCAGCAACATCGCCGCCGAAGCCCGCGCCAAGATCGTCTACGAGCGGCTGATCAATTTCTGCGACGACGCCGGCACCAAGGACGCCCTGCAGTTCCTGATGACGCGCGAAATTACCCATATGAAGGCGTTCTCGCTCGCGCTCGAAAGCATGGGCAAGCCGTCCTTCAGCATCGGCCGTATCGCGCCGACGCCCGGGCTGGTGAGCCAGTTCTTCAACGATTCGACCGGAACCGGCGACTATGGCGAGATCGACACCCGCGGCCCCTGGAATGCAGGGCGACGATTGGGTCTTCACGGCGTCGCCGGCGCTTGCGAATACCGATGCGACCGGGGCGCCTTCGATCGTCACCGAGAGCTCGCCGCCGGATGCCCCGACGGCGCTCGACGAGCTGCTGATCGATCAATTGCGCGATATCATGCATGCCGAAAAGCAACTGACCAAGGCTTTGCCCAAGATGGCGGAAGCCGCGCGCTACGACCAGCTGCGGGAACTGTTCGAAGTCCATCTCGCGGAGACCGAAGCCCAGGTCGAGCGTCTCGACCAGTGCTTCGAATTGCTTGGCAAAACCCCTCGCGCCAAAGTCTGCAAGGGAATGCAGGGCATCGTCGAGGAAGGCCAGGAAGTCGTGACGGAAAATGCCGACAATGACGACGCGGCATCGGACCTTGCCCTGATCGGCGCGGCCCAGCGGGTCGAACATTACGAAATCTCGGGTTACACCACCGCCCGCAATCTGGCGCAGCAATTGCGTCACACCGCCGTCGTCGCGCTGCTCTCGAAGTCGCTGGCGGAAGAAGAGAATGCCGACCAGTTGCTCAATCAGGTCGCGCGTTCGCTGATGTCAGTCGCCAAAATGCCCGACGTCATCGAACAGGCCGCTTTCGAGGCTGAACCGGCCGCGGAGTAGCTCACCTCGCCTCGCGTCTCGGAGAAAGCGGCCCCGCCTCGGGGCCGCTTTTTTGCCCGGTGTCCCCGCTCCTTCGCCGATCCGGAGCGCGGAACGGCGGTGATGACGAAAACTTGATATGAAGTTTGCCTTTGTAGTTTGGCTTCGTATCGGCTACACCCCCGGCCATGAACCGGCGCAAGCCAGCAAACAAAACCGTCGACGCCGCAAGCCTCGCCGCCGAACTGCATGCGCTGAACGGCAAACTGAAGCGCAAGCTGCGCGAGCAGGCGTCCGCCGGCGATCTGACGCCGTCGCAGAGCGCGGTGCTGCGGCACCTCGGTCAGAACGGGCCGACCACGGTGACCGCGCTGGCGAAGATGGAGGGCGTGCGCCCGCAATCGATGGGCGCCACGGTCGCCGGCCTCGAGGCGCTCGGTCTCGTCAAGGGATCGCCTGACGCCAGGGACGGCCGGCAGACCATCCTGTCGCTGACGCCGGCCTGCCGCGACATGATCAGGACCGGGCGCGCCGCGCGGCAGGACTGGCTGCTGCGCGCCATCCAGAGCAAGCTTTCCGCGGAGGAACAGGCGCAGCTGGCGCTTTCGCTGCGCCTGCTCGGCCGCATCGTCGATGAATGACAAAACGGAACCGGAGCGAGTTTGGTAAATGACAATCAGCACGCTCGATGCAAAAGCCGCCCTTGTGGTGATCGACCTGCAAAAGGGAATCGTCGGCATGCCGACCGCGCATCCGATGGCCGGCGTGATCCGCAACGCCGTCGCGCTGGCCGAGGCGTTTCGCCGACACAGCCTGCCGGTCGTGCTGGTCAATGTCGATGGCGCCCCTCCCGGCCGCACCGAACGATCGTTCTCGCTCGGTCAGATGCCCGCCGGCTGGACCGAATTGATTCCGGAGTTGAATCGGCAGCCCACCGACCACCTGGTCACCAAGCAGACTCGCGGCGCCTTCAGCAACACCGGTCTCGAAGCGCATCTGCGGCAGGCCGGCGTCACCCAGGTGGTGATCGTCGGCGTCGCCACCAGCTCGGGCGTCGAGTCCACCGCGCGGCAGGCGCACGAACTGGGTTTTAACGTCGTGCTGGTGACCGACGCGATGACCGACACCGATGCCGATGCCCACGACAACAGCGTGGTCAGGATTTTCCCGAAGATGAGCGAGACCGGCACGACGCAGCAATTGCTCGGCCTGCTCGACGATATCAATGCCAAAAGGAGCGCCTGAACATGGATTGGTTGCACAGTCTCGCCTGGTTCTTTGGCGGCGCGTTCCTGCTCAACGCCGTTCCCCACATCGTGGCAGGCTCCATGGGCCGGCCGTTCCAGAGCCCATTCGCCAAACCGTCCGGCGAAGGCCTGTCGTCGTCGACGGTCAACCTGGTCTGGGGTTTTGTCAATCTGGTGGTGGCGTATCTCCTGATCTTGCGCGTCGGCGAATTCGATCTGCGCTCGACCGCGGATGCCGTCACGCTTGGGCTCGGCATGCTGCTGATCGGGTTTTTTCTCGCGCGCCATTTCGGCCGATTTCAACGGCGGTAATTCGCCCGTGCAAAACTGAGCCGCGGCTTTGAGAAGCACCTTCCGCTCACTGCGAAATCCGAACTACCGGATCTGGGCCGCCGGCGCGCTGGTGTCCAATATCGGCACCTGGATGCAGCGCACCGCGCAGGACTGGATCGTGCTGACCGAACTGACCGATCGCAACGCCACCTCGATGGGCATCGTGATGGGGTTGCAGTTCGGGCCGCAACTGCTGATGTTGCCGCTGACCGGCTATGCCGCCGACCACTTTAATCGCCGCAAGCTGATATTCTGCACCCAGGTCGCGATGGGACTGCTGGCGCTCGGGCTCGGCCTGTTGACCGTCACCGGGCTGGTCAAGTTGTGGCATGTCTACATCTTCGCGTTTCTGCTCGGCTGCGCGGCGGCGTTCGACGCGCCGGCGCGACAGACCTTCGTTGCCGAACTGGTCGAGGAGCGCGACCTGCCCAACGCGGTCGGATTGAACTCGACATCGTTCAACGCCGCGCGGATGTTCGGCCCGGCCTTGGCGGGCCTGTTGATTTCAGCCGTCGGCTCCGGATGGGTGTTCCTGATCAACGCGGTTTCGTTCCTCGCGGTGCTGGGCTCGCTGGTGGCGCTGCGCCCGCATCGGCTGCGGCCCACCCAACGCGCCGTCCGCACCCGCGGCAGTTTTGTGGAAGGTTTCCGCTATGTGCTGCGGCGATCCGACCTCAAGCTGATCCTGTTCATGCTGTTCGTGATCAGCACTTTTGGTCTCAATTTCACGATCTTCATCTCGACCATGGCGGTAAAGGTGTTCGGCGCCGGCGCCGGCCAGTACGGGCTGTTGACCTCGATGCTGGCGGCGGGCTCGGTGACCGGCGCCTTGATGACGGCGGCCCGGGCCAAGCCGAGCATTGCGGTGCTGCTGGTCGGCGCCCTGATGTTCGCCGCCGGTTGCACGGCGGCAGCCCTGATGCCGAGCTATTTTCTGTTCGGCGCCATGCTGTTCGTGATCGGCATCAGTGTGCAGACCCTGACCACGACAACCAGCACCCTGGTGCAGACGTCGACCGAGCCCGCGATGCGTGGCCGCGTCATCGCGATCCTGATGGCGATCATCTTCGGGGGCACGCCGATCGGCTCCCCGATCGCCGGCTGGATCGCGGACCATTTTGGCCCGCGCTGGGCGCTCGGCGTCGGCTCCTTGTCCGGGCTGGTTGCCGCGGTGGCGGCGGCGATCTACCTCGCGAAAACTCGCGGCGCCGCCGCGGATGCCCGAGCGGTCTGACGATACGGGGACGCAACCGGCGCGCCGAAGCGCGCCGGTGGTCGGATCAGGCGGCCCTGCTCGCCCTCAACCGATCGAGCACCGGCAACAATTCGCTCGGATCCGGCCGTTGCGTGTAGTCGGGATTTACTTCCGAATACGCGATGATGCCGTCTTTGCCGATCACGTAACGCGCGGGCATCGGCAGGACCCAGGCCGGATCGTCGTTGACCTTGGTCAGATCGTTGCCGAAGCCGGCGTAGACCTCGACCAAATAATTCGGCAGCGCGAAGCGAATACCAAAAGCGTTGGCGACCTCGCTTTTGACGTCGCTCAGAATCGGGAAGCCAAGCTTGTTATCGCGCTGCGACTTGCGGCTGTTCGGCGCGGTCTGCGGCGAGATCGCGACCAGGCTGGCGCCGCGCGCGGTGATCTCGGGCAGCGCTTCCTGCAGCGCCTGTAGCTCGAGATTGCAATACGGACACCAGACGCCGCGATAGAACGAAATCACCAGCGGTCCCCTGGCGAGCAATTCGCGCGAGGACACCGGCTTGCCGTCGGGGTCGAGCAGCGTGAATTCCGGAGCCGTGTCGCCGGCCTTTTTGGCGCGCTGCGCCTGACCGCTCTCGATCAGTTCATCTGTGGCGCGTTTCATCCTGGCCAACCGGTCCTGGCTTGGCTTGAACGCCAGGCGGCCGGATACGAAGTCGGATTTGAAGGCATCGAGGCGGTCTTGCAGGGCCATGGAAAATCTCCGTTGCTGGTCTTGTCCTGCGAGAATTTGGCTCATTTGCCGAGAAAAGGTATATGGTAAATTCGGACTTCATATATTCGAGATACAAATGAGTGACCGTTGGCAGGAATTAGCCGTCTTCGTTCGCGCCGCGGAAAGCGGCAGCTTTTCCCGCGCCGCCCGCGAACTCGGCCTGTCGCAGCCTTCGGTCTCCCGCATCATCGGCGAACTGGAAGCGCGGCTCGGCGTCACCCTGCTGCTGCGCACCACGCGGCGCATCACGGTGACGGATGCGGGTGCGCTGTTCCTCGATCGCTCCCGCGAGATCCTGGCCGAGATCGAAGACGCCGAAGACGCCGCACGCGGGGTCGATTCCTTGCGCGGCATCATCCGGCTCGCCATTCCCGTGGTCTACGGCACCCGCGAGATCATTCCCCGGTTGCCGAAGTTCCTGGCCGCCCATCCCCTGCTTCAGGTCGAGATGTCGGTCGCCGACCAGCGGCAGGATCTGGTCGCCGAAGGCGCCGACATTGCCATCCGCGTCGGCGAGCTGGACGACTTCGTGTTCGGCGCGCGCAGGCTGGCGACGCTGGAGCGGATGCTGGTGGCGGCGCCGAATTATCTGAAGGCGCGCGGGACGCCGAAAACGCCGGCGGATCTCGCTTCGCATGATTGCGTGTTCGGTCCCGGCAATTTCGGCCGCGATAGCTGGTCGTTCCGCCGCAACGGCGCCGAGACATCGGTCGATGTCCGCGGCCGCATCCACACCAATTCAGGCCCCGGCGTGTTTGCCAGCGTGATGGCGGGCCTCGGGATCGCGATGGTGTCGACGGTCATGGCCGGACCAGAGGTGAAGGCAGGCATGCTGGTGCCGCTGTTGCGCGGCTACAAGCTCTCAACCGTCGACGTCCACGCGGTCTTTCCCGGCGGTCCGCGCCCGTCGGCCAAGGTGCGCGCGTTTGTCGACTTTCTTGCCGAAGAGCTCAAATAACCCGGCCGATCAGACCTCGAGCCACTCCCTGCGCACGGCGGCATTGGCGCCGAGATCGGCGGGCGTGCCCTCGAACACGATCTGGCCGTGACCCATCACATAGAGCCGGCGCGAAATCTTCAGCGCGATCGTCGAGCTTCTGCTCCACCAGCAGGATCGACACGCCGCGGCTGGCGATTTCCGCCAGCAGCACGCCGACCTGCTCGACCAGCATCGGGCGCCAGACCCTCGGTCGGCTCGTCGATCAGGATCAGATCGGGATCGCCCATCAGCGTGCGGCACATGGTCAGCATCTGCTGCTCGCCGCCGGACAGCACGCCGGCGGCGATTGTTCTGCCGCGCCGGCGAGATTGGGAAACAGCCGGAACACGTCGTCGAAATTCCAGCGGCCGAACTTGCCGGCGCGCTTCAGGCCGAGCTCCAGGTTTTGCCGCACCGTCAGCGTGGGGAAGACCTGCCGGTCCTCCGGCACATAGCCGATGCCGGCACGCGCGACCAGGTCGGCTGCGCAGGCCGGCGATGTCCTGGCCGCGATAACTGCACCGTGCCCTGCGGCGCGCACCAGGCCCATGATCGCCTTGCAGGTGGTCGAGCGGCCGACGCCGTTGCGGCCCAGCAGGCTGACGATCTCGCCCTCGTCCACCGACAGATCGACGCCATGCAGGATGTGGCTCTGGCCGTAGTAGGCGTGCAGGTCTCGCACTTCGAGCATCATGCGCGTCCAGCGCCCCGAGATAGGCTTCCTGCACCGCGCGGTTGGCGCGGACCTCCTGCCGGCGGGCCCGAGGCGATGACCTGGCCATAGACCAGCACCGTGATCGTGTCGGCGAGATCGAACACGACCTTCATGTCGTGCTCGACCATCACCAGCGTCTTGCCCTCGGTCACCCGGCGGATCAGCGCCATGGCATAGTCGGTTTCGGTGTTGCTCATGCCCGCGGTCGGCTCGTCGAGCAGGATCACCGAGGCGCCGCCGGCGATCGTCATGCCGATCTCCAGCGCGCGCTGTTCGGCGTAGGACAGCAGCCCGGCCGCGGACGTCGCGCCGCGTCGGCGAGGTTGAGGTCCTCCAGCAGCCGTTCGGCTGCCTCGTTCAGCGCGCGCTGCCGCCAAGCGGCGTACCAGAACGAATAGCGGTAGCCGCGGCTCCACAGCAGCGCGCAGCGCAGATTCTCGAACACCGACAGCCGGTGAAAGATCGAGGTGATCTGAAAGCTGCGCGACAGGCCCATGCCGGTTGATCCGGTGCGGCGGCAACGCGTCGATCCGCTCGCCGTTCAGCAGGATCTCGCCCGAGGTGATCGGAAACCGCCCGCTGATCAGGTTGAACAGCGTGGTCTTGCCGGCGCCGTTCGGGCCGATGATGCGCGTGCCGCTCGCCGCTGCGCGATGTCGAGGGTGACGCCGCGGATGATTTCGGTGGTGGCCGAAGTTCTTGCGTGACGTCCCGCAGACGAGAGCGCCGAGCCGGTCATTGCCGTGCTCCGCTCGGCTTGATGTTCGCGATCAGGCCTTCCCAGACCCGCTGGAAGCCCGCCGCCTCACGCGCAGCCAGACGCCGCCGACCAGCAGGCAACCGATCGAGATCAGCCACGGCAGTGATCGCGTGGACATCGATCGTGCTGCCGAACAGCACGAGCGTCTTGCCTTGCGCGGCGCCGATGGTCAGGAACGACAGCAATTCCACCAGTCCAACGAAGCCGAGCAGCACCAGCAGCGACGCCGGGCAGCAGACCCGCACATAGGGCACCGCGAGCCGGCCGAGCCGTCCGGCGCGCGCGATCGGCCGTGCGCCAGGATCATGCCCGATGAGGCCGCTCGGGGGCGAAGATCACCATGGCGATGAACAGCACGCCGACATAGACCAGCCAGGAATTCGACAGCAGGCTGACGCCGCTCTGCAACAGCGTGATCAGCACGGCGCCGAGGACCGGGCCGGCGAACGACCGTCGGTGCCGCCGATATAGGCCATCAGCAGCGCATTCGCCGACAGCGGCGCCGCCAGCGCGTCGAACGTCACGATCTCATAGGTGATGGCGTACAGCCCGCCGCCGATCCCGGCGAAGAAGCCGGACAGCGCGAATTGCAAGAACCGCACCATGCGCGGGTCATAGCCGACGAACTGCGCGCGCTCGAAATTGTCGCGCGTAGGCATTGGCCATCCGGCCGAGCGGCGTCTGGTGTCAGGAAATACATCGCCAGCGGCCGCGATCAGCGTCCAGGCCAGGATCAGATAATAGACCTCGATGCCGTGCGCGTAGTTCAGGCCGAACAGGCTGTGGCCGATCATGCGGTCGGTCGTGACGCCGCCCTCGCCGCCGAAGAAATGATGGAACATCAGCGCCGCGGTGGTCATCAGTTCGCCGATGC
Organism: uncultured Alphaproteobacteria bacterium; assembly: GCA_963699465.1. Taxonomy (GTDB): domain Bacteria; phylum Pseudomonadota; class Alphaproteobacteria; order Rhizobiales; family Xanthobacteraceae; genus Bradyrhizobium. Next base: position 306,594 of record CAVOTZ010000047.1, read on the forward strand.
CCAGCGTGATCATGGCAAACGCGGTGGCGCGCTGCTTGGTCGCCATGTAGCCGAACACGATGGCGAGCCCGAGGCCCGCGAGGCCCGCCAGCAGCGGGATCAGTTCCATCGGCACCGGCAGATCGCCGTCGCCGGCGGCAGTTCAGGAAATGCACGGTGGCATAGCCGCCGATGCCGAAGAACGCCGCATGGCAGAACGAGAACAGCCCGGCCTGCCCCAGCAGCATGTTGTACGACAGCGCCAGGATGATCATCATGCCCATCTGGCTGAGCATCGAGACCACGAAGCCGGCGTGCCGCGCTGATGCGCCAGTCGTAGAACAGCCAGGGCAGCAGCCGATCGCGACCAGCGAACGACCGCGACCCAGATCCAGTTCTGCTTGAGACGCGCCGCGCGTTCATGTGTCGCGCGTCCCCATCAGGCCGCGCGGCCGGAACAACAGGATCAGCGACCATCATCGCGAACGGCAACAGCGCGCCGATCCGCGCCACCGGCACGGTGAGGATTTCGGCCAGCAGATTGTCGCCGCGACACGGCGATGCCCGAGCGGCTTGAAGCAGATCGAGCGAGGGAATAGTCGATCACGACGGCGAACGGTCTGGATCATGCCCATGAGGATCGAGGCGATGAAGCAGCCGGCCAGCGATCCCAGGCCGCCGAACACCACGACGACGAACACGATCGGCCCCATCGCGTCGGCCATGCCGGGTTCGGTGGTCTGGTAGTTGCCGCCGATCACGCCGGCCAGGCCGGCCAGGAGGCAGCCGCCGGCGAACACCGTGGTGAACACCATCGGCACGTTATGACCCAGCGCGCTCGACCATGCCGGGATGGGTCAGCGCGGCCTGGATGATCAGGCCGATGCGGGTCTTCTTCAGCAGCAGCCAGGTCGCCAGCAGCATGCCGGCCGAGACCAGCAGCATGAAGCCGCGATAGGCCGGGAAGTTCGCGCCGTAGAGCGTGAACAGCGGAAAATCGAGGATCGGCGGCACCCGATACGCCATCGGCAGCATGCCCCAGGTCATCTGCACGCCGCGCTGGATGATGAACACCAGGCCGAAGGTGAACAGCAACTCGGCGATATGGCCGTTGTGGTGGACCCGCCGCAGGCCCCAGACCTCGATCGCCGCGCCGATCAGCGCCGCACAGGATCGGCGCGATGATCAGGGCCGGAAAGAAGCCGAGCAACTGGCTGACCGTGAACGCCAGATAGGCGCCGAGCATGTAGATGCTGGCATGGGCGAAATTCAGCACGCCCATCATGCTGAAGATCAGCGTCAGCCCGCTGGCCAGCATGAACAGCAACATGCCGTAGACGAGGCCGTTCAACAGCGAGATGAGGACGATCTCCATGACCGTCGTTCCCGCCGACCGGCTTCATGCGTCTAGTTCGTCGGCCGCTTCATCTTGCAGGTGGTCGGCAACGTCAGGTCGGCGGCCGTCGCGGTGCATGTAGGTCTTCCAGCCGAAGCCGGTATGCTCGGCGTCATATTTCACGTCCTTGCTGAAGACGCCGGCATAATACGGCATCAGCAACTGGTGATCGTCCTTGCGCATGATGTTTTCCTGGCCGACGAGGTCCTTCGCATGCATGTCCTCCAGCGCCAGCGCCACCTTCAGCGGATCGGTCGAGCCCGCCTTGTTGATCGCGTCGGCCAGCATGTCGAACATGCGTCATGAAGTTGAGCGTCGAGAAGTCCGTGTCGTGGCTCTTGCGCCAGTCGGTGACGAACTCCTCGGCCTCCGGCGCTCTTCAGATCGACCGGGACGTTGCCGTTGAATTCCATGACCGAGGTCAGCCGGTTCTCGCCCGCCGCGCCGATCGCGGTCGGGCCGCCGATCAGATGCGCCAGGTAGGTGTCGAACCGCACATTGAGCCCGTCATCCACGGCCGGCCTTGATCAGCAGGTTGAGGTCGCGATTGTAGTTGCCGGTGATCGACGCTCTGCGCGCCGGACGCCTTGATCTTGGTGACGTAGGGCGAGAAGTCCTGCACCTTGCCGAACGGCATCAATTCGTCGCCGACGATCTCGATGTCCGGCCGCAGTTTCGCCAGCCATTTCTTGGTGTCGTGCTGGATCGACTGGCCGAACAGATAATCCTGGTTCAGCAGATAGACCTTCTTGACCGATCGCGGCAGCGACTTGATCCGCGCCGCCGCGCGCATTTCGACGCTGCCGGCGAAGCGGAACTGCCAGAAGTCGCACTGCTCGTTGGTCAGTTCGGTCGCCAGCGCGCCGCAGTTCAGATACAGGATGCGATTGTCGGGATTGCGCGCGTTGTGCTTCGACACGCCATCGATCAGCGCCGCGCCGACATTGGAGCCGGTGCATTGCATGACGAACGGAATGTTCTGGTCGGTCATGTTCTTCAGCGCGATCAGCGCCTCGGCGGGCTGCAGCTTGTCGTCGAACGGCACCAGTTCGAACTTCCGGCCCAGCGCGCCGCCCGCGCGTTCTTGCGCTCGAAGATGAACTGGAAGATTTTCAGGAATTCGTCGCCGCCGGAGGCGAACGGGCCGGAGAACGGATCGATGTAAGCGATCTTGATGGTTTCCTCGGCCGCGGCCGGCCGTCCGAAAGCCAGAAGACCGAGCACCGCAAAACAATAGCACGCCAGACGCAAGCAAAAGCCCATCGCATCCTCCCCTATGCCCTATCCGTTTTTGGATAGCTCTTCTTTATTGGGCCGGGAGAGTACATTGCCGCCGAGGTGAGTCAATTGGCGTGCGCGGGCCGCGGACGGTCTGCCGCATCTTTGAGCGGCCCGCGGAGGCGTCATATTCGTCGGGAGGCACCGTCGTCCTGTGCACTCTCTATATCCGAACGGCGGAATATCGATGAAGAGGACGGTCAATCGCGCCGCGGTTTTGCGCTACGCGACGGCGCGAGGTCGCTACGGCGCTCGCTCGATATGGGCGCGGATCGAATGGTTGGCGGGATCGATCCAGCCGAACTTCTGCACCGCCGCGATCATTTTGGTCAGCCCGTCTTGCCACCAGGTCTCCGGCTTGAGCAGCGGCCAGTCGCGCAACGCCTGCTCGGAAATCCAGGCATGTTCGCGGTCGCTCTTCACCGCGACGCGGCCGAGCAATTCGGCCTCGACGGCCGGATCGTCGAACCGGCCCTCGATGCGGACCGAGAAGGCCCGGAAATTTGCGGGGTCGTCGATCTCGACGGAACGGTGGGACGCGATAATCCGGATCATCATGGTCTGTCCCCGTCCTTGCCCGAATCTTTGCCGTCCGCTCCAGACGGCAAAAGTCTGGGGATGAAGAAAAGAATTGGTTGCAATAGGCGAATCATCCGAATTTCGGCATACTGCCCTTCGGTATCAAATGCGTATGTACCGCGTCAGCGGCGAATTGTGTACGCGTCCGGATGCTGTCCATCAAACCTCTCCTGGTCGCGCGGTTCGCAAGCCGCTGTCGAGTTGCGTGGGTAACCCTCTTGCGAGGGCGCGTCGACAACAGCAAACGGAACCTCAGAACAGGCGAAATGATCTTCGAGATGCGATTTCAGATTCTGGCGCTCGCCGCCTCGCTCGCCGTCAGCACGCTCGCCGGCTATGCGGTTTCCGAAACCCCGACAGCTTCACCGGCCAACCCCGAAAGGTTCGCGGCGGTCACCGACGCCAGCCAATGGTCGGCGACCATCTTCACCGAATTCGGCAACGAAAAGGCGTGGGAAGACCAGGCGCCCGCCGATCATTGCGGCCCGCCCGGCGAACAGATGCATCACCGCATTGGACTGCTTGAAGGACTGAGCCATCGCATTAGCCAGAGCAACTTTAAAGGCAACCTGGAAGGCTTGAACGGGGCGCCTGGAAAAACCTCCTGCCCGGCGCCGTGACGGCGCAAACGGCCAGAGCCTTTTTGGTTCTGATAGAATCAGAACCAAAGGCCTAGATTCTTGTTTTGACGCGTTTTCTTCACGCGAACCGGTATCCACTTCGCTCGAAAACGCTCTAACGGTCAGGATCGGCGGCGATTGATCGGAGGATGGTGGGCGCGACAGGGATCGAACCTGTGACCCCCTCGATGTCAACGAGGTGCTCTCCCGCTGAGCTACGCGCCCTAAAAGGCCTTGTGACGGGTTGGGTCCGTATATCGGCTCCAAAGCGGGCAGGCAAGCAGGCATGCAGACGCTTTAAAGCCGTTTGGCAGCCGTCTACCGGCCCAAGACGCGGCTGCTCAGGCCGCCAGCATCTTGTTAACTTCGCTGACCAATTCGCGCAGATGGACCGGCTTGGCCAGCACCTTGGCGTTCTTCGGCGCTTCCGAATCCGAGTTCAGCGCCACGGCGGCAAAACCGGTGATGAACATGATCTTGATATCAGGGTCGAGTTCCGAGGCCCGGCGCGCCAGTTCGATGCCGTCCATCTCCGGCATCACGATATCGGTCAGCAGCATCTCGAACGGCTCCTCGCGCAGCCGTTGATAGGCCGAGAGGCCATTGTCATGGGACGAGACCTGAAAACCCGCATTTTCCAGTGCCTTGACCAGGAAGCGGCGCATGTCGTTGTCGTCTTCGGCGAGCAGGATTTTGTGCATGGCGGTTGGTCGTCGATTCCCGGTAGGAGATCACTGCACCCACTTAGCCCGACAGAGAGTAAATTTCGGGTGAAAGAGGCTCGCGCGCAGGCGGCGAGCGAGCCATTTCTGTACCGGAATGCTGCGCAAAGCAATCAAGCTGCGGGTTGAGAACCGTTCCACCCGGTTTGGGGCTTTTTTCGCTTGGCAGATCGGTTGCGACACCCGACAATGCGCTTCGGATAAAAACCCGCGTTTTCTGGCCGAATGATGCGTCCAGAGCCGCGGATTCCAGGGACGGCACTCGAGGATGACCCAGTTGGACGGCGAATCATCGCCCCCATTCGAGATCGTGGAGCCGTCGGCATGGCGGGCGCCGATCATCTTCAATTCGCCCCATTCGGGCTCGCTCTATCCGCAGGATTTCGTCGCCGCCTCGCGCATCGATCTGGCGGCGCTGCGCCGCTCCGAGGATTCGTTCATGGACGAATTGATCGGAGATCTGAGTCAGCGCGGCTTTCCGGTGGTGCGGGTCAATTTTCCGCGCTCCTATGTCGACGTCAACCGGGAGCCCTACGAGCTCGACCCGCGGATGTTCACCGGGCGGCTGCCGAGCTTCGCCAATACGAGATCGATGCGGGTGGCCGGCGGTCTCGGCACCATTCCGCGCGTGGTCGGCGACGGACAGGAAATCTATCGCGAGCGGCTTTCCGTCGACGACGCGCTGGCGCGGATCGAGGCGCTCTACAAGCCCTATCACCGCGCGCTGCGCCGGCTGATCAACAAGGCGCACCAGAATTTTGGCACGGTGGTCGTGGTGGATTGCCATTCGATGCCGTCGATCGGGGTGTCGCGCGACGAGCCGCGGCGGCCGGACGTGGTGATCGGCGATCGCTACGGCACCAGCTGCGCCCCGCTGATCCCCGACATGGTCGAGGAAACCATGCGCGCGCTGGGCTATTCGGTCGGACGCAACAAGCCCTATGCCGGCGGTTTCATCACCGAGCATTACGGCAATCCGGCCAGCGGCCTGCACGCCGTGCAGCTCGAACTCAACCGCGCGATCTACATGGATGAACGGCGGCGTGAACGCAGCCCGGGATTTGCCCAGGTGGCCGCCGACTTTGCCATCCTGGCCGACGCGCTGGCCGCCGTTCCGCTTGATAGTCTCGGACCGTTCCAGGCGGCGGCGGAGTAGCACTCGCCGTTTTCAGGCTCGCTTGTTTCGCTCGCGCCTTCGAAATGATTTCACCGAAATAATTTCAAACAGAAAAAAGGGCCGCTTGAATGAACAAGCGGCCCAAGTCTAGGGAGGAAACGCCCAAGGAGGGCAGCGATAGCGCGAGGCGCTACCGCACCGCAACAATATGCGACCGCGCTGCACAAAAGGCAAGGGGTTTTAGATTATTTCCCGTGCAAAACTGACAAAGCGTGCAAGCCGGCAACACCGATAATTATCCAATAAAATCATATCATTAGTACACATATGAAGTCGGTTTCCGAGCTGCTCGCAATTTCGTGATCGACTTGGTCACCGAAAATGCACCCCTGTTGGCCGCTGATTCGTGCATGCAAAATGCCAGCCTCGATCCGCGGATAGCCGTGCGCTGTTGGCCGGATTGGGATAGGCAATAGACCGGATTTCCCACCCCGCAGGACAAGGAAGCGCCGTGACGGTTATCGATTTTACAGCCTTCATCGGCCGCCTTGCGACTTCTTCCGGCGAAACCATTCTGCCGTTCTTCCGAACCTCGCTCTCGATCGACAACAAGAGCGCCAGCGATTTCGATCCCGTCACCGAAGCCGATCGCGCCGCCGAAGCGGTGATGCGCCGCCTGATCAAGCAAAACTTCCCCCAGCACGGCATCGTCGGCGAGGAATTCGGCAACGAGCGCGAGGACGCCGACTATGTCTGGGTGCTGGATCCGATCGACGGCACCAAATCCTTCATCGCGGGATTTCCGATCTGGGGCACGCTGATCGCGCTGTTGCACAAGGGCACGCCGGTGTTCGGGATGATGCACCAGCCCTATATCGGGGAGCGCTTTTCCGGCGACAGCGGCTCGGCGCAATATTCGGGGCCGTCGGGCGAACGCAAGCTGACGGTGCGGCGCTGCGCGTCGCTGAAGGAGGCGACCTGCTACACCACCAGCCCGCTGTTGATGAACGCCGCCGACCGTGCCGCCTTCGGCCGGGTCGAGGCGGCGGTGCGGCTGACGCGCTATGGCGGCGACTGCTATTCCTATTGCATGCTGGCCGCCGGCCATCTCGATCTCGTGGTCGAGACCGAGCTCAAACCCTACGACATCGCGGCCCTGATCCCGATCATCACCGGCGCCGGCGGCATCGTCACCAATTGGGAAGGCAAGCCCGCCCAAAATGGCGGCCGCATCATCGCCGCCGGCGATGCCCGCGTGCACGAAGCGGCAATGAAGCTGCTGAACAGCTAGCTCTCTCTTGACGCGTTTTCTTGACGCGAACCGGCATCCACCCACGGATCAAGCCCGAGGGCATGCTTCGCTCGAAAAGCTCTGCCGGACTTGCCGTGATGCAGATCACGGTCGGCGCGGCGGCCATCCGCGAGGACTCCATTCCAGGACCTTCGGCGCTAAAAACCGTGCCGGCCTGTCTTCCCGATGACAAGGCCGCCGGGTATTTTGCGGGTGGAAAGTCGATGAGGCGGGCCTCGATGCGAAAATCCAAGGTAGCGCTGTCGATCGTACTGATAACGGCAGCCGCCGTCATGATATCGCCGGCCCGGGCAGCGGACCGTAAGGCGGATGTCGAGGCGTGCCTGAAGCAAAACGCCGAGAACGGCATCGCGTCATGCACGCGGCTCATCACCGAGTTCGGACGAAAGCTGACGCCTAATCTTAAAGCCATCGTCTACACGGCACGCGGCAATTCGTATGTCATCAAGAAAAACTATGACGCCGCCGTTCCCGACTTTGACGAGGCCATCAAACTCGATCCCACATACGCGCTGGCCTATGTCAGCCGCGGCTATGCCCTCAATCTCCAGTCCAAGTACGACCACGCGATCGACGATTTCGACCAGGCAATTCAGCTTCAGCCGGGGTTTGCAAACTCGTTCATGAACCGGGGCGTTTCGTTCGCCGCCAAGCACGACTACGACCGCGCGATCAGCGACTATAGTGAAGCCATCAAGCTGGATCCAAGGTCTGTCTATGCTTTCAATGGCCGCGGTATGGCTTACGAGGCAAAGGGCGACCACGACCGCGCGATTGCCGACTTCAGCGAAGCGATCCGGCTGTTTCCACAATTCGCGCAGGCCTACGGGTCTCGCGCTATCGCCTATCATCACGCAGGTGACTACGATCGCGCCATCCGAGACGAGGACGAGGCGATCCGCCTCGACCCCAAATCGTCGATGACCTATAACAACCGCGGCAACGAATACCTCGTCAAGGGCGACTACGTCGCCGCGATGCGCGACCTAGACGAGGCGATCCGGCTCGATCCGAACAATGCCAACGCCTACGACACCCGCGGCGATACCCGCATCGCCAAGGGCGACTATTCCGGCGCGATCATCGATCTCAACGAGGCGCTGCGCCTCAATCCCAATCAGCTCGAAAGCTATGTCAAACGAGGTATCGCGTACGAGAAGCTCGGCGACATCGAGCACGCCAAGGCTGATTTCGGCACTGCGCTGGCGCGACCGGGCGAGAAAACCCCGGAAGTGGACAAGGCGCTGGGAAATGCGCGCAGCCGCCGCGTTGCAAGGCTCTTCTCCTGCGGCCGCGCCGGCACAGGTCGTCAAGGCAGCGATGCCCGCAACAATCGCGCCGCCAATCGCGCCACCGGCGGCCGAGAGCAGCATCCGCGTCGCGCTGGTGATCGGCAATGGCGGCTACAGGAACGTGCCCGCGCTGGACAACCCGCCGCGCGATGCGGCGGCCGTCGCCGCCGCGCTGCGCAAGGCCGGCTTTCAAAAAGTTATCGTCGAGAACGACCTGCGCAAGGAGAGGATGGAAAGCACGTTGCGCGAGTTCTCGCGCGTCGCCGAGGGCGCCGAGTGGGCGCTGATTTATTATGCCGGCCACGGCATCGAGATGGCCGGCGTCAACTATCTGATTCCGACCGACGCAAAACTCGAAACCGACCGCGATGTCGGTTTCGAGACCGTCCCGCTCAGCCACGTCATGAGCGCGGTCGAGGGCGCCAAAAAGCTGCGCATCGTGCTGCTGGACGCCTGCCGCGACAACCCGTTCGCCAACCAGATGCGCCGCACGGTGGCGTCGCGCTCGATCGGCCGCGGGCTTGCGGCGGTCGAGCCGCAGACCGGCTCGCTGGTGGTCTACGCCGCCAAGGACGGCGAGACGGCGCTCGACGGCAATGGCAACAACAGCCCGTTCGTCACCGCGCTGGTCAAGGAGCTGGCGGTCCCCGGCGTCGAAATCCGTAAACTGTTCGACCTCGTGCGCGACGACGTGCTGGAGGCGACCAACAATCAGCAACAACCCTTCACCTACGGTTCCGTGCCCGGACGGCAGGACTTCTATTTCGTCGCAAAATAGCCTCGCCGCTCTAGGCATCGCCCTATCGGTGCCGTAGATTTTCCCGAGCGGCCTGAAACGCGACGATCGAGCGCGGGAGTCCGCCGGGAGGTCGCATGCGAATCCTCGGAACGCTGCTGTTCGGCTGGTCGGTGCTGCTGGCGCCGTTGGTGGCCCAGGCGCAGGATTTTCCGAGCCGGCAGATCCGGCTGATCGTGCCGTTTCCGGCAGGAGGCCCGAACGACATCATCGCCCGGCTGGTCGGCCAGCGCATGTCGGAACTGTTCAAGCAAACCATCATCGTCGACAACCGCAGCGGCCAGGCCGGCGTGCTCGGCACCGACGTGGTCGCCAAGGCAGCACCGGACGGCTACACCATCGGAATTGTCAGCGCGAGTTCGATCGTCATCAACCCCACGATGGAAAAGATCGCCTATGACCCGAAGAAGGATCTGGCGCCGGTCACGCTGGTAACGACGGTGCCGGAAATGCTCGTGGTCGCGAGCAACGTGCCCGCCAACAACATGGCGGAGCTGGTCGCGCTCGCCAAGGCGCATCCGGGAAAGCTCAATTTTGCCTCCGCCGGCGTCGGCGGGCTGCCGCATCTGGCCGGCGAACTGTTCAAACTGACCGCCAAGATCGACATCGTCCATGTGCCCTATCGGGGCGCCGCACCCGCCATCAACGATCTCCTGGGCCAGCAGGTGCAGATGGTGTTTCTCGACCTGCCGGTGATCCTGCCGCAAATCCAGGCCGGCAGACTGAAGCCGATCGCGCTTGGCGCCCGCCAGCGCGCGCCCACCGCGCCCGACGTGCCGACCACCGCCGAGGTCGGCATGCCCGACCTCTTGATCGAGAACTGGTACGGCATGTTCGCGCCATCAGGGACGCCGGACAAGATCGTCGCTGAAATCAACCGCGTCGCCAACGCGGCGATGAACGATCCCCAGGTCAAGCAGAAGCTCGCCGATCAGGGCCTTACGGTCGCCGGCGACAGCCCGGAACAGTTTCGCACCTTCATCGACAGCGAAACCACCAAGTGGGCGAAGGTGATGAACGAGGCCGGGGTCAAGATCGAGAAGTGAGGTTCCTACGTACGGCGAGGCCCGTTCCCCGGATGCGGCGCAACACGCCGCCTTCGGCGTGGTGCGCTGCTGATCCGGGGTCCATAGGCTGCGGCTGTGGGTGGGTCCCGGCTCTGCGAAGCAGCGTTACACGCTGCATCGCGTCCGGGACACGCAGCCATACTGCGCGACCTTTTAATGCGGCGCGGCCTTCCGCAGATAGTCCACCAATTGCTTCGCCGGCCGCGGCAATGTCCTGAAATTGCGCGCGCAGATCACCAGCCTCCGGTTGGCCCAGCTATCGCGAATCCGGACGATCGCAATCGGCATCGATTGCGCGCAGCGCCGCGCCGCGGCCTCCGGCACCACGGCGATGCCGACATCGGCCGCCACCATTTGGCAGATCGCATCGAAATCCCGCAACCGCGCCCGGAAGCGAAAGCGCATGCCGAGCTGGGCGGCGTGTTTGGCGATGTGCAGGTTGAGCGCGGTGGAATTGGTCAGCCCGACGAAATCGTGGCCGGCGGCCTCCTGGAAATCGATCTGGCGCCGGCTCGCAAAAGCGCTGCGCCGCGCCGATACCAGCACCAAGCGGTCCTCGGTGAACAGAAACCGTTCGAAACTGTCGGGCAAGGCATGCTCGGCCGCGAAGCCGAGATCGGCCACGCCGTTGGCGATCGCGGCTGCGATGTCGGTGCTCTCGCGTTCCTCGACATCGACATTGATCTCGGAATGCTCGCGCAGGAACGCGGCGAGCGCCTTCGGCAGATGTTCCGACAGGCCCGACGTGTTGGCGAGCATGTGCACGCTGGCTCGCGCGCCGCCGGCAAAGGCGGCGAGATCGCCGCGCATCGCCTCGACCTCGTGCATGATAACGCGGGCATGGTCGAGCAGGCTCTCGCCGGCCGCGGTGAGTTCAACGCCGCGCCGGCCGCGCTTGAGCAGGGCTGTGCCAAAGGCCTGCTCCAGTCCCTTGATGCGCGCGCTGGCGGAGGCCAGCGCCAAATGGACCTGCATCGCGCCGCCGGTGATGCTGCGCGAATCGGCCACCGCGATGAACAATTGCAGGTCAACCAGGTCGAAACGCATGGCGCCTTCCGTCGCTCTCTTCCTTCGTCATGGCCAAAGGCAGATTACGTATCCTCCAGATTGTGCCAATCGCGCCGATCGGTCAATGTCCCCCGATGTTCGAACCTCTTTTGCTGCTCATCGCCGCCGCGTTCCTGATCGCCGGCTTCGTCAAGGGCGCGCTCGGCCTCGGCCTGCCGACAGTCTCGATGGGCCTGCTCGCGGTCACGATGCCGCCGGCGCAGGCGCTCGCGATCGTCATCGTGCCGGCGATCGTCACCAACATCTGGCAAACTTTTGTGGGCCCGTATCTGCGCGACATCATCCGGCGGCTATGGCCGCTGTTGATCGGCACCGCCGCCGGCATTTTCCTGAACGCGGGATCGCTGACCGGACCCTACGCGCACTACACCGGCATCGTGCTCGGCCTGCTGCTGGTGCTCAATTCCATCATCGGCCTTTCCAAATTCAGTTTTTCGGTCGCGCGCCGCGACGAAAAATGGGTTGGCGGCATCGTTGGGCTGGTCACCGGCATGATCTCGGCGGCATCGGGCGTGCAGGTGATTCCGTCGGTGCCGTTCCTGCAGGCGATCGGCATGGAAAAGGAGGAATTGATCCAGGCGCTCGGCGTGTTCTTCACGGTGGCGACGCTGACGCTCGGCTTCAACCTCACCAGCGCCGGCCTTTTGACCGCGGCCACCGCGCTGCCGGGCGCCGTCGCCATGGTCTGTTCGTTCATCGGGATGTTCATCGGCCAGGCCGTGCGTACGCGGCTGCAACCGGAATTGTTCCGGCGCTGGTTCCTGATCGGAATGATCCTGCTCGGGACCTATCTGGCGGTCAGCGCCGTCTTCGAGATCTATCGCGCCTGAAGGGCTGCGATGCGAACGCCGAGATAGACGAACACGCCGCCGAGCGCGCGGTTGATCCAGACCAGCGCGCCGCCGGACCGCCGCAGGCGGGAAGCCGCGCGCGCCGCCAACCCGGCGATGGTGAAGCACCACAGCGTGCCCGTGGAAATGAACATCAGGCCGAGCAACAGGAATGCCATCGTCTTGTGCGGCGAGTCGGCATTCACGAATTGCGGCAGGAAGGCCAGAAAGAACAGCGCCACTTTCGGATTGAGCACGTCGGTCAGCACGCCCTGCCAGAACACCTGGCGCAGCGAGAGCAGCGGACGCGGCGCGGTCGTGCCGGCCTCGGCCGGTCCGTCGGGAGACTTCTGCCGCGACAGCAGCATGGTGACGCCGATGTAGCAGAGATAGGCGGCGCCCACCCATTTGATCACGGTGAATGCCAGCGACGAGGCCATCAGCAATGCCGAGAGGCCGATTGCCGTGCCGAACACATGAACCAGGCAGCCGCAAGAGATGCCAAGCGCCGCCATCATCCCGGCGCGCCAGCCCAGTTGCAGGCTGCGGCCGACGATATAGGCCGAATCCGGACCGGGCGAGATATTGACCAGCACCGCCGAGACCATGAAGAGCCAGAGGTCGTGAATACCGAGCATGGTCATCATCCAAATAGCGGCGTGCCGGGCACGAAGGCGTCGAACGCCGCCCAGAATTGCGCACGATAGCGGTCCTGTTCCTGCAATATCTCGTGCTTGGCGCCGGCGATCACCAGATGCGAGCCGGCGCGCAGATGATAGGCGAACTCCTCGATCGCCGGGGTCGAGACCACGGTGTCGTTGCTGGCGGCCAGCATCAGGATCGGCTGACGGATCTCGGACGGATAGTTGGAGGCGCGAAAACCGCGCATCGCGGTGAAGGCGGTATCGGCCCACGCCACCGTCGGCGAGGCAATGCCGAGCGTCGGGTCTTCCTCCAGGATCGCGGCGTTGCGGGCATAGCGTACGGGATCGCTGGTCAGGGGATTGTTGACGAATGAACTCGCCCCGACCAGTTCGCCGCTGCCGCCGGGAATGTAGCGGCCGCCCTGCCCCGCCAGCCGCAGGATACGCAGCAGCGCGCGCGCCGGGAACGAGGTGCGGTGCCCCGGCAAGTCGATCATCGGCGCTGTCAGTACCATGCGATCGAACCAGCGTTTTCCGGCATGCGCCACCCGCAGCATCACCGCGCCGCCCATCGAATGCGCCAGCGCGAAATGCGGCGGCGGGCAATCCGGCAGCACCACCTGCTGCACGAAGGTCTCGACGTCGATCTCGAAATCGGAGAAGTCGCGGACGTAGCCCTTGCGCGGATCGCGCAGCCGTCGCGAGGAATGGCCCTGCCCGCGCCAGTCGATCATCGCCACCGCAAAGCCGCGGTCGCGCAGGTCGCGCACGGTCTCGAAATATTTCTCGATCTGCTCGCCGCGCCCGGAAAACACGCAGACCGTGCCCTTGCGACCCGCCGGCGGCGCCCAGCGGGCGAAGCGCAATTCGGCGCCATCAGGCGTCTTGATGGTGCCGCTGACGTAATCTTCCGGGGCGGGATTGGAGGGAATCGAGACCAGCGTCATTAGGGGCAACCGGATAGGTGAAAAGCGCTGAAAATCAAGGGAGTGCAGGGGATTGATTGGCAAAAAAGCGGCGCATTCCCGTCCTCTTGAACACGCCGGGACCCCTCCCATATCACCTTCGTGCAGGCCGCTACAGTGTTTCGGAACCGAAACGCCTGGCTGCACAGAGACGAAAGCCCGGCCCGATGGCGGGCGGGTTAACCGAAACAGTCGCTCAATGGAGGACTACCCTATGCGTACCTATGATCTCACCCCGTTTTATCGTTCCACCGTCGGTTTCGACCGCTTCTTCTCGCTGCTCGATCAGGCTCCCGCTGACGGCAGCCCCGGCTATCCCCCCTATAACATCGAGCGCACCGGCGAGAACGACTATCGCATCACGGTCGCGGTATCCGGCTTCTCCCAGGGCGAGCTTTCGATCGTCGCCAAGGAAAACACCCTGACGATCAAGGCCGAGAAATCCGCCAATGAGAACGGCAAGGACAAAGCCGAGGTGCTCTATCGCGGCATCGCGGCCCGGGCCTTCGAGCGCGTGTTCCAGCTTGCCGACTTCGTGCAGGTGAAGAACGCCTCGCTCGAGAACGGCCTGCTCCATGTCGATCTCGTCCGCGAGATTCCCGAGGCCAAGAAACCCCGCAGCATTCCGATCAGCACCGGCGGCCAGGCTCCGCAGGTGGTCGACGGCAGCGCTGAAAAGGCCGCCGCCTGATTTGGTTTTGTGGCTTTCGGCCGGTATTGGCCGAGCGCGACTAACGACTGGCGAAAACGCCTCGGGAAACCGGGGCGTTTTTTTGTTTTTGTCATTCCGGGACGCGCTCTTGCGCGGGCCCGGAATCCATCCTCCCTGTGGTCCTGTTCAACACCCAACTGCCGTCACGGCTCGCATTTCTACAGGGGGTATGGATTCCGGGCTCGCGCTGCGCGCGCCCCGGAATGACGCCTTTTATTCCAATCCCTGCACCTTCGGCATTTCCTTGGTCGGCTGGATTTGCACAGGGGGTTTTGCCTCGATCACGGCAGGCGGGGTGGCCGGTGGCGTGGCGGCCGCGGGTTTTGCCTGCGCTACCGATTGCGGCGCCGGTTCGGAAGATTTTGCGGGCTCGGAGGCGGCCTTGTCAGGCGTTTTGGCGGCAGTGGCCGGCTCATCGGGGCGCTGCGGCATCGCCTTCGGCAGCGGCACCGCGGGCGTGCGGCTGGCGACATGCGGCACCGACGCGGGCGGCCGTGGCGGGCCCCTGACCGCGCTGACTGGCGGCGCGTCCGCCGGGCCGTAGGCCACTGCCACGTCGGCGTCGGGATAGCCCCGCGCGTAGCGCACGATCCGGCCATCGCGGGCGTCGATCACCAGACGCCCCTCGCCGCCGCCGCGATCGAGCACCGCGATGGAGTAGAACAGGCCGCGCTGTTGCGGGGCGCCGAGCGGAGAAAACCCGTTGTCGCGCAGCACCGTGTAAACTTCCGGCGCCGGCAGCAGACGCGGACCATAATAACCGGGCGCTTGCGGCGGCATCGCCGCATAGGGACCACCGACATCGGAAACCGCAGAATAGAGCGGCCCGGCGCCTTCATCCGGTACCACGATCTGGGCATTCGCCGACGTCGCAGCGAGCACCAGCCCGGCCGACATCACCCATCCGCTGCAAAGCTTCATCGCCTGTCACTCCTGTTAACGCCCCAAGATTACGCCCCTTGGACCGGAGCGTTGGCCGCTCCTTCATCCCGGCCCGTAATTTCATCGTGGATTCCGGCAGCCCTTGGGCCGGATCGCGGCACGTTTGCCTCAAATAGGGGGCACCAACTCCAGAGTGCATGCGAATCCTGCCGCCGGGACGGAGGAGCCATGCGGCCGGCGACTTCCGCGTGCTTGTATGATAGAAAAAAATTTGGCATGGTCGGAGTTAGGACAGTATCACTGTCTCAATTAGCGTTGCAGACCCGGCACAGGGATTGCAACGAAAGTCGGGCGCCGACGCGCCAGGAAGTAAAAGGCAAGGTCGTTCCTCAGGGACGTTGAACGCCCAGGCCTTAATTCTGAAATCGCGGCTCGCGGAGGACGAGCGGTCGCCCGGTGGGTACCGCAAGCGCCCAAGGTGCGCCGACGACAACGGTGAGGCCCTTGCCGGATTGAGAGGACGTTGAGATGAACGGGTCGGAGTTCGAGCGCGAAAACATCGTAACGGATGCGCTGTCGGCGGCCCCGGATTCGAAACCGGCCGAAGCCTCGCATCAGGAAATCCGCGAACACACCTGGCGTCCGCCGGCCGAGGGTCTTTACGACCTCAGCCTGGAAAAGGATTCCTGCGGCGTCGGCTTCATCGCCAACATCAAGGGCAAGAAATCGCATCAGATCGTGTCCGACGCGATCAGCATCCTGTGCAACCTCGAACATCGCGGCGCGGTCGGCGCCGACCCGCGCGCCGGCGACGGCGCCGGCATCCTGGTGCAGATTCCGCACGCCTTCTTCGCGCGCAAGGCCGCCGAAATCGGCTTCCAGTTGCCGAAGCCGGGCGACTACGCGGTAGGCGCGCTGTTCATGCCGAAGGAAACGGCGTGGCGTAACGTCATCAAGAGCATCGTCGCCGACCAGATCAAGGCCGAAGGGCTGATGCTGCTCGGCTGGCGCGACGTGCCGACCGACAATTCCTCGCTCGGCGAAACCGTCAAGCCGACCGAACCGGCCTGCATGCAGGTGTTCATCGGCCGCAACGGCGGCGCCAAGACCGACGACGAATTCGAGCGCCGGCTCTATATCCTGCGCAAGTCGATCTCGCAGGCGATCTATCAGCGCCGCGACCGCGGGCTGGCCGGTTATTACCCGGTCTCGATGTCGTGCCGCACCGTGATCTACAAGGGCATGTTCCTGGCCGACCAGCTCGGCAGCTATTATCCCGATCTGCACGAGCCGGACTTCGAGAGCGCGCTGGCGCTGGTGCACCAGCGCTTCTCCACCAACACCTTCCCGACCTGGTCGCTGGCGCATCCCTATCGCATGGTGGCGCATAACGGCGAGATCAACACGCTGCGCGGCAACGTCAACTGGATGGCGGCCCGCCAGGCTTCGCTGAGTTCGGAGCTGTACGGCAAGGACATCAGCCGGCTGTGGCCGATCTCCTATGAAGGCCAGAGCGACACCGCCTGTTTCGACAACGCGCTCGAATTCCTGGTGCAGGGCGGCTACTCGCTGCCGCACGCTGTCATGATGATGATTCCGGAAGCCTGGGCCGGCAATCCCCTGATGGATGAGCAGCGCCGCGCGTTCTACGAATATCACGCCGCGATGATGGAGCCGTGGGACGGCCCGGCCGCGATCGCCTTTACCGACGGCCGCCAGATCGGCGCCACGCTTGACCGCAACGGCCTGCGCCCGGCGCGCTATCTCGTGACCAGCGACGACCGCATCGTGATGGCGTCCGAAATGGGCGTGCTGAAGATCCCGGAGGAGCAGATCGTCACCAAGTGGCGGCTGCAGCCCGGCAAGATGCTGCTGGTCGACCTCGAGGAAGGCCGCCTCATTCCCGACGACGAGATCAAGGCGACGCTGGCCAAAAGCCACCCCTACCGCGAATGGCTCGGCCGTACCCAGATCGTGCTGGAGGAATTGCGCGACGCGCCGACCAAGGGCTTGCGCTCCAATTTGCCGCTGCTCGATCGCCAGCAGGCGTTCGGCTATTCGCAGGAAGACATCAACATCCTGATGACGCCAATGGCGGCCACCGGCGAGGAAGCCGCGGGCTCGATGGGCAACGACACGCCGATCTCGGCGCTGTCGGACCGGCCGAAGCCGCTGTTCACCTATTTCAAGCAGAACTTCGCCCAGGTCACCAACCCGCCGATCGATCCGATCCGCGAGGAACTGGTGATGAGCCTGGTCTCGATCATCGGGCCGCGGCCAAATTTGTTCGACCTGCAGGGGCTGGCCACCACCAAGCGGCTCGAAGTGCGCCAGCCGATCCTGACCGACGCGGACCTCGAGAAAATCCGCTCGATCTCGGACATCGCCGACAGCCATTTCCGCTCGCGCACGCTCGACACCACCTTCCATGCCGGCTTCGGCGCCGCGGGCCTCGAGCAGGTGCTCGACGAACTCTGCGCGCGCGCGGAAGCCGCGGTCCGCGAGGGCGTCAACATCATCATCCTGTCCGACCGCATGGCCGGAAGCGACCGGATTCCGATCCCGTCGCTGCTGGCCTGCGCCGCCGTGCATCATCATCTGATCCGCACCGGATTGCGCACCTCGGTGGGCCTCGTGGTCGAATCCGGCGAGCCGCGCGAGGTGCATCACTTCGCCTGCCTCGCCGGCTACGGCGCCGAAGCGATCAACCCGTATCTGGCGTTCGAGACCATCATCGCGATGAAGGACCGGCTGCCCGGTTCGCTCGACGACTACGAGATCGTCAAGCGCTACATCAAGTCGATCGGCAAGGGCCTGCTCAAGGTGATGTCGAAGATGGGCATCTCGACCTATCAATCCTATTGCGGCGCGCAGATCTTCGACGCGGTCGGATTGAAGGCGGAGTTCGTCTCGAAATATTTCGTCGGTACCCACACCCGGATCGAGGGCGTGGGCCTCGCCGAAATCGCCGAGGAAACCGCGCGCCGCCATGCCGATGCGTTCGGCGAAGCGCCGGTCTACAAGACCGCGCTCGACGTCGGCGGCGAATATGCCTATCGCACCCGCGGCGAGGACCACGCCTGGACCGCCGAATCCGTCTCCACGCTGCAGCACGCCGTGCGCGGCAATTCGCTGGAGCGCTATCGGGCGTTCGCCAAGATCCTCAACGAACAGTCCGAGCGGTTGTTGACGCTGCGCGGCCTGTTCAAGATCAAGAGCGCCGAGGACGAGAAGCGCAAACCTGTGCCGCTCGACCAGGTCGAGCCGGCCAAGGATATCGTCAGGCGTTTTGCCACCGGCGCGATGTCGTTCGGGTCGATCTCGCGCGAGGCGCACACCACGCTCGCGATCGCGATGAACCGGATCGGCGGCAAGTCCAACACCGGCGAAGGCGGCGAGGAATCCGATCGCTTCAAGCCGATGCCGAACGGCGATTCGATGCGCTCGGCGATCAAGCAGGTCGCCTCGGGGCGCTTCGGCGTCACCACCGAATACCTCGTCAACGCCGACATGATGCAGATCAAGATGGCGCAGGGCGCAAAACCCGGCGAGGGCGGCCAGTTGCCCGGCCACAAGGTCGACGCCACCATCGCGCGCGTCCGACATTCGACGCCCGGCGTCGGACTGATCTCGCCGCCGCCGCATCACGACATCTATTCGATCGAAGACCTCGCGCAGCTGATCTACGACCTCAAGAACGTCAACGAGGAAGGCCTGGTCTCCGTAAAACTGGTCTCCGAAATCGGCGTCGGCACGGTCGCCGCCGGCGTTGCCAAAGCGCGCGCCGACCACGTCACCATCGCGGGTTTTGAAGGCGGCACCGGCGCCTCGCCGCTGACCTCGATCAAGCACGCCGGCAGCCCGTGGGAAATCGGCCTGGCCGAAACCCACCAGACGCTGGTGCGCGAGCGGCTGCGCAGCCGCATCGTGGTGCAGGTCGACGGCGGCTTCCGTACCGGACGCGACGTCGTGATCGGCGCGCTGTTAGGCGCCGACGAGTTCGGCTTCGCCACCGCACCCTTGATCGCGGCCGGCTGCATCATGATGCGCAAATGCCACCTCAACACCTGCCCGGTCGGCGTCGCGACGCAGGACCCGGTGCTGCGCAAGCGCTTTACCGGCCAGCCCGAGCACGTCATCAACTATTTCTTCTTCGTCGCCGAGGAAGTGCGCGAGATCATGGCCGGCCTCGGCTACCGCAACTTCAACGAAATGGTCGGCCAGACCCAGATGCTCGACCAGTCGACCCTGGTGGCGCACTGGAAGGCCAAGGGCCTCGATTTCTCAAAACTGTTCGTGCGCCAGAAGGAACAGCCGGGCCAGAAGATCTATCACGCCGAAAGCCAGAACCATCATCTGGAGGCCGTGCTCGACCGCACCCTGATCGAGAAGTCGCGCGCGGCGCTCGACCGCGGCGCGCCGGTAAAATTCGAGGCCGTGATCAACAACACCAACCGCAGCGCCGGCGCCATGCTGTCAGGCACCCTGGCCAAGATCTACGGCCATCACGGCCTACCGCACGATACCATCCAGGTCAGCCTCAAGGGCACCTCGGGCCAGGCGTTCGGCGCCTGGCTGGCGCGCGGCATCACCTTCGAGCTCGAAGGCGAAGGCAACGACTATGTCGGCAAGGGATTGTCGGGCGGCCGCATCATCATCAAGCCGCCGGCCAATTCCGGCATCGTGCCGGAAGAATCGATCATCGTCGGCAACACCGTGATGTACGGCGCGATCGAGGGCGAATGCTATTTCCGCGGCATCGCCGGCGAACGTTTTGCCGTGCGCAACTCGGGCGCGGTCGCGGTGGTCGAGGGCGCCGGCGATCATTGCTGCGAATACATGACCGGCGGCATCGTCGTGGTGCTGGGCAAGACCGGGCGCAACTTCGCGGCCGGCATGTCCGGCGGCATCGCCTATGTGCTGGACGAAGCCGGTGACTTCGACAAACTCTGCAACATGGCGATGGTCGATCTCGAGCCGGTGCTGTCGGAAGAGATGATCAACGAGGACGCCTATCACCACACCGGCGACCTCGAGGCCCATGGCCGGGTCGACGTGTTCAAGGACCTGCTGGAGTCCGACGTCGAGCGGCTGCACATCCTGATCACGCGCCACGCCAGGCTGACCGGATCGAAGCGCGCCGCCGATATTCTCGCGAACTGGAAAGCGTGGCTGCCGAAATTCCGCAAGGTGATGCCGGTGGAGTACCGCCGCGCGCTGAAGGAATTGAAGGCCAACGCGGACGCCGAACCGAAAATCGCGATCGGGGCGTAACGGATGACCCCGAAAAGTGGATACCGGTTTTCGGATCAGGTCATGCGCAACTAGGTCAGCCCTCATGGTGAAGAGGCGCGCTTGCGCCGTCTCGAACCATGAGGTCAGAATGTGCGGCTCATCCTTCGAGACGCGGCCAAGCGGCCGCTCCTCAGGATGAGGGGGATCAAAGTCAGAGGCGTCAGGTGTAATGGGCAAGATTACAGGTTTTCTCGAGATCGAACGCCACGACCGCAAATATGCGCCGGTCGCCGAGCGCCTCAAGAACTACAATGAGTTCGTCGTTCCCCTGAGCGAGAAGGAAACGCGCGACCAGGCCGCGCGCTGCATGAATTGCGGCATTCCCTATTGCCACGGCACCGGCGCGGTGGCGCCGGGCACGCCGGGCTGCCCGGTCAACAACCAGATCCCCGACTTCAACGATCTGGTCTACGGCGGCAATTGGGAAGAAGCCTCGCGCAACCTGCACTCGACCAACAATTTCCCTGAATTCACCGGCCGGATCTGCCCGGCGCCGTGCGAGGCCTCCTGCACGCTCAACATCGACGACAACCCGGTCACCATCAAGACCATCGAATGCGCCATCGTCGACCGCGCCTGGGACAATGGCTGGCTGAAGCCGGAAATCTCCGCGCAAAAGACCGGCAAGAAGGTCGCCGTGGTCGGCTCCGGCCCGGCGGGGCTTGCCTGCGCGCAGCAACTCGCGCGCGCCGGCCACGAGGTGCATGTGTTCGAGAAGCACGGCAAGGCCGGCGGCCTTCTCCGCTACGGCATTCCCGACTTCAAGATGGAGAAGCACGTCATCGACCGCCGCATCGCGCAGATGGAAGCCGAGGGCGTCAGCTTCCACTACGGCGCTCCCGTCGGCGGCACGGCCTCGGGCGCGATCGATCCGCGCGAGATGCTCAACCAATATGACGTGCTGGCGCTGACCGGCGGCTCGGAAGCCCCGCGCGACCTCCTGATTCCCGGCCGCGATCTCGACGGCATCCACTTCGCGATGGATTTCCTGCCGCAGCAAAACCGCCGCGTCTCGAGCGAACCGCTCGGCAACGCCGCCGACATTCTCGCCGGCGGCAAGAACGTGGTGGTGATCGGCGGCGGCGATACCGGCTCCGACTGCATCGGCACTTCGTTCCGGCAAGGCGCCAAGTCGGTGACCCAGCTCGAAATCATGACCGCGCCGCCCGAACACGAGGACAAGGGCCTGACCTGGCCGAACTGGCCGCTGAAGATGCGGACCTCGTCGAGCCAGGCCGAAGGCGCGCGGCGCGAATTCGCGGTGCTGACCCAAAAGTTCTCCGGCGGCGACGGCAAGGTGGCAAAACTGCATTGCGTGCAGGTCGACGACAAATTCAAGCCGATCCCCGGCAGCGAGTTCGACCTCGAGGCCGAGCTGGTGCTGCTGGCGATGGGTTTTGTCCATCCGGTGCACGAGGGCCTGTTGAAGACGCTCGGCGTCGACCTCGACCAGCGCGGCAACGTCCGCGCCAACACCGCGGACTACCAGACCTCGCGGCCCAACGTGTTCTCCGCCGGCGACATGCGCCGCGGCCAGTCATTGGTGGTCTGGGCAATCCGCGAAGGCCGCCTCTGCGCGCGGGCGATCGATCAGTTTTTGATGGGGACGACGAATTTGCCGAGGTAAGCGGCTCGTCTCTATCGAGACAAGACGCAATCACAACCGACCGTCATCACCCGCGAAGCGGGTGATCCAGTATTCCAGAGCGCGATTTCACGGCCGGCGATGATCGCTGGTGCCGGCTTTGGACGGCTTGGCGGGTCGCCTACTTGGAGCGGACCGTCCCTTTGGGGAGATCGATGGTGCTTGGTAGCTGATCTGCACCCTCGATGATCCTGGCTGCGAGAGCTTCTGCCTCGTGGATCACCAGATTGCGAAAAGAGGACTTCCTGGCCTCGACCGCTTCTCCGATCGCCGCCTCGGCGGCGCCACGAGCGGTCACCTGATCATAAGCGCGGTTTGCCGTATTGAGTAACGTTGCGTTGGTAACCTTGGCGTCGGCGGACCTGCGCTTGATGAACACCTTCAGCGCGATCACGCCTGTGCCGGCAGCGACGCCCGCAGCGACTAACGGCGCTGTTACGGCGAAAAGCTGGTAGCCCGTCATTTGAGAGCTCCGAGGAGTAGGTGACCTGTCAAATGTAGGAGGGCCCCTGCCCCCATACAACAGGCAAAAGCCCCCAGAACCAGGCTGGAATCTGTATTTGGGGGCAGTATGCCGAAGATCCAGTTTCCGGCCGGCGCCAGAGCTCCGATCGTCATGACAGCCGTGGCCAACGTGTTCAGCCAGTCGCGGCCAGCTTGACGTGTTCGTTGTCCTTTTCGTCGTCGGTCACACCTGAATCTCCCTCAATTCTGCAACCTCACCCCCAGCATCACCAGCGTCGATGCCGAGCTCGCGCCCGCGATGTTGGAGTCGAGGATGTCGCGGCGCAGCGTGCCCTTGATCCAGAGGTTGCGGGTCATTTTATAAATCACGTCGCCTTCCAGCGTGTAGGTCTTGTCGCTGCGGCTGTCGCCCTGATAGTCGAGCGTGCCGTAGGTGAATTTACCGATCGCGGTCAGATAGCGGCGGAAGTCGTGATCGACCTCGACGGTGTAGGTATGCACCAGCACGCCCGAGGTGGCGGGCAGCGTGGTCTCGGCAATCTGGGTGTCGGAATAGAATTTCGCCGTGGTCAGCGGCGTCGCCGTCCAGGTCAGCGACGCCGTCGTCAACAGTCCCTGCAGCCGGTCGAGCCGCGGATCGACATAGTCGCGCGCGGTGTAGCCGACCGAGATTTCGCCGGTCAACAGCCGGGTGAATTCAAAGGACGTGCCGGCCTTGGCATAGCCGCCGTCGGAATCGCGGGCAAAGCCGTTGCGGTCGAGTGCAAGGTCGTGGACCCGGCTGTCGCCCTCGACCTCGACGAACGGTTTGATCGCCGGCGTCAGTTCGTAGCTGGCCCGGCCGATGCCGCCGAACTGGTTGAAATTGCGGTCGTCGTTGTTCGAGGTCTCGCCGTCGGTCAGGGTCGAGTTCTGATACACCGTGCGATCCACCGTGCCGCCGACCGCGATGTTGAGCCGGTTGAAATTCTGGTCGAGCCCGAAGCTGCCGCCGAGCGTGGTGTAGATCGGGTACTTGGCAAGGCCGGCCTGGATGTTCGGGCTGCCGGGATTGTCGGTGGAAACCAGCAAGCGCACCTGCGAGGTGAGTTGGGTCTCCTCGGTGACGTCGAGCCGGCCATCGACATGGCCGATGAAATTCGGCCGGGAGACATCGGTCGGCGCTGATGAGATCCCGCCATCCATGGTCGCCGGCAGGCTGTTGCCGTAGCCGGTGAACGAGCCCCTGAGATCGGCGACCAGCGCGTGGCGCTCCCAATCCGACACCGCCAGAAATTCCGGCGCCACCACCCAGAACGGCAAGCCCTTTGGCTCAAAGGTGCGGCCCGGATTGGTGTCGTAGCCGCCGCTGAGTTCGACCGCGGATTTGATCAGGAAGCTGCCGGCGTAATCGCCGACCGCGCCGAACGGATCGGTGTCCGGCACCAGCCGCGCGCGCGGCGGCTGGCCCGGCGACGTGTCGGCCATCGCAGGCGCGATCGGCGCCTTGTTGGCGGATGACGACGGCGGCACCGACAGCCGCAGATATCCGGCGCGGTTGACCGGCGCCGGTTTGGGCGGCGGACTGCCGGGACCGGCCGCCGGCTTCGGCTTGGCCTGGCCGGGGTAAAGTGCCGGCTTCTTTTTGGTGCGATTGAGCGAGTTGAAGCCGGTGTCGGACGCGCCGCTCGCGGCCGGCAGGCCGTATTGCGGGACCTGCCCGATCCGCGACGGCGCCGGGGTGTCGGCATTGCCGCGCCTGCCGTTGTTGCGAAGCCGGTCGTCAACGGCGGGATCGACGGGGTCGTCGTCGACCGCGATCTTGCGCAGCGGCAGATCCTGCGGCGATACGAAGCCGCCGGGCACCGGGCGCAGCATGTCCGGCGTCAGTGTCTGGGCCTGTGTCTGGTCACGATTGCCGGCGATCAGAGCAAGGCATGCCAACGCGGCGCGTAAAACGAACACGCGGCTGCGGCGGCCCCTTGCTGGACCCGACATCACGATAAAAATACCCCAACGAATTCATACGCTTGACGCTCGCGTTCCACCGCGGCTGAGCACGAGCTGTGGAAAACGTCGTTAACGGAGTTAAAACAATTATGGTTAATGAGCCGTTGAGAACCGGCGCCCGCGTCGCATCGGCCGGCGGCCCATGCTAGGAAGGGCTCCGCGGGCCGGACAGCCCGCCCCCCTGGAACGAGATATGCCCAAGACGAAACCGCTGATGGCAAAATCATCCGGTACCGACGGGAACGCGGCCGTCCAGTCGGCGCTGCGGACCTTCGAGGCCGAAGGCAGCGGCATCGCCGCGCTGACGGCTGCCTTGCAGGGACCGCTGGGCACGGCGTTCGCCGCCGCCGTCGACCTGATCCGCGAGGCCAAGGGCCGCGTGATCGTCACTGGATTGGGCAAATCGGGCCACGTGGCGCGCAAGCTCGCCGCCACCTTTGCCTCCACCGGCACCCCCGCCTTCTTCGTGCATTCGGCCGAAGCCAGCCATGGCGACCTCGGCATGATCACCGCCGACGACGTCATCGTGGCGCTGTCGTGGTCCGGCGAGCAGCCGGAGATGCGCAATTTGATCACCTACGCGACGCGCTTCCGGATCGCGCTGATCGCGATGACCGCGGAAGCCGACTCCACCCTGAGCAAGGCCGCCACGGTGGCGCTGACCTTGCCCAGGGCGCGCGAGGCCTGTCCGCATAATCTGGCGCCGACCACCTCCTCGCTGATGCTGCTGGCGCTCGGCGACGCGCTGGCGATCGCGCTCCTGGAAGGCCGCGGTTTCACCTCGGTGGATTTCAGCGTGCTGCATCCCGGCGGCAAGCTGGGGGCGATGCTGAAATATGCCCGCGACCTCATGCACAGCGGCGACGCGGTGCCGATCAAGCCGCTGGGCACGCCGATGTCGGACGCGCTGGTCGAGATGTCGTCGAAGGGTTTTGGCTGCGTCGCAATCGTCGATGCCAGCGGCAACATCGCCGGCATCGTCACCGACGGCGACCTGCGCCGTCACATGGTGCGGCCGGACCTGATGGCCGCGCGGGTCGACGACGTCATGACCAAAAACCCGAAAACCATCGGCCGCGACCAGTTCGCCGGCGAAGCGCTGGAAATTCTCAACTCCGCGAAAATCACCGCGCTGATCGTCACCGACGGCAAGAAGCCGGTCGGCATCGTGCATCTGCACGATTTGCTGCGCGCCGGCGTGGCGTAAAGGGTTCGTCGTCCCCGCGAACAGTGAAGCAGTCCTTCTCCCTCCCCCCTTGCGGGGGAGGGTCGGGGTGGGGGGTGCCACAACGGAAGCCGTGCTTGGAGACCCCCACCCCCGACCCCTCCCCGCATCCGCCTTCGCCCGCGAAGGCGGGCTTCGTCGGACAAGAGGGGGAGGGGGAGTTGTCTCGATTCCGATTTACAGAAAATAATTTGACTCCCCCGGCAAATCACCGGAAAATGATTCGCGTCTCGTCCCACCAAGAGGGGCGGCTCGCGATCGCCACGAACGCGGGACGGGATGCGGTGGACGCGGAAGTGCCGATAACGAACGGCACGATCGCGTACGGCGAAAGCGTGTGGTCCTGACGCCCGGAATGCTGGCGTCAAGTCCTTGAGAGGCTCACGCCTCCCGGGGGCGATGGTGGCAAGAGGCTCCGATTCACCAGGGAGAGCACGTATAAGTCGTAAAGCCATTGCGCAGGGAAGGCCGGAGTGTTTCCGCTGAACCTGTATGCTCATGTGCGTTTTGTTTTGATGCACATTGCACATGAGACCGCGGGTGCAGCGCGCACCCGGTCTTCCCCGCGCCCTCTCTTGAGGGTCGCGTGCGCCCTCTTGTTTGAGGAGGGCCAATCAATTTGCAAAACCTCGGGCAAAGGCTGTCGCGAGAATGCGGACTCACATCTCCTCGTCCTCGCCTAGTGCGCAATTGCACACGGGGCGCGAGGACCCACGCCGCGTGGTCTCGCTAGAGCAGTGCGGCAGTCACCTTACTTTGCAAGCAACGCCAGGGGTGATGGGTCCTCGCGTTCGCGAGGACGACGGCTTCTTTCCTTTGTTCCGGCGGATCTTACGCCGCCGCCACCGTCAGGCTGGCGCCGTCGGCCTGCACGATTTTGACCCGGTTGCCGGCCGGCGTATCGGGACCGGCGACGCGCCACACCGTGTCGTCGATCCGCACGGTGCCGGCGCCGTCGATGATCGGCTTTTCCAGCGTGAACACCCGGCCGATCAGCGCATCGGCGCGCTTGTTGAGGAACGGATTGCTCTTGCTCACGGAGTTGTTGGAGCGCGCGATCCGCCGCCACAGCGGTACCGCGGCGGCCGCGAACACCGCGAACATCAAGATCTGCGCCTGCCAGGACGGATGGATCACGAACGACAACAGCCCGACCAGCAGCGCCGCGAGCCCGAGCCAGAACAGGAACACGCCGGGCGCCACAAGCTCCAGCGCCATCAGGACGATGCCGAACACCAGCCAGTTCCAGGTCCCTAACGTCGAAAACATCTCGGTCATGACACGACCTCTCGTTAGTGTTTACCGACTCCGACAACGCAGCGGCAGCGCGCCCCCTCTCCCCTTGTGGGAGAGGGCTGGGGAGAGGGGGTGCCACATAAAGATAGTCAGAGCCCCCTCTCCCGGATTGCATCTTCGATGCAATGACGAACTTGCGCGCCGTACAATGATCATCGGACGATCTCTACCTCGGCGGCACAGCCGGCGGGGCCGGGCCGACGCTCGGCACCGAGCCGCGGCGCGCGGCGGCCTGCGCGGACGCGGCACTTTCGCCGAAGGTCGCCTTCGCGATCTCGCCGATGCCGGCCAGCGAGCCCAGAATGCTCATCGCCTCGATCGGCAGCATGATGATCTTCTGGTTCGGCGAGTCCGCCAGCTGACCGAACGCCTTGATGTATTTGTCGGCGATAAAATAGTTCAGCGCGGCGACGTCGCCCTTGGCAATCGCTTCGGAGACCATTTGCGTCGCCTTGGCCTCGGCTTCCGCCGAACGCTCGCGCGCCTCGGCGTCGCGGAAGGCGGCTTCCTTGCGACCTTCCGCCTGCAGGATCTGGCCCTGTTTGGCGCCTTCGGCCCGCAGGATTTCCGATTGCCGCTGGCCTTCGGCCTGCAGGATGTCGGCGCGCTTGACGCGTTCGGCCTTCATCTGCCGTCCCATCGCTTCGACGAGGTCGGCCGGCGGCACGATGTCCTTGATCTCGATGCGGTTGACCTTCAGTCCCCATGGCGAGACCGCGGCATCGACCACGCGCAGCAGGCGCTCGTTGATCTCGTCGCGATGCGACAGCACCTGGTCGAGGTCCATCGCGCCCATCACCGAGCGGATATTGGTCATGGTCAGGACGATGATCGCCTGGTTGAGATTGGAGACTTCGTAGCTTGCCTTGGCCGCGTCGAACACCTGGAAGAACGCCACGCCATCCACCGTGACGGTGGCGTTGTCCTTGGTGATCACCTCCTGTTCGGGGATGTTGATCACCTGCTCCATCATGTTCATCTTGCGGCCGACGCGGTCGAAATAGGGAATGATCAGGTTGAGCCCGGGCGCCAGCGTCCGGGTGTATTTGCCGAACCGTTCGATGGTCCAGTCATAGCCCTGCGGCACCGTCTTGACGCCGGCGAACAATGTAACAATGACCAGCAGCACCAGCGCGATGGAGAAAATACTGAAACCGTCCATGAAAATCTCCTGTTGGCGAACCAGGCCGCCTGAAACGCAAGCCGCGCCGTGCTGCAAGCGCTATCACGCATTGCAGTGCGGCGAACCCTCAATTGGTCGCCAGAGCCGGATGTAAGGTTCGACCGGCCGGAATCAGCGGCCGGAAACACGATAAATATTTGTCAGAGCCAGCCTTGAAGTTCGCGCAGCACCAACTGACGTATCACATCCATGCCGGGTTCGCTGTCATTGAGGCAGGGGACCGCGGCAAATTGCTCGCCGCCATTATGCTTGAAGATCTCGGCGTTCTCCTGCGCGATCTCCTCCAGCGTCTCGAGGCAATCGGCGGAGAAACCCGGCGTCACCACGGCGATGCGGCGCACGCCGTCCTTGGCGAGCTTTTCGATAGTCTTGTCGGTGTAGGGCTGCAGCCACTGGTCGAAGCCGAATCGCGACTGGAAAGTCAGCAACAGCTTTGTCGCATCGAGGCCCATGCGCTTGCGGAGCGCCTCGGTCGTCGCAATGCATTGCGCCTGGTAGGGGTCGCCCTGCTCGATGTATTTCTGCGGCATGCCGTGGAACGAGGCGACGATCAATTGGGGCTGGAACGGCAGCGTCTTCAGATGCGCGTCGATCGAAACCGCCAGCGCGTCGATATAGAAGGGATCGTCGTAATAAGGCGGCGTGACGCGGAGCGTGGGCTGCGCCCGCATCTTGCCGAGCACGTCGAACACCGCGTCGCAGACCGTGGCCGACGTGGCCGCCGAATATTGCGGATAGAGCGGCACCACCAGCAGCCGGTCGCAGCCTTGCGCGGTCAGGGCGTCGATCCGCGAGCGGATCGACGGATTGCCGTAGCGCATCGCCCAGTCGACCACGACGTGGCTATGAGCGCCGATGGCGGCGGCGAGCTTTTCCGACTGCGCGCGCGTGATCGTCTTCAGCGGGGATTCGTTCTTGTCGGTGTTCCAGATCTTGAGGTAGTCGCGCGCCTTGCGCCGGGGACGGGTGCGCAGGATGACGCCGTTGAGCGCCAGCTTCCACAGCAATCCCTGATTTTCGATCACCCGGGGATCGGACAGGAATTCCTTCAGATAGACCCGCACGCCCCTGGTATCGGCGCTGTCGGGGGTGCCGAGATTGACCAGCAGCACGCCGACGCGCTCCAGCCCGAGGCCGGCGGAAACCGCCTGACGGTCGATGATACCGTCCCTGGCTTTGTCGATGGAAGCGGCCACTGTCATGATATCAGGGGCATCGCGCGTTGAACCATACTTGTCAAGATAACCAGGGCTTCGCTAGGCTTGCGGGCTCCAGGAGGAACCATGACGGCCGCCGAATGGTGCGTCTTCGGGACGCTGATGCTGTATCTGTTGACGATCGCGCCGATCAAATGGATCGGCTTCCGCCGTTTCGACAATTCCAGGCCGCGCGATCCCGGCTTCTACGACGACCCGATCGCCTCCCGCGCGCTCGGCGCGCACCAGAACGGCATCGAGGCGTTTCCGTTCTTCGCCATCGCGGTGCTGCTGGCCGAATTTCGCGGCGGTCCGCAGCGGCTGGTCAACGAACTCGCGATGCTGTTCCTGATCGTGCGGATCGCCTATGTCTTGACCTATCTCGGCGACCGCCCGACCTTGCGCTCGATCCTGTGGAGCATCGGATTTGCGATCAATATCGCGATCTTCTTCCTGCCCGCGATCCGCAATTATCTGCCGATTTGAAACGATCCTGAGCCGGTCACGCCGCCTCCGGCGTGTCCAGCAGGCCACGGCGGCGCAGCAACGCGTCGGGCTCCGGCTCGCGGCCGCGGAAGGCGACATAGGCGTCTTCCGGATCGCGCGATCCGCCCGACGAATAGATGTCGTCGTACAGGCGTTTTGCGACCGCGGGATCGAAGATGTTGCCGGCTTCCTCGAAGGCGCCGAACGCATCGGCGTCCATCACCTCCGACCACATGTAGCTGTAATAGCCCGAGGCGTAGTGGTCGCCGGAGAAGATATGGCCGAACTGCTGCGGCCGGTGCCGCATCGAGATTTCCGCGGGCATGCCGATTTTCTCCAGCTCGGCGCGCTCGAACGCCCGCACGTCGCGGCTGGCGGAAGCCGGCTGGGTGTGGAATTCGAGATCGAGCAGCGCCGAGGAGACGAACTCCACGGTGGCAAAGCCCTGGTTGAATTTTCGGGCGGCGAGGAAGCGCTTGAGCAGGTCGTCGGGCAGCGGCTCGCCGGTCTGGTAATGCCTGGCGAACTGCCGGAGCACCTGCGGCTGCTCCTGCCAGTGCTCGTAAAGCTGCGACGGCAGTTCGACGAAATCGGTGAACACGCTGGTGCCGGACAGCGACGGATAGAACACGTTGGACAGCATGCCGTGCAGGGCATGGCCGAATTCGTGGAACAGGGTCCGGGCGTCGTCCGGTGACAGCAGCGAAGGCTCGCCATCGGCGCCCTTGGAGAAGTTGCAGACGTTGAGGATCAGGGGCGCGACCTCGCCGTCGAGCTTCTGCTGGTCGCGCAGCGACGTCATCCAGGCGCCCGAGCGCTTCGAGGGCCTTGCAAAATAGTCGCCGTAGAACAGCGCCTGGTGCTTGCCGCTGGCATCCTTGACCTCCCAGACCCGGACGTCCGGATGCCAGACCGGAACATCGGTGCGTTCCGAGAAGGTGATACCGAACAGGCGGGTGGCGCAGTCGAACGCGGCCTCGATCATGTGGTCGAGCGCCAGATAGGGTTTTATCGCGGCGTCGTCGAAATTGGCGCTGACCTGGCGCAGTTTCTCGGCGTAATAGCGCCAGTCCCACGGCGCCAGCGCAAAATTGCCGCCCTCCTCCGCCACCAGCGCCTGCAGATCGTCGCGGTCGGCCAGCGCCCGCGCCCGCGCCGGCTTCCAGACCCGCTCCAGCAGGCCGCGCACGGCTTCCGGCGTCTTGGCCATGGAATCCTCGAGCCGGTAGGCGGCGAAATTCGAAAAGCCCAGCAGCTTGGCGCTCTCCTCGCGCAGGCGAGGATCTCGACAATGGTCGCGTTATTGTCGTTGGCGTTGTTGTTGTCGCCACGGGCGACGAAGGCCTTGTAGACCTTCTCGCGCAGGTCGCGCCGGGTCGAGCTCTTCAGGAACGGCTCGACGAACGAGCGCGACAGCGTCATGACGGCCTTGCCGGCCATGCCGCGTTCCTCGGCGGCTGCCTTGGCGGCGGCGACAAAGCTGTCGGACAGGCCGTCGCGATCGGCCTCGCCGAGTTCCATGGACCAGTCCTGCTCGTCGCCGAGCAGATGGTGGCTGAAGGCTGTGCCGAGATGGGCCAGCCGCTCGTTGATTTCCGCCATCCGCTTCTTGGCGACTTCGTCGAGGCCTGCGCCAGCGCGGTGGAAGCGGGTGTAGGTCCGCTCCAGCAGCCGCATCTGCTCCGAACTGAGCCCGAGCGCGGCGCGGTCGTGGTAGAGCAGCGCGATGCGGCCGAACAGCACCGCGTTCATCATGATCGGGTTCCAGTGCCGCGCCATCCGCAGCGAGACCTCCTTGTCGGCCTCCAGCAGCGCCGGGTTGGAATGCGCCGAGACCAGGTCGTAGAACACCGACGCCACCCGGGAGAGCAGCTTGCCGGAGCGCTCCAGCGCCGTGATGGTGTTGGCGAAGTCGGGCGCGGCCGGATCATGGGTGATCGCGGCGATCTCGGCGGCATGGTCGGCGAAGGCCTGCTCGAAGGCCGGCAGGAAGTGCTCGGGCGCGATTTCCGCGAACGGCGGCGTTTCGAACGGCGTCTGCCAGGCCTTCAGCAGCGGGTTCGCGGCGCCCTCAGGATTGACCATCGTCTGCTGGTTTTCCGACATCGCAATTCCCGCTTTTCGCCACCAATGAGCGGCGATCTATATCACGCGATCGGGCTTTTTTGGGCCTTTTGCGCTTGATAGCGGGGGGCTTTTCGAAGAGATTGCGGCCCTCAACAGGACTTGGCCCATGAACGCGCAACCCGCCCCGACAGCCGCCCGCCAGATCGTCTGGCCCAGCGTCGTCACCGTCATCAGCGCGGCGATCCTGATCGGCGCCGAGGTGTTCGGCGCGGCCTTCGCCGGCGGCTGGGCGCTCGCGATCCTGTTCGGCCTCGACGACACCGGCGCGCATATCCTGCAGGCGGTGCTGTTTGCGCTCGGCGTCTTTGTCATGATCGCTTTCATCCGCGCGGCCCAACGCGTCGAGCCGTTCACGCGGCGCGCCTGAGCGCGTCGAGCTAAGAATCGGCGCGGCAGCGGCCGCAAATCTTCAGCGCTCGTTAAAGAAACTTAACGTCTGTTCATCACTCAGCGTCTCTGCGCACGCAATTCGTGAGAAAATTACCCGCAGCGCAAAAAAAATCTTGCGAAGCGGAGTCAAAACCCTTATTTCCACTTTTGCCCAATTTCGCACGTGCCTGTGGTCGTGTGTCAGTCGGTAGGTATCCGGACAAGAGGCCGGACAGCCGCCAAGGGATGAAGAACCGAGGGTCGTTCAAGTCGAAGACTGAATAAGTCGAAGACTTGAGAGGCCAGCATCTCTCTCAAGAGATGCCGCTGAAGGTTTCTTCCTCTTTTGCAACCGTGACTGGCAGCCGGAGGCGAACCGGCGCACCCCGCTCTCAACGGGGGACGCGACTTAAAGCAACGACGGATCGGGCTTTTTTGGTCTCTACCGGCATTCCACCGCCGGCGCGGGCTACTGAAAAGGCTTGTCCTTCATTGCCAGGTGTGCGGGCGGGATCTTTCCCAACCAATCCACGGCAGCACAATTCGGTCTGAGTTCAAGGCCTTGCCGCGTCTCCATCGTGCGGCAAACGCTGAAGCACTCACGTCCGAGAACCATTTTTTGAACGGAACCCCGTCGCTGGGACCGTTTGGGAGAGTGCTATGACCGAACGTATTCAGGAATTCCTGCGCAACCGCCGCAGCGAGGGCCAGGACACCGAGCCGTGCCTCGTGGTCGACCTCGAAGTCGTGCGTGACAACTACCAGACCTTCTCCAAGGCGCTGCCGGACAGCCGCGTGTTCTACGCGGTCAAGGCCAACCCGGCGCCGGAGGTGCTGTCGCTGCTCGCCTCGATGGGCTCCTGCTTCGACACCGCGACCGTCGCCGAGATCGAAATGGCGCTGGCTGCCGGTGCGTCGCCGGACCGCATCTCCTATGGCAACACCATCAAGAAGGAGCGCGACATCGCGCGTGCCTTCGCGCTCGGGATTCGCCTGTTCGCGGTCGATTGCTCCGCCGAGGTCGAGAAGATCGCCCGCGCCGCCCCCGGCGCCAAGGTGTTCTGCCGCATCCTCTATGACTGCGCCGGCGCCGAATGGCCGCTGTCGCGCAAGTTCGGCTGCGATCCGGAGATGGCGGTCGAGGTGCTCGACCTCGCCAAGCGTCTCGGGCTGGAGCCGTGCGGCATCTCTTTCCATGTCGGCTCGCAGCAGCGCAAGGTGAAGGCGTGGGACCGCGCGCTGGCGATGGCCTCGACCGTGTTCCGTGACTGCGCCGAGCGCGGGATCAACCTGTCCATGGTCAACATGGGCGGCGGATTCCCGACCAAGTACCTCAAGGACGTTCCTCCGGTCGTGCAATACGGCCGGTCGATCTTCCGCGCGCTGCGCAAGCATTTCGGCAACCAGATCCCGGAGACCATCATCGAGCCGGGCCGCGGCATGGTCGGAAATGCCGGCATCATCGAGACCGAAGTCGTCCTGATCTCCAGGAAGAGCGACGAGGACGAGGTGCGCTGGGTGTACCTGGACATCGGCAAGTTCGGCGGTCTCGCCGAGACCATGGACGAGTCGATCCGCTACGCGATCCGCACCCCGCATGACGGCGCGGAGATGGCGCCGTGCGTGCTCGCAGGACCGACCTGCGACAGCGCCGACGTATTGTACGAGAAGATGCCGTATCCGCTCCCGGTGACGCTCGAGATCGGCGACAAGCTGCTGATCGAAGGCACCGGCGCCTATACGTCGACCTACTCGTCGGTGGCCTTCAACGGCATCCCGCCGCTGAGGACCTACCACATCTGACCAGCCTCTCCTGAGGCGCAAATAGCGGGAGCCGGTCCGCCGGCTCCCATCCCTTTCATATGCGAGTTGATGACAACGCTGGACCGCGGCCTCAACGCCGTTGGCAGCGAGGACTGACGTGCCATGACTGCTTTGCGGAAGACCCAAATCGCCCTCACCCCGAAGACCGCTCCGTTCGCGATCCGTGCGGAACGAGCCTCGGACGCCGTTGCGCGTGAAGCGCTGCTGGATGCCTGCTTTGGCGAGAACCGCCAGACGCGCACCTGTCAGCGCCTGCGCGACGGACGCGCGCCCACCGAAGGCCTTGCCCTGTCGGCGGTGCGCGAGGGCCAGTTGGTCGGGACCGTGCGGTTGTGGCACGTCAGCGCCGGGGGCATCCCGGCGCTCATGCTCGGCCCGCTGGCGGTTGAGGACTCCTCCCGCAAGCTCGGCGTCGGGGCCGCGCTGATGGACCACGCGCTCGCGGCGGCGACGGCGCGTGGCCATCGCGCGGTGATCCTGCTCGGCGACGCGCCCTACTACGCCCGCTTCGGCTTTTCGGCGTCCAAAACCTCCGAGCTGTCACTGCCCGGCCCGTTCGAGCGCGACCGCCTGCTCGGCCTCGAGTTCGTCGAAGGCGCGCTCGACGGCGCCTGGGGCATGATCGTGCCGACCGGCGATCCGCTGCCGAAAACCAAACCAAGCCGCGCCCGGAAGGCGCAGCTTGTGCCGCGCGTGGCGTAAGCACCATGCCGGAGAGCCTTCCCGCACCACGCGACGGCGCGCGCTCGCGCGTCCGCAGCGCGATCACAACAATCCTGCTGATCATGATCTCGGTCATGATCGTCAGGGATATCTTCGCGCGCCGCTGGGGCGCCGCTGCGCCCCCGGCCTCCGACGTGAGCCGGCAATCCCGGTAAACCCGCAAGGGGTTGCGCGCATCCGGGAAAAGCCCTTAAACCGCGCCAATCCCACTTCCCGATCAAGCCTGGACCGAGGTCGCCAATGCCCCGCCGCCTGATTTCCACCGGCTCGCCCCTTGAGAAGACTGTCGGCTACAGCCGCGCCGTCATCGACGGCGATTTCGCCTTCGTGGCCGGCACCACCGGCTATGATTACGCCACCATGACGATGCCGGCGGATGTCACGAGCCAGTCGCGAAACTGCTTCAGGACCATCGAGGCCGCCCTGAAAGAGGGCGGCTTCGCGATGGCCGATATCGTCCGCGCGACCTACTACGTCACCGATGCCAAGGACGTGGATGCGCACTTCGCCGTCTGTGGCGAAGTCCTCGGCGACATTCGCCCCGCGGCGACGTTGCTGATCGTCATTGGCCTCGCAAGACCCGAGATGAAGGTCGAGATCGAAGTTACCGCCAAGCGCCGCACCGCCTGACCCCTGTCCTATTAGCGGCCCCCGCCGCCTGATATTTGCTGGAGACCCCCTTGATGAGCCCGTCCTCACCGATCCATGCGAAAATTTCCGGACCCATTGTCATGATCGGCTTTGGCTCGATCGGCAAAGGCACCCTGCCGCTGATCGAACGGCATTTCGACTATGACAAGTCGCGTCTGGTCATCATCGATCCGCATGAGGACGGCGAACTCGCCAAACAACACGGCGTGCGCTTCATCAAGCAGGCGATCACCCGCGACAATTATCGCGAATTGCTGGTGCCGCTGTTGACCGCTGGCGGCGGCCAGGGCTTTTGCGTCAATCTGTCGGTGGACACCTCGTCGGTCGACATCATGACGATGTGCCGCGAAATCGGTGCGCTTTATATCGACACCGTCGTGGAGCCGTGGCTCGGCTTCTATTTCGACAAGAATATCGGCCCCGAGAAGCGTTCGAACTACGCGTTGCGCGAGACGCTGCTGGCGGCCAAGCATCACAGCCCGGGCGGCACCACCGCGGTGTCCACCTGCGGCGCCAATCCCGGCATGGTGTCGTGGTTCGTGAAGCAGGCCCTGCTCGACATCGCCCGCGACACCAATACACCCTATAACGAGCCGAAGAGCCGCGAAGGCTGGGGCCAGCTCGCCCACAAGCTCGGCATCAAGGGCATCCATATCGCCGAGCGGGACACCCAGCGCTCGAAGAAGCCGAAGCCGATGAACGTGTTCGTCAACACCTGGTCGGTGGAAGGTTTTGTCTCGGAGGGCATGCAGCCGGCCGAACTCGGCTGGGGCACCCATGAAAAATGGATCCCCGAAAACGGCCGCAAGCACACCGAGGGCTGCGGCGCGGCGATCTATCTGCTGCAGCCCGGCGCCAACACCCGGGTGCGCTCGTGGTGCCCGACGCCGGGCGCGCAATACGGCTTCCTCGTCACCCACAATGAGTCGATCTCGATCGCCGACTATTTCACGGTGCGCGACGGCCAGCGCGTGGTGTACCGCCCGACCTGCCACTACGCCTACCATCCCGCCAATGACGCGGTGCTGTCGCTGCACGAGATTTTCGGCGCCACCGGCAAGATGCAGCCGAAATGGCACATCCTGGACGAGAACGAGATCGAGGACGGCATCGACGAACTCGGCGTGCTGCTCTATGGCCACGGCAAAAACGCCTATTGGTACGGATCGCAGCTCTCGATCGAGGAAACCCGGCAGATCGCGCCCTACCAGAACGCCACCGGCATGCAGGTGTCGTCGGCGGTGCTGGCCGGCATGGTGTGGGCGCTGGAAAATCCCAACGCAGGCATCGTCGAGGCCGACGAGATGGATTTCCGCCGCTGCCTCGAAATCCAGACGCCATATCTCGGCCCGGTGAAGGGCTACTATACCGACTGGACGCCGCTCACCGACCGGCCGGGCCTGTTCCCGGAAGACATCGATACCTCCGATCCCTGGCAATTCAGGAACGTGCTGGTACGCTGAAACCGTATTTTGGATTCGGATGCGCCGCTGCGCATCCGACATCGGTTCGGTAATTGCGTTTAATCACATCGCGCCATCGTGAGAAGCGCCTTCGCGAGCGCCGGAGCCGCCGCGAAGATTCGCAACCAACGAGCGGTCAGCATGCGCGTCATATTCTCTATCATAATCTCGGCGATCGCACTGGCGGGCTGCAACCAGGACAGCGACGTGACCGGCTCGGTCGAAACTTGCGCCAAGCAGCTCTACACGCCTTACAATCCCAGGGACATGAAGCAGTGCGTCGCGGCCTGCATCGCTTGCGAACGTGGTGTCACGACCACCTGCTCGACATCCTGCATGCTCAAGGGCGCGCACTGAAGCCGGACGGCTCGTCGCTCACTTCGCCAGGTAATCGAACGCCACAGTGCCGAGGCCGAGCGTCAGGTCGGCCTTGAAGTGCAGCGCCGAGATCACCTCACGCACCGGCAGCCGCGACACGTCGGCGAGCGCATGCGGGAACAGGCCCAGCGCCGAGGGCCCGGTCCAGGCTTCCTTCAGCACGATGTCCTCGAGGCTGAAGCGCACCAGTTCGCAGATCCGCGGGCTGCCATCGACATGCGGGATGATCTTCAGAATGAAGTTCGGCGCCTTCATGCTCTTCAGCACCGCATCATGGTCGGCCGGACGGTGCTTGTAGCCCATCGTGGCCGAGGCGCAGAGCACCGAGCCGTAATGCAGCGTCCCCACCAGCACGTCGCTTTCGACTTCGATCTTGGGTGTGGCCCGCTTTTTGGGAAATCCCCACAATTCGCGGCCGCCGGCAATCGGCGCGTCGTCGTCCAGATACATCGCGTGGGTATAGGCGCCATCCTCGCCATTGAGGCGGACCGGGATCACCTGCCCGGTTTCGGTGTAATCGCCGAAGCCGGTCAAGTCGGGCATCCGGATGAATTCGTATTTGACGACGGAATCCGTGACCTCGAGCGGCTCCGGCACCACGGCCGCGAGCGCTTCCGGATCGGTGCGATAGGTGATGACGAAATATTCGCGGTTGAAAAAACGATACGGCCCCGGCGGAAACGACGGATTGGTCAGCGGCATCGAATAAGCGTTTTTCCTGACGTCATCGATCTTCATCACTCGCCTCGTTGGTGCACCTGCGCTAGCGCGCATTATGCGGCAGCGGAAGCCAACAATCGAGGCTGTAAAATCGGCAGTGGCTGCCTCTGCGTCATCACGCCGTCAAACAGCGCGACGCGATGCGTGACGATGGAAGATCATTTTTCCTTGATCGGCGCCGCGGTCTTTTCGGCAGGCGCCGGCGGCAATGCCGGCTGGGCGCCTTCCTGCTGCGCCTTGGCATCAGGGCGCGCGGGCTCGGGCGCCGGCGTGGTCGGACGGGCACCGCCCGGCTCGGAATCCGCGGGCACCTTGCTCGAATCCCCAGGCGCCGGCGTTCCCTGCAAGGGTGGCGTCGCTTGCGCCAATTGCTGCGGGTGTCTGACCGCGATCTCGGCGAGCGAGAAGCCGGATAATGCAACGCCCGCCACAACCATCACGGCGGCGAGCAGCAAATCCCGCCTGTAAGTG
Source organism: uncultured Alphaproteobacteria bacterium (assembly GCA_963699465.1). Lineage (GTDB taxonomy): Bacteria > Pseudomonadota > Alphaproteobacteria > Rhizobiales > Xanthobacteraceae > Bradyrhizobium. The sequence goes on from CAVOTZ010000047.1 coordinate 345,359, forward strand.
CGCTTTCGTGCGTCAGGGGTCATGGGTCACCGCCAGTTGGCACTATCAACGGCCATCGCGGGGCAATGTTCCGGCCCGGCTGCCTGGCGGGACCCTTTGAAGGCATCCCACTAATCCTTGGTGCTGACCTCCCAGGTGGCATGGCGGACGCCAGGCTGGCGCTGAAGATCGGCCGCGACGGCCTGCATTTCTGCCGGATCGATCGCGGTAGAGACCAGCGTCGCCACGATCTCCAGCAGATCGTCGCCATGCTCGGCGACATCGACATCTGCCACCGGATAATTGGCGCTTTTCAACCGCTGCACCAAGCGATCCCGCATGTCGGGCAACGTCTCCGGCGCAACCGTCAGCTTGAACTGATAGGTCGCTTCCGACGACTGCTCATCCAGCGGAATCCGGTTGATGGCATTGACCAGCGGACGCAGCAAGGTGTTGCCCGCGAGTACGAACACGGTGAGCGCCGCCGCCTGCGCCACCATGTCCGCACCGGCGCAGGATCCGACCGCCGCCGAGGCCCACAATGTGGCCGCGGTATTGAGACCGCGAACGTCGAGCCCCTGCTTCATGATGACGCCGGCGCCGAGGAAGCCGATCCCCGAGACCACATAGGCGATCACCCGCACCGCGCCGTCATTGCCGGCCAGATGCATCGCCAGATCGACGAACGCGGCGGCCCCGACCGCGACCAGCACGTTGGTGCGTAGACCCGCGGTTCGCTGCCGGTATTGCCGCTCGGCCCCGATCAGGGCGCCAAGGACAAAGGCAGAGGCGAGGCTGACCAGGGTGTCGAAGAAATCATAGAGCTGGAAGGTTGCAAGGAATCGCATGGTTTCACCGGCACGGCCGTCTATAGCGTTTTCGAGTGAAGTGGATACCGGTTCGCGTGAAGAAAACGCGTCAAAACGATAAACCAGAGCCCGGTTCTGATTCAATCAGAACCGGACTCTAGGGCCGCCCGTCACAGTTCGAGCATGCCGGCGTCGCCGTCTTCGGCGGCAAACGCCAGTTGCGTGCCCTTGGCGTTCCAGGCGAGCGCGGAGACCGCCGCTTCCCCCTGTCGCCGGCGCACCAGGATCTCCGCGCCGTCATTGAGCCGCACCATCAGGATGGTGCCGTCGCTATAGCCGGCGGCAAAGATGTCCTGCTTCGGATGGCAGGCGACTATGGAGACGCGGGCCTGCAGCGGCGCCAGCATCGCCGGCTCCTTGCCCATCGGGCCGTCCTTGCTGGCGAACGGCCACAGGATCACGGTATCCGCTCCGGACGTCGCCAGCGCCTTGCCGCCCGCGCTCCACGACATCGACCGCACCCGGCCGGGGTAGCCGGTCATTCGCATGTGCCTGTGATCGGCGAGCCGCCAGCCATGCAGCGCCGGCTCGTGCATCGCGGTGACCAGAAATTTGTTGTCCGGCGAAAACACCACAGCGAGATGCGAGCCCGCCCATTCCAGCACTTCGGCGTTGGCCGCCATGTTGGGAAACCACAGCGTGACGCCGTTGTAATGCGCGATCGCCAGCCGCAGGCCTTTCGGCGCGAACGCCAGCCCGCCGACGGTCGAGGCCACTTCAAACGACTTGTCCTCGGCCTTGCCGCTGCGGACGAAGGCGGTCTTGCCGACCGACCACGCCACCGCGCCGTCGGGATGCAGCGCCACATTGTCGATCCAGCGCCGTTTTGCGTCGGTCGCGAGCAGCGTCACCTCGCCCTTTTTATCCAGCGCGACGAGCTTGCCGTCATCACCGCCGGTGACCAGCCGCGCGCCATCCGACGTCGCGCATAAAATGCCGCCGCCGTGGATATCGACTTTCGAGACCTCGTCGGCGGCATTGACCAGCGCGACGCTTTCCTCGGCGCCGACAAAGGCGGCGTGATCGCCGAGAAAATGCACCGCGGTCACCGGCATGCCGATCGCGAGCGGACGCACCCGGTCGGTGACCGAGGCGATGGAGGCCGAACCCTCTTCCGGATCGAACTGTCTCATCACGTGGTGATGCAGCTTTCAAAACCGTCGCGGATCATCTGTTCCGGCAATTCGCGGCCGATGAAGACGAGGCGGCTTTCGCGCGGCTCGCCGTCTTTCCACTTTCGCTGATGATCGCCTTCCAGCATCATATGGACGCCCTGGAATACGTAGCGGTCGTCGTCGTCGCTGAACGCCAGGATCCCCTTCGAACGCAGGATCTTCTGGCCTTCGGCGGCGACCAGGCCCTGCAGCCACGGCATGAACTTGGTGGCGTCGAGCGGCTTGCTGGTGCGCAGCGACAGCGATTGCATGTCCTCGTCGTGGTAATGCTTCAGGCCATGGCCGTGATCATGATCGTGGTGGTGATCGTGGCCGTGGTGACCGTGATCATGGTCGTGATGGTCGTGGTCGTCGCCGACTTCGAGGAATTCCGGCTCGATCTCCAGAATACGGTCGAGATCGAATGCGCCGCGCTCCAGCACGTCCGAAAGCGCGACCTGGCAGCGCTCGGTGCGGTGCAGTTTTGCATAGGGGTTGATGGCGCGAATCCGGGCCTCGACTTCCGCCAGTTCGGCCTTCGAGACCAGATCGGTCTTGTTGAGCACGATGACGTCGGCAAACGCGATCTGGTTCTTGGCTTCGGGAGCGTCCTTGAGCCGGTCGCTCAGCCATTTGGCGTCGGCAACCGTCACCACCGCGTCGAGCCGGGCGTTCTTCTGCACGTCCTCGTCGACGAAGAAGGTCTGCGCCACCGGCGCCGGATCGGCCAGCCCCGTGGTCTCGACGATGATGGCGTCGAACTTGCCCTTGCGCTTCATCAGGCCCTCGAGAATCCGCACGAGGTCGCCGCGCACGGTGCAGCAGACGCAGCCATTGTTCATCTCGAAGACTTCTTCGTCGGCGCCGATGATCAAATCATTGTCGATGCCGATCTCGCCGAATTCGTTGACGATGACGGCGTATTTCTTGCCGTGATTCTCCGACAGGATGCGGTTGAGCAGCGTGGTCTTGCCGGCGCCGAGATAGCCCGTCAGCACGGTCACGGGAATTTTTTGGGACGAAAGGTCTGGCATAGTTACTCCGGACGCGGGATTTTGCGGCGCACCGCCGGCGAGGGGGCCCCTGCCCTAGGGGGTAAGCGCATGGTTTAGCGCCTTTATATTGTGCCTGACCATGTCAATGTAAGTGGGGGCATCGCCCTTTTCGCCCGTCAAACCATCGGAATAGAGCGTCCCGCCGATGCCGGCGCCGGTCTCGGCGGAGATCCGCTGGATCAGCCTGGGGTCGCTGATGTTTTCGACGAAAACCGCGGGGATTTTGGCAACCCTGATCTGGGTGATGATATCGGCGATGTCGCGGGCACTGGCCTCGGAATCGGTGGAAACGCCCAATGGCGCGATGAAGTCGACGCCGTAGGCGGCGGCAAAATAGCCGAACGCGCCGTGGGTGGAGATCACCCTGCGGCGCGCCGCCGGAATTTGCGCCATCGCCGACCCGCACATCGCTGTCGAGCTCATCAAGTTTTGCCAGATAGCCGTCCGCATTGGCGCGAAAGGCCGCGGCATCCGCCGGGTCGGCGGCGACCAGCGCATCGCGGATATTGGCGACATAGACCTTCGCATTGACCACCGACTGCCAGGCATGCGGATCGGCCGCCGATCCCGATTTCAGCGGCACGATGCCGTCGGTCGCGGTCACGATCGCGGCCTTGCTGCCGGAAGATTGCACCAGCCGCGGCAGCCAGCCCTCCAGCCCAAGGCCGTTGATGACGACGAGCCTGGCGTCGGCGATCTTCTTCGCATCCGTCCGGCGCGGGCGTATAGACGTGCACGTCGCCATCGGGGCCGACCAGGGTGGTGACCTCGACGCGATCGCCGCCGACGTTTTTGACGAAATCGCCGAGGATCGAAAAGCTCGCGACGACTTTTAGGCGATCCTGTGCGCAGGCGGGCGACGCCGCGGAGCACCAGACAGACCAGGAAAAATTGGGCACGTCGCATCGCGCGATCCACTACGCTTCGAGATGCCGGCCGGGAAACATCTGCCTGACCAGGCCGCTGACATTGCCGAACAAAACCGAGACCACGTAGAGCAGGGCTGCCACCAGGATGATCGCCGGCCCCGAGGGAATGCGGGTCTGGAACGACAGCACCAGCCCGGCATAGCCGGAAATCATGGCGCTCACGACCGCGATGCAGATCATGCCGGTGATGTCGCGCGACCAGAACCGCGCGATGCCGGCGGGCAGGATCATCAGGCCCACCGCCAGCAAGCGTGCCGAGCGCATGAAAGCCGTTGACCAGATTGACCACGACCAGCGCGAGGAACGCCAGATGCGCGGGCGCGCCGGCCCGGCTCACGGTACGCAGGAAAACCGGGTCGACGCATTCGACCACCAGCGGCCGGTAGATCACCGCCAGCACCAGCAGCGTGATCGTGGTGTTGAAGGCGATCACCAGAAGCGTCGGATCGTCCATCGCCAGGATGTTGCCGAACAGCACGTGCAGCAGATCGATATTGGTGCCGCGAATCGAAACAATGGTGACGCCGAGCGCCAGCGACACCAAATAGAAGGTGGCGAGCGACGCGTCTTCCTTCAGTTCGGTGGTGCGCGCCACGACGCCGGCGAGGATCGCCACCGTGAACCCTGCGATCAAGCCACCGGTCGTCATTGCGAACAGATTGAGCCCCGACAGCAGGAAGCCGATCGCGGCGCCCGGCAGGATCGCATGCGCCATGGCATCGCCGACCAGGCTCATCCGCCGCAGCATCAGGAACACGCCGATCGGCGCGCCGCCCAGTGCCAGTGCGATCACCGCCGCGAGCGCGCGGCGCATGAATTCGAATTCGGTGAACGGCGCGATCAGTGCGTCATACAGCAACACGGTCAGGCAGCTCGCGATGAGACATCGTCCGCGACACAGGCCGCGGCGCCGTCGTCGAATGCCTCGCACATCCGCCGCGCCTGCTGCAGATTGTCTGCGGTCAGCACCTCGGCGGTCGCGCCCCAGGCGACCTTGCCGCGCGGCCAGCAGCAGCGTTTCCGGAAAGTCGGCGCGCACCAGGTCAAAATCATGCAGCGCCGCCAGCACGGTGCGGCCCTCGGCGTGCCAGCGCCGCACCAGCGCCAAAAGATCGGCCGAGGTCCTGGCATCGATGGCGTTGAACGGCTCGTCCAGCACGATCATGCGGGCGTCCTGCAGCAGCACCCGCGCGAACAACAGGCGCTGCATCTGGCCGCCGGACAGCGTTCCGATCCACGGTTTTCAAAACCGTTGAGTCCGACCGACGCCAGCGCCTGCGCGATTTTGTCCCGGGCGGATTTGCCCATGCCGCCGAAAAAGCCGGTCGCGCGCCACAGCCCGGTGCCGACGAAATCGAACACCGAGATCGGAAAGCTGCGGTCGATATCGGCGGTCTGCGGCAGGTAGGCGATATCCCTGATATCGAGGCCGCCGCGCTCGATGAAGCCCGACAGCGGCCGCAGGATGCCGACGATGCCGCGAAACAGCGTCGATTTGCCGGCGCCGTTGGGACCGACCACCGCGATCAGCGCGCCGCTTAAAACCTCGCCGCTCAGATGATGCACCGCCGGATGGCGGTCATAGCCCAGGGTGACGTCGCGGAATTGCAGTTGCGCCGCCATGCTCACCTCATCGCCAGCCACACGACCACCCACAGGCCTGCGCTGACCGCGGCCGCCGCGCCGAGCCGCGACCACTACCGTCATGCGCAGGATCGACCACGGCGCGATTTGCGCCGGATGCGGCGTCGCCGGTCCGTGGCTGTGGGCGTGGGGATGGTGGCTGTGGGAATGGGGCGTCATCATCTGAAAGTGTTATATTATAACATAACAAATGTCTATCGAGCGGGTGCTTCAAAAGCTTCGAAATCGGGGGCTCATCAAGAGGATCAATCTAGGCAGAAAAGCTCATGCCAGATGCCGCATCAGCGCCAGGCCGGCAAACAGGCCACCGATCGAAAACACCACCGAGCCCAGCACGTAAAACAGCGCGAGCCCGAGATCGCCGCGCTCATAGAGCAGCGCGGCATCGAGCGAGAACGCCGAGAACGTGGTGTAGCCGCCCAAAATGCCGGTCATCAGAAACAGCCGCCAGTGCTGCGACGCCTCGCCCTTGAAGGCGAGATAGCCGGCGATCAGGCCCATCACGATCGAACCCGTGATGTTGATGATGAAGGTGCCATAGGGGAACGCGGTGCCAATGCAACGCGCACAGGCGATATTGACGGTATGGCGCAGGCTGGCGCCGAGGCCGCCGCCGACGAAAACCAGCACATAGTTCATTGTTGTTCTTCCCCGCGCACCCGGCCCGCTGTTTTGCCGCAGGTAAAACCGCCGGTCAAATCAAAGGGCGGCAGTGTTGGCTGCCGCCCTTTGCACGCGAAGCTCTCGGAGATCGTTACCAAATGTGTCGCAAGCGTTCAGAATCGGGCCTTCTTCCGATCAGGCCTTTTCGAACAGCTGGTCGACATATTCCCAGTTCACGAGATGATCGACGAACGCCTTGAGATAATCCGGACGGCGGTTGCGATAATCGATGTAATAGGAGTGCTCCCAGACGTCGCAGCCGAGGATCGGGGTGGCGCCGTGCACCAGCGGGCTCTCGCCGTTGGCGGTCTTGGAAATCTCCAGCTTGCCGTTCTTGACCGACAGCCAGCCCAGCCGGAGCCGAACTGGCCGACGCCGGCCGCCGCGAAATCGGTCTTGAATTTCTCGAGCCCACCGAGGTCCTCGGTGATCTTCTTTTCCAGCCGGCCGGGCAGCTTGCTGCCGCCGCCATTGGGCTTCATCCAGTTCCAGAAATGCAGATGGTTGTAGTGCTGGCCGGCATTGTTGAACACGGCCGGATTCTTGCCAAACGAACCCTTGACGATCTCCTCAAGGGACTTTCCTTCGAATTCAGTCCCCTTGATCGCGTTATTGCCGTTGGTCACGTAGGCCTGATGATGCTTGTCGTGGTGGAATTCCAGCGTTTCCTTCGACATATGGGGCGCCAGGGCGTCATGGGCGTAAGGCAGGTTGGGGAGCGTGAAGGTCATGGGGTGATGTCCGCAAATGATGGAAGACAAAGTTCGGGAGAAATGGGGTAACGGGAACTCTTATAGAAGGTTCCATTGGACTGAACACCCGCAATTTCGGGTGATCGGGCCAACAGAAAACGCGTCAAGACGGCGGTGAGGCAAAAATGAGCATCGAGATCGAGGTTTTGAACGGGGACGCCTCCTGGCCGCAGGCCAAGCCGCTGTATGACGCCGTGTGGCCACCCCAAGTGCTGGCGACCTTGCCATGGGCGGATGTGCATTTTGCCCATGCCGAGTTGCGGGTCTTCGTGCTCGACGATGCCGGCACCACCCGTTGTCATGTCGGCATCTACCGCCGCGACATCATGTGGAACGGACGCAAGGTCCCGATCGGCGGCATCGGCGGGGTGATGACCCACCCGGACGCAAGACGCCACGGCTACGCCAGCATCGCGCTCGACGCCGCGCTCCAGACCCTGAAGCAGGAAGGCTCGGCCGCATTCGCGCTGCTGTTCTGCGAACCGCACAACGCGCCGTTTTATATCGGGCGCGGCTGGACGCCGTTCGACGGCGAGATCCACGCCGAGCAACCCCATCTCGGACAGTCGGAGGGCCGCATCCGCTTCACCGCGATCGACCCTTACGTCCACGACCTCAAGGGGCGCCCGCCCAAGGACGGCGTGATCGACCTTTGCGGCCTGCCCTGGTGAGGCGATCGCCATCCCCAAGAGGTACAGGACGGAAATGCTGCCATTCCCAAATCGCCTGTACGGCATTGCACAATTTTGCTTTGTTGCTAATTGTTCGCTGCTTCGGAACGGTTCCGGGCGTCTCAGGTTCAAGGCTTTCAAATTGATGTTGCTCGCGTCAGCTTTTCGCACTCCGGATTTCCGCCTGTTGCCCGCTCGATTGGTGATCGGCATATTCATGGCAGGTTTCCTGGCAGGCCTCGCGCTGCTGCTCGGCACGCCTGCAGCGCGGGCGCAGACCGGCGGCGAGGTCAGCGGTATTTGGCTGACCCAGGCGGGCGACGCCAAGGTGCGCGTCAGCAAATGCGGCGGCGGCATTTGCGGCGTGATCATTTGGCTGAAGACGCCGATCGATCCCGCCACCGGCAACGCCCAGATCGACGATAAAAATCCCAATCCCTCACTGCGCAAGCGTCCGATCGTCGGCCTGCCGCTGTTCAGCGGCATGCAGCCCGCCGGTCCCGAACAAATGGTCGGGCCAGATCTACAACGCCGATGACGGCGGCACCTATGCCAGCAACATTTCGGTGGCCGGCCCCGACGCGCTGCGCGTCGAAGGCTGCGTCGGCGCGCTGTGCGGCGGCGAGACCTGGAGCCGGTCCACGCGGTAGTGGACGGCCATTCCATCATTCCTTCGAGATGCTGCGAAGTAGCTCTCGGCGTTCCCCGGATGCAGCGCAGCGCGCCGCTCTTGCGGCGTGATGTGCTGCTGGTCCGGGGTCCACATTGCCTGGAGCTGGGTCCCGGCTCTGCGAAGCGGCACTTCGCGCCGCATCGCGTCCGGGACACGATGAATAGGTATGGCTTCTCGTTCTCGCGACATGGTTTTGTCCGAGGTTTGCAAATAACCTCGCCCCCAAAAAGTAGAGGGCGCAGGGAAGACCGGGTGCGCGCTGCACCCGCGGTCTCATGTGCACTGTGCATCAAAAAGAAAACGCACATGAGCATACAGGTGAAGCGGAAACACTCCGGCCTTCCCTGCGCAGTGGCTCTACGATTTATACGTGCTCTCCCTGGTGAATCGGAGCCTCTTGCCACCATCGCCCCCGGGAGGCGTTGGCCTCTCAAGGACTTGACGCCAGCATTCCGGGCGTCAGGACCACACGCTTTCGCCGTACGCTTCAGCGCCGCTCGCCCGCGCGCATAAAGCGCGCGACGACGCTGCCGCGTCCACCGCAACCTGTCCCAACGTCCGTGACGACGGCCGACGTCCCCTCTTTCGGGACAGGATGGGCGCAATAAGCCGGTGATTTGGGTCGGGTGTCAATTTTATTTGCGAAAATCAGAAGACATTTTGTCGCAGGTGGTACGTGTCCCGCGCCGCCATCCTTCAAATCAGTAGCCCGGATGAGCGAAGCGACATCCGGGGCAGGCGTCCCCCGCATGTCGCTCCGCTCACACGGGCTACCGCGTCAACGCGCTCCTACGCCGCCATGGCCTTTAGCGCGGTCGCGGCCGAGGCGTAGCCGCCGCGGGCGCCGTCGATGAAATGGACGTGGTCGGCCCGCATCACCGAGGGCGTGAAGCAGGTCATCATCGCGGCATCCTGCCGGTGCAGGCCATAGCGCACCACGCCGTTGGCCGCGGCCTCGGCCAGACGCCGCGCCAGCGCATCGGCGAGTTCAGGCGTGCAATCGAGGATCATGCGCAGGCCGTCGTCATATTTGCGGAAGTCGGAATTCTCCACCACCTGCTGCAAATACCGCTTCGGCACGAAATTGCCGACGGTGATGCCGAAGCGCATCACCACATAGGCCCACAACGCCACGGCGAGCACGACGCCGCGCCGCTTCAGCAGCGAGCCGCCGCGCGCGGCGCGCGCCTCATAGTCGGCACCGGGCGGCGGCCATTTCAGCGGCGGGCCCTCGGCCGGCACCGGACGCCCGGCGTCCGGCGTCCGCTCGGCCAGCGCGACGACGTCCTCGATCACTTTGCGAAAGGCGCGCGGATCGGCGCCGCTGCGCCGGCACCACCAGCACCGAGAGGATCAGCCCGCGCGCCGACGGAATTTCCTCGAACCGGCAGGACAGCCCGGACAGATCGGGCTGCGTCCCCGGCGGCGCTTTTTGCCACCGCGAACTCGCCGCGCTTCATCGCCGCTTCCGCCCAGCCGAGGCCGCCGCCGGAAAACATCGCATAGGACAGATTGGCCGACGGGCCGAACCGGGCGACGCGCACATCAAGACCCTGCGCCCGCACCGCTGCGACCGGCACCAGCGCCACCCGCAGCACCAAATTGAGGCTTTCCTCGACCCAGATCGCGGTCGCCGCCAAGGCCGCGCGCGCCGCATCGAGATCGCCGGGCGCCACCGCAAAACTCGCGCCGTCGCCGCCGAACACGAACGGAAATTCGCGGCCCTCCAGCGCATTGGTGACGGCGGCGATGACGGAGGCGCCGGCCATGTTGACCGCCTTGTAGCGCGCTTCCGCGATCGCCTTGGTCGATTCCACGACGTCGGCAATGCCGACGATCCAGTCGTCCGGCAACGGCGAATACAGCGCCGGGTCCATCAGGCTGGAAAAGCCGCGAAAGACCTTGATGCCGGCGTAGAAACGATCGCTTCCGTCAGGCGCGGTCATGGCGATGCGAGCCTCCCGTTTTGCCGGCTTTATCTACCAGATACGGGCGGTTCTGTATTCGGTTGCGGGCTGTCGGCTTACGGTCCGACGCCCCGCAGCACCAGCTGATTGAGCCGGCTGGCAAATCCCGCCGGGTCCTCCGGCAATTCGCCGTCGAGGATTTGCGCCTGCTCCAAGAGCAGGAACGACAGATCCTTCTGCGCATCCTTGGCGGTCGCGATCGCCGCGACCAGCGGATGGCGCATGTTGATCTCGAGGATCGGCTTGGTCACCGGGCCGCGGTTCTGCTGCGCCAGCAGGCGCTCCAGCGCGCGGTCGCGGCCGTCGCCGCCGGCCACAAGACATGACGCGCTCGTGGTCAGCCGCTGCGACGCCCGCACGTCCGACACCCGTTCACCGAGGGTATCCTTGATCACGGCAATGATGGCAGCCTCGTCGGTGGCCGGCTTGTCCTTGTCGTTTTCTTCCGGGGACTTTTCCTCGAGCAGCGGGATCAGGCCGAGATCAATGTCGCCCTGGCTCAGCGATTTCAACGGCTTGCCGCCGAAATCTGTTGGAGCCGAGGTCCAGAACGCGTCGACCGGATCGGTCAGCAGCAACACCTCAATGCCGCGCGCCTTGGCCGATTCGAGCTTCGGGTTCGACTTCAAGCCGCTCGACGCTCTCGCCGGTGAGATAATAGATCTCGGTCTGGTTCGGCTTGATGTCCTCGACATATTGCTTCAGCGAACGCTTGTCGCCCACGGTGGTGGTGAAGCGCGACAGCGCCAGCAGTTTTTCGCGGCGCTCGTAATCCTCCCATAGCCCTTCCTTGATCACGGGACCGAACGCGTCCCATATCTTCGCAAACGCCTCCGGCTCCTTCTCGCCGAGGTTTTCCAGTTCCGAGATCACGCGGCCGGTGACGGCCTTTCTGATCTGCGCGAGCTGCGGATTGTTCTGCAGCATCTCGCGCGAGATGTTCAGCGGCAAATCTTCGCTGTCGATCACGCCGCGGATGAAGCGCAAATAGGCCGGCAGCAGATCGGCATCGTCGGCGATGAAGACGCGGCGGACGTAGAGCTTGACCTTGCCCTTGCGCTGCGGCTCGAACAGGTCGAACGGTTTTGCCGACGGCGCGAACAGCAGCACGGCATAGGACTGGCGGCCTTCGGCGCGGTAATGCAGGGTCATCGCCGGCTCGTCGAAGGCGCCGGCGATCGACTTGTAGGCCTGCTTGTAGTCCTCAGGGGTCAATTCGGATTTCGGCCGCTGCCACAGCGCGCTGGCCGAATTGATCTGGCGCGGCTCGCCCTCCTCCGGCACCAGCTCGATCGGAAACTGGATGTTGTCGGAATAGGCGCCGACGATGCGCTCGATCTCGTAGGTCTCGAGATATTTCTTCGCGTCCGGCTTCAGATGCAGCGCGATCTCGGTGCCCCGGGTCAACCGTTTGACGTCCTCCTCGCTGCCGGGCGCGATCTCGAAACCGCTGCCGCCGGACGATGACCAGACCCAGGCCTGATCGGTTCCGGCGCGGCGGCTGGTGACGACGATGCGATCGGCCACCATGAACGCGGCATAGAAGCCGACGCCGAACTGGCCGATCAGGCCGGCGCCGTCCTTGGCCTCGGTCAGTTTGGACAAAAACGACTTGGTGCCGGAGCGCGCGATGGTGCCGAGATTGTCGATCAGTTCCTGGCGGTCCATCCCGATGCCGTTGTCGATCACGGTCAGCGTATCGGCCTTCTTGTCGGGCGCGATGCGGATTTTCGGGCGGTGCGCCGTCCGCCATCAGGTCGGGCGCGGCGATCGCCTCGTAACGCAGCTTGTCCAGGGCATCGGACGCGTTCGAGATCAGCTCGCGCAGGAAGATGTCGGTCTCGGAATAGACCGAATGCACCATCAGATGCAGCAGTTCGGCGACCTCGGCCTGGAACGGCTGGGACTGGGTTGTGGTCGTGCTATCGGCGGTCATGGGGGCTCGCTGGAGGGGCTCACATCGGGAAAGGCGGAAAACCCGGATATAGCGACGCTATTCTGGGTGGCAAGTTTCCCGGCTGAAATCACAAGCCTTAAAAACCGCTGTCAAGGCGTCCGGGGCCTCGGTTGCCACCCCTGCCCCGGATCAATAATAGATAGGCAAGAACATCGCGACGGAGTGACCGGCTGCCGGCCGTTCGTTCCGTGGCGAGAAAAATGCAAGAAACGACAAGCAAGCAAGAAAAACAAAGACGAGGATCACGCCGATGGAAGCCCAGGTGAAAGCCCAAGCCAGCGCTCACGCCAGCGCCGCACAAAAATGGTCGCCCGCGCCCGATGCCGGCGAGCTGGTGCAGCGCATCCACGCCATGCTGCACCCGCGCAACATCGTGCTGGTGGGCGCGACCGACAAGCCGGGCAATTATGCCGAGCGGATCTGGAACAACCTGATCAGGTACAAATTCGCCGGCGGGCTGTATCCCGTCAACGCCAAGCGCGACAGCGTCTGGGGCGTGCCCTGCTACAAGGATTTTGCCAGCCTGCCGGACAAGCCCGACCATGTGCTGGTGCTGGTGCCGGCGCGCTTTGCCGTGCAGGTGATCCGCGACGCCGCCGCGGCCGGCGCCCGCTCGGCGACCATCGTCACCTCGGGTTTCAGCGAGTTGCAGGACGAAGAAAGCCAGCGGCTGGCGGTCGAACTGAAGCAGGCGATCAAGGACACCGGGTTGGCGGTCACCGGTCCGAACTGCCTCGGCAATTTGAGCGCCGGCGAGAATCTCTTCACCAATATCGACGACCGCATCGTCACCATGGAGGCCGGCCCGGTGGCGATCGCCGGCCAGTCCGGCGCCATCGTGATGGCGATCCGCCAGGCGCTGGAGGATCGCGGCGTCGGCGTCGGCTACATGGTCACGACAGGCAACGAGGCAGGCCTCGAAACCCCTGATCTGATGGCCTATTTCGCCGCCGACCCCTCGGTTCGCGTCATCGTGGTCTATCTGGAAGGCGTGCGAAATACAAAAGTGTTCCGGTAGGGCATGCAAGGCCGCCCGCGCCGCGGGCAAGCCGGTGATTGCGCTGAAGCTTGGCGCCTCAGAGGGCGGCCGCGCGGCGGCGATGGCGCATACCGGCGCGCTGGCCGGCTCGATCGAAACCTTCGACGCGATCTCGACCCGCGAGGGCGTGGTCCGGGTGCGCGGGCTCGACGAGTTGATCGAAACCACCGAATGTTTTGTCCATGCCGACACGCCAAAGGGCAACCGGCTCGCCGCGGTGTCGCTGTCCGGCGGCAAGCGCGGCCTGTTGATCGACGCGTTCTATTCGGCCGGCATGAATTTCGCGCCGTTGAGCCCGGTCGCGACCGAGAAACTGGCAAAAATGCTCGGCCCCGGCAGCATCGTCGGCAATCCGCTCGATGCGGGATTTGCCGCGGTGGTCGATCCCTCGGTCTACATGCAGTCGATCCAGATCATGATCGACGATCCCGACACCGATATCGTGATCATCGACGCGGAATTGCCGAAGGCGCCGCACGAATTGCGCGAGAAAAATCTGCGGATCGTCGACGAGAAGGCGGCCCGAGCCAACAAGCCGGTGATCTATATCTCGACCATGTCGATCGGCTTTACCGAATTCACCAAAGGCCTGCGCAAGTCGCTGCCGCATATCGCGGTCATGCAGGGGCTCGATCGCGCGGTCGGCGCCATCAAGTCGCTGATCGACTACGCCTCCTTGCGCAAGGAAGTGCCGGACGCGGTATCGAGCTCGAGCGCGTCGGCGCGGGCGACGCTGGAAAGGACGTTGAAGGCCGCCAAGGGCGCGGCGCTCGACGAGGTCGCCTCCAAGAAACTTCTGAAGGCCTATGGCATTCCGGTGTCGAAGGAAGCGATCGCGCAGACCGCGGCGGAGGCGGTCAAGATCGCCAGGAAGATCGGCTTTCCCGTGGTGGCCAAAGTGGTCAGCGCCGACATCCTGCACAAATCCGACATCGGCGGCGTGATGCTGAACCTCAACAGCTCGGCTGAAGTGAAGAAGGCGTTCGACACCATCACCGCGCGGGTGAAGAAACTGAAGGGCAAACCGAAACTGGAAGGCATTTTGATCGCGCAGCAGGTCAAGGCCGACCTTGAGCTCGTGATCGGCGGTTCGCTCGACGCCGAGATGGGCCCGGTGGTGCTGTTCGGCACCGGCGGCGTCGATATCGAACTGATGAAGGACGTGGCTCTGGCCGGCGCCCCGCTCGACGCCGCCGAGGCCAAAGCGCTGATCCACCGCACCAAGGCCGGGGTCAAGATCAAGGGATATCGCGGCAAGCCGGCGCTGCATGAGGCCTCCGCGGTCAAGGCGCTGGTCGGGCTCTCCAACCTGATGGCGGACGCCGGTCAACGCATCGCCTCGATCGACGTCAATCCGTTCCTGATCAACGCCAGGACCGGCGTCGCGGTCGACGGGCTGATCGTGCTCAACAACGCCGCGGCCAAAAACGCCGCCGGGCATTGATCGAGAGAGCCAGAACCGGGCTAAAGCCTTTTCGGTTCTGATAGAATCAGAACCGAAGGTCTAGATTCTTGTTTTGACGCGTTTTCTTCACGCGAACCGGTATCCACTTCGCTCGAAAACGCTCTAAAGTGCTACGAATTGCGGCAGGGCCGGTGATGGAACCAAGGCCCGGGCGTGGCGTTTGCCCGCGTCGAATTGAGGTGTTTTCAAGGGGGACGAGGTGCCTGACCAAGCTGGGTCCGCCGGATCGGGCGGATCGTTCCCGGCGGGCGGTGGCGAAGTCGCCGACCTGATACGAAAATTCGACTGGACCTCGACCGGCCTCGGACCGCTTTCGGCCTGGCCGCAGAGCCTGATCACCGTGACCGAAACCCTGTTGGGCTCGCCGGTCCCGATCGTGCTGCTGTGGGGACCCGACGGCATCATGATCTACAACGATGCCTATTCGGTGTTCGCCGGCGGCCGCCATCCGAAATTGCTCGGCTCGAAGGTGCGCGAGGGCTGGCCCGAGGTCGCCGACTTCAACGACAATGTGATGAAGGTCGGCCTGTCCGGCGGTACGCTCGCCTACAAGGACCAGGAGCTGACGCTTTACCGGCACGGCCGTCCCGAACAGGTCTGGATGAATCTCGACTATTCGCCTGTTCTCGACGAGGCGGGCGTGCCGGCCGGCGTGATCGCCATCGTGGTGGAGACCACCGAGCGCGTGATGGCCGAACGCAGCGTCGCCGAGAGCGAGGCGCGCTTCCGGCTGATCGCCAACAGCGCGCCGGTGCCGATGTGGGTCAGCAAGCTCGACGGCACCCGTGGTTTCGCCAACCAGGCCTATCTGGATTTTCTGGGATTGCCGTATGAACAGGCAATCGTTTTCGACTGGCGCAAGATCCTGCATCCCGACCATCTCGACCGCATCGTCAAGGAAAGCATCGCGGGCGAAGCCTCGCTAAAGCCGTTCGTGCTGGAAGGCCGATATCGCCGGAGGGACGGCGCCTGGCGATGGATGCGATCGGAATCGCAGCCGCGGCTGGACGCGAAGGGAAACCATATCGGCTTCATCGGGGTCGCGCACGACATCACCGCGGCCAAGGAAGCCGAAGACGAACTGCGCCGCCTCAACGAGACGCTGGAACAGCGCATCACCGAACGCACCTCGCAACTGGAATCGCGCGAGACGCAATTGCGCGCCATCCTGGAGACCAGCAACCAGTACCAGGGACTGCTCGATCTCGACGGCAACCTGCTGTATGCCAACAAGATCGCATTGACCGGCATCAAGGCCGACGCGGCCGACGTCGATCGGCAAGCCGTTCTGGAATTCGCCGTGGTTTGCCGCGACGCCGGGCGCCGCGCGAGATCGTGTCCAACGCGCTGGCCGCGGCGAAGCGCGGCGAAAGCGTGCGCGCGGAAATGCTGCTGCATCTGCCGGCCGGCGACCGCTATTTCGATTTCGCGATGCGGCCGGTGCTGGACCGGCATGGCGCCGTCACCAGCATCTGACCGAGGCGGTCGACATCACCGAACGCCGCCGGGCCGAGGAAGCGCTGCGTCAATCGCAGAAGATGGAAGCCGTCGGCCAGCTCACCGGCGGCGTGGCGCATGATTTCAACAATCTGCTCACCATCATCCGTTCGGCGACCGACTTCCTGCGCCGCCGCGACCTGCCCGAAGAACGGCGCCGGCGCTATGTCGACGCGATTTCCGACACCGTGGACCGCGCGCTCCAAACTGACCGGACAGCTGCTCGCCTTCGCGCGCCGGCAACCGCTGATGCCGCAGGTGTTCGATGTCGGCGTGCAGGTCGAGGGCGTCTCGCAACTGATCCGCCCGCTGGTCGGTTCGCTGATCCAGATCAGCCTCGATATCTCCGATCCCGACTGTTTCGCGATGGCCGACGTCGCGCAATTCGAGACCGCCTTGATCAACCTCGCGGTCAACAGCCGCGACGCCATGAACGGCGAAGGCATCATTTCGATCCGCGTCGCCAAGGCGGATGCCATACCGGCTTCCGCCACCGCGCGAACGTCGTGACGGCCGATTCATCGCGGTCGCGGTGACCGATACCGGGCGTCGGCATCGCGCCCGACCGGCTGGCCGCGATTTTCGAGCCGTTCTACACCACCAAGGAAGTCGGCAAGGGCACCGGCCTCGGGCTGAGCCAGGCGGTCGGCTTTGCCAAACAGTCCGGCGGCGAAATCGTGGTCGCGAGCACGCCTCGGCGAAGGCTCGACATTCACGATCTATCTGCCCGAGGCCGAGATGCCGCCCGGTCGCGCCGAAGGTCGCGGCGGCGAACTTCAGTCCGGCCACCGAGCGGCCGCGGTCACCGCATCCTGCTGGTGGAAGACAATGTGCATCTCGGCAAGGTTTCCAGCGAATTGCTGCAGGACCTCGGCTATGCGACCGAATGGGCCGCCGACGCCGGGCAGGCGCTGGAGCTGATCGGGCGGGATCAATGGGCGTTCGACCTGGTGTTTTCCGACGTGATCATGCCCGGCATGAACGGCGTCGAACTCGCCACCCTGATCCGCGAGCGCTATCCGCATTTGCCTGTCGTGCTGACCAGCGGCTACTCGAGCGCGCTGGCTGAAAGCGCCCATTACGGCTTTGAATTGATCCGCAAGCCGTACTCGGTGGAAGCGCTGGCGCGGACGCTGCGCAAGGCCATCCCGGAACGACCGTCGAACGGTTAACGATTGAGCATCGCAGCCTCCGTCCGGCGGCGCTTCTAAGCCGAAGGTCGCAGGATTTTTCCGGCTTTGCGTTGGCAAAACGAATTTGGACAGGTTACGCTCGGACCCTGATCAGGGCATCGCAAAGAATGCCGCAGTCAAAAATATTCATTTGTCTGGGAGGACAGCATGGGACCCACGCAACGACCCCGCTCGGTCGATCGTCGAACGATATTGAAGACCGGCGCCGCGATTGCTGCGGTGCAATTTACTTCCCCTTACATCATCAAGGCGCGCGGCGAGACCCCGGTCAGGATCGGCTTCATCGATCCCCTGACCGGCGTATATGCCGCGATCGCACAGAGCGAAGTGGTGGGCGCCAAATACGCCGCCGAGGAGATCAACAAGAAGGGCGGCATCCTTGGCCGCCAGGTCGAATTGCTGGTCGAGGACTCGGCCAACGACGTCGGCACCGGCGTGCAGAAGGCCCACAAGCTGATCGAGCGCGATGGGGTGAACTTCATCGTCGGCGACGTCAATTCCGGCATCGCGGCGGCCATCGCGCAGGTCACCAGCGAAAAGAAGGTGCTGCACATCGTCGGCGGCGGTCATACCGACACGATTACCGGCACCGGTTGCACCTGGAACGTATTCCGGGTCTGCAATACGACCACCATGGATGCCAACGCCATCGCCTCCACGCTGATGGAGAAGTTCGGCAAGAAATGGTACTTCCTGACGCCGGACTATGCCTATGGCCACTCGGTCCAGGCCAGCTTCGAGAAGCTGCTGAAGGCTGCCGGCGGCACCTCCGCAGCCTCGCTGGTGCCGCTCGGCACCGCCGATTATTCGGCCTATCTGATTCAGGCCAAGGCGTCCGCGCCGCAGGTGCTCATCAACATCATGGGCGGCAGCGACCAGGTCGCGAGCCTCAAGCAGTTCGTGCAGTTCGGCATGGACAAGCAGATGGCGGTCGGCGGCACCCTGTTCGAACTCGAGAGCATCCGCGCCGTGCCTGATACCGCACGGGTCGGCTGGTGGACCATGGAATGGTGGTGGGACCAGCCGGGCGTGCCGCATGTCGCGGAATTCAACGCTGCGATGAAGAAGATCACCGGCGGCGCCGCCACCGCGCGCAACTGGTTCGGTTTCGCCTCGGTGCAGACGATCGCGCTGATCGCCAACCAGGAAAAGACCCTGGACGCGCCCAAACTGGCGCATGCGCTCGGCGGCTTCAAGCTGCCGCCCGAAGTTGCGCTGCAGCCGGGCGCGCCGGAATACCGCGCCGGCGACCACGAACTGATGAGCACCGTGTTCGCAGGCGAGGCGCATCCGCCACAGGGTGATCCCGACAACATGTTCACGGTGAAATCTCCGGTGCCCGGTGAAAAAGCCGCCGGACCGGTCGAAGCGACCGGCTGCAAGATTCAGTGGCCAGCCTGACGGGCGACTGCTGAGGCTTGGTGCCCGATGCACGTACTCCATGATCCGGGAGCAACAACTCCCGGATCAAACGTGTGCTTCCTCTTCCGGTAAATCATGACAACACTGCTCCTGTTCAACGTCACCAACGGGCTGATCATCGGCGCCTTCTACGTGCTGATGGCGCTCGGCCTTTCGCTGATCCTCAATCTGAGCAACACGATCAATTTCGCCCATGGCGGGTTTCTCGTCATCGGCGGCTACATCGCCTATGCGATCACGCCCTATGTCGGCTTCTGGGGCGGGCTGCTGCTGGCGCCGCCTTTGACGGCTGTCATTGGCCTCGTCGTGGAACGCCTGTTGATCCGCCCGCTTTATGGACGCGACCCGCTCTACAGCCTGCTGCTGACCTTCGGACTCGCCTTCATCATCCAGGACGGCACCCGCTTCATCTTCGGCGCGCAGGGCAAGCCGGTCACCATTCCGCCGTTCCTGGCGCAACCCCTGAGCAGCGAGTTGTTCTTCATCACCGGCTACCGCCTGTTCATGGTGGGGATGGCGGTGGCCGCGGTGGCATTGCTGTTCGTGCTGTTGCGCTACACCAGGCTCGGCATCCGCATCCGCGCCGGTACGCTCGATCTCGAGACGGTTGCATCACTTGGCATCAATGTGCAGATGCTGCGGACGCTCAATTTCGGCGTCGGTATCTTCCTGGCGGGTCTCAGCGGCGTGCTCGCGGCGGGCCAGCTCGGGCTTGAACCGACCATGGGCGACAGCCTGTTGTTGCCGAGCTTTATCGCCATCATCGTCGGCGGCATTGGCAGCCTGCCGGGCACGCTGGCCGGCGGCTTGTTGATCGGCGTTGCATCGGGACTGACCGCGGTATTTTTGCCGGCCGCCAGCGAAGCGGTGATCTATGTCTTGATGGCGGTGGTGCTGCTGATCCGGCCGCGCGGACTGTTTGGCGAAGAAGGAATGATGACGTGAGTGGCGAACAAACCCGCAAGCTGATCGCCCTGGCGGCGATCTGGGCCGTGCTGCTGCTCGCCCCTTATTGGATGGTGCCGCTCGGCGGCTATACCGCCCTCGGCACCCGCGTGCTGGTTCTCGGCCTGGGCGCGATGTCGCTGAATTTCCTGCTGGGATTCACCGGCGTGCTGTCGTTCGGCCACGCCGCCTATTTCGGCCTTGGCGCCTATGGCGCCGGGCTGACGCTGAAATATCTGGCGCTTTCCACCCCGCTGGCGATGATCGCCGGAATATTGCTGGGCGGCATCTGCGGGTCGCTGCTCGGCCTCCTGATCGTCCGGCGGCGCGGCGTCTATTTCGCGATGGTGACGATCGCGTTCGGCCAGGTGTTCTATTACATCGCCTTCCAGTGGAGTTCGCTGACCGGCGGCGA
This sequence comes from uncultured Alphaproteobacteria bacterium, assembly GCA_963699465.1. Lineage (GTDB taxonomy): Bacteria > Pseudomonadota > Alphaproteobacteria > Rhizobiales > Xanthobacteraceae > Bradyrhizobium. The sequence continues at coordinate 365,648 of CAVOTZ010000047.1, forward strand.
CGACGGACTGCGCGGCTTCTCGCGCCAGCCGCTCGATTTCGGCCTGTTCAAGATCGACATCGTGTCCAACGAAAAGGCCTTCTATTTCTTCGTGCTGTTCTGCTTTGCCATTGCGGTCGGCATCATGGGGTTTATCCTGCGCTCGCCGTTCGGCCGCACCATGATTGCGATCCGTGAAAACGAACGCCGCTCCCGCTTCCTCGGCATCCCCGTCGAACGGCACATCTGGATCGCGTTCTCGCTGTCCTGCTTCTTCATGGCGTCCGCCGGCGCGCTCTATGCGCTGGTCAACAATTTCGCCGACCCGCGCGGCCTGCACTACACCCAGTCCGGCGATTTCGTCATCATGGCGGTGATGGGCGGCATGCGAAGCTTCTGGGGTCCGTTGCTCGGCGCCGCCGTGTTCGTGACCCTTCAGGATTATCTGTCGAGCGTCACGGTCAACTGGATGTCGTTTCTCGGGCTTCTGTTCGTCCTCGTGGTGCTGTTCTTCCCGCGCGGATTGCTCGGCTTCCTGCAACGGAGCAAGGCATGAGCGACCTCGTCAACGTTCTCGAAATCCAGAACGTCACCAAGCGGTTCGGCAATCTGGTGGCGGTGCGCGACGTTTCGCTCAACGTCGCCAAGGGCGAGATGTGCGCGATCATCGGGCCGAACGGCGCCGGCAAAACCACCTTCTTCAACCTGATCAGCGGATTCTTCCCGCCGACCTCGGGCGCGATCCGGTTCGACGGCCAGGACATCACCAGGCTTTCGACCCATCAGCGTGTCAGCCGCGGCATGGCGCGGACGTTCCAGATTACCGAGATCTTTCCCGAACTGACCGTGTTCGAGAACGTCCGCATCGCGGCCGAAGTCGCTAGCGGTTATCGCTTGAGGCCGTGGATCAACCGCGCGGAGGCCGCGGAAATCCACCGGCGCGTCGAGGATGCCCTAAAACTGGTGTCGCTGGAAACCAAAACCGACCGGTTGGTCGGCGAACTCGCCCATGGCGATCAGCGCGCCGCGGAAATCGCGATGGCGCTGGCGCTCGAGCCGCATCTGTTGCTGCTCGACGAGCCGACCGCCGGCATGGGCGACCAGGAGACGTATCAAATCACGCAACTGATCCGCCGGCTGCATCGCGACAGCAACTACACTATCGTGCTGATCGAGCACGATATGCGCGTCGTGTTCCATCTCGCCGACCGCATCTGCGTGCTGGACCAGGGCCGCATGCTGGCGCAGGGCACGCCGAAGGAAATCGCCGCCAACGAGACCGTTCAGGCCGCCTATCTGGGTAACGCCGCATGACCGCAGCCCTGACCGCCGAAGGCCTCCACACCTATTACGGCAAGAGCCACATCCTGCATGGCGTCAGCCTCGAGGTGGAGGAAGGCAAGATCACCGCGTTGCTCGGGCGCAACGGCGCCGGCAAGAGCACGACGCTGCGCAGCCTGATGGGGCTGACGCCGGCACGCGAAGGCAGGATCACGGTGTTCGGCCAGGACACCACGCGCTGGCCGACGTTCCGGATCGCGGCCTGCGGCGTCGGCTTCGTGCCGGAGGGGCGAAAAATCTTCGCCAATCTCAGCGTCGAGGAAAACCTCAAGGTGCCGCTGGAGCGCGGCGGCCCCTGGACCATCCCGCGAATCTACCAGCTGTTCCCGCGGCTGGAGGAGCGCAAGCAAAATCGCGGCCGGCAATTGTCCGGCGGCGAGCAGGAGATGCTGTCGATCGGCCGCGCGTTGCTGCTCAACCCGCGGCTCTTGATTCTAGACGAGCCCTCACAGGGCCTCGCGCCCCTGATCGTGCGCGAGGTGTTTCGCATCGTGCAGCAGATGAAGACCGAGGGCATTTCGGTGCTGCTGGTCGAGCAGAATGCGCGGATGAGCTTGGAGATCGCCGACAACGCCTATGTGCTGGACGACGGCATCGTGGTCTATTCCGGCACCGCCGCGGCGCTTGCCGCCGACGAAGCCCGCGTCCGGTCCCTGGCCGGCGCCAGCGCGGAAGAGTGGACGGTGGCGTGAGGTTCTAAAAGTCCCATCGTCATGTCCGGGCTTGACCCGGCCATGACGAGAGAACAACCATTCATCGGCCGTTCGGCGCAACCTTACGCCTAGCTTACGGCGGGAACGCCGGTCCGTCCTATGGCGGCCGCCGATTGGTCCAAGCGACCCACGTCAATTCCCGGCTAGTTTCAAGCCGCCCGCAGATGCTCATTTGGGGTATCGGGCGCCAGCTTCCGAAGCGGGCTTCAGCGACCACGTCTGAAAGACCACGCCACGAAGCTGCGGCCGACGATGGGGAGTGGCGTATGCGTAGGTTCGCGGGAGCGATGCTCGTTGTTGCGGGAGTGTGCGCCGCGTCCGGCGCGGCGCACGCCCAGTCGATCGATATTCCACTCGGCTTCGTCCTGGAGAACACGACCGACCTGAACGGTCCCGTTCTGACCATCAAGGTCGGGATTGGAGGCGCGGCCCCGCAAACATACTTCTTCGATACCGGCTCTTCGTTTTTCGTCGCGAATGCCATGTCGGGGGCTTTTGGCAATTTGTCCACCAGCGCTTCCCCCGCATTGACCGGCCTCAAATCAAGCTATGCCGACGGGGTTGTGTTCACCTACAATCTTGTCGGCGTTCCCTCGCTGACATTCTATCCGTCGTCCACCTCGACGAGCGGCGGAATAACAGTGAATGCGGTCTCCCCCGCGGGGAGCCCTTCGCAATTCCTGATAGGAGCGATCACCAGCAGCACGACGACGTTTCCGGAAGGCGCGCTGCCCGGCGTTTTCGCCGGCGACCAGGGTATTTTCGGCGCCAGCGCCTTTCTCAGCAGCCTGGTGGGTAATGGCATGGGCTCCAGCAGAGGCCCGGGCAGCCCTCTCGGGCAGGCCGTCATCCCGGGGACGACGGCAGGATATGTGGTGGCGGCCAACGGTCAGCCGCTGAGTGCGATCAACGGCGGCAACGTAGGTCCCTATCAGTCGTACGTGTCATCGTCGAACGGGCCGCAGGTCGGCCAAAACGTTACGTCATGCAGCCCCTGCGTGATGCTCGGTCTGACCCCCGCTTTGACCGCGCAATTCATGCCCGCCAACGTGTTCGCCTCGCGGCACGATCCCGCCGACGGGAATTTTGCGAATTCAGGGACGCCCGCTTCGTTCGAGAACGCCACCCTCCTGAACATCACATCGTCCGCCCCCGGGCAGTCGGCCGTCACGGTTTCTTCGCGCACCCTGCTCGATTCCGGGACGTCCTTTTACTTTCTATCCAACGGCATCCCGACCGCAAACTATGCCAACGGCGGGACGCTGACGATTTCGAGTCCGGCAAGCGGCTCGACTCCGAGCACCGTCACGCTTTTGAACAGCAACGACCCGGCCACATGCTGCAATCCCTACTACGCGCTCTCGTCCAACGACATCAGCGAAGGCACGGAATCCGTCGTCGGCCTGCCGTTTTTCCTCAACAATTCGGTTCTGTTCAATCTGGCGGGCCAGGCCCAGGGCTACACGTCCAACTTCGTCACCGACATCAACATCACGACGACGCCGTCGTCGCCGCTGATCATCAACTCCAGTTCGGTGCCGCTTGGTCTCGCGGGCGTGATCTCCGGCAACGGGCCGGTCAATATCCAGAACGGCGGATCGGCGACGCTGAGCGGGACCAACACCTACACCGGCGCGACCACGGTCAATAACGGCTTCCTCGCGCTGGTCGGCCCCGGCAGCATCTCGACCTCGAGCGGCGTCAGCGTATCGAACGCCGGCATCTTTGATATTTCAGGCGTCGGCAGCGGCGCACCGACCGGCGCCTATATCACGTCGCTGTCGAGCACCGACAACGCGGGTATCGTCCAGCTCGGCGCCAATCAGCTTGTGCTCACCAATGCCCGCGGCAGCTTCGCGGGCTCGATCCAGGACGGCGGTACCTATGGCGGCACCGGCGGCTCACTGGCGCTCGCGGGCGGCACCGAGACGCTGACCGGCGTCAACACCTATACCGGCGGCACGGTGGTCCTCGGCGGCACGCTGCAAATGTCCGGCGCAGGCACGCTGGGCGCTGCGACCGGCACGGCAACGCTGTGGGGGGGCACGCTCGATCTCGGCCACACCACGCAGACGCTCTCCGCCCTGTACCTGATGGGCGGCACCGTGCAGAACGGTTCGCTCAACGCGCCGATCACGTCGCTCGGAGGCATCATCAACGGCATCGGCGGCCCCGCCAGCCTCACGACCTTCGGCGGTATGACCATTGCGCTGGGCACCAACACCTACACCGGAGGCACGACGGTCAACGGCGGCGTCCTCAACGTGATCGGCTCGCTGTCGGATCCAACGGTCAATTCCGGCGGCGTGTTGACCGGCAGCGGCACGGTCGGCGCGACGCAGGTCAACACTGGCGGCATCCTGGCGCCCGGCAACGGCACGCCGGGCTCGTCATTGACGATCGCGGGCAATCTCGCTTTCCAGTCCGGCGCGGTCTATCTGGTGCAGGTCGGATCGTTCGCCAATGTCACGGGCAGCGTGACGCTCGGCGGCGCCACCCTGGCTATCGTCGCGCCCCCTGGCGGCTTTGTCAGCAAGAACACCAGCATCCTGATCGCGGCCGGCGGCGTGTCGGGCAGCTTCGGTTCGGTCATGACCAACCTTCCGAGCCTGCTGGGCTCGCTCGGCTACGGCGCCAACGGCACCAACCTCAATCTCGCGCTGAACTTCGGCGCGACGAATGCGCTCAACGCCAATCAGAAAGCGGTCGGCGACATCTTGACCAACTCCTTCAATGCGAACGGCGGCATTGCGACCGTCTATGCTGCGATGGGACCGGCCCAGTTGTCGCAAGCCTCCGGCGAACTCGCGGGCGGATCGCAACAGACCACTTTCGAGGTCATGAGCCAATTCATGGGGCTGCTCACCGAGCCCTTCATGGGGCGGGGCAACGGCGTCAATGGCGCGACGCAGCCCACCGCCTACGCCGACGAGAGCGCCGGCGCTGCGACGAACCGGCTTGCCGCCGAGCGCGACGCCTATGCGATGTTCACCAAGACTTCGCTCGCCAAGACCTATGATCCGCGCTGGAGCGTTTGGGCCGAGGGCTTTGGCGGCGCGCAAACCACCGACGGCAATGCGGCGCTCGGATCGAACAGCACCACCAGCCGCATCGCCGGCACCGCGGTCGGCGCCGACTATCTGCTCTCGCCGCGCACGATCGTGGGCTTTGCGCTGGCCGGGGGCGGCACCAATTTCAGTGTCGGCAATTTCGGCTCGGGACGGTCGGATCTGTTTCAGGCCGGCGCTTATTTCCGTCATACCGACGGCGCCGCCTATATCACCGCGGCCCTTGCCTATGGCTGGCAGGACATCACCACCACGCGCAATGTGACGATCGCCGGCCTCGACCAGCTCCGTGCCGAGTACAATGCCAACGCCTGGTCCGGACGCGTGGAAGGCGGCTATCGCCTTGTCACGCCATGGACCGGTAGCCTCGGCATCACGCCCTATGCAGCCGGCCAGTTCACAACGTTCGATCTACCTGGCTATGCCGAGAGCGTTCTGGGCGGCGGCGGCGCATTCGCGCTGAACTACGCGGCGAAAAGCGTCACCGACGCCCGCAGCGAACTCGGCATCCGTACCGACAAATCATTCGCGATGCCGGACGGCATTCTGATGCTGCGCGGCCGTCTCGCCTGGGCGCATGATTACGATCCCGACCGCTCGGTCGCCGCCACCTTCCAGGCGCTGCCCGGCGCTTCGTTCGTCGTCAACGGCGCGGCGCCGGCATCGGATTCCGCGCTCACCACGGCTTCGGCCGAAATGAAATTCGCCAACAACTGGTCGGTCGCCGCCACATTCGAAGGCGAATTCTCCGCCGTTACCAATTCTTATGCCGGCAAGGGCGTGGTGCGCTACGTGTGGTAACGACGGATGATCTTACTTCCGTCATGCCCGGGTTCGTCCTGGGCATCCACGTCTTGATGCGCGTCAGCAAGGGAGGCGTGGATGGCCGGGACAAGCCCGGCCATGACGAATTAGGCCCGATACGCACTTTTCCCGGTGCCGCGATAGAGCACGCGGACCTGTTCTTCCGAGACCATTTTGTGGAACGCCAGCGCCTCGGGTTCGAGGTCGCGGCTCGGCACATGCTCGGGCTCGAAATGCTTGTAGGTGTCCTTGCCGCGCACCAGCGTCGCCCAGTCGCGCTGGCCGACCGCCTGTTTCAGATGGGTCGGGATGTAGCGCACGGCGAGGCCAATGCGGCGGTCGTCGGACTGGTTCGGCTCCGAGCCGTGGAACAGCAGCACGTGATGCAGCGAGGCCTGGCCGGGTTTTAGTTCGACATGAATGGCCCTGGCTTCGTCGACCTCGACCGCGATCTCCTGGCCGCGGGTGAGCAGGTTGTTCGCATCAAAAGTGTCGGCGTGCTGGACCTGCTTGCGATGGGTGCCGGCAATGAATTTCATGCAGCCGGACACCTTGTTGGCCGGCGACATCGCGATCCAGGCGGTCGCGACATCGGATGAACTCAGCCCCCAATAGGTCGCGTCCTGGTGCCAGGAGACAAAACCGGGATCGCGCGCTTCCTTGATGAAGAAGGAGGTGTTCCAGCACAGGATATTCGGGCCGAGCAGATCCTCGACCGCGTCGAGGATCTTGGGATGCCGGACCATCTGGTTGATCCAGGTGAACAGCACATGGCTGCGATGGCGCATCTCGCCCTTGATCGGGCCGCCGCTGCGCGCCTCGTAATCCTCCAGCCGCCCGCGAAAATCCGCGACTTCGCCCGCGCTCAGGGCATCGACCGGAAAATGATAGCCGCGCTCGCGATAGCCCGCGACTTCGCTTTCGCTCAGCACATTCGGCACGGTCTTCCTCCAGCATGCTGTTTATTCGTTGGGCACGGAGCCAAATTCGGCCAAGCGTGATCCCGTCACATCCCCCTGTCAAGAAGCGCGCAGCACCAAAGAATTTCCACCCGCGCGCGCGGACAATATGCGCAGCGCGACATCACCTTGCACCGGGCGACATCACGTTTTCGAAACAGAAAATAACGGTGTGATCGGTTTCACAGGCGACTTCATGTTGCCATGCAATAACGCGCTCGAACCTGTTCGTAGCAACGTCGCAACACCGATTTCAACCGATCATTTGTCCTTGCATTGCTTCCGGAGATTTTGCGCCATGGCCATCACAGAACGAGAGACCACCGCCCGGCATCGCCCGTACCCGCATTTGCAGATCGATAGCCACGCGCCGCATCAAAGCGAGTCGAGCGGCGACGCTCCCGTTCGCAAAGGCCTGTTTGGACGCTTGCTCGACGCGCTTCACCATTCCCGGCGCCGGCAGGCCGCGCGCACCATCCATCAATACCGGCACCTGATCGCGGCGCCTCGCAGCGTCAAGACCGGCGCGGCCAACATTTTCGAACAACCGAAAGGCAACACCAAGATGACGACGAGCGATGATGCAAGCAACCGGCCGAACGGCCATTCCACAAAAGTCCTGACAACAAAAGTTCTGACTTGGTCTTTGATCGCCGCCTGCATCATCGGCTTTGGCATCCTCCACATTGCCGGCGGAGCGATCATCAACGGCGCGGTCAAGCCGTCGGCGGAAATGCCGCCGGTGCAGCTAACCGGCGACTGACGCCCGTCTCCTCGAACAGCGCGTCACCATCGCTCGCCGGCATTCGTCGCGCGAGCGCCGGTTTGGAGGAACCATTGCCATGACCGATTTATTGCCAAATCTATTGCCCGTTGTCGTGCTCAGCGTCGCCGCCTTTGCCGGCGCGCTGGTCTCCGGCCTCGCGGGATTTGCCTTCTCCGCCGTCGCGGGCGCCATCCTGCTGCACTTCTTTCCGCCTCTGGAGGCGGTGCCGCTGATGATGGCCTGCAGCATCGCCTCGCAGGGCGCCAATCTCGTGATCCTGCGCAAGACCATGCAGTGGAAAGGCAGCCTGGTCTTTATCGTCGGCGGACTGGTCGGGATTCCGATCGCGGTCTACCTGCTGCAGAACGCGGATACCCGCATCTTCAGGCTGGGCTTCGGCATGTTCGTGGCGCTTTACGCCAGCTACGCCCTGTTGCGGCCACAACTCGCCAATCCGCGGATGATCGAGAACCGGGGCCGTAACGCCCTGGTCGGCTTCGGCGGCGGACTGGTCGGCGGATTGACGGCAATGCCCGGCGCATTGCCGACCATCTGGTGCGACATCAATGGCGTCCCGAAGCAGCAGCAGCGCGGGCTGGTGCAGCCGTTCATCGCCGCGATGCAGCTGTTCGCGCTGGCCCTGATGCTCCCGCACAACAGCGTCTCGTCGAAGGTGCTGGTCGATTTCGGCATTTGCGTGCCGGCGCTGATCGCTGGAACGGCCGCGGGTATCATCCTGTTCGGTCGCGTCAACGAACTGGCGTTCAAGCGGACCATCCTTGCGGTGCTGCTGTTTTCCGGGCTTTGCCTGGTGGTTTGAGGGACGGCTTTCGCCGAACGGGCTTTGCCGCTACAATCGCCGCATGGTGATTTGCCGCATTCCCACCAAGCTGAGCATCGCCTGATCATGGCGCGGGCAACCAACCTCATGATCGGCACCGTGACGCTGACAGCGATCGCGATGGGACTGGTCGGCTTTCTCGGTTTCCGCAAAATCCACGCGGTGCAGCAGCGCGGTCCGCTTCGCATCGTGTTCGAGGGTTCCGCGGCCGGCCTGGCCAAGGGCAACAGCGTCAATTTCGACGGCGTGCAGGTCGGCGAGGTGCTGTCGATCAAGCTCGACGGGCCGCGCAAGATCGTGGCGCTGGTCACCCTGGAAAACAGCGCGCCGATCCGCAAGGATACCGTCGTCGGACTCGAACAGCAGGGGTTGACCGGCGTGATGGCGATCGCGCTGGTCGGCGGCTCGGATGCGGCGCCCGCGGTGCCGCTCGACGAGGACGGCGTTCCGACACTGACGGCGGATTTGAGCGAGGCGCAGTCGATCCGCGATACCCTGCACAATGTCGATCATCTGCTGGTCAACAACCGCGACGTGATCAAGGATGCGATGCTGAGCTTCGAGACCTACAGCGCGACGCTGGCCGGAAAAGGCGACGAGATCGACCGCATGCTGGGCAAGGCCGACGCGGCATTCGCCGGTTTCGACAGCATCGTCGGCAGGCTCGACAACCTGCTGCCGGACCTCGACAAGGGCAAGGACGGCGAGCTCTACAAGAAGGTCAAGACGATCCGCGAGCTCGCCGACAGCTTCAACAAGCGCTCCGCCGTCTTCATGGAGGAAGGCCGCCGCTCACTGCTCGACATCAGCGAAGCCGCCACCAAAGTGACCCGCAAATTCGACGGGCCCGGCCCGCGAAGATAGCTGCGACGCTCCCCGGATGCCGCGCAGCACGCCGCCCTTGCGGCGTGCTGCGCGGCTGGTCCGGGGTCCATCCGCGTAGGTGGGTCCCGGCTCTGCGGAGCAGCGTTTCACGCTGCACCGCGTCCGGGACATGAGCATCCTGAACTTCTCCCTCGCCCCGCACTCTTGTCCGCCGAAGCCCGCCTTCGGGCGAAGGCGGATGCGGGGCCGAGACGAGCAAGCTCGCTCCGGGAGGTTTGAAAGGGCGCGGGTCTTCGACGCGGTCTGCGCCTCAGGAAATCGCCGCGACATAGCGCCGGACCGAGGCGCCGAAAGCCGCCTTCGCGCCGCTTTCGATATTACGGCCCCACCACGCGCCGTAGATGCGGTCGAACGCCAAGGGCTCGACGACATCCGCGATGCGGCGAACGGCCGGTGCGTTGAGCGGGATGTGGTTCGGGTAGGAATACATGAAGCTGACCGAGCGGCGGTCCATTGCCACCATCGCGACGTCGCCGGTGAACAGCGCACCGCGCCCATCCGCGGCGGCGCGCCAGTGCAGCACGGTGCCGCCGGCGAAATGGCCGCCGCAGCGCAGCAGCATGATATCGTCGGACAACCGACAAGTATCGCCATCCCACGGCACGATCGAGCGATGCGGCCGCGTCACAAAGGCGCGGTCGTCGCCATGCAGATAGACCGGCACGCCGCCGAACGCATCGCTCCAGTCGGCGACCGCGCCATAATAATGCGGATGCGAGACCGCGATCGCCTTGAGGCCGCCGAGCGAGTGGACGTAATCGATGGCTTCACGCGTCGCGAGCGGAATGCAATCCCACATTACGCAGCCGTCGGGCTCCTGCAAAAGCAGCGCGCGCTGACCGATCGCAAACGACGGCTCGACGCCGATGCCGGGAATGCCGAGATCGTCGCGCCACGCCAGCTTGCAGCGTTGCGCCAGTGCATCCGGCGTCGCCCAGGTTTGCCCTTTCCAGTTGACGTATTGCCGCTCGTCCTCGCAGACCGGGCATGATCGCGGCGGCGCCGGCGTATCGGGAAACTGGGCGCCGCATTGTTCGCAGGTGAAGATCGACATCGGGCACTCCGGCTATTTGCGGTTTGACGACGGCTTGGCGAAACGCGATCATGGATGAAGCGGAATATCAAGACAGGGCGGCGAGCATGGCTGGATCGCAATCATGAAGGGATGGCGCACGAGGATCGGGTTTCTGGTGCCGCCGGGCAATCCGACGGTCGAACCGGAAATGGCGGAACTGACGCCGCCGGGTGTGTCGCTGCATTTCACCCGCATGCATGCGGAGGGGCCGGCCGGCACCCACGCCGGGCAGGAGGAGCGCAACCGCAGCCAGGTCGAAAGCATCCCGGCCTGCGTCCGGTTGCTGGCGATGGTTGGTCCCAGCGTCATCGTGCTGGCGCACACCGCCACCAGCTACACGCTCGGCGCGCCGCGCGAGGCTCAGCTCGTGGCCGAGATGGAAACGCTCGGCGGTTGTTGTTTCATCACGGCGTTTGGCGGTGTGCTGGCCGCGCTAAAACATCTCGGCATCAGGCGTCTCGCCTACGCGACGCCCTATTCCGCCGAGATGACCGCGCGGGGCGCTCAGCATCTGGAGCAATGCGGCATCCGCGTCGTCAATTCAGGGCATCTCGCCGATGTCCGGAATATCTACGAGGAGAACAGCGAGCGCGCCTATGCGATCGCCCGCCAGGTCGATCGTCCCGAGGCGGAGGCGATCTTTCTCAGCGGCGTCGGCATGCCGACGCTCGATGCGTTGCAGGTGTTGGAGCAGGACACCGGCAAGCCGGTGATTTCGGCCGCCTCCGCCATGATGTGGCATGCGCTGCGCAGCGCCGGCGTCCAGCACACATTTACGGGTTACGGACGGCTGCTGGCCGGCTGATCTTCAAGAGAAGATCGGCGAGCGGCAGGCGTACGGAAAAAGCTGCGGCCTACTCGATCACGACCGCGAGCTGGCCAATCAGCTGAGCGACCTCTTCAAGCTCGGCATCGTCGTGGTGATCGACGCTGTGGGCGAGCCGCTCGACGCATTCGTCATAGCTGAAGGGCGCGGCAACCAGGTGATCATTGGCCTGCGAGTCGGTCTTCATCTGCGCGCTCCACGGGTACCGGCAACGCCAGACTAGGATGAACGCGACCAGCCCGCACCTTAAGGATCGGTCATCTTGCTTTGCCTGTGCGCCACCCCACCCGGTTACCGGCGACACAAAAACGTCGCGGCAGGGTCATCGAATTCCTCGACCGACGCCGTGATCTTGATCACACCCGGTGATCGATCGGCAAAATCGTTCCCTGCCAAAAAACAAAAATTTGCCGCCCGGCCGTGAACTTCGCGACATCTCGCGCCTTCTAAGGGATGGAGAAAACCGTCCGCGAAGCCAGAGAGACACCGCAAAAAACAACAACAGCTCGGGTAACGTCGTGAAACACTTCTCGAAACGCCTGACCAACATCCTCGCGCTGGCGATCGCGGTCCCCTATTTCCTGCTGGACGCGATTTTTGCGGCCGTGGCAATTCCGCTGGCGAAATGGATCGCCGGGCATTGGGCTTTCGCGCGCATCCACGGCTGGGTGCTGTCGCTAAAACCCTATCCGACCCTGTTGCTGTTCATCGTGCCGCTGATCGTGCTTGAGCCGGTCAAGCCGATCGCAGCCTTGCTGGTCGCAAGCCATCACGCCGCGCTGGGGCTGTCGGCGCTGGTGATCGCGGAAATCCTGAAACTCGTCTTCATCGAGCGGCTGTTCAGCGTCAGCCGCACCAAACTGCTGTCGATCCCGGCGTTCGCCTGGGCGTACGGAAAATATTCCCGCGTGAAAAACTGGCTGCTGTCGCTCGAGGCCTCGCAGCTCGCGCTGCGCTGGAGCCGGATCGCGCGATGCGCGGCAAAGCGCATGATGCTGGAGGCCCGCCGCTCGATCGCGCGCCAGGAACAGGATCGCTGGATTCCGGTCCGGGCGACTGCCACGCGGCAAGGTCGCGAATAAATCAGGGAATCGCGGCGCAAACCGCGCGCAATCGTCGGTCGCGGGCGCGCCGGCAAACCGGTCGGCGGTCCATTCCAGCATCGCTTGCGTACTGGCCTGCGCCGCCCTGCCATGGCCGATGTTCGGCATCGACAGGAGCTTCAGTTTGCTGCCGGCCTTGCACAGCCGGTTGGCGTAGGCCCGGGTCACGTCGGGATGGATGATGACGTCGTCGGTGCCTTGCGCCAGAAAAACCGGAATTTCCGACGGCAACGCGGCGGGCGAGTTCTCCGCCAGCAAACCGTGCCAGGGTTCGACATCGGACGGATGCTTGGTGGTGAGGAAATACTGCTCCAGCGGCTGCTCGGTGAGCTGGCGCCGCCGGAGATCGAACGGTCCCTCGATGCATTCCTCCGCCAGTTGATCGATCGCGGGTATCGCGCGCGGGTCGACCACTTTGTCCATCTTGGCATCGAACACCCGCTGCCAGGACCACAGCGTCATCGCGGTGATGTTCTTGCCGCCGACGGAATCGATGTCTTCGTTCATCAGCGTCGCCAGATCGGTGGCGGGCGCCGCGGCGGCGACCCCGAGCAATTCCAGCTCCGGCGCATAGGTCTTGGCCAGGATGCCGGTGAACAAAGCGGCATGGCCGCCCTGCGAATGGCCCCAGACCACGAACCGCTTGCCGCCGCCGGCGCCCGGCAAGGTGGCGGCCACCCGCACGGAATCGATCACCGCGCGGGCTTCGCTGGCGCCGACCAGATAAGGATGCGGTTCGGGCGTGCCCAATCCCGGATAATCGGTGGCCGCGACCACGTAGCCGTCGCGCACGAACGAGCGCAGGCCCTGGATCTGCTCGAACAGGAAGATCGCCAGCGACGGCGCGCAGCGCGGCACCACGCCTGACGTCGGATGCGCCCAGGCCACGATCGGCCGGCCGCCCGGCGGCGGATCGCCCGGCGGCACGATCACGACGCCCGAGACCAGGATCGGCTTGTCGTCGAGCCCCGTGGAGCGATAGAGCACGCGATAGGTGGTGGCGCCGAGCGGCGCGCCGTCGATCACCTCTTGCCGGACCAGCGTGCCCGGTGCACCTGCCGCCTCCGAAGCCGGCGCGCGATAGAATTCGCTCTGCGCGTTGGCGGTGTTCGCCGCGGCGAGCATGCCGAGGGCGGCAACGATCAGCCTGATCGTGATGGACATGGCCTACATTCCATAAAGGATTTTCAGATCGCCGCTGACGCGCAGCGCGATACTAACGCCATCGGCCAGCAACTGGATACTGTCCAGCTTGGCAGTCGTGAGGCTACCCTCCATACGAAAACCGTTCTTCAGCGGCCGGTTCAGGCGCTCGTTGGCCGCATTGAGCAGGTTTTGATAGGCGAGCCCGTAACCGACGTCAGGGATTTGCTTGAGCCGATCGAGCAGCTGGTTCTGCAATTGCGCCGCCGGGGAGCCGTCGGGCAAGGAGCTATCCGCCGTCAGATTGGAAATCTTGATCGATTGCTGGCCGGCATCGACGCTCGGCGTGGCCGACAGATAGAGCCATTCGCCGGCGGCCAGATCGGTCTCGCCGGGTTTCGCGACGCGGACGCCGATCACCAGTTTGCCCGATGACGGATAGATCTGCATTTCCTTGACCATTGGCGCCGCGTCGCTGGCGGCCACCGCCTGCATGATCTTGTCACGCATCGCGTCGTAATTGACCTGCACCGGGAGCAGGATATCGAACGTACCGGGTGCGCTGATATCGTTGCCGAGCGGCGGCAGCGGCGTCGGGGCCACCGCGGTCGGCGCCTGCCCGATCAGCGTCTGCGCCGTGCCGGTCAGTTCGAGCGAGCCCGAGAGGTCCTTTGCGGTGGCATGAACGCCCGCGAACGCCGCGCTGGCTGGCGTGACCTGCAGCCAGACCGGCGGATCCTGCGAAAGCTGCACCGGCTGGAACGTCTGTTCCCAGGCTCTTGCCGCCTTGTCATGCAGATCGAGTTTGCGCGCCGCCTCGCGTGCTTCCGCGCGGATGCGGCCGAGCTGTTTGCGGATACTCGGCTCGGCGTACCTCGTCAGCGAAATGTCGCGGCCGAGAACATGCAGGACCGGCGGCTCGGTCCAATGGAAGGAATCGCTGAAATTGAGGTCGACCGACCAGTCCTTGCCGAGCTTTGGCCGGGACTCGATCTCGACCATGGCGCGGCCCTCAGCGTCGCCATGAACGCGCGCCGTGAAGCGGTTGGCGCCCTGGCCCTCGATGCTGCCGAAGATCGGAATCGAGCCGAGCAGATGATCGCCGCGGCCGGAAAGCGAGATCGCGCCGCGATCGACAAAACCGTCGACATCGCAATTGGCCCTGACCCTGAATACGAACACCCGCTTGTTCACGCAGCCGATCCGCTCGTCGATGGTGGCCAGCCGCCTCGGCACATCACGCTCGACCGCGGACGCAATCGACGGCAGGGCGAATTCGATGGTCGCCGAGATCCGCGACGGCGTCGTCAGCGCGGACGGCTGGTCGGGCGCGAGCGGCGGCTTTTCTCCGGCGAACGCCGCTCCGGTGAAGGAGGCGAGGTGCAGCAGCGCCAGCGCGGCATGGCCCGAGTTGTGATGTGCTTGAAGATATTTGAGAAAATACATGAAAGGAAACTTGGGCATCCTCGTCGTTCCCTATCCGGACCGGGCGCAACATCCCTTCCGTTGAGGGGACATCGAACAGGATATTTTCAAAACTGGCAACGCGCCTGGAAAGCTGGCAGGAATTCCGATTTATCAATCCAATGTGGCGGAAAATCGTGCTGGGATGCCGATGGCAGGCGGCCTTCACCGCATTATATGTTGCCCGTAAGCCAACGGACCGCCGGGAGAACCTCATGCCTTATCTGCATCTTGATTTGCCGGGCCGCTTTCCGGCCGACAAAAAGCGCGAGCTGGCAACGCGGCTTTGCCGGCTCTATGCGGATGTGATGCAGACCCAGAGCTGGCGGCCGAATGTCGGCATCGCCGAACTCGGCGAGGACAATCTGTTTCATCTCGGGCCCGATGGCCTCGAACCCGTCCTGATGGTGCTGGTCGAATTTCGCTCGGGGCGTCCCAGCGAATACCGGCTCGAACTGGCGGACGGAATCGTGGATGCCTGTGTCGAAATCCTCGGCGTGCCCCGACGCTGGGTGCTGGTCGAATTCACACCCCACGTCGGCGAGGAAATCTATCGCGACGGCAAATGGGTGGCGGATTGGTCCCCAGAAGAGGCAACGGCCGCGCCGCTGGATCGACTGGCGCGGGCCGTCACCGCGGCTGCCTTGTCACGAAAGCTCCCCTGACGCCGGAATTCACGGCGAGCGCTGCGCCGATGCTTTACGCAACGCGCTGGCGCTCTTCCCGGTTTACTGAAATCGGCCGAAAACTGCGATCTTTACCGGTTTTGACGCTGTTTTGACGGTGAATTGACGCATCGCGCGCTAGTTCGATGAAGCCACCACGCCACGAAGTCGGCCAAAGACTGTCGTGAAGCTTGATAACCAATGATCGAAAGCCCTCTTAAAATCCTAAAACTCTCGAGAAGGTACCTCGCGACAATGAAACATCTATGCGCCGCAATTTTCTCGCTCGCAGTTTTCTTGATGCCAATTCGGTATGGAACAGCCCACGATTCGTCTCAGCCGTCTCGAAATTCGACGGTCGCCACCGCCCCCTTGAACCTGGCTCAGGCAACTGACTCCAATTTATGCCAGCGTCGTTGCGACTTTGACCATGATACTTGCGGTCAGGACCAACGTGAGAAATGCCGGCAGATGAATAGCGTGACGGGCGGATATGGATGTAGCCGGGAGACCTTGCAAATACTGTTGGGTGGCTGCAGCAGCTTGCAAAGAAAGTGTTACAGGCAGTGCGACAGGCCCTGAGCGCACTACGCTGAAAAGTCGTCGACGACTGAGGTTTTTTCAAGCGACGACGACACGAACCCAACGATGGATAAATACGGTTCAGGCGGGAGGGGATTTGATATGACAGGGATACGATATGGGAGTTTGGTTCTGCTTTCAGCATTGAGCCTTGTGGCAACCCCCTGCTTTGCCGCGAAGATATCGGCCATCCTCGGCAAGCACGTGAAGGATTGTGCTGCGTACAATGCTACAAGCATGGATTACGAAGAGAGAACTTTGCAAACGAGCTATATTGTGGGGTACCTGTCCGCCGCAGCGACATATACCGAGGGCGATCTGCTAAGCGGCACCGATACGTCAAAGATTCTGGATTGGTTTAACAAGTATTGTTCTGCTCATCCAGAGGACGGGATATTTAGGGCCTTGTATCACTACGTTGAAACCGAGGGCGGGCGAAAATGATCGAGCGGACAGCGCCAATTCTTGGCGTCGAACGTCACACAACCTTTCTGCGACTCCGCCCGAAGAAATCCATCGCGACGGCAGACGGGTCGCCGACTGGGCGCCGGGGGAGGCAGAGACGGCGCTGACGCGGTGAAATCGAGAACCAAGCCGTCGTCGGCACGGCCGTCCGCTCCCGTGAAAATTTTCGCTTGATCCGGGAACCGAGACCCACAACCAGGCGTTTTGATCGCCGGGCAAGGGGTCCCACGGAGACAAGAAAATATGCTCAGAAGAATCCTTTCCGCAGCCGCAATCGGCACGGCGATGTTCGCGATCTCGACCTTCGGCGCATCCGCCGCGATCGTATGCCAGGGCAACGTCTGCTGGCACACGCATGAAGCCTATGACTTCCCGCATGAAGCCGGTGTCGTCGTTCATGAAGACAATTGGCACTGGGGACCGCACGAGAAATTCCGCTTCCGCGAACACGAGGGCCGCGGCTATTGGCACGGCTCAAAATGGGTGGGGTGGTAGGTTCTGGTAACGCCCGCATCACCGGAGGCCGCCGTTTTGGCGGCCTCTTTGTTTTGTGGGCGACTGCGGGCGCAGATAATGCTGCCGTCATACGAAAAAGCCCGCCAGAGGCGGGCTGTTTCATCGGGAAATCATCAAAAGCTTGGTTGCGGGGACAGGATTTGAACCTGTGACCTTCAGGTTATGAGCCTGACGAGCTACCGGGCTGCTCCACCCCGCGATAAGCCTTTGCGCAGCCTCATCAAAAAACCGGTGCCGAAACGAGCCGCCAACGCCTTAAGCGCCGATCGATCCCGTCCGGAGGCTTCCTGAGAAGGCAAAGCCCAGAGCACAAGCCCTTGGGCCGCGAGCGGTATGTACCAATGCAAGGCGGCTTTGGAAAGGCCCGTGGCCGATCTTTTATCGATTTTATGACGGTGAATCCGGCCCTTATCCCTCAAAATCGACTGATATCGTCAAGGTTTCTTGGGGTCTTGCCAGAGCGGGAACAAAAGCCCAGCTTCGGCCAAATTTGGCCGGGCCAAGCACCGGTAAAGAGCCTTGAGGAGACACCATGGACCAGCCCGTCAAAAGCCCGGCGCAGCTCGCCCTGGAGGACGCCTTCGAGCGGATGTTCGAGCTGACGCGGTCGGCGCCGGCGCCGACCCTGGCCGAGCGGCTCGACCGGCTGGCGCGGCTGCGCGCCGCGATCCAGGACAACGAATCTCGCTTCGAGCAGGCGATCTCGGCCGATTTCGGCCACCGCTCCAGAATCGAGACCGCGATCGCGGAGACGCTGCTGGTGCTCGGCGAGATCAAACACGCCGCAAAGCATTTGAAAAAATGGATGGCGCCGCAGCGGATCGCGACCGCGCTGCAATTTGCTCCCGCCAAAAACCGCCTGATGCCGCAGCCGCTCGGCGTGGTCGGCATCATCGCGCCGTGGAATTATCCGCTGCAACTGACCTTGGCGCCCGCGGTCGGCGCGCTGGCCGCCGGCAACCGGGTGATGATCAAGCCGAGCGAACTGTCGCCGCGGTTTGCGGCACTGCTGGCCGAAATCATCGCCGCGAAATTCGACGCCACCGAGATGACGGTGACCGGCATCGACGAGGAGATCGCCAAGGCATTTGCCTCGCTGCCGTTCGACCATCTGGTTTTTACCGGCTCGACCCGGGTCGGCCGCCTTGTCGCGGAGGCCGCCGGCCGCAATCTGACGCCGCTGACCCTGGAGCTCGGCGGCAAGTCGCCCGTCATCATCGATCGCTCCGCCGATCTCGACCAGGCCGCCGCGCGGATCGCCTATGGCAAATTGCTCAATGCCGGCCAGACCTGCATCGCGCCGGATTATGTGCTGCTGCCGGAAGTCTCGCTGCAGGATTTTTCGAGCAAGCTCGATAACCAGATGCGGGCGATGTACGGCACCAGCCCTGACAATTCCGACTACACCTCGATCGTATCCGACCGGCATTATGCCCGGCTCGAGGCGCTGGTGGCGGACGCCGCCGCCAAGGGCGCGCGGATCGTGCAGGCGGCAAAACCCGACGATCCCGCCTGGAAGGCAAAACGCAAATTCCCGCCGACGCTGGTGGTCGGCGCCACGCCCGAGATGACCATCATGCAGGAGGAAATTTTCGGGCCGCTGCTGCCGATCGTCGGCTGCAAGAATGCCGTCGAATCGATCGCCTGGATCAACCGCCATGACCGGCCGCTGGCGCTGTACTGGTTCGGCAAGGATGATGCGGCGCGCGACGAAGTGCTTGATCGCACCGTGTCCGGCGGCGTCACCGTCAATGACTGCCTGTTTCACTTTACGCAAGTCAACCAGCCGATGGGCGGCGTCGGCGCGTCCGGCACCGGCGCCTATCACGGCGAATGGGGATTTAAGAATCTCAGCAAGCTGAAACCGATATTTTATCGCTCGCCGTTCAACCGCCTTGCCGATCTCTATCCGCCCTATGGCGGCAAGATCGCGCGGCTGCAGAAGATGCTGCGGTTTTTGTCGTAAAAGAAAAAGCAACACCGTCATTGCGGCGGAAGCTACTTCTCCCTCCCCCCTTGCGGGGGAGGGTCGGGGTGGGGGGTAGCCACAAGCACAGTGCTCGTGGACCCCCACCCCCGACCCCTCCCCGCAAGGGGGAGGGGAGCAAAACTCTCGGGGGAAACATTCGTGACGGATACATTCGATTTCGTGGTGGTGGGCGGCGGCTCCGGCGGCTGCGCGGTGGCGGGAAGGTTGTCGGAGGATCCGCAGACCTCGGTGGCGCTGCTCGATGCCGGCGGCAGGAACGACAATTGGGTGGTGACGACGCCGTTCGCGCTGGTGCTGATGGTGGCCGGCAACGTCAACAACTGGGCCTTCAACACCGTGCCGCAACAGGGCCTCAACGGCCGGATCGGCTACCAGCCGCGCGGCAAGGGCCTCGGCGGCTCATCCGCGATCAACGCCATGGTCTATATTCGCGGCCATCGCAGCGATTACGACCAATGGGCCGCGCTCGGCAATGCCGGCTGGTCGTTTTCCGACGTGCTGCCCTACTTCAAGCGCTCCGAGAACAATGCGGATTTCGACGGCGAATACCACGGCAAGGGCGGCCCGCTGGCGGTGAACAGACTGCGCACCGAAAATCCGGTGCAGCAGATTTTCCTGCAGGCGGCGCAGCGAAGCCCAGTTTCGTATCCGCGAGGATTTCAACGCCGAAGACCATGAAGGCCTCGGCACCTATCAGGTGACGCAGAAGAACGGCGAACGCTGGAGCGCGGCGCGCGCCTATATCCATCCGCACATGAACAATCGCGCCAATCTGCGCGTCGAGACCAAGGCACACGCAACCCGCATCCTGTTCGAGGGCAAGCGCGCGGTCGGCGTCGAATACCGCCAGGGCAAGGAGCTGAAAGTGTTGCACGCGCGGCGCGAGGTGATCGTCGCGTCCGGCGCGTTCCAGACCCCGCAAGTGCTGATGCTGTCCGGCGTAGGCGACAGCACAGCGCTCGGGAAGCATGGCATCGCCACCGTGCATCACCTGCCCGGCGTCGGGCAGAACCTGCAGGACCACCCGGATTTTGTCTTTGGCTATCTCTCGGACAATCCGAACTTCAACGGCATTTCGCTCGGCGGCATCCCGCGGCTGTTGCGGGCGATCGGGCAGTACCGGCGCGAGCGCCGCGGGCCGATGACCTCGAATTTCGCCGAATGCGGCGGCTTCCTGAAGACGCGGCCGGACCTCGACGTGCCCGACATCCAGTTGCATTTCGGCATGGCGCTGGCCGACGATCACGGCCGCAAGCGCCATCGCGGCACCGGATTTCACCTGCCATGTCTGCCTGCTGCGGCCGAAAAGCCGCGGCAGCGTCGCGCTCGGCAGCGCCGATCCGTTTGCCGCGCCGATGATCGACCCGAACTTCCTCGGCAACCCGGACGATCTCGAAACCATGGTCGCAGGCTTCAAGACCACGCGGCGGCTCTTGGAAGCGCCGGCGCTGCGCGCGCTGCAGAAGAAAGACATGTTCACCGAAGGCGTGCGCAGCGACGACGACATCCGCAGCCTGCTGCGCCAGCGCGTCGATACGGTCTATCACCCGGTCGGCAGCTGCAAGATGGGCGTCAACGATCCGCTCGCCGTGGTCGACCCGAAGCTTAAAGTATACGGGATGGAAGGCCTGCGGATCGTCGACGCCTCCGTGATGCCGACCCTGATCGGCGGCAACACCAACGCACCGACCATCATGATCGGCGAGAAGGCCGCGGACATGATCAAGGCGGAGCTGGGGCCAAACTGAATTACGAGCGCCGCACTTTCTTCCCTTCTCCCCTTGTGGGAGAAGGTGCCTTCGCGAAGCGAAGGCGGATGAGGGGTACTCACAAGCGCTGAGGCTCGTAGCTACCCCTCACCCGTCGCCGAACTTCGTTCGGCGCCACCCTCTCCCACAAGGGGAGAGGGGAAGTAAACGCGCTTCGGTCGCTACGTTGCGTCCGCGAAGAAAATTGAGGCGATCCTTCCATGAACAGTTTCGACATCGTGGTCTATCTCGCGCTGGTCATCGCCGTGGTCGCGGGCTTCAGGGCCGGCTTGTTGCGCAGCGCGATCACGATATTGGCGTATCTGGTCGCGATGCCCATCGCGGTCTGGATCATGTCGCTGCTCGCGCCTGCGATCGGCGGCGGCGATGCGCCGCTGACCCAGAACTCGGTGCTGTTCTTTGGAATTTTTCTGGCTCCGGGATGGCGCTTGGCTGGCTGGCGCGGATGGCGCTGGACGACGTCATCGGGCCGGAGACCGGATTCGGCGATCGTCTTGGCGGCGCCGCGCTTGGCGCCGTTCGGGTCGGGCTGGTGGCGATCACGCTGGTGCTGATCTTCGATCAACTGGTGCCGGCCGACCGGCAGCCGGCCTGGCTCGTCGGTTCGCAGCTGCGGCCATTTCTGTCGATGTTGGGGCAAAAAGGCTTCCGCTCGCTGCCGCCGGAAGTCACCGCCTATATCGACCGGCTGAAGCGCGGCGAGCGAATATGAGACATGAAGCGAGCCCCTACTCAGGGCCGCCCGACTTGGGTACAGTGGTGCTATCGGACTAACAAAAATCATCTGACGTAACGGGAGTGAGACAGTGGATCTTGGAATCAAAGGCCGCCGTGCCATCGTATGCGCCTCGAGCAAGGGTCTGGGCCGCGCCTGCGCGATCGCGCTGGCGGCGGAGGGCGTACATGTCACGCTGACCGCGCGCGGCGCCGAGGCGCTGGCGAAGACCGCGGCGGAAATCCGCAAATTGAGCCCCGGCGTCACCGTCACGGAAGTCGCCGGCGACATCACCACGCCGGCGGGCCGCGAGGCTGCCTTAAAAGCCTGCCCCGATCCGGATATCCTGATCAACAATGCCGGCGGCCCGCCGCCCGGTGATTTCCGCAACTGGACCCGCGACGACTGGATCAAGGCGATCGACGCCAACATGCTCACCCCGATCGAGCTGATCAAGGCGACGGTGGACGGCATGATGGCGCGAAAGTTCGGCCGCATCGTCAACATCACCTCGGCCGCGGTGAAGGCCCCGATCGAGGTGCTGGGCCTGTCGAACGGCGCGCGAAGCGGCCTCACCGGATTCGTCGCCGGCATCGCCCGCAAAACCGTGATCAACAACGTCACCATCAACGGCCTGCTGCCGGGCCCGTTCGACACCGACCGGCTGCGCGGGCCGGTGGCCGAAGCCGAGGCCGCCAAGAAGGGCATCTCGGTGGACCAGTTGATCGCCGAGCGGGGCAAGAACAACCCGGCCGGCCGCGTCGGCGATCCCGAGGAATTTGGGCTCGCCTGCGCGTTCCTGTGCGGCGCCAAGTCCGGCTTCATGACCGGCCAGAACATCCTGCTCGACGGCGGCGCCTATCCCGGCACAATGTGAACGAAAGCCGCGGCGCCCACGGTGCAAGCCGTGGCGTTCTCGCAACCTATCATCGATGCACGAGCTGTTCCGCCATCTCTTGCGCTCGCTCGATCGTCAGACCCTCGCGGCAATCGACCGAGAGGGGATGATCGCTCGGTTCAAGCGTTATCATTGGCCTTTGTCCGTTCAACTGCGGCCGAGCGATCGCTTCCAGGCCGAGGCTGTCCGGGTAAAGCGACACTTTGCTGCACAGCCAGCCACAATACTCATCGGTCTCGACAGGATCATCCCAGGTGTCGCCATAGCGCCGAAAGGCTTCCGCGCTCACCGAAATCCAGACGCCCCACAGGAACGGGTCATCGACGCCCCGGATCGGGATTCCCAGACAACCTCGAATGAAAAAATCAAAATGATCCTTGGTGTGGATGATGCAAAGGTCCGGCCCCAGTTTGGCATCGTTCAAGCGTCGGTCTTCCGGCAACGTGGTGTATTGCCACGGCTCGGAAAATCCAAAGCTCGGCGACCCCTCATGAATCCTGGAACAGGTTGCGCACCTGAAACTGAAAATCGCTCCCATTTTTCTCTCGCAGATGGGCACCACAACCCGTTAGCTTTTGCATCTTATGCGAGAGTTCGACCAAGCAAAATGATTGAATTACGGGGCATGCCATGAAAGCCGTCTGGTACGAACGAACAGGGCCTGCCGCCGACGTGCTGAGTTTTGGCGACATGCCAACCCCGGTCGCGGGTCCGGGCGAAGTCTTGGTTCGACTGCAAGCCTCCGGCGTCAATCCGGCGGATGTCGGCCGCCGCGCCGGCAGCTACAGCGCGCTGGAATTCGAGCGCGTGATCCCGAACAGCGACGGCGCCGGGCTGATCGAACAGGTTGGCGCGGGCGTGACGCGCTTCGAGCGAGGCCAGCGGGTCTGGCTATTCAACGGCCAGCGCAACGGCCGGGCGTTGGGCACCGCCGCGGAATATATCGCGCTGGCAGAACATCTGGTGACGCCGCTGCCCGACAGACTGTCGTTCGCCGAAGGCGCGACGCTCGGCATTCCCGCGATGACCGCCTGGTGCGGCCTGTTCGGCGACGGCCCGATCGCGGGGAAAACCGTGCTGGTGACCGGCGGCGCCGGCGCGGTCGGCCACTATGCCGTGCAGCTGGCGAAATGGGGCGGCGCGCAAGTGATCGCGACCGTCAGCTCGGCGCTGAAAGCCGAGCAGGCGCGGCTCGCGGGCGCCGATCTCGTGATCAATTACCGGACCGAGGACGTGGCGGAAAAGGCGCTGGCCTTTACCGGGCAGCGCGGCGTCGACCGCGTCGTCGAGGTCGATTTCGGCGGCAACATCACAACCACGCTGAAGCTGATGGCTGTCAATTCGACCATCGCGGTCTATGCCACCAACGGCAACCGCAATCCTGTCGTGCCGATGCGCGAACTGATGGGCAAATGCATCGCGCTGCGCACGCTGGTACTGTACGGGCTGCCGCCGGCGCTATTGGCCGCGGCGCAGGCCGATATATCAAAGTGGCTCGCGGCCGGGCCTCGCCTGCACAACATCGCAGGCCACTTTGCGCTGTCGGATACCGCGCAGGCTCACCTCGCGGTTGAAAAAGGCGACAAGCTCGGCACCGTCATCGTCGACTGCGCGCGCTGATTGTTGGAGCTATTGAATCGGCGTAGTCCGCTCGTCGCTCCAGGAGACACCGAATTCGTCGAGACCTTCGGCCAGGAAATCACCGAGCATCGGCTCGCCCAAGAGATATCCGGCGGTGCGGCCGTTGCGCTCCTCCGCCGCCTCGCGGCGCAGCTCCTTCCATTCCTCGATCGAGCCATCGCCGCGGCCGAGCCGCATCAGGGCGACCAGGTCGATCTGCTCGTCCTCGGTCAGCGCGTTGATGAAGCCCGTGATCTCGCGCACCACGGGGTCGCCGCCGTTGTCCTCGAGCACGTCGATCATGCCGTCATCGGCGCCGTTCGATCCGGAGTCCGGATCGGAATCGCCTTCCTTGACGTCGAATTCCCTCGCCTTCTCGATCAAAAAGCCGACTTTTTCGGGCGAAATCAGCAGTTCCGGCATCGCACACTCCTCCCTTTGGGATTCCCGATAACGCCTGACGGCGCCAGATGATCCATTGCACTGATAGAAGGAAACCCGCATTTTGCGGTTAGAAAACAAGGGGGACGCCGGATGCACTGGAACGTCGGCAAGGTCAAAATCACCAAGGTGGTCGAACTGGAGACGGTCGGCAGCACGCGGTTCATCCTGCCGCTGGCGACCAACGAGGAAATCCAGAAACTGCCCTGGCTGATCCCGCATTTCGCGACCGAGGAAGGCCGCCTCAAAATGTCGATCCATTCGCTGGTGATCGAGACGCCGTCGCGGCGGATCCTGGTCGACACCGGGCTCGGCAACGACAAGGAAGGCCGCAAAGTGCCGACCTGGAACAACCGCAAGGAGCCGTTCCTGGAAAAGCTCACGGCGGCGGGTTTTGCCCCCGACAGCATCGACACCGTGCTGTGCACCCATCTGCATGTCGACCATGTCGGCTGGAACACGAAACTGGTCGACGGCAAATGGGTGCCGACCTTCGCCAACGCCCGCTACGTGTTCGGCAAGACCGAATATGAGCACTGGCGCGACCACAGCGACGAGCCCGACAAATCAGCGGTGTTTAACGATTCCGTGAAGCCGATCGCCGATGCCGGCAAGGCCGATCTCGTCGCCAGCGATGCCCGGATCTGCGACGAGATCACCCTGATATCGACGCCGGGCCACAGCCCGGGCCATGTCAGCCTGCACATCAAATCCGGCGGCGAGGAAGGCCTGCTGACGGGGGACGTTGCCCACCATCCCTGCCAGATGGCCCATCTGGACTGGTCATCAACGGCGGATTCCGACCCCGTACAATCGGCCGTGACGCGGCGCGAACTGTTCGGCCGTTTTGCCGACACGCCGACCCTGGTGATCGGCGGCCATTTTAATGCCGGCCGCATCCGCCGCGACGGTGATGCCTTCAAATACCTGGTATAGGGCCTGCCTTCCGACCCGCGTGGCTGCAATGCGGGACGAAGTGAGCAGTTGAATTTCCCCCCGCCCTGTTCCATGAAACGTCCCAAGCAAAGGTAAAACCCTCAAGGGAGTGATGAAAAATGAAGCTTGTTCGTTACGGCGCCAAAGGCCAGGAAAAGCCCGGCCTGATCGATAAATCCGGCCAGTTGCGCGACCTCTCGGCGCAGGTGAAGGACCTCGACGGCGAGGCCTACGCGCCGGCCTCGCTGGCCAAGCTCGCCGGCCTCGATCCGTCCAAGCTTCCCGCTGTCGACGGCAAGCCGCGGTTCGGCGCGCCGGTCACCGGCATCTCGAAATTCGTCGCCATCGGCCTGAACTATGTCGACCATGCCAAGGAAACCGGCAACCCGATTCCCCCCGAGCCGATCTTCTTCCTGAAGGCCAACACCTCGCTGTCCGGCCCGAACGACCCCGTCGAGATGCCGCGCGAATCCAAGAAGCTCGACTGGGAAGTCGAAATCGCCGCCATCATCGGCACCCGCGCCAAATACGTCTCGGAAGCCGACGCGCTCAATCACGTCGCCGGCTATTGCGTCTGCAACGACGTCTCCGAACGCTATTTCCAGCAGGAGCGCGGCGGGCAATGGACCAAGGGCAAGTCGCACGACACCTTCGGCCCGCTCGGGCCGTGGCTGGTGACCAAGGATGAGGTCGCCGACGTGCAGAAGCTGTCGATGTGGCTCGACGTCAATGGCAAGCGCTGCCAGACCGGCTCGACCTCGACCATGATCTTCACCATGGCCAAGTGCATCGCCTACGTCTCCACGTTCCTGACCTTGCTGCCCGGCGACATCATCACCACGGGCACCCCGCCCGGCGTCGGCGCCGGCATGAAGCCGCCGAAATTCCTCAATGTCGGCGACGTCGTCACCCTCGGCATCGAAGGCCTCGGCGAACAGCGCCAGGAAATCATCAAGGCGTGATTTGCTGCCGTCATCCTGAGGAGCGCGCCCCGGCGCGCGTCTCGAAGGATGTGCCACCACAAACCGTCATCCTTCGAGGCTCGCAAGCGCTCGCACCTCAGGATGACGGGACTTCCTTTCTTCAAAGGATTCCAAAAATGAAACTTACCTTCTCCCCCGCCTCGCCGTTTGCCCGCAAGGTGCGGATCGCCGCGATCGAACTCGGGTTGATCGACAAGATCGAGTTCACACCGGCCGCCGTGGCGCCGGGCACGCCGAATGATGAATATTCCAGGATCACCCCGCTGAAGAAGCTGCCGGTGCTGATCCTCGACAATGGCGACGTGATCCTGGATTCCTATGTGATCGTCGAATATCTCGACGAGCTCGCCGGCGGCGGCAAATTGATCCCGGCATCGGGCGCGACACGCTGGAAGGTCAAGAGCGACCACTCGCTGCTGCAGGGCATGCTGGATTCGATGCTGCTGTGCCGTTACGAGCGCATGGTGCGGCCGAAGGAGTTGCAGTGGAAGGCCTGGTCCGACGATCACTGGAACCGGGCCTGGAGCGGCATGGCGCATTTCGAGAATCATCCGGAGATGCTGGCGCGGCCGTTCGACATTTCGCAGATCGGGCTCGCTCTGCGTGCTCGGCTATGCCGATTTCCGCTTTGCCGATTGCGGCTGGCAGAAGGCCTACCCGAAACTCAACGCCTTCCATCAGAAGATGCTGGAGCGGCCCTCGGTCAAGATCTCGGTGCCGCCGGCCGCCTAGAGTTCTATTTCTGACGCGTTTTCTTCACGCGAACCGGTACCCACCCACGGATCAAGTCCGAGGGCATGCTTCGCTCGAAAACGCCGTGAATCAAAGCGTATCGGAGAATGTTGCCATGAGCCTGAAATTCACCGTCGGCGATTTCACCATCCATCGCATCATCGAGCAGGAAACCACTTTCCTGCAGGCCAACGACGCGCTGCCGACGCTGGCGCCGGAAGTGCTGGCGGAGAACCGGGGCTGGCTGCAAAAGACCGGCGCGCTCGACGCCAACGACACGCTGATCCTGTGTTTTCAGTCCTACATCGTCAAGACGCCGCATCACACCATCCTGATCGACAGCTGCATCGGCAACGACAAGCCGCGGCCGCTGCGCCCGAAATGGAACATGAAGACCGACGACAGCTACATGCGCGCGCTGGCGGCGAGCGGATTTTCGGTCGGCGACATCGACTTCGTGATGTGCACCCATCTGCATGTCGATCACGTCGGCTGGAACACCAGGCTGGAGAATGGCCGCTGGGTGCCGACCTTCCCCAAGGCGCGCTATGTGTTCGGCAAAAGCGAGTTCGATTACTGGACCAAAGAGAACGCCAAGACGCCGGTGGCGCCGTTCGCCGACAGCGTGCTGCCGGTGGTCGAGGCCAACAAGGCCGAGATCGTCACCAACGACTTTTCGATCGGCGACCATATCCGCATCCTGCCGACGCCCGGCCACACCCCGGGCCACGTCGCCTTCACGCTCGGCCGCGGCAAGGACGATGCGGTATTTTCCGGCGATCTGATCCACACGCCGCTGCAGCTGCGCTATCCCGAGCTGTCGCCGAAATTCGACGTCGACCCGGCGCAGGCGGCCACCACAAGGCGCAGCTTCCTGGAGCGCTATTGCGACACCGACACGCTGTGCTGCACCGCGCATTTCCCCTCACCCTCGACCGGGAAAATCCGCCGCCATGGCAACGGATTTTCCTGCGAGCCGGTCGGCTGAGTTCTGGCTAAAAATGCGAGGACGCCCTTCCTTCACCTCTCCCATCGGGAGAGGTCGCGAGCATCTTGCGAGCGGGTGAGGGTTACGCCCTATCGTTAAGCCTACATTTGGCCGGACGATGCTGCGCATCGCCGGGAGCAAACGACCTCTCTAAGGTGCGCCGAACATTGCTGCTTCATGCTTGAGCGACCTCAATCGAACAGGCTCGGCGTGTAGTTCACCACCGCGCCCTCGATCTCCAGCATCTTGAGTTTGGTCACCACGCCGCCATTGGCCGAGAAACCGCCGGGCTTGCCGCCGGCGGCGAGCACGCGGTGACAGGGCACCACGATCGGGCAGGGATTGCGGCCGAGCGCCTGGCCGACGTCGCGCGACAGCTCGACGCCGCCGAGTTTTTTGGCGATGTCGCCATAGGTCAGCGTCTTGCCCGGCGGGATCGCACGCGCGATGTCGTAGACGCCGCGGTTGAATTCCGGAACGTCGTCGAGGTCGAGCACCACGTCGCGCAGATCGTTCGGCTTGCCCGCGAGCAATTCGGCCATGCCATCGATCGCCGCCTGCACCTCGGCGCTGGGCGGGGTTTCCGGGATGTCGCCATAGCGCTGGCGGATGCGGCCGCGGGTCTTCTCTTCGCTGCCCATCGGCAATTGCACCGCATGGATGCCGCGGTCGCCCCACGCGATGCCGCAGGGGCCGATCGCACTGTCGAAAATCGCAAAACGGTAGCCGGTCACGGCTGGCTCCAAAGCTGGTCCGAGAGGTCTGCTTGGCACGGAATCTAGGTATCAAAGCGGTTGCGGTCCACCCGGTTTCCGGGGCAATTTGGCGGTAATAACAACGCAAAATTCCCGGCAGAAAACGCCTTATGCAGACCCTCCCCGTCAACGGCACCGACATGGCCTATCTCGATGCCGGGCAAGGGCCGCCGCTGGTCTGCGTGCACGGATCGCTGTGCGACTTCCGGATCTGGCATTGCGTGCTGGGGCCGCTGTCGAAAAAGCATCGCGTGATCGCGCTCAGCCTGCGGCATTTTTTTCCCGAGCGGTGGGATGGAAGCGGCAATACCTATTCGATCGCGCAGCATGTTTCCGATGTGATCGGTTTCATCGAGCAATCGAATGTCGGGCCGGTCGATCTGATGGGCCATTCCCGCGGCGGCCATGTCGCGTTCAGGGTGGCGCAGCAGCGGCCTGATTTACTGCGCAAATTGATCCTGGCCGAACCCGGCGGCGAACTCGACGCCACGCTCGATCCGGATTTTGTGCCGGGCCCCTCTCCGCTCGCCGCACGGATTGCCACCGCGGCCGACAAGATCGCAGCCGGCGATGTCGAGGGCGGCCTTTCGTTCTTCATCGATGCGATCGAAGGCCCTGGCGCATGGGGGCGGCTGCCGGCGGCGCCGGCGCAAGCGTTGCGGGATAACGCCTTTACCCTGATCGGGCAGGCCCGCGACAACCGTCCGCCTTTCTCGAAAGCAGACGCTGAGGCGATCGCGATGCCGACCTTGTTCATCGGCGGCGCCAGGACCAAGGGATCGCTGCCGCACGTACTGCGGACATTGGCGGCACATGTGCCGAATTCGAAAACCGCGATGATTCCCAACACCACGCATCCGATGTTCGAGCAGGCGCCGCAGAAATATTGCGAGATCGTGCTGGAATTTCTCGGCGCACCATAAAGATCGGAAAAGGCTTCGATGCAGACGCTGTTCGTCAACGGCTACGACATGGCCTATCTCGAAATCGGGCAAGGCCGGCCGCTGGTCTGCGTGCACGGCACGCTCGGCGATTTCCGCACCTGGTCGGCGGTGCTGGGGCCGCTGTCGAAACATCATCGCGTGATCGCGGTCAGCCTGCGGCATTTTTTCCCGGAGGACTGGGACGGCGTCGGCGACGATTACCTGATGGTGCAGCACATCGCCGACATGATCGGCTTCCTGGAAAAACTCGGCGACGGCCCGGTCGACCTGATGGGACATTCGCGCGGCGGCCACATCGCGTTCCGGGTCGCGCAGCTGCGGCCCGATTTGTTGCGCAAACTGGTGCTGGCCGAACCCGGCGGCGAACTCGACGTCACGCTCGAGCCGGCCGCCTGCGGTCCGACGCCGTCAGACCGCGCGGCGCGGATCGCGGCTTCGGCCGAGAAGACAAAGGCCGGCGACATCGAGGGCGCGCTAAAACTGTTCTTCGATACGATCGAGGGCGAAGGCGCCTGGGGCCGCCTTCCCGCCGCGCCAAAGCAGCAGCTGCGGGACAACGTCTTCACCCTGATCGGACAGGCCGGCGAGAATCGAAAGGCGTTTTCGAAGGCGGAGGCGCGGTCGATCGAAACGCCGACCCTGTTCATCGGCGGCGCCGACACCAAGGGAAGCCTGCCGGGCGTGCTACGCGCGCTGTCGGCCGAGGTTCCCGGCGCCAGGACGGCCATGATCGCGGGATGCGGTCACTGGATGTTCGAGCAGGCGCCGCTGGCGTTTTCCGAAATCGTGACGGCGTTTCTGGCCGATTAGTGCACGATTTCATAAATTAAATCAGATGGTTACCGCCATATTGACCGGCTCTGAGGTTGCCGCTATTTTCGAATACGGAATTCCGTATTCTGACCGGAGAGGCCTCGATGATCCCGCTGGATCCGCTTCCCAACCTGATCGACCAGGTCTACGAGCGGATTCTCGGCTGCGATCACCGACCGCACGCTGCCGCCCGGGCATCGCATCCGGCAGAACGAGCTCGCCGAAAAACTCGGCGTGTCGCGCCAGCCGGTTTCCCACGCACTGCATCTGCTGCACCGGCAGGGCCTGGTGGCCGAGAGCGGGCGCCGGGGTTTTGAGGTGACGCGGCTCGATCCCAAGCGCATCCGCCAGCTTTACGAGGTCCGCGGCGCGATCGACGCGCTGGCGGCGCGGCTCGCCGCGCAACGCGCGGGCGTGGATGCTGCCGGGCGCGCCCGGCTCGAGGCGGCGCTGCGCGCCGGACGCGCGATCGACCAGCGGACGACGCTCGCGGAATTGATCGCGCTCGATGTCGATTTTCACCGCGCCATCTACCGGCTCGCCGACAATCCCGCGATCGAGGAGATGATCGCGCCGCAATGGCCGCATATGCGCCGCTCGATGGCGACCGTGCTGGCCGAGCTCGACTATCGCGCCAGCGCCTGGGCCGAGCACGAGACCATTGCCGCGAAAATTTTTGCCGGTGACGCCGAAGCGGCCGACGGCGCGGCGCTGGCGCATGCGCTGGCCGCGGGACGCATGACGGAAGACAGGCTGAACAAAGTCGACGAGGCGGCGTAGCCGAAGCTTGGTCCGGACCAATCGAGAAACAGAACGCAAGGAGGAAAGACCATGAAGCTGACCCAGCAACAGATCGACGACTTCAATCGCGAAGGCTGGCTGTTCCTGCCGGAATTGTTCAGCATGGAGGAAGTCGCGCTACTGGCGCGCGAGGCCGAGGGCATTTACGACACCAAGCGGCCCGAGGTCTGGCGCGAGAAAAGCGGCGCGCCGCGCACCGCCTTCGCCGCCCATCTCTACAACGAGGCGTTCGGGCTGCTCGGCGCCCATCCCCGCATGATCAACCCGGTGGAG
>CAVOTZ010000047.1:402500-484193 GCA_963699465.1 uncultured Alphaproteobacteria bacterium
CGTACCAGAAGACGAATGCTAAACGTCGGTTGTTGAGACGTCCCTCTATCGAGAGAAAACGCACCCGATCAAAGTGGTGGGCCTGGGAAGACTTGAACTTCCGACCTCACGCTTATCAAGCGCGCGCTCTAACCAACTGAGCTACAAGCCCCTAACACGAGGAGCATGCTCGCGCGCAATCGGCTCACGCCAATGCATCGCACAAGCGCTAAGCCCCTGGCGCGTGTTCGTCCGCGAAGAAAGAGAAACGTAGACGGCGAAATCCCGCCAATGCAGCTCAACGATCCTGACGACCGTTGGCCACTGATGTTTCTAAAACGATCCGATAGATAGCGAGCTATCTGAAGGATCATCCTTAGAAAGGAGGTGATCCAGCCGCAGGTTCCCCTACGGCTACCTTGTTACGACTTCACCCCAGTCGCTGACCCTACCGTGGCCGGCTGCCTCCTTGCGGTTAGCGCACCGTCTTCAGGTAAAACCAACTCCCATGGTGTGACGGGCGGTGTGTACAAGGCCCGGGAACGTATTCACCGTGGCATGCTGATCCACGATTACTAGCGATTCCAACTTCATGGGCTCGAGTTGCAGAGCCCAATCCGAACTGAGACGGCTTTTTGAGATTTGCGAAGGGTTGCCCCTTAGCGTCCCATTGTCACCGCCATTGTAGCACGTGTGTAGCCCAGCCCGTAAGGGCCATGAGGACTTGACGTCATCCCCACCTTCCTCGCGGCTTATCACCGGCAGTCTCCTTAGAGTGCTCAACTAAATGGTAGCAACTAAGGACGGGGGTTGCGCTCGTTGCGGGACTTAACCCAACATCTCACGACACGAGCTGACGACAGCCATGCAGCACCTGTCTCCGGTCCAGCCGAACTGAAGAACTCCATCTCTGGAGTCCGCGACCGGGATGTCAAGGGCTGGTAAGGTTCTGCGCGTTGCGTCGAATTAAACCACATGCTCCACCGCTTGTGCGGGCCCCCGTCAATTCCTTTGAGTTTTAATCTTGCGACCGTACTCCCCAGGCGGAATGCTTAAAGCGTTAGCTGCGCCACTAGTGAGTAAACCCACTAACGGCTGGCATTCATCGTTTACGGCGTGGACTACCAGGGTATCTAATCCTGTTTGCTCCCCACGCTTTCGTGCCTCAGCGTCAGTATCGGGCCAGTGAGCCGCCTTCGCCACTGGTGTTCTTGCGAATATCTACGAATTTCACCTCTACACTCGCAGTTCCACTCACCTCTCCCGAACTCAAGATCCTCAGTATCAAAGGCAGTTCTGGAGTTGAGCTCCAGGATTTCACCCCTGACTTAAAGACCCGCCTACGCACCCTTTACGCCCAGTGATTCCGAGCAACGCTAGCCCCCTTCGTATTACCGCGGCTGCTGGCACGAAGTTAGCCGGGGCTTATTCTTGCGGTACCGTCATTATCTTCCCGCACAAAAGAGCTTTACAACCCTAGGGCCTTCATCACTCACGCGGCATGGCTGGATCAGGCTTGCGCCCATTGTCCAATATTCCCCACTGCTGCCTCCCGTAGGAGTTTGGGCCGTGTCTCAGTCCCAATGTGGCTGATCATCCTCTCAGACCAGCTACTGATCGTCGCCTTGGTGAGCCGTTACCTCACCAACTAGCTAATCAGACGCGGGCCGATCTTTCGGCGATAAATCTTTCCCCGTAAGGGCTTATCCGGTATTAGCACAAGTTTCCCTGTGTTGTTCCGAACCAAAAGGTACGTTCCCACGCGTTACTCACCCGTCTGCCGCTGACGTATTGCTACGCCCGCTCGACTTGCATGTGTTAAGCCTGCCGC
This sequence comes from uncultured Alphaproteobacteria bacterium, assembly GCA_963699465.1. Taxonomy (GTDB): domain Bacteria; phylum Pseudomonadota; class Alphaproteobacteria; order Rhizobiales; family Xanthobacteraceae; genus Bradyrhizobium. Next base: position 404,311 of record CAVOTZ010000047.1, read on the forward strand.
CAGCGTTCGCTCTGAGCCAGGATCAAACTCTCAAGTTGGACTTGAAACTTCAAACCGGCTGATCACAACGTTTGACGAGGTCCCACCATATTTTTGCCGGCCGAAGCCGACAGCCGCCTGCGATTCACATCGCGGGCAACGATGGTGTAACCTATGTAAACGTGTACCGCCGAAGTCTTTCGTCCAGCCTCGAAAGATCGAAAACCGAAGTCTTTCAAGTATTCGAGACTTCGCAAGGACTTCGCCGTCCACGTTTCTCTTTCTTCATCTTCACTTGTCAAACAGCCCGGGGCCCGAGAACCCCTCTCCCATCGCTGGGAGCATCGCGAAGTCATCCATCCGACGACAAATAACAACCGATACTTATCGGCTGTTGATTCACTCATCTTAGTGAGGAGCTTCACAGGCGCGATAACTTGCCTTGGCCATGGGCCAAAGCAGCGCCGCGCTCAGTGGCCGGTTTATAAGCCCGCCGGATCGGCGTTGTCAACGCCTGTTGTCAACAAATCGTCGCATCGTCCCAGAGAATCTTGCACCGCCAAGAAGTCCTGATTTTTAGGGACTTTGCGCCGTACTTGAGCCACAATCCTGCGACGTTCTGACGGTATGTAAGGATTGAATCGTCGGGTTCCAGTGGGGGCTGCCGGCGATCATCTGCTCTGATCTACCTGACGATCTCTCGAGGGACGGCGATCTCAATGAACCCGTCGCCTTTCCCTGCGGCCTGGAAACATCGAGAGACCTGCGCATCATTGTCGTTCGTGATTCCGGCCCCAGCCTTTGCTTTTGATTAAACCTTGGCCTTTGCTTCCCGGAACATCCATACGGCATGCCACGCTCCCGGATCGTCCCCTCAGAGGGCGAACGCGGGTCCGAGCTGACCGAGGGTCTTGTCGAATGTTGATGGAATTTGGGGGGACGGTGGTTTGAACCACAGGACGTCACGCGGGGGCGGCTACGGACGCGAGACCGGGATCATCGATCTCGGTCACGAGCCGCCGCTTTCCGTCGATGGCTCCGAAGCCGCGGTGATCGATCGCCGCCGCGTCTCCGTACAATGGTTTAGCGGCACCATCCTGACCGGTCTGTGCGGCGCGGCTCTGATCGGCGGCGCCGTTTTTGCGTCGCTGGACGGCGAAATGACCTTCGCCAAGGTGCCCGAGCGCGTCGAGGGCGCGTTGCGCGGCGCGTTCGGCGCCAACGACCACACCGCCAGCCTGCGCAAGAGCGATCGCCTGCCGCCGCCCGGCGAGTCGACCGCCTCCCGCAACGTGGTCGCGGGTTTCGACGGTCACCCGGGTCGGCAACCGCGACGTGATGCGGGTGCGGCCGTTCATCCGGATTTCCGGCAATCTGTCGATGACGACCAGCGATCTCAGCGCCAAGATCCCGCCCTTCAACGCCCAGCGCATGCTGACCGATGTCGGCGCTGCCGACGCCCGCGGCCTCCGACGATCCGAATGCCGCGGAACGAGGCCGCCGAACCCGATGCCGAGGTTTCGTTCGTCACCAAGGATCTCGGCGCCGATGCTGCCCAAGGCGAAACTCGCCGCCGTGGTCGCGCTCGACGAGGTGCTGATGCGGGTGCGCGACGCCTCCAACTGGCGCGGCAACACCGCGGCGTGCGTTACGCGGCCCTCGCCGACGCCACGGCCGACGCCAGCGGCGCACAGCCCGACATCAAATGGCCTATGCCGCCGAGGGCGGCGCCGCCGATCCCTATGCCGGTTTCGAAACCCGGGTGGTCCCGGAAAACGTCACGCTGCTGCCGAAGACCAAGGAACAGGTCACCGGCGGCAATCCATCCGGCGAACGCGTCCACGTCGTCAAGAAGGGCGACACCGTCACCTCGATCCTGCGCGATCAGGGCGCCACGCCGGAGGAGGCCAAGGCCATCGCCGCCACGCTCGGCGCCCGTGGCCGCGACGGCGGCCTGAAGGAAGGCGAGAAACTGCGCATCCTGATGGCGCCCGCGGCCCCGGCCCGGCCAGCGGCTGCAGCCCTACCGGGTGATCGTCGCCAACGATTCCGCGGTCGAGGCCGTCGCCGCGCTTTCCGATCTCGGCAAATACGTCGCCGTCGACGTGCAGAGCATGAACACCGTCACCGAAACCGCCGACACCAGCAACGACGACGACGACGACGATGACGGCAGTCCGGGGTACGGCTCTATCAGAGCATCTACGAGACCGCGCTGCGCAACAAGGTGCCGCCGAGCGTGATCGACGACATGATCCGGATCTACTCCTACGACGTCGACTTCCAGCGCAAGGTGCAGCCCGGCGATTCCTTCGACGTGTTCTTTGCCGGCGAGGACGAAGGCGCCGACCATCACCGAAAAGAACGAGGTGCTGTTCGCCTCGCTCACCGTCGGCGGCGAGACCAAGAAATATTACCGCTTCCAGACCCCCGACGATTCCGTGGTCGACTACTACGACGAGACCGGCAAGAGCGCGAAGAAGTTCCTGGTCCGCAAGCCGGTCAACAACGCGATCATGCGATCGCGGCTTCGGCAGCCGCCGCCATCCGATCCTCGGCTACGTCAAGATGCACACCGGCGTCGACTGGGCCACGGCCTATGGCACGCCGATTTTCGCCTCCGGCAACGGCGTCGTCGAAACCGCCGGCTGGGAAGGCGGCTACGGCAAATACGTCAAGCTGAAGCACAACAACGGCTACGAGACCGCCTACGGCCACATGTCGGCCTTCGCCAAGGGGCTGGAGCCCGGCAAGCAGGTCCGGCAGGGCCAGGTGATCGGCTTCGTCGGCTCGACCGGGCAATCGACCGGCGCCCACGTCCATTACGAAATTCTGGTCAACGGCCGCTTCGTCGATCCGATGCGCATCAAGCTGCCGCGCGGCCGCTCGCTCGAAGGGCCGCTGATGGCGAGCTTCGAGAAGGAGCGCGACCGTCTCGATGCCATGATGAGCAATCGCGGCGGCCCGGCACGAATGTCCGACGCCGCCGGCAGCACTGGCGTAAGGCAGGTCAGCAACCGCTAGCCCCCGGCCGGGCAGCACTGCCCGGGGTCCCGACCCGTCGCCAAATCAACCCGCGGAGGGGCTGCCGGAGCAGGAACCCGCTTCCCCGCAACCGCTTCAGTTCAGCTTCCGTTTCGGCATCGGCGCCTCGAACTGCGCGATCTCCGCGGTCTGCGGCGCCTTGCCGTTGAAGGTCAGCACATTGCCTTCCGCCGAAATGGCGACGCGATCGCCGTCCTTGACGTCGCCGGCGAGGATCATCTCCGCCAGCGGATCCTGCACATTGCGCTGGATCACCCGCTTCAGCGGCCGCGCGCCATAGGCCGGATCCCAGCCCTTGGCGGCGAGCCAGTCGCGCGCCGCGGCCATCGAGCGTGAGCACGATCTTGCGCTCCTCCAGCAGCTTTTGCAGCCGCCCGAACTGGATTTCGACGATCCGGCCCATCTCGCTCTTCTGCAGCCGGTGGAACAGGATGATCTCGTCGACCCGGTTGAGGAATTCGGGGCGGAAATGCGCCCGCACCGTGCCCATCACCTGCTCGCGCACCGCCGAGGTGTCCTCGCCTTCCGGCTGGTTGACCAGGAATTCCGAACCGAGATTCGAGGTCATGATGATCAGCGTGTTGCGGAAATCGACGGTGCGGCCCTGACCGTCGGTCAGACGGCCGTCGTCGAGCACCTGCAGCAGCACGTTGAAGACATCGGGATGCGCCTTCTCGATCTCGTCGAACAGCACCACCTGATAGGGCCGCCGCCGCACCGCTTCGGTCAGCGCGCCGCCCTCGTCATAGCCGACATAGCCCGGAGGCGCGCCGATCAGCCGCGACACCGAATGCTTCTCCATGTATTCGGACATGTCGAGGCGGACCATCGCGGTCTCGTCGTCGAACAGATATTCGGCCAGCGCCTTGGTCAGCTCGGTCTTGCCGACGCCGGTCGGGCCCGAGGAACATGAACGAGCCCATCGGCCGGTTGGGATCCTGCAGGCCGGCGCGCGAACGGCGCACCGCGGTCGCCACCGCATGCACGGCTTCGGCCTGGCCGACGACGCGGTTGCCGAGGCTGTCCTCCATCCGCAGCAGCTTGTCCTTTTCGCCCTCCAGCATCTTGTCGACCGGCACGCCGGTCCAGCGCGAGACCACCTGGGCGATGTGGTTGGCGGTGACCGCCTCCTCCATCATCTCGCCGGCGTTTTCCTTGGCCTCGATCTCGGCGAGCCGCTTCTCCAGCTCGGGAATCCGGCCATAGGCCAGCTCGCCGGCGCGCTGATATTCGCCGCGGCGCTGGGCGTTGGCGAGTTCGATGCGCAAGCCGTCGAGCTCGCTCTTGAGCTTCTGCGCGTTCGACAGCTTGTTCTTCTCGGCGCTCCAGCGCGAGGTCAGGTCGGCCGAGCGCTTTTCCAGCTCGGCGAGTTCCTTTTCCAGCGTCTGCAGCCGGCTTTTCGAGCCCGCGTCGCTTTCCTTCTTCAGCGCCTCCTGCTCGATCTTCAGCCGGATGATTTCCCGATCCATCGAATCGAGCTCTTCCGGCTTGGAATCGACCTGCATCTTCAGCCGCGCCGCGGCCTCGTCCATCAGGTCGATCGCCTTGTCGGGCAGGAAGCGGTCGGTGATGTAGCGGTTCGACAGCGTGGTCGCCGCCACCAGCGCCGAATCGGTGATGCGCACGCCATGGTGCTGCTCGTATTTGTCCTTCAGGCCGCGCAGGATCGAGATGGTGTCCTCGACCGGTCGGCTCGGAGACGAAGATCGGCTGGAACCGGCGCGCCAGCGCCGCGTCCTTTTCGACATGCTTGCGATACTCGTCCAGCGTGGTCGCGCCGATGCAATGCAATTCGCCCCGCGCCAGCGCCGGTTTGAGCAGGTTGGACGCATCCATCGCGCCGTCGGCCTTGCCGGCGCCGATCAGGGTATGCATTTCGTCGATGAACAGGATGATGCTGCCTTCGGCCGAGGTCACTTCCTGCAGCACCGCCTTCAGCCGCTCCTCGAACTCGCCGCGGTATTTCGCGCCCGCGATCAGCGCGCCGAGGTCGAGCGACAGCAGTTTCTTGTCCTTGAGGCTTTCCGGCACGTCGCCATTGAGGATCCGCAGCGCCAGGCCCTCGACGATCGCGGTCTTGCCGACGCCGGGCTCGCCGATCAGCACCGGATTGTTCTTGGTGCGGCGGGAAAGCACCTGAATGGTGCGGCGGATTTCCTCGTCGCGCCCGATCACCGGATCGAGCTTGCCGTCGCGCGCCGCCTGGGTCAGGTCGCGGGAATATTTCTTCAGCGCGTCATAGGCGTTTTCAGCCGTCGCACTGTCCGCGGTGCGGCCCTTGCGCAGGGCTTCGATCGCGGCGTTGAGGTTCTGCGGCGTGACGCCGCCCTTGCGCAGGATGCCGCCGGCGTCGCTGTCCTTCTCCAGCGTCAATCCCAGCAACAGCCGCTCGACCGTGACAAAACTGTCGCCGGCCTTCTCGGCGGCCTTTTCCGCGGCGTCGAACGCCCGCGCCAGTTCGGGCGCGAGATAGACCTGCCCGGCGCCGCTTCCGGAAACCTTCGGCAGCTTGTTGAGCGCGTCCTCGGTCGCTTTCAGGATCGCGCGCGAATTGCCGCCGGCACGGTCGATCAGACCGCCGGCCAGACCCTCGCTGTCGTCCAGCAGTACTTTCAGCATATGCAGCGGCGAAAACTGCTGGTGGCCGTCGCGCATCGCCAGCGATTGCGCCGACTGGATGAAGCCGCGCGCGCGCTCGGTGTATTTTTCAATATTCATCGGTATTTCCCTCAGCCTGCCGCTCCGCCCACAGCATGAGGCACGGATGGCGGCATCTTCACTGGGTTTCCGCAGGCCGCATTGACATTCCTCAAGCCGCCAGCGGTGGTCGTCGCCGACGCTCCCGCCGGCTTGAGGCAAATGTGGGAACGAGGCTTTCGGAAACGGAAGAGGCTGCTTCACAAATTCGTGTGCCATGGCACCGCGCCGGGGAATCTCCTAATAAGCCGGATGCCCCAGCTCCAGCCTGCGCAGATCGCCGGCCTTTACCGCTACCCGGTCAAGGGCCTCTCTCCGGAACCGCTGCCGCAGGTCGCGCTGATTCCCGGCCAGACGGTTCCGGCCGACCGCCGCTACGCGATCGAAAATGGTCCCAGCGGTTTCGATCCGGCCGATCCGAAATGGCTGCCGAAATCCTATTTCCTGATGCTGATGCGCAATGAGCGGCTGGCGGGGCTGCAGACCCATTTCGACGAATGCGACCAGCATCCTGACGATTCGCGCAAACGGCGGCGTGGCCGCCTGCGGCGATCTGGAAACGGCGGCGGGCCGCGCCGCCATCGAGACATTCTTCGCGACCAATTTCGCCAGCGAACTCAAGGGGCCGCCAAGACTTCTGGCTGGCCGCGGCCACAGCTTTTCGGATGTCGCCCAGGAAGGTCGTCTCGATCATCAATCTTGCCAGCGTGGCCGCCATCGAAGACATCGTCGGCCAGCCGGTCCATCCGCTGCGGTTCCGCGCCAACCTGTATGTCAGCGGCTGGCCGGCATGGCACGAGTTCGCGCTGCTCGACCAGACCCTCGCCATCGGCGACGTCCGCCTGAGGGTCGTCAAGCGGATCGTCCGCTGCGCCGCCACCAATGTCGATCCCGAGACCGCGGCGCGCGACCTCGACATCCCGCATGCATTGATGCGCCGCTTCGGCCATGCCGATTGCGGAGTCTATGCCGAGGTCATCGCCGGCGGTTCGCTTGCCGCCGGCGAGGATGTAACCGTCAGCCCGTCGGCATGACATAGGCGTAGATCCGTCCCCGCGGATAGGACGCTTCGACGACCCGGTTGCGGTTGTTGCCCGAGACAAGGATCGGGTTTCCGGCGGCGTCGATGCCGCTGACGATGCCGACATGTCCGCCGCCGCGCCGCGCCATCACGGCAATGGCGCCGATCTGCGGTCCCGGCACGCGCCGGCCGTAATTGGCGAATGACCGCGCCAGGTCCGAACCGGTGCCGGCGAGACCGACACGCTGCAGGACCATGTTCATGAACCGCGCGCACCACAGGCTGGAGCGACCCGTGGGGTTGCCGCCGATGTAACGGCGCGCTTCGGCGACGACATTGGACGATCCGAACCCGCCCGGCGCGGCGAAGCCGGCGGCGGCACCGCCGGACGGCAGGCTGGCTTGGGTGTCAGCCAAGCCGCGTTGCCGCATTTGCGCAACGCCGGCGTCCCAGCCCGAAGCGGGCGCGAGGTAGCGATTTCGACGATGGAAGTGGTGCCGCCTGGCGCGATGCCAGGCATGGCGCCCCGCACGATGGTGAGATCTTGCCGAAGCCGGGGAGGCCATCACGACCATAGCTACCGAACACAAAGCCAGCGCGACAAGACGAAGCGACCAGCGAAACGCAAACAACTGAACCATACTCGATCCTCTGTGACATCCTGGTTCCCCATCGGGCCCTGAGGACCGACATCCGGGGGGCGTTTTGCGAGTCGCGGTATGGCGACAGCAAGACGGGATGCGGCAGCGCCGGATCCGTTTCGGGGTGATTCCGCGATCATTTGGTGACGAAAAATGAATCGATTCCGCCGCATTGCAGCCGCGAGCATTAACTGCGATTTTCGAGACCGGCCCATGAAAAGGAACAGCAAATGCCCTATGCCGTCAGCAGCGACCACGTCCGCCTCCATTTCGAGGAGGCCGGCAGCGGAACGCCGATCATTTTCCTGCACGAATTCGCCGCCGACCACACCAACTGGGAACCGCAGATGCGCTACTTCTCGCGCGGGCATCGCTGCATCGCCTACTCCGCGCGCGGCTACACCCCGTCGGATGTGCCCGCGTCAGCCGATTCCTACAGCTACAGACATTTCTATACCGACGCGCTCGCCGTGCTCGATCATCTCAAAATCCAAAAGGCGCATTTCGTCGGTCTCTCGATGGGCTCTTATTCATCACTGCAGGTCGGCCTGAACGCGCCGGCGCGCGCGCTGTCGCTGACGCTGGCCGCGGTCGGCTCGGGCTCCGACCTGAAAAATCTCGAGGCTTTCCGCAGGCAATGCGTCGCCAATGCCGAGCAATATGAAAAGCTCGGCTCGGCCGAGGTTGCCAGGGCGACGCGCGAGGCGCCGAGCCGGATTCCGTTTTTGTTGAAGGACCCGCGCGGCCACGCCGATTTCTATGACGCGCTGGCCCGGCACGATTCAAAGGGCTCCGCCAATACCATGCGCGGCTTCCAGGGCGGCAGGCCCTCGATCTACACCCTGACCGATGCGATCCGGCAGGTTGCGACGCCGACCCTGATTATCTGCGGCGACGAGGACGACAATTGCCTGGAGCCCAGCCTGTTCCTGAAAAAGCACTTGCCGGCATCCGGCCTTTCGATCTTCCCGAAGTCGGGGCACGTGCTCAATCTCGAGGAACCTGCCCTGTTCAATGAAATGGTCGAGCGCTTCATCACGCTGGCCGAAGCCGGACGCTGGCCGGTGCGCGATCCGAGGTCGCTGGCGGAGCAAAACTGATCGTCATGCCGGGGCGTGCGTCAGCACGAACCCGGAATCTCGGATTCCCCGATGTGCAATTGCACATCTGAGGTTCGCATCTTCGATGCGTCCCGGAATGACGATCGATGCTTATCGCTTGCCGCCACGGCTGAGCAGGAACACGCCCTGCTCGCCGAACATGTTCCAGAACCACCAGGGCGCGTTGAGCCGCAGCGGGCGGCCGTAGAGATCGAGCGCGACCGCGCGCTCCATCTTGACGTTGATCGCCTCGCAGAGCTGCACGAAATCCTTGATGGTGCAGAAATGGATGTTCGGGGTGTCGTACCAGGTCGCCGGCAGGTTTTCGGTGCGCGGCATGTGCCCGCCGACCAGCAATTGCAGCCGCATCTTCCAGAAGCCGAAATTCGGAAACGACACGATGGCGCGGCGGCCGATCCGCAACAGATTCTCCAGCACCACCCGCGGCTGCCGGGTCGCCTGCAGGGTCTGCGACAGGATCACGTAGTCGAAGGCGTCGTCGGGATAGTTGACGAGGTCGGTGTCGGCGTCGCCCTGCACCACCGCGAGGCCCTTGGCGACGCAGCGGTTGACGCCCTCGCGCGAAAGCTCGATGCCGCGGCCGTCGATGCCGCGGCTTTCCAGCAGCTGCAAGAGGTCACCGTCGCCGCAGCCGACATCGAGCACCTTGGAGCCGCGCTCCACCATCTGCGCCACCAGAAGATGGTCGCCGCGATAGTTCCCGCTGCGGCGCATCGCGGCCCCGTCCAGCGGCAGAACCTGTTGCTGGGCGGTCATGTCAGCCGCCTTTCCTGGTCAGGCCGCGGGCCGCGCCCGCGGATTCCAGAAAGGCGCGGGAGATCTCGAAAAACTCCGGCACGTCGAGCAGGAAGGCGTCGTGTCCGCGATCGGTCTCGATCTCCGCGAACGACACCCGTGCGCCGCTGGCATTGAGCGCATGGACGATGGCGCGTGCCTCCGAGGTCGGAAACAGCCAGTCGCTGGTGAACGACACCACGCAGAGCCGGGTCTGAATGCCGCGGAATGCCTGCGCCAGCACGCCATCATGATCGGCGGCAATGTCGAAATAATCCATCGCCCGCGTCAGGTATAGATAGCTGTTGGCGTCGAACCGCTCGACAAAGGACGAGCCCTGATAGCGCAGATAGCTTTCGACCTGAAAGTCCGCATCGAACGAAAACGTCGGCAGGTCGCGGTCCTGCATCCGCCGCCCGAATTTGCGGTGCAGCGCGGCGTCGGAGAGATAGGTGATATGCGCGGCCATCCGCGCGACGCCGAGGCCGCGATGCGGATAGACGCCATGTTCGAAATAGCGGCCATGTCGCCAGTCCGGATCGGCCATCACCGCCTGCCGGCCGAGTTCGTGGAATGCGATGTTCTGCGCCGAATGCCGCGTGCGCAGGCCACCGCCAGCGCCGAAAACACGCGCTTGGGATAGGCCGCGGTCCATTGCAGCGCCTGCATGCCGCCCATCGAGCCGCCGACCACGCAGAACAGTGTCTCGATGCCCAGGCGATCGATCAGCATCGTCTGCGCGCGCACCATGTCGGGAATGGTGATGACCGGAAAATCCAGCCCCCACAATTTGCCGGTTGGCGGGATTGGTCGAGGCCGGCCCGGTCGAGCCCATGCAGCCGCCGATCACGTTCGAGCAAATGACGAAATACTTGTCGGTGTCGAGCGGGCGGCCGGGACCGACCATGGTTTCCCACCAGCCCGGTTTGCCGGTGACCGGATGCACATTGGCGACATGCTGATCGCCGGTCAGCGCATGGAAGATCAAAATGGCGTTGGAGCGCTCCGCATTGAGCTCGCCATAGGTCTGGTAGGCGATCTGGAACGGCGCAAGGTCGATGCCGCAATCGAGCTTCAGCGGCTGGTCGGCGCCGAACACCGCGACCAGCGAAGTCGGATGGTCCGCCTCATGCGCGCGCTCCTCGGCATGGATCGCCGGACTGGGTATTGACTGCACGTTTACCATCTGGATATCGACCTCTTTCGGGAGGCTTCGAGAAACCACCGGAAATCAGGCCATAAAAAACCCGGCCTGAACATAGGTTCGGCCGGGATCACACTCTGTCCCCGGCCTGTTTAGCGAGTTGTTTAACGTGGCTGCAAGCCGGCCGGCTCAAATGACCACGGAATGCCTGAAGACTAATACCCGGCGAGGCATTTCGTCAAGGCAAGCCTGGGGTTAACCGGCCGGTGCGGGCGGTCTTCGGCCGACCCAGCCCGGGGCGCCACGTTTCTCTTTGCTTTCAGCTGCCGGTCTTACCTAATCAGATGGGCCGGCGCCGCCGTTGCAGCAGGATCTTGCCAAGGTTTCTGAAGATGTCTCAACCGCCCCCCGCTCCGCCCTCGCTCGAGGCGCTGCGCCAAGAGATCGACGCCATCGACGCGCAGGTCCACGGCCTGCTGATGGCGCGCGGCGACATCATCGATCGCCTGATCTCAGGTGAAGCAGACCCAGGAGGTCGGCTCGGCGTTCCGCCCGGCGCGCGAGGCCGACATGATGCGCCGGCTGGTGCAGCGCCATCGCGGCATCCTGCCGCTCGACACCGTCGAGAGCATCTGGCGCGTCATCATCTCGACCTTCACCTATGTGCAGGCGCCGTTTTCGGTCCATGCCGATATCTCGCTCGGCGAATCCGCGATGCGGGATTCGGCGCGGTTTCATTTCGGCTTCACCGTTCCCTATGTGCCGCATTTCAGCGCAACCGCCGCGGTCGAGGCGGTGGCCAAGTCGAAGGGCGATCTGGCGCTGGTCTCCGCCACCTCCAGCCGCACCCCATGGTGGATCGCGCTCGAAGCCGCCGGCGCGCCCAAGATCATCGCGCGGCTGCCGTTCGTCGAGCGCGCCGACCATCCGGCGGCGCTGCCGGTATTCGTGGTGTCGCGCGTCGCCGACAGCGCCATGGTGACCGAGGTCGAGATGTGGAGCGTGCGCGTCTCCGGCTGGAACGCCGGGATCGCGCGCGCGCTGTCGCCGCTGGCGGAAATCGTCGCGGTGCCGGATACCGCCTTCGACGGCGCGGCCCTGCTGGTGTCGGTCGTGCGGCAGCGGCGGCCTCGAAAAGATCCGGTCGGCGCTGGTCGAGGCCGGTGCCTCGGTGCGCTCATCGGCTCTCGTCGGCAGCCACGCAACGCGCTATACGGTGCCCCCGAACGGGGCGGCCAAAGCTCCAGACCGCCCCTGATCATCCGGAGTTGAAGATGTCCCGACCCGTGCCGAATCCCGGCATTCTCGATATTGCGCCCTACACGCCCGGCAAGAGCCCGGTGCCGGAGCCGGGCCGCAAGGTGTTCAAGCTGTCGGCCAACGAGACGCCGTTCGGGCCTTCGCCGAAGGCCGATGGAGGCCTACAAGGCGGCCGCCGGCCATCTGGAGGACTATCCGGAAGGGACGTCGCGGGTGCTGCGCGAGGCGATCGGCCGCGCCTTCGGGCTCGATCCCGACCGCATCATCTGCGGCGCCGGATCCGACGAAATCCTCAATTTGCTGGCGCATACCTATCTCGGCCACGGCGACGAGGCGATCAGCACCACCCACGGCTTTCTGGTGTATCCGATCGCGACCATGGCGAACGGCGCCATCAATGTGGTCGCGCCGGAGACCAATTTCACCGCCGACGTCGACGCCATCCTGAAGCTGGTGTCGCCGCGCACCAAACTGGTCTGGCTCGCCAACCCGAACAACCCGACCGGGACCTATCTGCCGTTCGACGAGGTCAAGCGGCTGCGCGCCGGATTGCCGCCGCATGTGCTGCTGGTGCTCGACGCCGCCTATTCCGACTACGTGTCGCGCAACGACTACGAGATCGGCATCGAACTGGTGGCGACCACCGAGAACACGGTGATGACCCACACCTTCTCGAAGATCCACGGGCTGGCGGCGTTGCGGATCGGCTGGATGTTCGGCCCGGCCAGCATCGTCGATGCGGTCAACCGCATTCGCGGGCCTTTCAACGTTTCGACGCCGGCGATGCTGGCGGCGGTGGCGGCGATCGAGGACACCGCGCATCAGCAGATGTCGAAGGCGCACACCGAGAAGTGGCGCAACTGGCTGACCGAGGAGATCGGCAAGCTCGGCCTCAAGGTGACGCCGAGCGTGGCGAATTTCGTCCTGATCCATTTCCCGCTCGAACAAGGGCAAGACCTCGGCCGAGGCCGACGCGTTCCTGACCAAGCGCGGGCTGGTGCTGCGCGCGCTGAACAATTACGGCCTGCCGCACGCGCTGCGCATGACCATCGGCACCGAGGAGGCCAATCGCCTCGTGGTCGACGGCCTGCGCGACTTCATGGCGCGGCAAGTGAACGCCGCGCCGCCCTTCAAGAGGATCGCGCTGATCGGCTTCGGGCTGATCGGCGGCTCGATCGCGCGCGCGGCGCGGGCGCAGGGCCTCGCCGGCGAAATCGTCGCCACCGCGCGCTCGGCCGAAGACCCGCGCGCGGGTGGCTGAGCTCGGCATCGTCGACTCGCGTGGTGGAGACCAATGCGGAGGCGGCGCAAGGACGCCGATCTCGTCATCCTGTGCATCCCGGTCGGCGCCTGCGGGCCGGTCGCCCAGGAGATCGCCGCCCATCTCAAGCCAGGCGCGATCGTCTCCGACGTCGGCTCGGTCAAGGGCGCCGTGGTGCGCGAGATGGCGCCGTATCTGCCGGCCGGCGTCCATTTCGTGCCGGCGCATCCGGTCGCCGGCACCGAGCATTCCGGTCCCGATTCCGGCTTCGCCGAACTGTTCATCAACCGCTGGTGCATCCTGACCCCGCCCGAAGGCACCGATGCGAAGGCGGTCGAGCGGCTGCGCGCGTTCTGGGCGGCGACTCGGCGCCAAGGTCGAGATCATGACGCCCGACCATCACGATCTGGTGCTGGCGATCACCAGCCATCTGCCGCATCTGATCGCCTACACCATCGTCGGCACCGCCGACGAACTCGGCCAGGTGACCGCCTCCGAGGTGATGAAGTTCTCCGCCGGCGGTTTTCGCGACTTCACCCGCATCGCGGCCTCCGATCCGATCATGTGGCGCGACGTGTTCCTCGCCAACAAGGACGCGGTGCTGGAAATGCTCGGCACCTTCAACGAGGACCTCTCCAAGCTGACCCGGGCGATCCGCCGCGGCGACGGCGAGGCGCTGTTCGAGCATTTCACCCGCACCCGCGCGATCCGCCGCGGCATCGTCGAGATCGGCCAGGATTCGGCCGCGCCCGATTTCGGCCGCCCGCATGCCAACCTGGCCAGGAAAACCGATTGAGTTGTGGCGGGCAAACCGGCCGCGTTTGCTAGAACAAGGGCGGAATCTGCGCCACCTTCAGCGGGCCCAGAAACACCGCGCCATCGACGAAGCGCAGCGGAAACGCCCGCGCCTTCTTGCCTTCCAGCACCGCCTCCTTGCCGAGCGCGTTGATGCCGGCGGCGACCCCGAGACTGGCATTCTGCCTGACGACCTTGCCGAGGCCGGGGATCGCCCGGTCCAGCGCGCCGAGCAGGTTGTGGACATCGGAGCTCTTGACGCCCGGCGCGACGCGATCGAGCGTCGCCTGCGGCACGCCCTCGTCGAGCATTTTTTCAAGCCCCAGCGCCGGAATCACCTTCTCCAGGCCGGCCACCGTCATCTGCAGTTCGCCGTCAAGATGGCCCTGGGCGTTGAGGCCGAGCGAGCCGGCAGCAACCGCGATCAGGTCGCCCTGCTGGATCCGGGACTGCACGATCTCGACATGGCCGCCGGCGGCCTGGATTTCGCGAAACCGCTGCGGCCAGGGTTTTGGCGAAAAATCCTTCAGGCCGCTGAGCAGCGTCCGCACCTCGGCATCGAACGGCTCGGCCAGCAGCGGATGCACCCCCTGCACGCTGCCGCCCGCGATCTGCAGCACGGTCTCGATGACCGGATGATCGAAAGCCGAGCCCTCGGCCAGGCGGCCGTGCAGCTCGACATGTTTGGCGCCGCCAACGGCGTCTGCACCGATCCGTTGACGCGGTCGATCGCGGGATCGTCGAACACCAGGGAAATCCGCTGCGGAACCGCCGGCAGGCCGACGATGCTGCTGCGGGCCGTGCGCCAGTTCACCATCATCGAGGGCTGCTGCCCGTTCTCGGAAATGGTCGCGGGCGCGGTGAATTCCGCGATCAGCAATTTCGGATCGTAGATCTGCGCCACCACCAGGATTTCGCCGAGACTGGCGGTGATCGGCGCCTGCGTCGCGGACTGCCCGGCGGTCTGCGATTGCAGCGACACGGTGGCGCCGCCGCAGCGGACTTCAAGGCGGAACGGGTAGCCGGCCACCGAGCGTCTGGCACAATCGTAGACCCGGCCCGATCTCGCCTCGCGCGCCCGCCAGGCATCCGCGGTCTCGTCGACCCTGGACGCGGAATAGAACCAGAACGCGCTCCACGCCGCGGCGGCGACAAGCAGCAGGACAGGCATGATGAAAAGGCGCCAAAGCGGGCGCCGGCGCGGCGCGAGGGTGATATCGGACATCTGGCGAGCTTTGACCAAGGATTTTGTCAATTAAGCGATGCGCTGGGCGCGGCAATCAGAATTAACGCATTTTCATTCGCCAGGCCAAATTCTGCTAGGCGTCGCCGCGATGCAAGCCAAAGTCCTGTCCGAAGCGGATTTGTCCCAAGAGCCGTCCGAAGGCGACCTGTGGGTGTTCGGCTACGGTTCGCTGATGTGGCGGCCGGGTTTTGAATTCATCGAGCAGGTGCCGGCGCGGCTGATCGGCGAGCATCGCGCGCTGTGCGTCTATTCGTTCGACCATCGCGGGACGCCGGAAAAGCCCGGCCTCGTGCTCGGGCTCGACCGCGGCGGCGCCTGCCGCGGCATCGCATTCCGGGTCGCGGCGGCGCGGCGCAACGACACCGTCGCCTATCTGCGCAGCCGCGAACAGACCACCAGCGTCTACCACGAAGTGATGCGTTCGGTCTGGCTTGAAAACGAGGCCCGGCAGCGGGTCAGCGCGCTGGCCTATGTGGTCGACCGCGGCCATGTCCAATATGCCGGGCGGCTCTCGCTGGCCGAACAGCTGCGCTACGTGCAGCAGGGACACGGCCGCTCCGGAAACAACCGCGACTACGTGCTGGCGACGGTAAGGTCGATCGAAAAGCAGGGTTTTCGCGACCCGCAATTGCATCAGCTGGCGATGCTGCTGCACCACGAGACGCCGCCGCACGGCTAGTCTAGTCGTTGTGTTCTGGCGGGTTCTTGAGTTCGAACCGGCATCCACGGAGCCTGGCATCGGGCCGCGCTCTGTACCGACCCGTTGACTGGAAAACTAGAGGTCGTGCGCCCCAGCCTGCGCCGAAGCGGCACCGGGCACGCGGCCGAACAATTCGCGCCTGCTCGCGCCGCGCCGCCTCGACCAGCCGGTGGGTGGCCTCCTCGACCACGGCCGAGAGTCGCGCGCGATGAATTCGCTGGCGCGACAGGCCGGGCGGCAACGGATCGAGAAATTCGACGACCAGCGTTCCGGGATAGCGCATGAAGGTCCGGCGCGGCCAGAACAGCCCGGAATTGAGCGCAACCGGCAGGCAGGTCACGCCGCAATCGACATAGATCTGGGCGACGCCGGTCTTGTAGTGCGGCGGCGCATCGACCGCAGCGCGCGTGCCCTCCGGGAAGATGATCAGCTGACGGCCGCGCCGGACTTCGTCGCCGGCAAGGCGCGCCATTTTCAGCAGCGAGCGACCGCCGGCGCGGCGATCGATCCCGATCATGTTCGACTTGATCAGATACCAGCCGAACAGCGGTATCCATTTCAGCTCGCGCTTGAAAATGAACAGCGGCTGATCGAAGAACTGCAGCAGCGCGAAGGTTTCCCACATCGACTGATGTTTCGACGCGACGATCAGGGGGCCGTGCGGAATTTTCTCGAGCCCGCGATATTCGACCTTGGTGTTGCAGATCACCCGCATCAGCCAGATGCTGCTGCGCGCCCAATACCTGGCGATATTCATGATGGCCCAGCGCGGCATCAGGTAGGTCGGAATTCCGACGATCACCCAGAACACCAGCAGCAGGTAGAACAGCACATTGTAGACCAGCGAACGCAAGAAAATCGAAACCATCGAAAACCCGATCAATTGGCTTGAGCCGTCGCCGGTTTGTGCGGCATCGATGGACCCGTTCGGCTGCTCGGCGGCCTCGGAGCGCCAGTTCGAGGCCGACACTGGCCAGACGCACCCGCAACCTCGGCGGCGACATATTTCACGTATTCCGACAGCAAGCAGCCGCACCGTCGTGCCGCTCGTCCACCACGGTTCGTCGCGCCATTTGTCGCCGACCACCGCGAATGGAATTAGCGCAATATCCGGCATCGCGTGCGACAGTTCGACGATCGCCCGCGGCATATGGTAGTTCGACGTCACCACGATCAGCGACTTGAAACCGCGATCATGCGCCCAGCGCCGCGTCTCCGCAGCATTGCTGCGGGTGTTGACGGCGGAACGGTCGAGATCGACGCAGCAGCTCAATAACGACTGATTGTCGGACAGCGAACGTGAAATGTCGCTTGCCGCATTGGTCGGATGCACGCCGGAGATC
Source organism: uncultured Alphaproteobacteria bacterium (assembly GCA_963699465.1). Taxonomy (GTDB): domain Bacteria; phylum Pseudomonadota; class Alphaproteobacteria; order Rhizobiales; family Xanthobacteraceae; genus Bradyrhizobium. Next base: position 421,338 of record CAVOTZ010000047.1, read on the forward strand.
AGCAGCCGCTTGCCATAGCCGTCGGCCAGCAATTCCATCGCATCGGAGACGCGCGACGAACCGCCGGTCAGCACCACGATGCCGTCGGCGTTGCGGGCAGGCTTGGTTTCGGCGCCGCGCAACTGCGACAGAAACCCGACGAAGCCGATCTCCGGCGCCGACGAACAGCATCGCCAGCGCAGCGACGATCGCTGCGCGCAGCCAGCGCCGCGGCGCCGGAGCAGGCGCTTGCGGCGATCTATCGTCGGATGCTGGCGTCATGCGATGCCGGCTGTCTTCCTCTGCAAGTCGGGCCTGGCGTGGAAACCGGTGGTCCTGTTCGTCCCCAGACCACCACACACTAGAACGTTTTCAGGCCAATTAAAGTCCGGCCGGCGCGGCGCCATGCACAAACCGCGTCAGTCGATGTCGTCGAGCGTGGCAAACAGCGTTCTCCGCGATGCCACGGCGGTGATCGCCGCGATCAGCACGGCCTGCGCCGCCAGCGCCAGATAGCCCGAGGGGCGCAGCGAGAACGTTCCGAGCAGGGCCGCGAATTGATCCCCGACCGGGGTGCCCGAGAACCAGCCGGCGATCGATTCGGAGAAGCCGAAAACCAGCATCGCGACGCCGCCGCCGATCACGCCGCCCTGCAGCCCCAGCCGCAGGAAATGCCGCAGGAACCGGTTGGCGATATAGCGGTCGCCGGCGCCGACGAAGTGCAGCACTTCGACGATCGGCCGGTTCGCCGCCATCGCCCCGCGGGTGGCAAATGATACCGAAATGATGGTCGCGATGATCACCAGAATCAGGATGCCGACGCCGGCGAGCACGGTGGCGCCGGTCATCGACCGCATCCGCTCGATCCAGGCGCGGTGATCGTCGACGCTGGCGGACGGCGCCACCTGCGTCACCCGGCTGCGCAACGCCGCCAGGTCGAGCGCCGTGCCCGGCTGCGCCCGCGCGACAATGACCCGCGGCACCGGCAGGTCGTCGAACGAAAGCCCGCTGCCCAGCCAGGGTTCGAGCAGCTTGGCGGACTCCTCTTTGCTGAAAGGCCTGATCTCGATGATGCCGGGCTGCGCGCGCATCGCCGCGGCCACCGCCGCCGCATCGCGGTCGAGATCGCGTCCGGCCACCGGCCGCACCTGGATGGTGATTTCGCTTGCGACCTCCGACTGCCACTCGGCCGCCGACGCGCTCACCAGCAGCACCGCGCCGGTGGTAATCGAGGCGAGGAACGTCATGATGGCGACTACCGCGACCAGCGCGCGACCGGCGATCGAGGCGCGCGGCACGATCGGCGAAAGATTGCGCGCCCGCGCCGGCACCTGCGGACGTTCGTGTCCGAGATCCACCAACGGGCCATGATCGTCGCCGGCTCTACTCATAGATATGCAACCGTCCCTGATGCAGCACCAGCCGCCGCGCCTCATATTGGTCCATCAGCGTGATGTCGTGGGTCGCGATGATCACCGCGGTGCCGGACTTGTTGAGCTCGATGAACAGCCGCAGCAGGCGCCGTCCCAGCGTCGGATCGACGTTGCCGGTCGGCTCGTCCGCCAGCAGCAGATGCGGCCGCGAGATCACGGCACGGGCGATCGCCGCGCGCTGCTTCTCGCCGCCGGACAGGATCGGCGGCAGCGCGTCCATTCGCTCGCCGAGACCGACCCATTTCAACAGGTCGATGACCTCCTTGCGATAGCTGGATTCGTCGCGGCCCATCACCCGGAACGGCAGCGCCACGTTTTCATAGGTGGTCATGTGATCGAGCAGGCGAAAGTCCTGCAGCACGATGCCGATCCGCTTGCGCAGGTCGGCGATTTCGTTCCTTGCCGAGCAGCGAGACGTCATGGCCGAACAGATTGACCAGGCCGCGGGTCGGCCGCAGCGACAGGAACAACAGCCTCAGCAGCGAGGTCTTGCCGGCGCCGGACGGGCCGGTCAGGAACTGGAAGGAGTGCGCGGGGATGAGGAAACTGAGGTCGCGCAGAATCTCCGGGCCGAGCCCGTAACGCAATCCGACATTTTCGAACCGAACCAAGCTCAGCTCCGTTCGATGTGAGGCGGCACCGGAAGCCCGAAACCGAAGGCCCGCAGCTCGCCGGTTCGCCGCGGCTGCGAACCCGACAAAATGGTTGTGCTTCGGTTATGGTTTCCGATTCGTTAACGCTCGCCTTGTAGCATCTGCCGCAGCATCATTGTGGAGATTGGCTCCATGCATATCATTTGCCCCCATTGTACAACGTCCTATGCCATTGATTTGGCTACTTTGGGCGCGGCCGGCCGTACCGTGCGCTGTTCCCGCTGCAAGGAGGTCTGGCTGGCGCGGCCGGAGGATGCGATCGAGGTCGGTCGCCTCGGCGCCCGCGATGGCGGCCGCCGGCCAGCCGGCCGGCGAGCAGGACCCGCCGCGGAATGGGACGCCCTGGCGCGCGAGGACAGCCAGGACCAGCAAACCCCGGTCGTCGACAGCCCTTCGATCTCGGCCGACTGGCCGGACGGCCGATGGCTCGCAGGCCGCCGAACCCGACTGGCCGCAGGACGGTCCGCGCAGGACGCCGAGGCCGCGCGGCCCGCGACGCTGTCGCGGCTGCGGAACGTGTTTTGCAACCGCCGGCCTGGCTTCGCGGGGCCGGGCAAGCCGTTTGCGAGCCTCCCCACGGCCTGCGCCGCCATGGGCGCGCTGGTGCTGGCGCTGGTGCATCTGGCGCGTCGACGTGGTGCGGCTGCTGCCGCAGACCGCCGCGTTCTACAAAATGGTCGGCCTCGACGTGAACCTGCGCGGACTCATGTTCAAGGACGTCAGGATCACCACCGAGACCGTGGAAGGCAAACCGGTGCTGGTGATCGAGGGCGTGATCATCGGCGAAGCCCGCAAGCCGGTCGAACTGCCGCGGCTGCGCTTTAGCGTTCGCGACGCCCAGGGCGCCGAGATCTACGCCTGGAACGCGGTGCTGGAGCAGCCGGTGCTGAAGCCGGGCGAACGCGCCTGGTTCAAGTCGCGGCTGGCTTCGCCGCCGCCCGAAGGGCGCAATATCGATGTGCGCTTCTTCAGCAAGCGCGATATCGCCGGCGGCAGCGTATGAACGGGGCTGCCAGCGTTCCGCTCCGCGAAGACGGTGTCCCGATGCCGCGCGTGCTGATCGCCGACGATGAAGATTCCATGCGCACGCTGGTGGCGCGCGCCATCGCCATGGATGGCCACGACACCGTCACCGCCGAAGACGGCGCCGAGGCGCTGGAGATCCTGAACCGCGAGCCCGGCGCCTTCGATCTGCTGCTCACCGATATCCAGATGCCGGTCATGGACGGGATCGCGCTGGCGCTGGCGGCGGCGCGCGACTTTCCGGATCTGACGATCCTGTTGATGACGGGCTTTGCCGACCAGCGCGAGCGCGCCTCGGGCCTCAACGCCATCGTCCATGACGTCATCACCAAGCCGTTTTCGGTCGCCGACATCCGCGCCGCGGTGGCCGCGCGCTGGCGGCGCGGAAGAACGGGTCGCGGTGTGCCGTCATCCGCGAGCGGGATCAGTGCCACGCTTCCGAGCCCGGAATACTGGATCACCCGTCGCCAGGCCGACGAGCGCGGTCGATCCTAATAATCCTTCAGCAGCCGCTCGAGGTAATCGAGTTCGATCTGCGGGCGCTGCGGATCGGCGAGGCGGCGGCGCAGTTCTTCCAGAATCCGGCGCACCCGCTGCACGTCGATTTCGCCGGGAATCTTCACCGTCAGGTCGTCGCCGAATTCGCGCCCGTGCAGCGGCCGTCCGAGCGGATCGCTGCTGTTGCCGCCGTTCTGCTGGCGGCCGGCGCGATTGCCCGGGCCGTCGCCCTGGCCCTCGCCCTCGCCCTGCTGCATCGCCTCGGCGAGACTCTGGGCGCCCTTGCGCAGCGCTTCCAGCGCCTGGCCTTGCGAATCCACGGCGCCGTCGGCGTTGCCCTCGCCGAGCTTGCTGCCGGCGTCGCCCATCGCGTTGTCGGCCTGGCCGAGACCATCCTCGTCGTCGCCCTGCTGGCGGGTCGCCGTCCTGGCCCTTTTGACCCTGCTGCCCTCTCGCCGCGCTGGCCCTGCCCCATGCCGCGCTTGGCAAGCTCCTGCTGCAATTTCTTGAGCCGGTCGCGCAGGCCCTGCTGGTCCTGCTGCAGATCGCCCATGCTCTGGTCGCCCTGCTTGCCGTGCTGCGCGGTCGCGCCGCGAATCCTGGCCCTGCTTGAAGGTCTTGTCGCGCAACTGCTGCTGCTTGCGGATCATGTCGCCGAGCTCGTTCAGCGCCTGCTCCATGTCGCTGTCGCCGGACTGGCCGGGCTGCGCCATCTGCAGGTTTTCCAGCATCTCCTGCAGCTGCTCGAGCAATTGCTTGGCGGCATCCTTGTCGCCGGAGCGCGACAGCCGCTCCATGCGCTCGATCATGTTGTTGAGATCCTGCTGGCGCATCACCTTGGTATTGGGGTCGAGCGGCCGCGCCAAGTGCCTGCGGATTGTTGCGCAGCTGTTCGGCGAGCTGGCGCATGAAATTGTCCAGCGCCGCGCGCAGATCCTCGGTGAGCTTCTTGATCTCTTCGTCGCTGGCGCCGCGTTCCAGCGCCTGCTTCAGCGCGTCCTGCGCGGCGCGCAGGGCCTTGTCGACATCGGTGATGTTGCCATCCTCGATGGTGACGGCAAGCGCCCACAGGCTGGCGACGACCTCGCGCATCGCATCGTCGGTGCGGGCGGCCTCGAGCTGCCGCGCGACGCTGTAGAGGCCGAGATATTGCCCGGTCTCCGGCGTGAACAGTTCCGGCGCGATCATCAGCGCATCGAGCGCGGTGTAGACCTGCGCGTTCTGATTGGCGTCGAGCGCCAGAATGCGGCGCTGCTCGATCAGCGCCCGCGCCAGCGGCTTGGTGAACAGCCGCTCCGGAAGCCGCATGTTGAACGGCTCGCTGCGGCCCTCATTGCCGGCCTCGTCGCGCGCCGTCAGGGTCAACGTGACGTCGGCGCCGGCATAGGGATCCTCGCTGAGATCCTTGACGGTCTGCCCGACGCCGTTGCGGGTCCGCGCATTGGGCAGCACCAGCGGAAATTGCGGCGCATCGAACAGCGGCCGCGGCTCGGCGTCGCCCTTTCGGCGCGTCGCCGGGGCGCGCCGCAAACATGCGCCTGCGCTTCGGTGACGCCGTAATCATCCTCGATCTTGTAGGACATCTGCAGCGAGCCGCGGGCCTGACGCTCCGGATCTTTCGCCAGCGCAATGGTCGGGGCGCGGTCGGGAATGGCGCTGAACTTCCATTGCGGCTGACCGGAGGGCGCGCGGACATGCGCCGTGCCGTCGCCGGCGATGGTGAAATGCCGTTCGTTGGTGCCCTTCGGGGCCTGCTCGGTCGGCGCCGCCTCGGTGACGCCGCCGCGCGGCGACCACATCGAGCGTGCCGCCGCTCGAGCGCACGATCAGCGTGCTGCCTGCCGGGACCGGCAAGCGGTCCCGCGGCAGGGAAGGCGGCTTCCTTGTTCGCCGCCGACAGGATGATCGGCGGCTTGGCGGTATAGAGCGGCGGCGTCACCCAGGCATCGACCCTGATATTGGCCGGCGACAGTACGCCGTTCCAGTCGAACGCCGCCGCGATGCGCATCGTGCGCTCGTCGCCGGCGGCGATATAGGCCGCAACCATCATCACCGCGACCAGCGCGCGCAGCGCCCAGGGATCATGGATCGCAAGCCGCGGCGACGGCAGGCCGGCGCGGATGCGCTTGATCGATGCCAAGGTGCGCTCGCGCTGGGCCTGCCACAAGCGCCAGCGCCACCGGATCCTGCGTGACCAGCGTATCGGTCAGCGCGGTCGCCGGGCGATGGCGGATGCCGGTGACGCGATCAAGCCGGTGAAGGCCCTCTTCGCGGCTTGGCCAGCGAAATCGCAGCAGCGGAAACAGCGTCGCCAGCGCCAGCAGCACGAACACGCCCAGCCCGACGGCGCGCGCCGCAAACGGCAGCGCCAGCCACAGCCCGGCCCAGGACGCCACCAGAAACAGCCCGACCACCGTCAGCAGCCGCGCCAGATGCGGCCAGGCTCGCTCCCACGCGATTGCATATTGCGCCCGCCGCAAGGCCTGCGTCAGCTGCAGCCGCGAGACGGCATCGGGGTCGCGCGCCGGCTCTGGCGGGTCGGGGGTGGCGCCGCTCAATCAAACTCTCCGGGGTTGCCGAAGCAGCAGCCTAGCACAACGGCGGCAATGAGGCACCCGTTCCGGAACGGTAACCCACACCGCCGAAACCCGCATAACACGAAGGCGTGACTGGGAGCCGGCGACCTCGTAACGTCGGCCATCGGAACCAGCGAAGCAACCGGCCGAGGAAACATCATGGACAAGAAAACGCACGACAAGGGACTGGAAATTCGCAAAGCCGTGCTGGGCGAGGCCTATGTCGCCAACGCCCTGAAAAACGCGGACGATTTCAACAAGCCGTTTCAGGAACTGGTCACCGAATATTGCTGGGGCGCGGTGTGGGGCCGCGAGGAACTGCCGCGCAAGACCCGCAGCATGCTCAATCTTGCGATGATCTCGATTCTCAACCGGCCGCACGAATTGCGGGTGCATATCAAGGGCGCGCTGGTCAACGGCGTGACCAAGGAAGAGATTCGCGAGATCTTCATGCAGGTGGCGATCTATGCCGGCGTTCCCGCGGGCGTCGACAGCTTCCGCATCGCGCGCGAGGTGTTCGCCGAGATCGACAAGGGTTGAGGCGCACCGACATGGACATCGGATTTATCGGCCTCGGCAAGATGGGCTTTCCCATGGCCCGGCGCCTGATCGAGGGCAAGCATCGACTGGTGGTGTTCGACCAGCGCCAGCAGGCGGTCGACGGGCTGGTTGCACTGGGCGCAGAGGCCGCTTCGTCACCGAAAGAAGTCGCCGACCGCACCGAAACCGTGCTGGCGAGCCTGCCATCGCTGCAGGCCTCGCTCGAGGTGGCCACCGGTCCGGACGGCGTCATCGAGGGCAGCCGGGTGCGGCGCTTCGTCGATCTCTCCACCGTCGGATCGCATATGGCGGTGCGGATCAGCGATCTCCTGGCCAAGCACAACATCGTGCAGCTCGACAGTCCGGTGAGCGGCGGCGTCGGCGGCGCCGAGAAGGGCACGCTCGCCGTGATGGTGTCGGGTCCGAAAGCGGATTTCGAGGCGGTGAAAGCCGCCCTCGAGGTGATCGGCAAGGTGTTCTTCATCGGCGACCAAGCCCGGCTCGGCGCAGACCATGAAGCTTGCCAACAATCTGCTGTCGGCGACCGCGATGGTCGCGACCTCCGAGGCCGTGGTGATGGGCGTGAAATCCGGGCTCGACCCCGGCGTCATGATCGACGTGATCAATGCCGGGTCGGGCATGAACACGGCGAGCCGCGACAAGTTTCCGCGCTCGATCCTGCCGCGCAGCTTCGATTTCGGCTTCGCTACCGGACTGATGGTGAAGGACGTCCGGCTCTGTCTCGAGGAAGCCAAGGCGATGGGGCTGTCGATGGAGGTCGCCGAAGCCGTCGGACGGCTGTGGGAAGTGGTGATCCGCGAAATCGGCGCGGAGTCCGACTTCACCGCGGCGATCCAGCCGATCGAAAGAGCCGCCGGCGTCCTGGTGGGCGGCGCGAAGGACGGTCGGGCGGCGAAGTGAGGCGGGTACGTTCCCCGGACCCGGCCTCGCGCGAAGCGGCGCGGGGAGACAAGGCACTCACAGCCAGGGCGCCGGCCGGTCCATCGCGATCAGGGCCTCGACCTCGACGCGGGGCCGCACCACGGCGTATTGATCGCCCTTGACCAGGACCTCGGGGACCAGCGCGCGGGTGTTGTAGGTGCCGGACTGCACCGCGCCATAGGCACCGGCGGTCATCAGCGCCAGCAGGTCGCCGGACCTGGGCTCCGTCATGGTCCGTCCGAGCGCCAGGTAATCTCCGCTTTCGCAGACCGGTCCGACCACGTCGGCGAGGATCCTCGCGGCGCCCGGCTCGGCCAGCCGCACCGGCAGCAGGTCGTGATGGGCCTCGTACAGCGTCGGCCGGATCAGGTCGTTCATGGCTGCATCGACGATCACGAAGTTCTTGGCATCGCCATGCTTCACATAGATCACCCGCGTCACCAGGATGCCGGCATTGCCGACGATCAGTCGACCGGGCTCGAACATCAGCGTGCAATCGAAGCCGCGGATCGCCCGCTTGACCACGGCCGCATAGGCGTCCGGGTCCGGCGGCGTCGGGGTATCCGGATGATAGGGAATGCCGAGCCCACCGCCGAAATCGAGATGGGTGATGGCGTGGCCGTCGGCGCGCAGCATGCGGGCGAAGTCGACCAGCAGGTTGAAGGCGGCTTCGAGCGGCCCAAGATCGGTGATCTGGCTGCCGATATGCATGTCGACGCCGGTGACCTTGATGCCCGGCAGTTGGGCGGCGCGGGCGTAGACCGCGCGCGCACGGTCCAGCGGCACGCCGAACTTGTTCTCGGACTTGCCGGTCGAGATCTTCGCGTGCGAGCCGGAATCGACATCGGGATTGACCCGGACCGAGATCCGCGCGACGCGGCCGGTCTCGGCGGTCAGCCGCGCCAGCAGTTCGAGTTCGGGCTCGGATTCGACGTTGATGCACAGAATGTCGGCAGCCAGCGCCGCGCGCAGTTCGGCTTCGGTCTTGCCGACGCCGGAAAACAGGATCTTCTGCGGCGGAATGCCGGCGGCCAGCGCCCGCTTCAGTTCGCCGCCCGAAACCACGTCGGCGCCGGCGCCGAGCTTTGCCAGCGTGCGCAGCACCGACTGGTTGGAGTTGGCCTTCATGGCGTAACAGACCAGCGCCTTGTGGTCGGCGAAGGCGTCGCTGAACACCCGGTAATGACGCTCCAGGGTCGCGGTCGAATAGCAGTAGAACGGCGTGCCGACCGCCTCCGCCAGATCAGATAGATTCACCGCCTCGGCGTTCAGCACGCCGTTGCGATAGTCGAAGTGATTCATGGCAGGCTCAGTTGTTCAGGAGCGGGTCGAGGATGAATGGTTTCTTGGTGCCTTTGGCGGCGGCCGGCGCCGCATCGACCCCGTAGGACGGATCGTAAACGCTCGGTTTGCTCGCCGTCTGCTGGGCGTCGGCATCGCCCTGGGTCACGGCCGGCGACGGCGTCGATGCGGCATGCGGCGGCAGGTCGAGCGGACCTTTGCGACCGCAGCCGGCCAGTGCCAGTACCGCGGCGGCCAGCACGACCATGGCCCATCTCGACGACAAAGGGCTAGAACCAGGATTCACGGCGATATCCCCAAAGCGGCGGCACCATACAAAGATTGCCCCGCCATGGCGAGACCCGGAGGGCGGTGAAATTGCAATGCAAATCGCCGCTCAGCCCAATTTTCGCTCTTTTTCCAGTCGCTTGAGCCAGGCCTTGGCCTGCGCCCGCACGTTCTTCGGCGCGGTTCCGCCGTAGCTGGTGCGGCTTTTCACCGACGCTTCCACCGACAGCACCGCCAGCGCCTCGACAGTGATTCTGGGTTCGATGGCCTGCATCGCCGCAAGCGGCAGCTGATGCAGCGCGACGCCGTCGCCGGAAGCCCTGGCGACGATCCGTCCGGTGACGTGATGGGCGTCGCGGAACGGCATTTTCAGCGTCCGCACCAGCCAGTCGGCAAGATCGGTGGCGGTGGCGTAGCCCTCGCCGGCGGCGGCTTTCATCCGCGCCTTGTCCGGCTCGATGTCGATCACCATGCCGGTCATCGCCCGGATCGCCAGCGACAGCGCGCCGAACGCTTCCATCGCGCCCTGCTTGTCTTCCTGCATGTCCTTTTGGTAGGCCAGCGGCAGGCCCTTCATCACGATCAGCAACGCGGTCAGCGCGCCGATCACGCGGCCGGTCTTGGCGCGAACCAGTTCGGCGGCGTCGGGGTTGCGCTTCTGCGGCATGATCGACGAGCCGGTGGTGAACTTGTCGCTCAGCCGCACCAGCCCGACCAGCGGCGACGTCCAGATCACGAGTTCCTCGGCGAAGCGCGACAGGTGCACCGAGGCGATTGCCGCCGCCGACAATGTTTCGAGCACGAAGTCGCGGTCCGAAACCGCGTCGAGCGAATTGGCCATCGGCCGCTCGAAGCCGAGCGCCTTTGCTGTGGCCGTGCGATCGATCGGGAACGACGTACCGGCCAGCGCCGCGGCGCCGAGCGGCAATTCGTTCAGGCGTCGGCGCGCATCGGCAAAGCGGCCGCGGTCGCGCGCCGCCATCTCGACATAGGCGAGCAGATGGTGCCCGAACGTTACCGGCTGCGCGGTCTGCAGATGGGTGAAGCCGGGCATCACGGTACCGGCGTGTTGCAGCGCCCGTTCCACCAGCGCGCGCTGGAACGCGGCCAGCGCCGCATCGGTCTCGTCAATCGTGTCGCGGATGTAGAGCCGGAAGTCGGTCGCCACCTGGTCATTGCGCGATCGGGCGGTGTGCAGCCTGCCCGCGGCGGGCCCGATCAGTTCGCCGAGCCGGCTCTCGACATTCATGTGAATGTCCTCGAGCGCGCGCTTGAAATCGAACGATCCCTTGCCGATTTCTGACAAAATCGTGTCTAGACCCCTGGCGATATTTTTCGCATCGTTTCCGGTAATAATGCCTTGTGCGGCGAGCATCGCAGCGTGGGCCTTGGACGCGGCAATGTCCTGGGCATAGAGGTGACGATCGACGTCGATGGAGACGTTGATTTCCTCCATGATCGCATCGGGCCGCTCGCTGAACCGGCCGCCCCACATCTTGTTGCTCATGACTTGTCGCTCATTGCCCATTATTCATTGCGATGGCCTGCCACCGATCGTCACAATTGGGTGGCATGCCCAGCATCGTTGCCGGCTTGAACCCGCCGGCTCTGCATAGCCGTATCTGATACAGGATGACAAACGATATGCCTGAACTTCCCTCGCCCGCCCCGGCTGCCAAGCGCCGGATTCGCTTCGCGGTCGGCGCGGTGCTGATCGGCGCAGTGGTTGGATCTGCCGTTGTATACGGCGCTGGCGGACTGACGCGCCAGGCTGCCGGCGATCCGGCCTGCCGCCGGGCGGTCGATCTATCGCAGAAGCTCGCGCCGCTGGCGCATGGCGAGGTGGCGGCGCTGACCATGGCGACGGTACCGCTGCAACTGCCCGATCTCAGCTTCGAGGGCGCCGACGGCAAGGCCAAAAGGCTGTCCGACTGGCGCGGGCGCACCGTGCTGGTCAATCTGTGGGCCACCTGGTGCGTGCCCTGCCGCAGGGAGATGCCGGCGCTCGATACCCTCCAGGCCAAGCTTGGCGGACCGAATTTCGAGGTGGTCGCGATCAATATCGATACCCGCGACCCGGACAAGCCCAAAAACTTCCTCAAGGACGCCAATCTGACCCGGCTCGGCTATTATAGCGACGCGAAAGCCAAGGTTTTTCAAGACCTTAAGAGTGTGGGCCGGGCGCTGGGAATGCCGACTTCGGTGCTGGTCGACGGGCAGGGCTGCGAGATCGGCACCATTGCCGGACCGGCGGAATGGGGCAGCGACGACGCCGTCAAGCTGATTACGGCGGCCATTTCGCCGCCGGGCTGACCGGCGGCCGCATCCTGCACGACCGGATGGACTTACCGCGTCATTTGCCGATCCGAACGGACGAGGGCGGCGGATCACCGTCCCGCGCAGCCGAAACGGATGCAATGCGGCGCGCCGAGACTGACAAGAAAAACGCGCCGATTGCCGCGTTAAGCCGAAATGTCGAGATTGCCGCCGATCCCGGCGGCGACATTGGCCAGCGACGAGGCGCCTTGCTGACCCGCCCCGAGCAGGGTCTGGACCGCGAATTTCTCCGCATCGTCGTTCGACTTCATGATCGAGGCTGCAACCTGCATCTGCACGGCCCCCGCCTGAGCGGCAAGAATGCCGCTGACCAAACTCATGTCCATACGCACTACTCCCCGGGGGATAATGCCAGGACACGGGTTAATGGGCCGTGTCTGCAGGCGATGCGGCATCCCCCGACTTAGAAAATCTGTCCCAACTCGATGGAGATCTTTACCGCGTCGGCACCGGCTTTTCGCCGCGATAGTCGTAGAAGCCGCGCTGGGTCTTGCGCCCGAGCCAGCCGGCTTCGACATATTTCACCAGCAGCGGACAGGGCCGGTACTTGGAATCCGCGAGGCCCTCGTGCAGAACCTGCATGATCGACAGGCAGGTATCGAGGCCGATGAAATCGGCAAGTTCGAGCGGCCCCATCGGATGGTGGGCACCGAGCTTCATCGCAGCGTCGATCGCCTCGACGTTCCCGACCCCCTCATACAGCGTATAGATCGCCTCGTTGATCATCGGCAGCAGGATGCGGTTGACGATGAAGGCCGGAAAATCCTCCGAAACCGCGACATGCTTGCCGAGCCGGGTGACGAATTCCTTCGATGCGTCGAAGGTCGCGTCGTCGGTGGCGATGCCGCGGATCAGTTCGACCAGTTCCATCAGCGGCACCGGATTCATGAAGTGAATGCCGATGAAGCGCTCCGGACGATCGGTGGAGGCGGCAAGCCGCGTGATCGAGATCGACGAGGTATTGGAGGCAACGATGGCTTCGGGCTTCAAAACCGCGCAGAGATTGTGAAAAATCTTGCGCTTGACCTCTTCCTTTTCGACCGCGCTTTCAATTACCAGATCGCAGTCGGCGATCCCGTCCATCGTTTCGGTGGAGACGATCCGCTCCAGCGCCTGCTTGCGGGCGTCCTCGGTGATGATCTTCTTGGCCACCTGGCGCGACAGGTTGCCGTTGATGGTCGCCATCCCCGATTTCAGCCGATCGGCGGAAACATCGTTGAGAACCACATCGAATCCGGCAAGCGCCGCCACATGGGCGATGCCGTTGCCCATCTGGCCCGAGCCGATCACGCCGACCTTCTTGATCATAACCGCCATCTTGTCATCTCGCCGGAGCAGCGCGCATGGCGCCCGCCCCTTCCTTTGCATCGAAACCGGACGAAGTCCGCTTCATCCCGCAAGACATTTTCCGCCCGAAAATGCCGTTAAACCCCTCCTGGCGCGTATTCCAGCCGCAAATCGGTAGCCCGCTTTGCCGAATGCGCGCCCGGTTTAGTCCTCGTTACTTTCCAAGCTTGCCGATCGCCTCGGTGAGCTCGGGAACCGCCTGATACAGATCCGCGACCAGACCGTAATCCGCGACCTGGAAGATCGGTGCGTCCTCGTCCTTGTTGATCGCCACGATGACCTTGGAATCCTTCATGCCGGCAAGATGCTGGATCGCGCCGGAGATGCCGATCGCGATATATAGTTCGGGGGCGACCACCTTGCCGGTCTGGCCGACCTGCCAGTCGTTCGGTGCATATCCGGCATCGACCGCGGCGCGCGAGGCGCCGACGCCGGCGCCGAGCTTGTCGGCCAGCGGCTCGATATATTTGGCAAAGTTCTCGCGGCTTTGCATGGCGCGGCCGCCGGAGACAATGATCTTGGCCGATGTCAGTTCCGGGCGGTCGCTTTTGGCAACTTCCTCGCCGACAAAACTGGAGAGGCCCGGATCAGCCGCGGAGGCGGCATTTTCCACCGGCGCGCTGCCGCCGTCTCCGGCCGCCGCGAAGGTGGAGGTCCGCACCGTGATGACCTTCTTGGCATCCTTGGATTTCACGGTCTGGATCGCGTTTCCGGCATAGATCGGCCGCTCGAAAGTGTCGGGCGAAACCACCTTGATGATTTCCGACACCTGCATCACGTCGAGCAGGGCTGCGACACGTGGCATGACATTCTTGAAGCGCGACGTCGCCGGCGCGACGAAGGCGTCATAGCCTGGCGCCAGCGCCACGATCAGCGCCGCCAGCGGCTCGGCGAGGTCATGGGCATAGGCGTCGCCCTCGGCGAGCAGCACCTTCTTGACGCCGGCGAGCTTGGCGGCGGCCTCGGCGGCCGCCTTGGTGCCCTCGCCGCCGCCGGCGACCAGGACATGGACCTCGGCGCCCAACTGGGTTGCCGCTGTCAGCGCCTTGTTGGTGGAGTCCTTCAGAACGGCGTTTTCGTGTTCGGCAATCAACAGCGTGGTCATCTAGAGAACCCCGGCTTCGTTCTTGAGCTTCGACACCAATTCGGCGACGTCCTTGACCTTGACGCCTCCCTTGCGGCCCGGCGGTTCGGAAGTCTTGAGGATCTCGAGATGCGGGGTGAGATCGACGCCGTAATCGGACGCGCTCTTGTCGGCGATCGGCTTCTTCTTCGCCTTCATGATGTTGGGCAGGCTGGCATAGCGCGGCTCGTTGAGCCGCAGGTCGGTGGTGACGATCGCCGGCCCCTTCAGCTTGACGGTCTGCAAGCCACCGTCGACTTCACGCGTCACCTTGAAATCGGATCCATCGACTTCGAGCTTGGAGGCAAAGGTCGCCTGCGACCATCCGAGCAGCGCGGCCAGCATCTGGCCGGTCTGGTTGGAGTCGTCGTCGATCGCCTGTTTGCCGAGAATGACCAGGCCGGGCTTTTCCTCGTCGACAATGGCCTTGAGGATCTTGGCCACCGCCAGCGGTTCGACATTGCCGTCCGCCTTGACCAGGATGCCGCGGTCGGCGCCCATGGCAAGACCGGTCCGGATGGTTTCGCGCCGCCTGGGCGGGGCCGATCGAGACCACCACGACCTCGGTTGCCTTGCCGGCCTCTCGCAGCCGCAGGGCCTCCTCGACGGCGATTTCGTCGAACGGATTCATCGACATCTTGACGTTGGACAGTTCAACGCCCGATCCGTCGCTCTTGACGCGGACTTTGACGTTGTAGTCGACCACCCGCTTTACCGGCACCAGAACCTTCATCGATCCTCTTTCGCTTGCATATTGCGGTTTGATTCAGCTTGGGCGCGGAACCTAAAGGTCCCGCCAACCCCGGTCAACGCGCGAAGGCCAAAAATCGCCTCTGGACCTACCCGCTTAGCGGTTCTGGCCGGGCACCCAGAGCACGTCTCCGGCGCCATTATGGTTCGCCGACACGGCTGGCGACGAACAGGAAGTCCGACAAGCCGGTTGATATATTGGATCGCAGCATCGCTGACCGGCTCGTCGGGCTGGGCCGCGAGTTCCACCATGATCCGTTCCGCCCTGCGGCATATGGTGCGGGCCAGATGCAGGTGCGCCGCGGCCGGCGTGCCGCCGGGCAGCACGAACGAGGTCAACGGCGCCAGCGGTGCATTCAGGCTGTCGATGTCGCGCTCAAGGCGCTCGACCTGGCTCGACAGCACCCGCAGCCGTTCCGCCTTGCCCTCGCGCTGGGGCACCGCCAGATCGGCGCCGAGATCGAACAGATCGTTCTGGATCAGGCCCAGCATGGCATCGAGATCGCGCGCCTCGGCCAGATGCAGCCGCACAATGCCGATGGCGGCGTTGGTCTCGTCGACGGTTCCATAGGCGCCGATGCGCAGATCATATTTCGGGCGGCGTTCGCCGCTGCCAAGCGCCGTGGTGCCGTCATCGCCGGTCCGGGTATAGATACGATTGAGGACGACCATCGCCCAACTCCTCGCTGATTCCGGCTCGCCGGGAGCTCTCAGTGGCCCATCGCCCAGACCGCGAGCATGGTGATGACGATGGCGACGAATTGCAGCAATACCCGCAACTGCATCAGTTTCTGGGACCGGTTCGGCGATCCGCCCCGCATCATGTTGATGAGTCCCAGCAGCAGCACCAGCGCGACGGCGCCGACCGCTATGGGAAGTATGATCATGCTCAGGAATGAAGCCATCGGCCGTACATAACACTGCCCAAGGCCGTCCGCCATCGCCCCGAATAGGGCGATCACGATCTGGCTTTTAGCCTTAGAATGTCAGAAGCTGGCCAGCGAGGCGGAGGTACCCGGTCTGATCGCGGCGGATCCGCCAAAGAGAGCCGCTGAACCAAAACCCCACTGGAATCGTTGATTCTTGCATTCTTCCGACTCCGAAGCTGGTCAAAACCAGTGCTGCAAACTTCGGATTCGGCACCGATCCGTCTTCCGCCAGGCCAAGGTGAACCGTGAGGCAAATTCGCTACGTCTTTCATGTCTGCCTGGACGCGTTCTACATGTTTCTCGCCGATGACGGCTGGGCGATCGCCAGCCACATCGCGCTGTCGTCGCTGATGGCGCTGTTTCCGTTTCTGATCGTGCTGACGTCGCTGGCCGGCTTTTTCGGGTCGAAGGAACTCGCCGATCAGGCCGCCGGGCTGATGCTGGAGATCTGGCCGAAACAGGTCGCCGATTCGCTGTCGGGCGAGATCCACGATGTGCTGACGACGCCGCGGGGCGACGCGCTGACCATCGGCGCCGTGCTCGCGGTGTATTTCGCCTCGAACGGCGTCGAAAGCCTTCGCGTCGCGCTCAACCGCGCCTATGCGGTGATCGAACCGCGGCGCTGGTACTGGCTGCGGCTGGAATCGATCGGCTACACGCTGGTCGCCGCCGTCACCGCGCTGGCGATGGCGTTCCTGATCGTGCTCGGCCCCCTGATCCTCGAGGCGGTCCGACGTTATATTCCGCTGATGGTCGAAACCAACGAAAACCTGCTCGATCTGGCGCGCTATGGCATCACGATCCTGGCGCTGATCGCGGCGCTGTTCATCCTGCACGCCTGGCTTCCGGCCGGCCGCCGGGGGTTTCTGCAGATCCTGCCGGGCATCGTCTTCACCATGGTGGCGTCGCTGGTGTCGAGTATCGTCTTCGGGCAGTATCTGGCGCGCTTCGCCAACAACTACGTCACCATGTATGCCGGCCTTGCCTCGGTGATCATCGCGCTGGTTTTTCTGTATTTCATCGCCGCGATATTCGCT
The DNA here is from genome assembly GCA_963699465.1 of uncultured Alphaproteobacteria bacterium. GTDB lineage: Bacteria > Pseudomonadota > Alphaproteobacteria > Rhizobiales > Xanthobacteraceae > Bradyrhizobium. The sequence goes on from CAVOTZ010000047.1 coordinate 438,074, forward strand.
TATGGCGGCGAACTGAACGCCGCGATCATCAAGTCGCAGTTGCCGCACGGCGTGTCGCTTCAAGCAGCGCAGTCGCTAGAGCCCTTGGACTCACAGGCTTGACCAGAAAGGCATCGGCGCCGGCTTCGCGCGAGGCCACTTCGTCGTCGCCGCGGCCCGACACCCCTATGATCGCGATACGGCCGAGCGGCGGGCTCAGGCTGCGAATTCGCCGGATCGCCTCGATGCCGTCGATGCCCGGCAGTACCATGTCCATCAGCACGGCGTCGAAGCCGCCCTGCGCGATCCGCTCCGTGGCCGCCTCGCCTCGCCCGATGAATTCCGCCTGATGACCGAGTTCGTTGAGGATCGTATTGAGCACGACACGGCCGAACGGATTGTCCTCGACGCTGAGAACGCGCAGCGCCTGCGCCGGATCGGGCGACACGTCGGCATCGGCCCTTGAACTGGCGGGTTTCTCTGCCTTGGCGCGCGCCAAAGTCACGGTCAGGGTGAATATGGTGCCGCCGTTGCGGCGCTGGGCAATGACAATGTCGCCGCCCATCGCCCGCGCCAGCTGCTTTACCGACGACAGCCCGAGCCCGGCGCCGCCAAAGCGCGATGCGATGCTGACATTGGCCTGCGAGAACGGGCGGAACAGCCGTTTGATCTCGGCTGAGCGTCAGACCTATTCCGCTGTCGGAAACCGCAAAGGCGACGCTGATCCTGCCTTTCACGCCGCGCACCGCCGACACCGCCAGGGTCGACGCCGCCCTGTTCGGTGAACTTCACCGCATTGTCGATCAGATTTTCCAGCGCTGCGCGCAGCCGGACCGGATCGCCGACCACCAGCGCCGGAAGCTTTTCCGAAATCGTCGACCGACGATCGCAGCCCTTTCGCCGCCGCCCGCCCGGCCAGCGAATCACCGGCGGTGCGCGCCAGCGCCCGCAGATCGAACAAATCCTGCCGGACCCCGGTCCCGGCATGACCGCTTCGCGCGGCGTCGACGAACAGCGTCGCGAGGCTGGCGAGATGTTCGGCGCCTGCCTTGATGGTATCGACCCAGCGCCGCTCGCGCTCGCCGAGATCGGACGTCGCCAGCAGGTCGCTGATGGCAAGAATTCCGGTGAGCGGCGTGCGAACCTCATGGGCGAAGGCGGCGAGCGCGGCTTCGACGATGCCGGGCGCGGTAGTCGTGGCAACGCGCTTGCGCGCCTTGCGGGCGGCAATGGCTGGAGCGCGCTTTTTCGTCGTCCGCCGTTTTGACGGCCGCGTGGTGCGCTTTGAGCGCGATTTCGGCGCCATGATTCCCCCGACCCTGGCCGTCCCCACCATGCCACGGCCGGGCTCGCGGAAGTCACGCCGAAGCGCGTTTTCCCGCCTCGGATGTTGCCCGGCACAGCCAGCCACGACTAGGGCAGGCCGAGCAGCTGGCGAACGCTGGCCGGCGTCGCACCGCCGGCGCGCAGTTCGCGCAGGCCGGTCGCCGCGGTCGACTTCGAGAGCTTCCGCCCGGCGCCGTCGCGGATCAGGCGGTGGTGGCGGTAGGCCGGCGACGGCAGGTCGAGCAGCCGCTGCAGCAGCCGGTGGACGCTGGTCGACCAGAACAGGTCCTGCCCGCGCACCACCTCGGTCACGCCCTGCAGGGCGTCATCGATCGTCACCGCCAGATGATAGCTGGTCGGCGTCTCCTTGCGCGCCAGGATGACGTCGCCCCAGGCTTGCGGCCGGGCAGCCACCGTGCCGGTCTCGCCGCCGGGGCCTTCGCCGTGCTCGATCCAGCCGAGTTCGCCGGCGCACGCGCAGGCTGCCGCCATGTCGAGGCGCCAGTGCATGGGGGGCACCCGACCGAATCAACCGCTCCCGTTCAGCGGACGAAAGCAACTTCGCGACACCGGGATAGAGCGGCGCCCCGTCGGGGTCGCGCGGCCAGCGGCCGTCCGCCTCGCGCTGCGCCACCAGGCCGGCAATCTCGGCCCGGCTCTCGAAACTCGGATAGACCAGGCCGAGATTTGCCAGGCGCTCGACCGCTGCGCGATAATCGGCGAGATGCTCGCGATTGCCGCCGCACCGGGGTTTCCCAAGTGACGCCGAGCCAGGCGAGGTCCTGGTAGATCGCGGTCTCGAACTCCGGCCTGCAGCGGGTCGCGTCGATATCCTCGATGCGCAGCAACAATCGCCCGCCGGTCTGGCGCGCGGCATCGAGGTTCAGCAGGGCCGAATAAGCGTGGCCGAGATGAAGATAGCCGTTCGGGCTCGGCGCAAAACGGAAGACGGGCAAAGGCATGATCGAAATCCGCTCATGGCCGGGCATGGCCGTCAGCCTTGCGCGGATGACGAGGCCCGGCCATGACCAAGATGAGAAAGTTCCCGGGATTCGGCAATGACCGTCCACCTCGATACCCAGGTTGACCTCGAAAACGCCATCGCCGCGCTGGTCAGTCAGGACCCGCGTCTCAAACCCATTTTGAAGGTCGCCGGCATGCCGGCGCTGCGGCGGCGCGAGCCCGGTTATGCCGGCCTCGCCGCCATCGTCTGCGGCCAGCAGGTCTCCACCGCGAGCGCCGCGGCGATCTGGGGCCGGGTCAGCGCCGCATTCGATCCGTTTCACCACGACGCGTTGCGCCGCGCCCGCGCCGACCGCCTGGGCCGGCTCGGATTGTCGGCGGCCAAGATCAAGACCCTGAAGAGCCTGGCGCGCGAACTGGCTGCCGAGCGGCTCGATCTCGAGGCCCTGGCGGACGCGGACGCCGACGCTGCGCACGGTACGCTGACGGCGCTGCATGGCATCGGCCCGTGGACCGCGGACGTCTATCTGCTGTTTTGCCTTGGCCATGGCGACGCCTGGCCCGCAGGCGACCTCGCCGTGCAGGAAGCGGTCAGGATCGGATTGGGCCTGACGACGCGGCCGACCGCCAAGCAGATGGCGCCGCTGGCGGAGCCCTGGCGCCCGCTGCGCGGCGCCGCGGCCCATCTGTGGTGGAGCTATTACCGGGCGCTGAAAAAACGCGAGGGCGTGATCGCCGCGCCGCCAAAATCGAACGCCGTTTTAAACACGATGCCCGTTGGAAAACGGCCATCGGCAAAAGCAAGAATCGCGGCGCCAGCAATGCCCGTATCGAAAAAATGAAATCCACCGAGTCTGCTCTCGCACGCGACAATGGTCGAGGGCCGCGGGCCGGTGGCGGTGCAACAGCTCTATCCCAGCTTGCCGGATGGCCGCGTCCCGCCCGACCAGGGTCATATCCTGTCGCTGGCACGATGCACGGAGGACGCACCCTTTCTGCATGATCCCAAACAGGGTAGGTTTCGGGCAGGGAATGCCGCGAAGACGGCCGCTGGAAGAGGCGCCAATGCTGGACAGAACCGACGATGTTGCGAGCGCTGTCGAACACTGGCTCGCGCAATTCGAAAGCGCACTGGCGAGGCCCGGCGACGCTGAGCTGCGACCGCTGTTTGCCGGCCAAAGCTACTGGCGGGATGTGCTGGCCCTGGGCTGGAACATCCGGACCATCAACGGCGCCGACGCCATCCTGCGCGCGTTGCAGGCAAGCGCCGGCGGCGCGGCCGCCTCCGGTTTCCGGATCGACCCAGATCGCGCCGCGCCGCGCATGGTGACCCGCGCCGGCGGCCGCGCGATCGAGGCGATCTTCAGATTTGAAACTGCCGTCGGGCGCGGCAGCGGGATTCTGCGGCTCGTCCCGGACGCATGACGACGGCGGCCGGCTGAAGGCCTGGACGCTGCTGACCGCGCTCGACGAATTGAAAGGCTTCGAGGAACAGGCAGGGAAGATCGCGACCGCGGGGCAATGCCTATTCGCGTGATTTTCGCGGTCCCAACTGGCTCGACTTGCGAAGGGCCGCGGCCGCCTATGCCGACCGCGACCCGGACGTACTGGTGATCGGCGGCGGCCAGGCCGGACTTTCGATCGCGGCACGCCTGACGCAATTGCAGGTCGATACCCTGATCGTCGACCGCGAGGCCCGCGTCGGCGACAACTGGCGCAATCGCTACCATGCGCTGACCCTGCATAACCAGGTGCAGGTCAACCACCTGCCCTACATGCCGTTTCCGCCGAACTGGCCGGTCTACATTCCGAAGGACAAGCTCGCCAACTGGTTCGAGGCCTATGTCGAAAGCATGGAGCTCAACTACTGGACCGGCACCCGAATTCGAGAGCGGCGCCTATGACGAATCCGACGGACGCTGGTCGGTGGTGCTGCGCCGCGCCGACGGCAGCCGGCGCACCATGCACCCGCGCCATGTCGTGGTGGCCACCGGCGTCAGCGGCATTCCGAATGTGCCGGATATCGCCGGCCTGAAGAAGTTTCGCCGGCACGCATCCTGCACTCCAGCCAGTACGGCGACGGCGAGGCCTGGACGGGCAAAACAGGCGCTGGTGATCGGCACCGGCAACAGCGGCCACGACATCGCGCAGGACCTGCATTCGAGCGGCGCCGAGCGTCACGCTGGTCCAGCGCAGCCCGACTCTGGTCGCCAATATCGAACCGTCGGCGCAGCTGGCCTATGCGGCGTATGATGAGGGAACGCTGGAGGACAACGACCTGATCGCGGCCTCGATGCCGCTGGAACTGGCGAAGCGAAGCCACGTCGATGCTGACCGAGCAGTCGAAGCAGCTGGACCGCGAATTGCTCGACGGCCTCGCCCGCGTCGGTTTCAAGCTCGATTTCGGTGATGGCGGCACCGGTTGGCAGTTCAAATACCTCACCCGCGGCGGCGGCTATTATTTCAACGTCGGCTGCTCCGATCTGGTTGTCAGCGGACGAGATCGGACTGAGGCAGTTTTCCGATATCGAGAGCTTCGTCGCCGAGGGCGCGCGGATGCAAAGACGGCGAGACGCTTGCCGCCGACCTGATCGTGCTGGCGACCGGCTACAAGCCGCTAGGAAGTATCTGGTGCGCCAGCTGTTCGGCGCGGAGGTCGCCGACCGGGTCGGGCCGATCTGGGGATTTGGCGAGGGCCAGGAGCTGCGCAACATGTATACGCGCACCGCCCAGCCCGGCCTCTGGTTCATCGCCGGCAGCCTGGCGCAATGCCGGATCAACTCGAAATATCTCGCGCTGCAGATCAAGGCGATCGAGGAGGGCCTGCTGCCGCGTGCTGCGCGGGTGCCAGGTGACCGCTTGGATGCATCGGCCTTGGCCAGTGTGTGATTGGGAAGGCATCAGCCGCCGCTGCCGGGTATCCAACGGATCAGCGGCAACATCGCCGTTGCGGCCAGGATCAGGCCGAACAGGATATTGACGATGCGCGATCGCAGGGGATCGCCGAGCAAGCCCGAGAGTGAAACGCCGCCGAGCAGCCAGCTGAGGTGGATGACGACGATCATGAGCGCGAGGACGATGACCTTGAGCAGCGCATCCAGCGCACCGGCGGCTTCAACCAGCGTCGACCCTGTGAAAACCGCGGCGATGGCCAACCATGCCTTGGGATTGGCCACCCCGAGCAGCAGGCCCGCCGCAAACGAAGGCGCCGCTCCCCCGGCATTCTGCCGCGCCAGAGGCGGCGCGGTTGCGATCTTCAGCGCCAGGTAGAGGATATAGATCGCGGAGGCGAGCGCCAGCCCGGTCCCAAGGCCGGGGATCGCGACCAGCAGCGTCAGCACGCCGGTCGCGACGGCCAGCAGCACGGCCAAGGTGCCGGCGATGGCGCCCGACACCAAGGCACGGGATCGGCGCAGCCCGAAGGCGGCGCCGGTCGCCGTGACGGCCATCGTCGATGGCCCCGGGCTGCCCATCACCACCACGGCTTCCAGCACCAGCGTCAGCAGCGACTGCCCCTGCCCGAACCAAGAAAACACATGCCCGGTCATCGCCATTCCCGTAACATCGCTGGCATGCAATCAACGCTATCGCACCGTCCGGCCGATCGTCTTGAAGGATTGTGCGAAGGCACGCCCGGCCGGGTTCACCGCACGGCGGGCATTTTGGCCGGACAGGGCTGCGAAGGCATCGAGCGGCTGGAAGCGCGGTTTCGCGGCAAGGCCTTCGCCCCGCATCGCCACGACACCTACGCGATCGGCGTGACCATCGCCGGCGTCCAGACCTTTCACTACCGCGGCGCGCTGCGGCACTGCCTGCCCGGCCAGTGCCATATTCTGCATCCCGACGAACTGCACGATGGCGCGGCCGGCACGTCCGACGGTTTTGCCTACCGGATCGTCCACATCGACCCCTGCCTGATTCAGGCGGCGTTGGGCGGCAGAGCGCTGCCGTTCGTGTCGGATCCCGTCGTGGAATTGACGAAGCGGCAGAAGCAGGCACTCTCGGCGGCATGGCAAATCGAAACCGGGATCGATGACCTGGAGCGGATCGAGATCGTCACCGCCGTCGCCGACATCCTGCTCGACCTGGCATCCGATGCCGCAGGGCCGTTGCCGGCGCTGAGGCTGCCCGGCCTGTTGCGGGTCCGGTCGCTGCTTGCCGGCTGTCCGGCCGACCGCCGCCCGATCGATGAACTGGAGCGGGTCGCCGGGATCGATCGGTGGTCGCTGGCGCGCCAGTTTCGCGCCGCCTTCGGCACCAGCCCCAGCCGGTTTCGCACCCTGCGGCAGCTGGATCAGGTGCGCCGGCTGATGAATTCCGGCCGCGGTCTTGCGGAGGCTGCACTGGAGGCCGGATTTGCCGACCAGAGCCACATGTCGCGACAGTTCAAGCGCGCCTACGGCCTGACGCCGGCGCGCTGGGCGGCGGCCCGGGGCGGTTGAGCGCCGGCTAGATTTCGCCGATGACCTCGCGGCGGCGCCGTTCGGATTCTTCCGCATAGCGCCGCATCGCGTGGGCCTCGCTGAGAGTTCCGATCGGCTGGCGATCGCCGTCGCCTTCGACCACCACCAGCGATTCGGCTTCGGCGGCGTCGAAAACCGCGATGGCCTCCTGGATGTTCATGTACGGATGCAGCATGACGTCGCGATGATGCAGCACGCCGATCAGGCCGCTGGCCGCCTCGACATCCGGCGCATGCGCTTCGGCCACTTCCGCCAGCCCGACATAGCGGCCGTCGGCATCGACCGCGACCACCTGGTTCTTCGAGCCGAGCGGAAATTTGCCGCGGAACTCCTCTATCGTCATGTCGGCGTTGACGGTGGTCAGGTCCGACCGCATCAGGCGTCGCACCGTGAGATCGCGGATCCAGCCGACATCCGCGGCGCTGCGGATGGTTTCGCCGCGCAGATGCAATCGCCAGGTCGCGAACGAGTAGCCGAACAGCTCGCGGGTGATCTGGGTCGAGATGATGACCGCGACCAGCACCGCGGTGGTGAGCCAGAGATTGCCGGTTGATTCCAGCGCGATGAACGACATGGTCAACGGGCCGCCGATCACGGAAGCCGACAACGCGCTCATGCCGATGATCGCGTAGACGATTCGGATTGAGATTGAGACCCGGCCAGATCGTGTCGACGCCGGCAGCGAACAGATGCCCCCCGAGCGCGCCGAGAAAAAGCGCGGCGAAAAACAGTCCGCCGCGGAAACCGCTGCCAAGCGAGATCACGGACGCGATCGCCTTCAGGATGAACACGGTGGCAATCACGGTCATCGGGATCGAGACAAATCCGGCAAAGTGCAGCGCGCCATGCCCCGACGACATCACCTGCGGCGTCAGCAGGGCGAGCAGCCCCACCACCAGACCGCCCAGCGCCGGGCGCAGCGGCGGCCAGATCCGGGTCTTCGACAGAAGCGTCTCGCACAGCGCGACGCCGCGCATGATGGCGATGCCGAACAGCGCCGCCAGCATCCCGAGCACTGCGGCGATGGCAAGGTCATGCCCGAGGATGTCGCCGACCGGTCCGACGCCGACGCCGAGCGACAGCACCGTAAACGCATGGGCGACGAAATAGCCGGCGACGGCGGCGACGCCGACCGGGGTCAGGCTGGCCGGGGTATATCCGCCGATCACGAGTTCAAAGGCATAGAACGCGCCGGCGAGCGGTGCGCCGAACGCGCCCGCGATCGCGGCCGCGGCGCCGCATCCGACCATGATGCGCTGGTCGGCGCGGCGCAGATGAAATCCGCGGCCCAGCGAGGCGCCGAGCCCGCTGGCCAGCTGGGTGTATCCTGCTTCAAGCCCGACCGAGGCGCCGACGCCGCTGGACCACACCGTCTGCAGCGCCACGATCACGCTGCCGCGGAACGACATCCGCCCGCCATGCAGCGCATTGGCCTCGATCGGATCGATTTCCCGCGCCGGCCGCCACCGCTGCAGCAGCAGGAACGCCAGCCCCAGCAGCAGCCCGCCGAGACTCGGGACCAGCAACGCCCGCAGCGGATCGATGCTGAACTGGCTGGAAAGCCGATCCCCCATCTCGAGATTGAACAGCATCACATGGAGCCCTTCGACCGCGGCGCTCATCGCCGCCACCACCAGGCCGCCGATGGTGCCGATCAGGGCCGCCAGCACGACCAGGCTCGATTTCATGGGCGCGAACGAATGCCCGCAGCCGGCGCGGCGCCTCAAGATAACGGGAAATGGATGGCCATTTGCTGGGTCCGTGGCGGGCCGGAAGTTGCCGTGCGCCCCCGGTTTAGCGGTGTTCGCGCCGGTCATGCAAGCCGGGCGCGGCCGCGCCGGCGGATAAGGCCGCCAATGCTCTTCACAATCCCGTCACGCTGCCTGTAGTATGTCAACCCATGCTGCTTCGCAGCTAAAATGGGGGCCAGGAGCGTTACTTGAACGCACATGTCTCGCAAGGCGGTTGGCCGGTGCTGGTACTGAACGCGGACTTCCGGCCGCTCAGCTATTATCCGCTGTCGCTGTGGTCGTGGCAGGACGCGATCAAGGCGGTGTTCCTCGACCGCGTCAATATCGTCGAGCACTATGACCGCGCGGTGCGCAGCCCGTCGTTCGAGATCCAGCTGCCTAGCGTGGTGTCGCTGAAATCCTTCGTCAAGCCGACCACGCATCCCGCCTTCACCCGGTTCAACGTGTTCCTGCGCGACCGCTTCGTCTGCCAGTATTGCTCGGCCGACGACGATCTCACCTTCGATCACATCATCCCGCGCAGCAAGGGCGGCCAGACCACCTGGGAAAACGTGGTCGCCGCCTGTTCGCCATGCAACCTTCGCAAGGGCAACCTGACGCCGCAGCAGGCGCGGATGTTTCCGCGGCAACCGCCGTTCGCGCCGACGGTGCACCAGCTGCATCGCAACGGCCGGCTGTTCCCGCCGAACTACCTGCACGACAGCTGGCTGGATTATTTGTACTGGGACACCGAACTCGATCCATGATGCCGGCCGCCGGCTGCTCCGAGCCCCGGCGTCAAAATCCATCCGAGCGTCTCGAGACGATCCGGCATTGCCCCCGCAAGGGCAGCGCCGATATCGGCCCTCCGTTGCCGGCTTGGTCGATCGGCATTGATTTCAGGCCTGGCGACCGCCAACTGAGTGGTGCGGCCGCCGTCATTGGTGCTAAATCAGGCGACGACGGGCGCCGGACGGCCGCTGGAGCCGGGAATCGAAAAGACCATTGAGCCCCCGCCAACCGTGGGCTCACTGCACAGGAGAGCCTGCATGCCCTCTTTCACCGAGTGGAAAGTACCGCCGGCCAACCAGCCCCGCGCCGGCGACTACGGTTTCGACCTCGACCGCGCGCTCGCGTCGGTGGTCGGCCTGCATTCGATCATCCCCTCCGACGCCTTCAGCGCGGATACTCTGGGCACCGAGCGCGCCGGCAACGGCGTGGTGATCGACGACGGGCTGGTGCTGACCATCGGCTATCTGATCACCGAGGCCGAAGCGGTCTGGCTGCATCTCGGCGATGGCCGCGTGGTGGAAGGCCATGCGCTCGGCTTCGATCCCGACAGCGGCTTCGGCCTGGTGCAGGCGCTCGGCCGCATCGAGCTCGATCCGCTGCCGCTCGGTTCTTCGGCCGCTTGCCCAGGTCGGCGACCGCGTGGTGATGGGCGGCGCCGGCGGACGCACCCGCTCGGTCGCCAGCCACATCGACGCCAAGCAGGAATTCGCCGGCTATTGGGAGTATTTGCTGGACGAGGCGATCTTCACCAGTCCTGCGCATCCCAATTGGGGCGGCGCCGGGCTGATCTCGAACCGGGGCGAACTGATCGGCATCGGCTCGCTCCAGCTCGAGCGCGAGCGCGAAGGCAAGGCCGAGCATGTCAACATGATCGTGCCGATCGATCTGCTCAAGCCGGTGCTCGACGATCTGCGCAGGTTCGGCCGCGTCAACAAGCCGGCGCGGCCCTGGCTCGGAATGTACTCGACCGAGATCGACAACAAGGTCGTGGTGGTCGGCATTTCCTCCAAGGGCCCGGCGGCGCGCGCCGAGCTCAAGGCCGGCGACGTCATCCTGGCCGTCAAGGGCGAGAAGGTTTCCACGCAGGCCGGCTTCTACCGGAAACTCTGGGCGCTCGGGCCTGCCGGCGTCGACGTGCCGCTGACCGTCTACCACGAAGGCGTCACCTTCGACGTGGTGCTGACCTCGACCGACCGCGCCAAACTGCTCAAGGCGCCGCGGCTGCATTGAACCGCGAGCACCGCTTGAGACAGGAGCGTGCGATGAGCGAGGCCGTGGTGGACGACATCGTGGCCGTGCTGCCGCCGCTGCTGCAATCGCTGGAAGCGCTCGGTTTCATCGCCCGCTATCTGCAACCCGCCGGATTTCGAGGCCATCATGCAGGCCGCCGGCACGCCGGATCAGAGCCTGCGGGCGGTGCGCCGCGTTGCTGGAGGACTGGCCGGAGGAATTCGCCGCATCTGCGCGCGCCGCTGGCGAGCGCCAGCGATGCCGCGCTGGCGGCGTTCGGGGGATTGCGCGCGGTACAGCAAGGCGACGGCGACCTCGTGGCGGTGTTTCGCGCGCTGCGTCACTGTCCCGCGCGCGCAGGAGGCGCTGTATCCGCTGGCCGCAAGATTGCCGCCGGTCAGCGAGTTCTTCACCGATCCCGGCGCTGCGCGACGATGCCGAATCTGCTGGCGCGCCTCGCCCGAGCCGGCACACCAGGACACCGGGATCATTCACGACCATAACGAACCCGGCAGCCGCGGCGGCTATCTCGCTCTATGTGCCGGAATATTACACGCCCGACCGGGCCTGGCCGCTGGTGATGGCGCTGCATGGCGGCAGCGGCAACGGCCGCGGTTTCCTGTGGAGCTGGCTGCGCGAGGCGCGCAGCCACGGCGCCATCCTGGTCGCACCGACGGCGACCGGCACCGCTCCGGCCAAGACCACCTGGGCCTTGATGGGCGAGGATACCGACACGCCCGAACCTCGATCGCATTTCGACGCGGTGCGCGAACGCTGGAACGTCGACCCCCGGCGCGGCTGCTGCTGACCGGCATGAGCGACGGCGGCACGTTCTGCTACGTCACCGGGCTGGAGCGCGGTTCGCCCTTCACCCATCTTGCTCCGGTCGCCGCCACCTTCCATCCGCTGATGGCGGAAATGGCCGATGCGGAACGATTGCGCGGCCTGCCGGTCTATATCGTGCACGGCCGGCTCGACTGGATGTTTCCGGTGCAGGTGGCGCGGCAGACCCGCGACGCCTTGTCGGCGGCCGGCGCCGCGGTGACCTACCGGGAGCTCGATGATCTCAGCCACTGCTATCCGCGCGAAATCAACGCGGCTATTCCTGAGCTGGCTGCGCGGGCAACATTGATCGATCCGTCGGATGCGCAGTTTTTCCGCAGCCGCGCCGGAATCCGCGCAGCCGCCCCGTCGCCTGCTGCGAGGACGGGAACCATCCGATGCCGATCGCGTTGTCGGCCATCATCGGAGGTTTGCCATGCGGGTTTTTCTGGGAATGATCTTGGGCGCGCTGCTGTTGACGCTCGGCGTCTACAGCTACGATTCGATGTCGACCTCGACGGTCGCCAGCGGCGAGGTGGCGCCGTCCAATCGCACCATCGTGAACTGGGATGTCGCGGCGAACGACTGGAGCGCGCTGAAAGAGCGCGCGCATAGCGACTGGATCAGGCTGTCGTCCAAGTAAAACAGCTCTGCCCACCCTGCTGCGCATGAAGCCGGCGCCCTCGTCCTTGACGGGGGCGCCGTCGCATTTGCTAGCGCAGTTTGGCCGCCGCCGCCTTGCGCGCGTCGGCGATGACCTGGCCGAACTCCGCCATGGTCAATGTGCCCGGCACCCGGAATTTGCCGACGATGAAGGCCGGCGTGCCCTTGAAGCCGAACGCGGTGGCCTGATCGTTGTTGCGGGCAAGGATTGCGTCGATCGCCTTGGCATTGCCGTCGAGATCGCGCGCCAGGCGATCGACATCGATGCCGGCGCCGGCGAGCAGTTCGCGGATCCTGGGTTCGGTCAGCTTGGAATTGACGCCGATCAGCGCCTCATGCGCCTGGATGAATTTGTCCTGGTACTTGCTGGCCAGCGCCATGCGCGATGCCACCACCGAGATCGGCCCCAGGATCGGCCAGTCCTTCCAGATCAGGCGGACCTTGCCGTCGTCCTGCACCACCTGGCGCAGCTCCGGCTCGAGCTTGCGGCAATACGGGCACTGGTAGTCGAAATATTCGACGATGCTGATGTCGCCGTCGGGGTTGCCGGCGACCGGGATGTCGGGGTCGCGCAGCACCAGGGCTTCGGTCAGCACATTGTCGCCGTCGGCCTTGCGCCCGCGCCGATGCCGGCGCGACCGCGATGCCGAGCATCGACCGCACCCGCGCCGAGCAGGCCGAGCGCCTGGCGCCGGCTGCGCTGCGAATACTGGCCCGCCGGATCGGTCGATTTGGTCATGTCAGGTCTCCCGAACCCGTTCTACGCTCAGAACGACGATAAGTTACGGGCCAGCATATACAGCGCCACCGCGATAATGACAGCGGCAAACACGATGTTGAGCGCGCCGCGCCGCGCCGCCAGCAGCCGCGCCGAACGGGTGCCGATCAATCCGCCGGCGATGCCGCCGGCGACGAACAGGCGCCGCCAGCGGCCAGGAGATCAGCCCGGAATAGGCGTAGCTCGCCGCGGTGGTCAGGCCGAACGCGGTCACCGCGACCAGCGACGAGGACGACCGCGTTCATGATCGACATTCCGGTCGCCAGCATCAGCGCCGGCACGATCAGGAATCCGCCGCCGATGCCGAAAAAGCCGGACAGCGTCCCGGTCACCAGGCCGAGCCCGACAATCGCGGGCAGGTTGGCCAAGCTCATCTTGACGTCGGGCAGGCCGATCCGCGATCGCGTCTTCAGCATCAGCACGGCGATCACCAGCATCAAGAGCGCGAACAGCGCCAGCAGCCTCTGGCCGTCGAGCATCTTGCCGAAGATCGAGCCCGCGAATGCGCCGACGATTCCCGCCGCCGCGAAAACCAGCGCGCACGACCATCGCACGGTGCCGCCGCGCGCATGGTTCGACAGGTTGACCGCGGCGTTGGCGGCCACCGCGATGGCGCTGGTCCCGATCGCGAGATGGGCGTCCGGCACGCCGACCACATAGACCATCAGCGGCACCGCCAGGATCGATCCGCCGCCGCCGACCAGGCCGAGCGAAAACCCGACCAGCGATCCCGACGCCAGCCCGAGCAGGCCCTGCACTGTAGAGATTATCATTCCATCACCCGAAGCCGAATCGGCTGCATCAGGTGGTGGCCGCCAACGCTTGTCAATGTCCCGTCGTCCGCCGGGGGCGCGGCTCCCGCTGCGGCCCCCGCCGGCTCGCGCGGCGTCAGCGCGATCGTTGCCCGTCGCGGAGTTCCAGGACGCGGCCGGACGTCGAGGTCCGGCCGCGCCTGTCCGATCCGTCGAGGATCAGGCCGGCTTCAGCTTCTTGTTGCACTCGCTGTAATAGCCGCCGCCCTTCATGATCCATTTCAGGCCGCCATTGCCGTTGGTGGCCTTGTTGGCGTTGTATTGGTCGACGCAGGTGTGCATCCGCGCCTTTGCCGGCGGAATTCCTTGGCGTATTTCGGATCGATCGCGGACGGAAACACCGCATTGCCGACCGGCATCGGCGCGGGTGCAGCCGCGCGGCTTGGCCTCTGCGGCTTTCGGAGCCGCCGGGGCGGCGGCCGGGCGCGGCGGCGCGCAGGGTCGGCGCCGCATTCGGCCTTGCGGAAATCATTCCATTTCTGGCCGTTAAGCGTGCCGGCGGCCTTGGCGGCCTGGTATTTCGCACTGCATTCCTGCGTGGTCAAAGCCTGGGCTGGCGCCGAGGCCGCCAACGCGGCAAAACCTGAAATCGCAACGGCACACAATAATTTTGCTTGAATGGTCATCCTTGGATCTCCCTGGGGGCATGGCGGTCTGAAGGCCCCCATCCTAGCGCAGCGATGGCGCGTGACAACGGAGCCGGCCGTTCCCTGTCGTAAAATATCGCGCCGCGAAAACGCCGCCGGGGCGGCCTCATTCATCCGCGGTTCAGCATCGCGGCGCGACGTTGCGGCCCTCTTCAACCCGAGGTGCTTCCATGACGACTCTTTCTTCCCGCGCGGTCGCGACCGCGTTCGCGTCCCTGCTGCTGATGGGCTCGGCGTTCGCGCAGACCCCCGCGCCGGCCACTCCCGCGCCGGCAACCAAGGCCGCCAAGACCGAGAAGCCGCGCAGCGCCGCGTCGCTGCAATGCTCCAAGGAAGCCGATGCCAAGGACGTCCACGGCAAGGAGCGCAAGAAGTTCATGTCCGAATGCAAGAAGGCCGCAAAGGACGCCGCCGCCAAGCCGAACTGAGCGATTCGGCGCGAGGGTCGCATCGGGGCAGGCGTGCCGCGGGAGCCGAGGCCGGCGGCGCGGGCAGGCAGCCTTGGCGCGGCCCTCCACGACGGAGGATGCCGCGCGTTTGGCGGGGCATCCTCAAGACGACATGGGCCCGGGCGCGCATTGCTGCGGTGGCTCCGGCGCAATTGTCCCCGCCGCCGCGATTTGGCATAAGGCGGCGTGAGCCTGATTCCCGCCTCGATGGCCGCCGCCATCCCTTCCCGCAGCAAAACCCTCAGGGTGCTCGAGACGCTGGCGATCGGCGCCGCGGGCGGCGGGCTGTTCCTGTGGGCGCATCTTCCGGGCGGGCTGATCTCCGGCGCCATGATCGCGGTGGGGATTGCCGCGATCGCCGGGCGGCCGCTGGTGGTGCCGCCGATGCTGACCCAGACGGTGCTGGTGCTGCTCGGGATTTCGCTGGGCTCGCTGGTGTCGCGGCGAGCTGCTGCAGCATGTCGGCGCCTATCCCCTGACCATCGCGCTGTTGGCGCTGGCGACGTTCTGCTCGACCTTCGGCAGCAGCCTCTATCTGCAGCGCTTCCATGGCTGGGACCGCACCTCGGCGTTCCTGGCGGGAAGCCCCGGCGCGCTGTCGCAGATCACCATGCTGGCGACCGAGAAGGGCGCCGACGTGTCGGCGATCGCCGTGGTGCAGACCATGCGGGTGATCATTCTCACCGCCGCCTTGCCGATGCTGCTGGCGCTGACCGGGCTCGCGCCTTCCGCGCCGCCGGCGGTCGCTGCCGCCATCGCCTCGCCGCTGGAACTGGCCGGGCTGGTCGCGGCCTCGGTCGCGGCGGCGCTGTTGCTGCGGCTGGTCAAATTTCCCGGCGAGCTGGATGTTCGGCGCCATGATCGGCTCCGGCCGTGCTGCACGGCAGCGGCCTGATCGAGGGCGGCCTGCCGCCGTCGGTGCGCGGGCATCGCGCTGGTCGGGATCGGCGCGCTGATCGGCTCGCGCTTCGCGCGGATGAAGCCGCGGGTGCTGTTCGGCCATGTCAATGCGGCGCTGGGCTCGTTCGCGGTCGCCATCGCCGTTTCGGCGGTCTTCGTCGCGGTGATCGCGCTGACCACCCCCGTGCGGTTCAGCGACGTCGTCGTCGCCTTCGCGCCGGGCGCGATGGACGCCATGCTGGCGCTGGCGCTGACCCTGCACATCGACCCGATCTTCGTCGGCGCGCATCATCTGTCGCGCTTCGTGTTCGTCACCATCGCGACGCCCGGCATCGTCCACCTGTTCGGACGCCCGCAGGAGGATGTCGACGATTAGGCTCTCCGAAGACCGTCTAGCGGCGGGCTGCGGAGCCGGCGATGCCCCAGGCCGCGATCGCGGCCATCAACAGCGAGATCAGCACATTGTAGCCGGCCAGCGACAGGCCGAGAAAGCGCCACTGCACTTCGTCGCAGCGGATCACCTTGACGGTGTCGAGCCGCTCCAGCAGGGTGCCGGCGCTGCCGAGATTGCCGACCGGGCCGGTGCACTCGGTCGGACCCGGCCAAAACTCCCATTCGACCCCGGCATGGTAGGCGCCGAGGCCGGCATTGCCGAGCGCGGCGAGCGCGAGGATGGCCAGGCCGGCCACCAGCACGCCGCGCGGCGCGTCCTCGGCCGCGGCCAGCGCGGTCAGCAGCGCCGAGCGGGACCGCCAGATAATAGGCGTAGCGCTGCTCGAGGCAGAGCGGACAGGGCACGGATATCCAGCACCAGCTGAAAGAACCACGCCCCCGCCAGCGTCGCCGCCGCGATGGCCGTGATCGAAAGCGCCGCCGTCAGCGCCGGGCTGGCTGGCCGCGCGGGCCTGCGAACGGATGGGCGGTCGGCGTCGGACGTCACGGCGATCTCCTGTGGGTTGCGAAAGCGTCCTACCCCGCGGCTCCCGGCGCTGTCGAGGCGGGCGCGATCACAGGGGAGTGTGGTGCGATTCGGCGATGGCGGCCCGGCGCCGGGGCCGCGCCGCACTCCGGCCGCCCCCACACCCGCGGGTTGACCGGCCGGGGCTGCCCGCTATATTCCGCCGGCTTCGCGACCCCGGCCTCGCGGCGGCCGTCCGAATGCCCCTGTGGCGGAATTGGTAGACGCGCTCGAACTCAAAATCGAGTTCCGCAAGGAGTGCTGGTTCGATTCCGGCCAGGGGCACCATAGGATTAGATTCCTAGATAGTAGTCTCGTCTTCCTCGGCACCGCTGCTGTCTTGACAAGACCCTTACGCGGACATTCAATCGTTAGTGTGAAAAATATTTCGCTATTGCGAAAAGTTTGACGATGCGAGGGGGAAACATGTCACTGATCGGCGCTCTCGCGGCAGCGGTCTGCTGGGCGAGTTTGCTATGCTTCGCCGCCACCGGAGCGAGCGCTCAAGCCTTCCAGCTCAGGAGCACCGACATGAAACCGGGCGAGCCAATGCCGAGGCGATATGTTTTCAGCGGCATGGGTTGCAAGGGTGAGAACCTGTCGCCCGAGCTAAGCTGGTCGGGTGCCCCTGAAGGGACCAAGAGCTTCGCCTTGATGGTGCACGATCCCGATGCAAATACTGGCGGCGCCGGCATCTGGCACTGGGTCGTCATCAACATTCCGGCGACCACACAATCGCTTCCAGCCGGAGCCAGCACCGCCGACGGCGCCAAAATGCCGGCGGGCAGCCGGCAGGTCGCCAACGATTACATCGGAATAACCGGCTCCCCCGCCTGGGGGGGGCCTTGCCCGCCCAAGGGACAAAAGGCGCATAGCTACAACTTCACGCTCTACGCGCTCAAGATCGACAAGCTGGACCTGCCTCCGGCGGCGACCGCGTCGCAAGCCGGCTTCTTTGTCAACCTCAACGCGATCGGCAAGGCACAGCTCAGCATTAGCTACGGCCCTACGGAATAGAGTTGATCTACCGAATCGCAGGCCGGAACGGTCAAGCCCTCGGTATTTCCGACCTCCGCGGTTCGGAGTTACGCGGCTGGTGACGCCGCGCTTTCAAATTGATCTGTGCCGGCGCGTTGGGTATCCTCGCTGCGATCGGCACTTGGGGTGATATGTCAAAAATCGTTGAACGAACTCTGGATTTCCTCGAGCTCTTCGCCGACCAGAAGCGACCGCTCTCGCTTTCAGACATTTCACGGTTGCTGAAGATCCCTGCTTCAAGCTGCCACGATGTCCTGCAGACGCTGCAGGACCGGGGCTATATCTATGAGCTGGCGCCCCGCGCCGGCTATTATCCGACGCGTCGTCTATTTGATCTCGCAAGGACGATTACCGATCACGATCCCGTTGCCCTGCGTGCCGATATTCTGCTGCGCACCATGCGGGACACACTGGACGAGTCGGTGCTGCTGGCAAAGGTGAGCGGGCTCCAGGCCACTTATCTGCTGACGTTTGAGCCCTCGCATCCGCTCCGGTTTCTGGCGAATGTCGGGGACCGCGTCCGAAGCCTCTACGCCACGTCCGGCGGAAAAGCGATCTTGTCAAGCTTACCAGATCGGGAATTGGAACGCTGCCTGAAATCCATAGCGCTGAAAGCGCTTACAAAAAACACCATCACGTCGAAGACAGCCCTTCGGAAGGACATCGAGATTGGGAAAAGACGAGGCTGGTTTCTCAATTGCGAGGAAAGTCAGGACGCCGTGACCACACTCTCCTCGCCGTTCACCTGGAACGGTTCCGCTTACATTATCACAATCGCCGGGCCGACCTCTCGAATCGAACCTCGCCTGGAGCGGATGGCCAAATTGCTGATCGATACGTGCAGGCAACTGGAGATGCGTCTGGAAGTCGCCTAGTTCGGAGCTGCGAATTCATCGACTCCGCCCGGACTGGGGCGAGTTCATGCCCATTCAATGTCGGCCAGGAGCGCAACAGGCGCACTTATCATCATTTCCAATGCCATTTGCCCGAATGCCTTGCCTTGCGGATCGATCCGGGACGAAGCCATTCCGCCGCCGCCAAGCGCGTTCTCCATCACGAAATTGAATGCGTGAAGTCCGGGCGCCTCATACCGGCGAACGGGACCACCGGCAAGCAGCCGAAAATGTCTCGCCATACGTTGGGCCGTCAACTGGCATCGCAAGATGGGAAGGTAAGCGGGATCACGGGCGAAGATGGCAACGTTTGAGGAATCGCCCTTGTCGCCTGATCGGGCATGGGCCAGCCGGATCAAAGGTATTTTGACGGTTGGCCCTTCCGGCATTTCAGCGGCCGCCGGGCACACCAACTCAGTCGAAAGTTCATCGGTAGCCTCACCGGGCGGTATATCGACTACAATTGTTTCGTGGTCAAGCAGCACACGCGGGGGTGCGATCGCCGTCTTCTCGATGAAAAAGGTATAGAGCCGAATGAACGGCACGGCTCTGGGTCGTCCGCCATAGATTCCGGTAGTGCCCGGCGCGAAGGAGATACCGACCGATCCCAACTCCCGCGCGAACAAATCAATCGCTTTACGATCTTGATGGAGGACAACAAGACGCAACAACACTTCGCGGGTCGCACTTAGACTTGTGTCAATTCCGTAGGCCGCATCGGCACCAAGTTCCTCGATGTGCGTAGAGGTGAAATCCGCGATTCCCCACTCGTCGAACATCAGGCGCGCGCGCGCCAACAGGGCTTCGGCGGTCCGACGCGCTTTGCGCGCGGCGTCTTTTCCTACGATGGAGACGGTCGCCACCGCGCGATACCCATCCTGATAGGTCGCTGACACCTTGTAATATCGGGTCGCGGGGCGGCCGCGCGCGCCGGTCACGTGTACCCGGTTCAATCCGATCTGGGTTAACTGCACGTTGGAAAAGTCTGCGACGACATCAGGCAACACATAGGCTTGGGGATCGCCGATCTCATAAAGCGTTTGCTCCGCTACGGTGCCCGGCGTCACCAGTCCGCCGGTGTCGTCGGGCTTGGTAAGGACGAAGCTGCCGTCGGCGGAGCACTCGGCGATCGGGTAGCCGATATTGTGCCAATCCGGCACCTTTTCCCAATCGGTGTACAAACCGCCCGTACTTTGCGGACCGCACTCCAGCAGATGGCCGACCAGACTGCCGGCCGCCAGCCGATCGTAATCCTTCGGCGACCATTGAAACTCGTGCATCAGAATCCCGAGCGCAAGTGCACTGTCGGCACACCGGCCGGTGATGACGATATCGGCGCCATTATCCAGTGCGGTCATGATGGGCAACGCGCCAAGATAGGCGTTGGCCGTCAGCAGCCGTGCTGGAAGTTTTGCGCCCGATACCGCCTCGCGAATATTTTGTCCGCACGGCTTCTCGGTCATGGGCAGAACGTCGTCCCCTTCGACCACCGCAATCATAAGAGAGATACCGAGTTCAGCACAGATGGCCTGAAGCGCGGCCTTGCAGGCGCGCGGATTTACACCCCCCGCGTTTGAAACGATCCGGATATTGCTCCGTGCAATCTCCGGCAATGTCTCATGCAAATAGTCCACAAAGTCGAGCGGGAAACCTGCTGCCGGGTCTTTCATCCTTGCGCGGGCGAGAAGCGACATTGTCACTTCCGCAAGATAGTCCATCATCAGATAGTCGACTTTGGCGCGCAGCAGTTGCGGTATCGCGCGCGGGCTATCGCCCCAGGCGCCCGAGGCGCCTCCGATGCGGACAAGACGCTCACTCATTTACTTGCACTTCCTTCCCCGTCCATCCATCGCGGTTTGCGCTTTTCGTTGAATGCCGCGAGTCCCTCCGCGGCGTCGCCACTCTTCGAGGCGATGGCGATTTGGGCCTCAGCGAATGCCAATGCCTCGTGGAAAGCCATCATTTCCATAGCAAAGATGGCTTGCTTACCTCGCCGCACCGCAGCCGGGGACGCCGCCTGCAATTGCGCAAGCAGCTTCTCGATCCGATCGTCGAGTTCACTATACGGCACAACTTCATTGACGACGCCCATTTCGAGCGCCCGCGCTGCCGGGATCAATTTTCCCGTCAGGCACAGTTCGTTGATATGCCGGGAATGCATCATGCCGCGCAGCATTACCAACACTTGCATCGGGAATACGCCGACCTTGACTTCAGGAAGCCCGAATCGCGCGTTGTCCGCAGCGATGGCCAGATCGCAAAGCGCCATCAGCCCCATTCCTCCCGCGACGCAATCGCCGTTGATACGGCCTATCAGCGGAATACTGAGCGATTTCACAGCGCGAGCCAGGCGACCGAAATCGGTCGTCGGCTCATCAGGCATGGCCTGGAATATATCGGTCCCCTTACTCAGGTCTGCGCCCGCGCAGAAAGCCCTGTCGCCGGCCCCTGTCAGCACGATGGCGCGCAGATCACGATCCGTCATCGCCGTCTGAACGGCGGAATGAATTCCCGCGATGACCACCGGATTGATCGCGTTGCGACGCTCCTCACGATCGATCCATATCCACAAGGACAGGCCCTTGCGTTCAATCCCGATTTCCGGGCGTGTCCCGTCACTCATCGGTCTTGCTCCTTGCTAAGGCGCACCGCATGAACGGACCTGGCAGTTGGCACGAACCTGTCACAAAATGACGTTCGCGACATTGTCTTGCGCGAGCGGCGTTGCATCGCTCGATGGCGGTGAGCCTAAAACCTCTGCGTTGTGTTCGCCGAGATTGGGCGCGAGCCGTCGAACTGACGCGGGAGAAATGCTGAACCGAACCGGATAACGGCAGACCCTGACCCTGCCCTCGGTGGGATGATCCATCTCCTCGAAAAACTTGACTGCCTTTAGGTGCGGATTCTCGATCAGGTCGTCGATCGCATTGACCGGGCAGGCCGGAATGTCAATTCCATGCAGAACATCCAGCCAGCCCTTGTTGTCTCGCGTTATGAGATGGCCGGCGAGGAAGCGGCCGACGTCTTCAGCATGCCGCGTGCGGGTTTCCTGCGAACGGAAGCGTTCGTCCGTATCCATAAGATCGGGGCAGCCGACAACGTTCGTAAAGGCCTTCCAGTGCTTGTCGGTGTAGACGACGAGCGACAAATATCCGTCGCGCGTAGCATAGGGACCGCGCGTGCGCGACAGCAGCCGCCGATATCCCATTTCACCGGCCGCCGGTATGAACGCAGCACCGCCCATGTGATCGGCAAGCACAAATTGGGCCATGGTTTCAAACATTGGCACTTCGATTTCCTGACCTTCACCGGTCATCGCACGATGGAAGAGCGCGCTGGTTACGGCATTCGCGACGTACAGACCGACAATGCGGTCGCAAATATTCAGGGGCGCATATCGGGGGGCGCCATCGACCACACCGAACAGACCGGCAATGCCGGACGCTGACTGCATCAGGTCGTCATAAACAGCTTTGCCGGATTCCGGGCCATCCGATCCATAGCCGACGGCAGCACAATAGATGATCCGGCTGTTTGTTTCGCGGACACCCTCATAGTCGAGACCGAGACGGCCGAGCGCCTGGGGGCGTACATTGGACACCAGCACGTCGGCCTGCCGGGCCAGCGCCATCGCCGAGCTCTTGTCGCCTGGAGATTTGAGATCGAGCACGACGCTGCGCTTGTTCCGATTGGCATTCATGAACAACGGACCCATGCCCGCCTTGCGCCAGGGACCGATCCAGCGCATCGAATCGCCGCCCGCCGTTTCGATCTTGACGACGTCGGCTCCGAGATCGCCCAGCAGCTGTGTGGCCGAGGGGCCCATCACCACGGTCGTCAGATCGAGGACGCGAACACCGGCGAGCGGACCCGTGGGCCGCTCCGTCGGCAATTGCCATGAGTCACTCGCTTGCGTTGCCATCGCCGGTGCCCCGTTCGACATCTGCCCGATCCTCGATTTCAGCCACGAACAATTCCAGACCAAGGGCACCAATTCGCTATAGCGAAAATAATTTCGCTATGACGATGCCGGAATTGATGCCATAGTTTTTTGGCTGACGCAACGGTACGACAAAACGGTTGGAAACATGAGCAGCATCCCAGGGCATAATTCCGGGGGAGATCCCTCCAATTGTGACGCCGCAGCCGTCGCTTCGGATCGTTCGGGCATCGAACAAAGCACCATGCGGCGGGTTACGCGTCACCTCGTGCCGTTTCTGATGTTTTGCTATTTCATCAATTTTCTCGACCGTGTGAATGTGGGCTTCGCCGCCCTCCAGATGAACGGTGACCTAAAGCTCAATTCAGCGGCTTTCGGTTTCGGCGCAGGGCTTTTCTTCGTGGGGTATTTTTTCTTTGAAATTCCGTCGAATTTGATGCTGTACATATTCGGCGCCCGCCGATGGATCGCCCGAATCATTTTTACCTGGGGCCTGTGCGCCACGGGCATGGCCTTCATCCAGGGAGAGCACAGTTTCTACATGTTGCGTTTTCTGCTCGGCGCGGCGGAAGCCGGCTTCCAGCCCGGGATATTCTTTTTTCTGACGCTGTGGTTTCCAGCAGCCTATCGCGGACGGGTTCTCGGCATGTTTTTCGCAGCCATTCCAATCAGCGGAATGATCGGGTCGCCGATCTCGGGGATGCTGCTATCGCTGGACGGATTGGCGGGTCTGCGCGGCTGGCAGTGGCTCTATCTCATCGAAGGGATGCCGGCCTTGCTGCTCGCCCCCGTGGTCGCATTCTATCTTCAGGATCGCGCTTCGGACGCCAAAAACTGGCTGGGCGCGGATCAGCGCGAGTGGCTGGTCGATCGCCTGCAGGCCGAACAGCAACAGCGTGAGCAGAAGCGTAAATACTCGGTACTGCAGGCGCTGACCAATCCATGGGTCGCGTTTCTCGGTCTGATCTACTTCTCCAACGTTTGCCTGAACAACGGCATCAGCTTCTTCCTGCCTCAGATCGTCAAGGGATTCGGGTTGACGAATATTCAAACAGGATTCGTCGCCGCAATTCCAAGTGCCTGCGCCCTGATTTGCGTCATCTGGTGGGGCCGGCGTTCCGATAAACATCAGGAACGTTACGGGCATGCTGCCATGGCAACTTTCATCGGCGGTGCCGGGCTGCTTCTATCAGTATCCATTGCCGACCCGACGGCGCGCGTGGCGGCGCTTGCCATCGCAGTCTCCGGAACATTGTCCTTCGCACCGGTATTCTGGACCATCGCACCCTCTTTCCTGTCGGGCGCTGCCGCAGCGGGTGGTTTGGCCGCGATCAGCGCCATGGGGATACTGGGTGGATTTTTGACACCTTGGTTTGTCGGCTATTTGAAGAACATGACCGGCGACTTCCGCCACGGCCTTGGCAGCATTGCGGTGTTCGGAATGGCCTCCGGCATTGCCTTGTATGCTCTCGGTCGCCGAAAGGGATCGGCGATCGAGTTGCCGGCCGGGTCTGAAACCGTCGTCGCCACCGGCGAGGACAATAGACGCGCGGCTTAGCTGTCATTCGCGAATGCCTGCCGATCGCAAAGAAAGGAACTATCGAATGTCCGAAGACAACAGGCAGCCCTCGCCCTATGTGATCCGGCCCTCGGAAATGCCATCGTATAGCCCGGCTAATCATACCGGCACAACGAATACGCGCCTGATCGGTCCAAAGATAAACGGCGCGCGATATATGGAGATCTCGCTCGGCGACATTCAACGCAACGAAGGCTCGCCGGCGCACGCTCATCCCGACCTTGAGCAAGCCACCTACATTCTCGAAGGCGAAGCCATCGCGGAGATTGATGGCAAGGAGCATCATATTCGCGCCGGGGATATGCTGTATTATCCTCCGCACGTGTTTCACTCGATCAAGGTGACTAGCGAACGTATCAAGCTACTGGTGATCTATTCGCCGCCTTACGGAGAAGATCCGGCCAAGCTCATCAAGAAGAGCTGAATTCGCGGGTGCATGACGGGGAGCGGCGCGTCCGCGCCCGCTGTCTCCGTGCCATGATCGAACGCCCACCGGGCTGCAAAGGTGCGCATAGCAGTTCGCTGATGGACAATCCGGCCGAACCATGGAAATTTCTAACGGACGGTTGTGGTAGCACCGATAGAATGCGAACCGAATTGGGCTCGAAAGAAAACCAAAAATCCTGTGAGTAACGCTGTGAGTATCGATTCGGGGTGGTTCATGGAAAGCCCTATTTCACGGTGTTATTGGTAGCTGTTCGATTCCGGCCAGGGCACCAATCCATTCACGCACGCAGGCCCCGAGAAAGTCCCAGGCAGCGCGTCTTTTCGCCTATCGCCTGACGAGGCCGCGGGACCCGGTCGCGGGATACCGGAATTCTAGTATTCCCCGTTTGATCCAGGCGCCTTCGAACCGGTGCGGTGGTTGCGCTCGTGGCTTTCCTTCTGCAGATAGGCGACGAGATCGCGCCGGGACGGAGCGTCGAGCACGCGAACCGGCATGCGTGCGCCGGGCAGGAATTTCTTCGGGTCGGCCAGCCATTGGTCGAGACTATCCGCAGACCAGCTGAGAGCGGCGCGCTCCAGCGCCTGCGAATAATGGTAGCCGGCAACGGAGCCGGCCTTGCGGCCGAACACGCCGCCCAGCATCGGGCCGCTCTTGTTGCCGTCCATCGCGTGACAGGCGGTGCAGCGTTCGGTGAAAAGCTGCTCGCCATGAACCGCATCCGGCGCCGCGTCAGGCTCGAACCGCGAAAGATTCTTGGCCTGATCGGGGTTCACCGAGCGCAACATCGTATAGCTGAGCGTGATCGTGTCGACGTGGGTATTGTCGAAATCCTTCGCAAATGCCGGATCGACATAGAACACGACGGGCATTTCGACTTTCTGATGCGGGTCGAGACGCTCCTCATTGAAGCAGAAGCATTGAATCTTGTTGAAATACACGCCGCTCGACTCCGGCGTGACGTTGAACGTCGCGTGTCCGACG
Source organism: uncultured Alphaproteobacteria bacterium (assembly GCA_963699465.1). Taxonomy (GTDB): domain Bacteria; phylum Pseudomonadota; class Alphaproteobacteria; order Rhizobiales; family Xanthobacteraceae; genus Bradyrhizobium. The sequence goes on from CAVOTZ010000047.1 coordinate 463,465, forward strand.
ATCGACTCGTTGCTGAGATTCTCGGCGGTGAAGAACACCAGCTTCTGTTCGCCGAGGTGAACGGTCACCGAGCGCTGCTCCGGTTCGAATCGCCATGGCAGATTAGGCGCAACGTTGCTGTCGAACGCAACGGTGACGGTATCGTCGGAGGCGGCGGTCGGGTCGGAATACGCCCGCTGCGTCGTCCCTCCGTAACCGGTTGCGCCGCAGAATGCGCGGTACAGCGCCGGCGCGTAGGCCACCAGCCCGAACATGACGCCGAGCACGGCGAAACAAGGCAGCAGAACATTGAGGTTCCGGTGGCGCCGCGCCATTTGCACTCCTCGCACTGGCGCCCCCGGCGCCCCGCGTGATGTAGACCGATGCAGCATGGCCGTCCACCGGGGAATCCCATCGCGCCTCATGCCGCGAGATATCGACGAGTTTTTGGCCGTAGTTGACGCATTCGTGATTTCTTGCAGGTCGGAAGCTGCTGCTGCCGAATCTTGTCAATGGTCCGCGGTCCCGCTCGGACCATCGCATCCTTTTGACGGCCGCCTGTCGGGCAAATCCGCCCCGGACTCCGTCAGGCTCGCGCCGACGCGCAGGATGGTTGCCGGGGCGGCGGCTGGCGCCGCCCCGGATTCCCCAACTCAACCGAGCAGCTTCAGCACCTCGTCGTGGTTCATCGGCCGGGAGAACATCGCGAAATTGTGCGCCAGCGCCATGTTCTGCTCTTCCCCGCTCAGCGCGGCCGTGCAGTCCTTCAGCGTGACGACATCGAATCCGCGTTCATAGGCGCTGCGCATGGTGGACTCCACGCAGCAATTGGTGAGAAAGCCGCCCAGCACGACGGTCTGAATCCCCTTGCTGCGCAGGATGAAATCGAGATTGGTGCTGGGAAATGCATCGAGGCCGCGCTTGCCTTCGATCACGATGTCTTCCGGCTGCGGCTTCAGCACGTCGACGATGGCCGCGCCCCACGATCCCTTGCGAAACGCCTTGTTGTCGACGACTGCCTTGAGGATTCCGTAAGGGTTGGCGGTGAGTTCCCCGTACCCTTCCGCGAAGCTGATGGGTGCATGCATCACGGTGGCGCCGCCGGCGCGGGCCCTGTTCACGAACGCGACGGTGTTGGCGAGCATGTTGTTGGATTGCATCACGCCCTTGACGCCGTCGTGAAACACCCCATTCGGCGTGGTAAAGTCGTTCTGGTATTCGATCAGAACGATGGCTGTGGTTTTCGGATTCATTGGCCGTGCTCCTGTTGTTTCCTGCCTTGACGATTCTGCAGCGATGGTCATCGTGCGGCTATCGAGCCAGGCGAGCCCGACCCCGGCGATCCCTGCTGCTTTCAAAAAATGGCGCCGGCCGCGGTCGGCACACCTGACGCTCTTCTGCGTGGTCTTTCATGCCTTCCTCCCTGTGGTTCCGGATTGGAAGCGCCATCGACGCCCTGCCCTTGTGCGCGGGCAAAACCAGGCTACGCGCGATCGCCGCGCGACGGGTAACAGCCGATTGCTACCGCCGCGCCGATCGAAGTTTTGCCGGTCAAGCAAGCCCATCCCCCGCGCGTAGCAACCCGTTACTACACAGGTCCCGCGTGAGCTCGAGCTCAAGGGAACCGCGGAAGGGAAAGAGGTGGCGGCCCGTCGGTGACGAGGCTAAGCTTGCGCTTCACGATTGCATCATAACCGCCGGGATAGCCGAGGGGCTCATGTGCAAGATATTCGTTGGCGCCGATCCGATGCTTTACGAGACCACCACCCGGTCGATGCGGCTGCACGGTGTCGTGACAAGCATCCGGCTGGAAAACCTGTTCTGGCATGTGCTGGGCGAAATCGGCCGGCGCGACGGCATGAGCGTCAACCGGCTCATCACCAAACTCTACGACGAAGTCGTCGAAGCCCGTGGCGAGGTCTTGAACTTCACCTCGTTCCTGCGCGTCTGCTGCCTGCGCTATCTTTCGCTGCAACTGATGGGCGGCATCCCCGGCGACGTCGCGGTGCCGATCTGGTCGCTCGATGCCAATACCGTGCTGGCCCGCGAACGCGCCGCCTATGCGCCCTCCCGCCCGGGCGATCTGGGATTCTCAGGCGATACGCAGCGCTTCAGGCCGCGAAGTTTGGCTGAAGGCGGCGGGGATCATATTTTCCGTCGTCCGCGGCGCGCGGCCGAGCCGCGATGAACACGGTTCGCGACAAGCGCAGGGGCTTCAGGAACGCAGTGCGTCGATGACGGTCCCCCCTCAAGCCACGTCGAACGTGATGCCCTGGGCGAGCGGCAGCGTGCGGCCATAATTGATGGTGTTGGTGGCGCGGCGCATATAGGCCTTCCAGGCATCGGAGCCGGATTCGCGCCCGCCGCCGGTGTCCTTCTCGCCGCCGAAGGCACCGCCGATCTCGGCGCCGGAAGGTCCGATGTTGACGTTGGCGATGCCGCAATCGGAGCCGCGCGCCGACAGGAAGGCCTCGGCCTCGCGCAGGTCGTTGGTGAAGATCGACGACGACAGTCCGTGCGCAACGGCATTGTGCACCTCGAGCGCGGCATCGAAGTCGCTGTACCTCATGACATAGAGGATCGGCGCGAAGGTTTCCCGTTCCACCGGTCCGATTTGCCCGCCGATCTCGACCAGCGCCGGGCGGACGTAGAACGCATCCTCAGCACCTTCGACGGCGACGCGCTCTCCCCCGACAATCGCACCACCCGCAGCCCTCGCTTCGGCCAGGGCATGCTGCATCGCCTCATAGGCGAGGCCGTCGATCAGGGGACCTACCAGATTGCCGGCGAGCGGGTTGCCGACGGAGATCGACGCATAGACCTGCTTCAGGCGCGGCATGAAGCTATCATAGATGCTGTCGTGAACGAACAGCCGGCGCAGGCTGGTGCAGCGCTGGCCCGCCGTGCCCATCGCCGCGAAGGCGACGCCGCGCAGCGTCAGGTCGAGATCGGCGGTCGGCGCGACGATCGCCGCATTGTTGCCGCCGAGTTCCAGGATGGCCCGGGCGAAGCGCCGGGCCAGCTTCGCAGCGACGGTGCGTCCCATGGCGGTCGAACCGGTCGCCGAGACCAGGCGAACCCTGGCGTTGTCGACAAGCACCTCGCCGATCCCGCGTCCCCCGACCAGCACGGCGGACAGCCCGTCGGGCGCCGGGCCGCCGTCGGCCCTGAAGCGGCTCAGGGCACGGCCGAACAGCGCTTCCGTCGCCAGGGCCGTCAGCGGCGTCTTTTCCGATGGCTTCCAGACGATGCTGTTGCCGCAGACCAGGGCCAGCGCGGCATTCCACGACCAGACCGCGACCGGAAAATTGAAAGCCGAGATGATGCCGGTGACACCCAGCGGATGCCAGGTCTCCGCCATGCGGTGCTCGCTGCGCTCGGTGGCCATCGTCAGGCCATGGAGCTGCCGGGAAAGACCGACAGCGAAGTCGCAGATGTCGATCATCTCCTGGACCTCGCCAAGACCTTCGGTTTCGATCTTGCCGACCTCGATGGAAACCAGCCGGCCGAGCGCGCGCTTGCCGGCGCGCAGCTCTTCGCCAAGAAGCCGCACCAGTTCGCCGCGCCTGGGAGCCGGGACCAGACGCCATTCGAGGAAGGCCGCGTGCGCCTGTTCGATCGCCATGGTCGCCTCGGCGGCGGTGGACTCCCTGACCTGCGCCACGGTTTCGCCGGTGATCGGGGTTTTCGCGGCCAGCGTGCCGCCGCCATGGCGGACCGGCTCGACACCGAGCTCGAGCAGCAGCGCCTCGACATCGGCCTTCAGTACGAGGTTTCCGGCCTTGGCGGATTGCTTGATCCTGTCGACTGGCATGAGCGGCTCTTTTTTCGAGGGCGCAAGTTGAGTTCAGTGGGTTGCTACGGTGAGCGGCCGGCACATCGTGCGCCGGGCGCAGCGCGGCGCCGCATGACGGGGCCGGCCGGGCACCGATTCTCGCTCGCAGGCTCGCACCGAAGTGCCTTCAAGACAATATTTGGTCGTGTGACCGGCCTCTTCTTCCGAACGGGCCCGGCGCAGACCGAGCAAATCCATGTGTGCCCACAACGCAAAGAGCGGATCTTCGTCGCTGACGCTCCTCGCAATGACAGCCAACAGACACTTTTGGCGTTGCCGCAGGAAATTTCGTGCCGAGGACTTGCCCTTCCCTCGCCGCCGCCGCCGTCCTCCCGCGGACAGCGCACCCGGCTGGTTCGGTTCGATGCAGAATAGCGTGACGGACGCCGCAAAGCTCCGCGCTCAGCCGGCTATCGCCAGCGCGAGCGCATCCCTTCATGACAAACAATGGCTCGCTTTCATCGATACGCTTCACGCGCACCCGGCGACACGGAACCGCTACATCGCAAGATAGCGCCGGCGGATATCTTCATTCCGGGCAAGGCCTGCGGTGTCCTGGCGATGCACCACCCTTCCCTTGTCGATGACGAGCGCCTGTTCGGCGATCCGCGAGCAGAAATGCATGTTCTGCTCGGCCAGCAGGATGGTGGCGCCGCTGGCTCCGAGTTCCCGCAGCACCTTGCCGATGGTGGCGACCACGATCGGGGCGAGACCCTCGCTGGGTTCGTCGAGCAGCAGGACCAGGGGATTTCCCATCAAAGCGCGCGCGATCACCAGCAGCTGCTGCTCGCCGCCGGACAGCCGGCCGGCCTGGCGCGAGCGCAGAGCCGCCAGCAACGGGAAGGTCTGCCAGATCCGCGGCAGCGCCCAGTCCCGCCGTCCATCGGGACCGCTCTTGCCCGCGATCGAAAGATTGTCCTCCACGCTGTGCTCGGGGAACACCTGGCGGTCCTCGGGCACGTAGGCGAGGCCGAGCCGGGCGCGCGCATGCGGCGGCGCGCGGGTGATGTCGCGGTCGGCGAAAAAGATCCGGCCGGCCCGCGCCGGCACGATTCCCGCCAGCGTCTTCAGGGTCGTGCTCTTGCCGGCGCCGTTGCGCCCGAGCAGCGCCAGCGTATGGCGTTGCTTCAGGGCCAGATCGACATCGAACAGGATCTGGCTGGCGCCGTAGAAGGCGCTCACTCCCTCGGCGCGCAACAGGTCGGTCATGCCGCGTCCGCCTCGGTGCCGAGATAGGCGTCGATCACCGCCTGGTTGTTGCGGATCTGGTCGGGCGTGCCTTCGGCCAGCACCCGGCCGTAGCACAGCACGCGGATGGTGCCCGCGATCTGGAACACGATGTCCATGTCGTGCTCGATGAAGATCAGCGTCAGCGCGCGCTGCTGCCACAGTCCCCGTACCCGTTCGATCATGCGCCAGCGCTCTTCGGGGCCCATCCCGGCGGTCGGCTCGTCGAGCAGCAGCACCCTGGGTTCGAGCGCCAGCGCGATGGCGATATCGAGCAGCTTCTGGTCGCCGTGGGAGAGGATCGCGGCCCTGACGTTGGCGACCTGTGTCAGGCCCACCAGCTCCATCACCGCCTCGGCGCGCTCGCGCACGCCGGGCGGCGGAAAGCGGTGGGAGAGATTGCCCCAGCGGCCGAGATGGGCGGTGACGGCGGCCATCAGGTTCTCCGCCACCGTCATGGTCGGAAAGCAGCTTGCGACCTGAAAGGCCCGCGCGATGCCCCGGTGCATCCGTTCGGTCCGGGACAGACCGAGGATCTCCCGGCCGTCGAGCAGCACCTGGCCGGAGTCGGCGGGGAACGCGCCGCTGATCAGGTTGAAGAAGGTGCTCTTGCCGGCGCCGTTCGGACCGATCACCGCCGAGAGCGATCCCGACGGAAAATCAAGCGACACCTCGTCGATGGCGCGCAGGCCGCCGAACGCCTTGGTGAGATTTCTTGATCTCGAGCTTCATCGCGCGCGTCCGGGCCAGGCCAGCCTGAGAAAATCCAGCACGCCGCGGCGCAGCCCGAGCGCGAAGGCCAGGATCACGAGGCCCAGCACCAGCCCATGATATTCGGTGAAGCGGGTCACGACATCGTTCAGCGCCAGCAGGATCATCGCGCCGAGCACGGGGCCGAGGAAGCTGTTGACGCCGCCCAGCATCACGGCAAAGATCGCCTGGCCGGAATTCGGCCAGTCGGCGAGTTCGGGATAGGCGCCGGAGACGAACAGCGCCGCCAGCACGCCGCCCAGCCCGGCGAAGGCGCCGGCGATCGTGAAGGCGCCAGAGCCGGGCGCGCCACAGCACGATGCCGAGGAAGCTGGCGCGGTTCTCGTTGTCGCGGATCATGCGCAAGCGTCTGGCCGAACGGGCTCGCCGAGATGTGGCGCAGCGCCAGCAGGCCGAGCACCGCCACGATCGCGCAGAACTGGTAGAGATGAAGCTGCGAGGCGAGCTCGAAGCCGAATATCTCGCGGCGCGGGATGCCGCCGCGCAGGCCCTGGTCGCCGCCGGTGAGGCTCTGCCAGGAGATGATGATGCTGTAGAACAGCATCTGCACCGCCAGCGTGATGAAGGCGAAGTAGTCGGTGCCGAGGCGGACGCAGATGGCGCCGACGCAAAGCGCGGCAAAGGCCGTGACCAGCACCGCCAGCACGAAGGCAGCGGGCAGCGATAGGTCCGTCATCTGCATCGTCAGCGCGAAGGCATAGGCGCCGAGGCCGTAGAACATGCCGTGGCCGAACGAGACCATGCCGGTGTTGCCGACCAGCAGGTTGAGCGAGGTCGCAAACAGCGCCATGGCGCTGAGGCGGATGATGAAATCCTCGAAGGCGGGGCTGCGATGCAACAAGCGGGATCGCCAGCACGACGATCAGGGCAAGGGCGGCGATCGCCGCATCGCGCAACGCCGGGTAGCTCCTCATAACCGCCGACCGAACAGGCCCTGCGGGCGCAGCAGCAGCATGGCAATCATGACGATGTAGATCAGCCCGTCGGTGAACTTCGGGAAACCGATGGTGCCGAAGCCGCGGACCATGCCGATCATCAGCGCCGCGACCAGCGCGCCGGCGATCGAGCCCATGCCGCCGATCACGGTGACGATGAAGCTCTCGATCAGGATCGAAAAGCCCATGCCGGGCGACAGCGAGCGCACCGGCGCGGCGAGCGCGCCGGCCAGCCCCGCCAGCCCGCCGCCGATGGCGAAGACGATCGGCGAATAGCACCGTGGTATTGACGCCCAGCGCCGAAACCATCTGCGGGTTGACCGCGGCGGCGCGCACCGTCTTGCCGAACCGTGTCCTCGACAGCCCGAGGCTGAGCAGAATCGCGATCAGCGCGGCGATGCCGATCAGCACCCCGTAAAACGGCGGAACCACGCCGCCGGCGATGATGAAGGGCGGCACCTGGAACGCCGGCGGCATCCCCATGGCGTGGAATTCGGGACCCCAGACGATCTTCACGAGGTCGTCGAAGATCAGCACCACGGCGTAGCAGATCAAGAGCTGCATCAGCACGTTGGCGCCGTAGACGCGGCTGATCAGGACGCGTTCGAACAGCACGCCGGCCACCGCCATCGCCAGCGCCCCCGACAGCACCGCCAGCGCATAGCTGTCGGTGGCACCGATGGTGGAATAGGCGACATAGCCGCCCAGCATGTAGAAGGTGCCGTGCGCGAAGTTGACGATCTTCAGCACGCCGAAGATCAGGGTGAGGCCGGCGGCGACCAGGAACAGCAACATGCCAACGATCAGCCCGCTGGTGGTCTGGGTGACCACACAGGCCGACGTCATCAGGCAGGCGCCGAGCGCATCGAGGTCCATCGAAACTCAGATGTAATTGTGCTGCTTCTTCCACTCCGTCTCAAGCTCGATGATCCTGCCCCAGTCCGCGGCCTTGACATCGACGATGAACGGCTCCTTCGGGGTGGTCTGGCCCCAGCCGATGGCGTAGCCGATCGTGGTGTGGTCATCGCGCATGGTGATGGTGCCGTCGGCACCGAACGGCGTGTCGATCTTCATGCCGGTGAGTACCGCGGCCAGCGCCTTGCCATCGAGCGAGTTGGCCTGCTTGATGGCCTTCTCGTAGAACTGCATCGCCACCGTGTTCTGCCACGACCAGTTGGTCGGCCGCTCGTTCCACTTCTTGAGGTAGGCCTCGCCCCATTGCCTGTTGGCGGGCGTATCCGGGAAGGTCTCCAGATAGCGCGTCGCCGACTGGATGCCGGCCGGCAGATTCTTGATGGCGGCCATCACGGGATAGTCGACATTCGGCGTCGCCACCGTCATCTGCGAGAACAGCGCATAGATGTTGCCCTGGTTGACGAACGCCGAGAGGTCGCCGGCATAGAGCAGCGTGAACAGCGCCTGCGGCTTGGCCTGCAGCAGCTTGGTGATGACTTCGGTGAAGTCGGGCTGGCCGAGCTTGGGCCAGGCCTCGGCGATGACCTCGATATCCGGCTTGAACTGCTTGAAGAACTGCAGGTACTGCGCGGTGGTGTCGCGGCCATAGGCGTAGTCCGGCGAGCAGGTCGCCCACTTGTCGAGTTTTTTGACCTTGGCGAATTCCGCCAGATAGATGCTGCCGGCCACGGCGTCATGCACGCCCTGGCGCGCGACGCGGAAGGCGGTGGGGGCGCGGATCTTGGGGTCGGCGGTCAGCGACGAGGTTTCGCTGTTGGTGTGGATGCAGGCGACGCCGAGGTCGCGGACCACTTCCTGGACCGCGAAGGACGCCGACGAGGCCTCGGCATCGACCAGCAGCTCGCAGCCCGTGCTGTTCACCAGTTCGCGGGCGACGCGGGCCGCCTCCTGGGGCTGGCCCTTGGAATCGCGGAACACGAACTCGATCTGCCGGCCGAGAAAGCCGCCTGCCGCGTTGATGCGATCCTGTTCCATCATCAGCGCGTTGCGCGAGGAAGTGCCGAGCAGCGCGATCGGTCCCGACAGGATGCTCTGCATTCCGATGCGCAAGGTGGTGGCCTGTGCCCTCGCCACCCAGGGGGCGGCCAGCAGGCCAGCCGCACCACCGGCCAATATGGTGCGACGCGTAATGAGCTCGCTCATTGCACTGAACCTCCCCTTGAAGCTGTTATCGCCGTCCTGTTTTTTGCGGACGGTCATTTTTTAATGCGGCCAGCATAGATCGCCGATGGCGGTGCGATCAAGCCGGCATTTGTCGGGATCGTAGGCCGGATGGAGGCGAAGCCGTATCCCGCCACGTCGGTGAACGACGGCCACGATTTGCTTTTCCGCAGCGGCAAGCACGAGCTGTGGTGGCGCGAGATGGCGGGTTACGCCTTCCGCCTTCGCCGCAGAAGCTATGGCGGACGGCTCGGCTTCAACCCGCCCTGCCCGGTGGCCGTTACTCCGCCGCCGCCTGCCGCTTCAGCCAGGGCAGCATGACCTTGGTCAGCAATTCCTCATCGCGCCATATTCCGGGGACACGCCCCATGTGCATTCCCATGGGATGGATCCAGGCCTCGTTCGGAGCGGTGCCCGAGGTCAGCATGGCAAACAGGTCGCCGGTGGGAATCAGTGGGTCGCGGGCGCCGCCGACCACCAGCATCGGGACCGTCGGCTTGCCGAGCAGGCCTTGCGCGCGCAACGACATGGCGCGCCAGGCTCGGGCGGTGTCCTCGGGCCGGGTGCCCAGCATGAAGGTGACCGACGGTACCGCGTCGGAGAGATAGAAGCTCGGTGCCAGCGACTTCGGCGCGTCGATGTCGACGTTGAAGGCCAGATCGATCGGACCGGACTGATCGATGGCGCCGCGCAGCCGCCCTGCTTCCAGGATCGCCAGCCGCGACGACCAGTATCCGCCCATGCTTCCGCCATGGACGAATATTCTGGCCTTGTCGAAGCCGGGCTGGGCCTGCGCCCAGCCGATCAGCTTCGCAAACATGCGGTCAGCCTCCACGCCGGCGCCCTTCACCGGCGAGTCTCCGGTACCGGGTGCATCCACCGCCAGGCAGGCAAAGCCGTTGGCCGGAAGCGCATCGAAGCGTCTCGTCATGTCGTCGCGCCAGGCGTCCAGGCCTCCGATCGTGATCAGCAGCGGTACGGGACCGGAAACCCGGGGCACCCGCAGGATGCCGACGATGTCCCGCCCGTCGGCGAAGGGAATGTGGATGGTATTGGCCGGCGGATCCATCAGCTTGCCGTGCTCGTTGAAGGCCTGCTTTGCCTTGTCCCATGCCTCCCGCTTGGCAGGGGAAAGCAGCGTCGGCCATCGCGCCAGGCTGTAGTAGCGCCACGCACTCGAGAAGTCGGCATCCGCGCCCGCGCGATCCGCCGGCAGTTGCTGGCTGGCCTTGGCAAAATAGCGGTCGCCGATTGCAATCCAGATCCGCGCCCAGGCATCGCAATCCGGGGCCGTCGCCTGCGGCAGCGCGGCCCGCACCTCATCGGCCTTGATGCCGATCAAGGGATAGATCTGGCGGTCGGCGCGGGTCTGCACCTCGGCCTTCCATTGCTCGAACGTAAGGGGCTTGGGAATATCGATGGTGCAAGAGGCCTGCTGGGCTCCCGACGGCGTCGCGGCGGCGATCATCATGGCGGCGGCAACCGCGGTCCAGACCGCGGATGTGCGGGGGTGTTTCATTTTGTGCGTTTCCCGGTTTGGTCAGGCGTTGTAAGTGAAAAAGCGGACCTGGTTTAAGCGATTTCGAAGTCCGAATCATATCGGCTGGTGGCGACCATCAGTAACATTTCGTCATTCCGGGATGCGCTCTTGCGCGAGCCCGGAATAACGAGCGATGAATCCACTTCCGTCATTCCCGGGCGCGCGCGACGCGCGAAGCGCGGCATAGGCGAGCCCGGAATCCATATTTGCTGCAGCGGTTATGATTCCGGAGCTGCACCCTTGGCCGGCTGTCGCCGGCCAAGGGTGCATCCCGGAATGACAAATAACGCATCATTTCCCATAAGACCGGCTTCATAAAATCGCTCGCCAGACAGGTGTCGGCTGCCAACGCCTTGCCGCTCCGGGGCGCCGCGGCTGCTGACGTGAGCGGCCATCATTCCTTGCCAGCAGGGATCACGGGCAGCAGAACAAATGACTCTTGCCCGGCCTCGAAGTGCAGCGTGTTGACGCCACCAAACAGGGCAGTCGGGCGATCGGTCGGATCCGAATGCAGGAACGGGCCGACGCCGCTCATCTTGTAAGGCGCGTTGGCGAGCCCGATGTCGCCCAGCCCGTGGTCATAGTCGCACCCGCGCACGTTGAGGGCCAGGGTGTAGCCCGGCGGCACGACGATACAGGTTGGCCAGATCTCGATGTCGAGCACCACCTTCTCGCCCGGCGTGAGCGGCTGAAGCTCGTCATGGGAGTGGAAGGGCCGGTACGGAAGGCTGCGCGCCGGGTCGAGCTTGCGGTGCGAAGCCCGCAGCCAGCCCAGGCCGATCGGCACCCGCGGATCGTTGGAGCCGATGAACAGCACTTCCTTCCCGTCCGGGGCGAACAGGCGGAGCGCCAGGAACAGGTCTGCGTCTATGGTGTCGGAGGACACGACCAGCCGGGCGGCCACCGGGCCGGTGATCTCCATTTCCTCTTTCGCCGGCGGCAGGGAGAAGGTGATGCCGTCGCCCTTCGTGTCGTAGGACAAGCTGTCGCCCGCGACCGGCTCCGTGCCTAGCCCGAGCGTGCCGGGATCGAGGTAGAACCGCGTCCATTCGGTGCGGGACAGCGGCCATTCCTGCTCGTTCCGCACGGTGAAGTGTTCGCCCGGACGGCGGATCTGCAGCTGCAGCGGCGGCTGGCGATCCCAGCCGGTGTCCCTGCCCTGAAGGAAATAACCGAAGAACCGCTTCTGCAGCACCACGCCCGCGTCCCGGTAGAACGGCGCGAAGTGGGTGTCGCCGTGGACTTCGAGCCATTTCCGGGCGGAGGCAGCCGCCACAAAGCCTTCGAAGTTGCCCCGCGTGTGCAGCCCCATGCCACCCCAGTTGGCGGAGGACAACAGGGGCGTAACGATACGAGTGAAGTCGGGCGAGTGCTCACGATAGAAGGCTCCGTCCAGCGGGCGGCTCAACACTTCCTTCCCGGGGTCGCTGCGATTGGCTGCGAGCTCCGCGTCTGTCAGGGTGTCCGGACCGGTAACCAGTTCGCCGGTGACGGTGCTGCGGGCGCCGCGCTCGCCGTAGCCGTGCTGCAGCGGCAGGATCTGGCGGCTGTAAACCGAATCCCCCATCTGGCAATAAATGCCGCCGTGGCGGCGGGCGTCCCGGTAATAGTCGGCCGCGCCCTCCCATACACAGATCGCGGCCAGATGCGGGGGCTGAAGTTCGGCGACGCGCCACTGGTTCATCGCGTAATACGAAATGCCGTTGAGGCCGACCTTGCCATTGCTCCAGTCCTGCGCCGCCGCCCACTCGATGGATTCGTACAGGTCGCGAATCTCCCGGCTGGACATCGTGTCAAGCACGCCCGGCGAACGCCCGGCGCCGCGGCTGTCCACCCGCACGCACGCAAAACCGTCCGGCACCCATTTCTCGGGATCGACGACCTCCCAGTTCTGATACTTGTTGGAGGAGCCCTCGGCGATGTCCGGGTAGGCAGCGACCATCCGATCCCAGGCGCTCTTGTAGCCGCTCTGGAACGACAGGCCTTTGCCATAGGGGCCATAGCTCAGGATTGCGGCGTAGCGTCCGGGGGCGTCCGGCAGGAAGACGTCAGCGCGCAGCACGACGCCGTCGTCCATCGGGATGGGCATGTCCCACAGGATGCGCATGCCGTCGGCACGCGTCGATCGAGCCGGCGTGCCGACGGCGGCGATGGCGGTGTTGGAGATGATCTCGTTCATGGTGGCGACCTCCAGGTCAGGTTGGCGGTAGTGAGGCGGCGGCAGGCTGGGCTGCACCTTGGCTGTCAAAGTCAGGCACGGCCGGCACCGGCCCTTGCTTCGGCTCCGCCAACAGGCTCAGTGGCCGGCCGTGCGTTTCCACCCGGAACAGGGTGCAGGCGAGCCCCGCTACGGCCGAACAGATCGCGAGGAAGATGAATGCGGTTGGCGCGGCGTCGGCCGTGGCCTTGGGAGAAATCACGTCGCCTGTTCCGGCGATCAGGGCGAGGAACAGCGGTCCGACGATCTTGCCCAGTCCATTGACGGATTGGGCAAGTCCGGCCGCCCGGGCGCCGAGCCGCACCGGAAACGCTTCCACCGTATAGGGCGCGATGTTGGCAAAACCGCCGCTGTAGACCGCGGCCCCCGCTACGATCAGCAGCGCGAACACCGACCAGCCCGCGACAAAGTGCTGGTTCAGCAGGCCCGCAAGCAACAGGATCACGGCGGACCCGTAACCCATGATTTCGCCTGACCGGCGGCGCCCGATCCGCACCGGCAGCACGGAGAACAGGATGCGGCCCAGGAACGAGGCGATCGAGAGGCCGACAAAATAGCCCGCGGCCTCGGCCGGCGGGATGCGCAGCAGCTGCGAAACGATCGTCGGCCCCCACAGCGTCACGCCGTAGGCACTGATGCTCGTGCCGAGCCAGAGGGCCACCACCCACCAGAACCGTCCGCGGTCGCGCAATAACTCGGAGAACGGTGTGGGCGCCGGCGGCTGTGGAAGGGTGGCAGGAAGGCGCACCGATGCCGGATCTACACCCAGTTGCCGCGCCGCTTCACGCCGCGCATCCTCCATGCGGTTGCGGGTCAGCAGCCAGCGCACCGATTCCGGCACCCACAGCCAGATGCCGAGCGTCACCAGGATGGGGAGCGCGCCGGTGGCGGCGAGGCCGCGCCAGCCGATCACCGGCATCAGATGGGCCGCAAGCAACGCCGCGAGGAAGGTTCCGAGCGCCACCGGGGCCGCCATCAGGCTGGACAGGAAAGTGCGGTGCCGCGTCGGCGTGATCTCCACCACCAGGGCGGTCTGCACTGTCGCCGCGCCGGCAAAGCCGACCCCCACCACGAAGCGCAGAATGGAAAATTCGATCCACGCGTTCTCCGGCAACAGCGCGCAAGCGCCGCAACCGGCCGAGAACAGCAACCCACCCACAAGCATCAGCGAACGCCGGCCGAAACGGTCGGCCCAGCGGCCGAACAGCAGCGCGCCTGCCATCGAGCCCAAGCCGGAACTCAGCAGCATGATCGCCGACATGCCATAGGTAAGATGCCAAGACGGCGCCAGCGCCGAAACCAGATAGCCCGCCAGGAACAGGTCGTAGAACTCGAACATTTCCTGCAGCACCAGCAGCGCCATGGTGACGAAGTAGCGCGGCGTCAGCTTCGCGTTGTCGAACGCGCCGAGCCACTCGGCATCCGGTTGGCAGACACTGGACATCAATGACCTCCCCCTCCACCACATCCGGCCCGGCCCGGCGACCGGGCACCGCGGCGATCGGCCCTCGGCACGATCCATATACGAACGAACGTTCGTATGCAATCCCGGCGGAGGTCCGGCTGACGCCATCAAGCGATCGCCCGGCAAAACCCGGCCATCACCGCGGTGGTCAGCCCGGCGGCGACTGCACCTGATGCATGCGAGTGGCGAACGCCTCAGCCGAGCCCGACAAGCATGCCGCTGAGCCTATCGGGCGCGGTCACCATCGCGTCGTGGCCCGTTTCAAGCTCGACATATTGCCAGGACCCTTGCGCCTTCGCATAGGCGCCGCTGGCATCCATGCCGTGATAGATCGGCTCAATGCAGCGGACGTAGGTGACGGGCAGGCCGTTGCCCAGCGGATGCGCGAGCTGCAAGGGAGTTGTGTAGGCGTCGGCTGGTTGCGGAGTGAGTCTGCGCTCGACCCATGCCGCCGCCTCGGGATCGGTAACGCCGAAGGCCGCGGCGTTCGGCGGCGGCGGCAAGGTCCGGACGCCGTCGATTTCCTGGATCCTCCTCAGGGCAGCTTCGCGCAGTTCCGGCGCAACGGTGTCGAGAAACGTATTGCCGTTCTGCAGGATCACCGCATCCAGGAAGACGATACGCTTCAAGCGCTTCGGAATGCGATCCGCCACGCCGCTCACGATCGGCCCGGCGAAACTGTGGCCGACGAGACAGACGTCCTTCAATTCCTCCGCTTCGATGACGTTGATGACGTCCCGGATGAAAAGATCGAGGCTTATGTCCGGATGGCCGATGAGGTGGCGGCGCTCGCCGAGCCCGGTGAAGGTCGGCGTGAAAACCCGGTGGCCCTGATCGCGCAAGCGGTCGGCGACCTTCCGCCAGCACCAGCCGCCATGCCAGGCGCCGTGCACGAGAACATAGGTGCGCGGTTCGGCGGCTTGCGCCGCGGCGCGCCTGGGCGCGAGCGCCGCAGCGAGCATGGACCCGAGTGATGCGAGCTTCAGTACCAGGCGACGCGTTGCCATTCCATCCCTCCAAGGGCTCGTTAGGTCGGCCCTGCACACTTTCCCGTCGCACCGGCGCCGCGCCGCGAGCCGCATCGTCTGCCGATCGCACCGCCCTGCCCCGCGGCATCCCCACTGCTCCGCGAACAATTGCCGGGAGGCATCCGCGAAGCACCGATGCGCCGATGAAACCCGCGCCTTGGCTTTTGCGGCCGTGATGTGGTGCGTTGCGTTATTTCTTTCGCGGCTTGCGGCGGACTGACCCCGGCGGTGGCGCCGACCTGAAGCCGGCCGCCATGAATGGCACGATGTGCGACATGACAGCCTGCACGTCGCCCGGATCGCACTTTCCATCGGTGAGCGACTGGATCCGGCCGGCGTCGGCCATCGTGTAGAGCATCGCGCCCAAAAGGAAATGGAATCGCCAACCCAGCTCCTGCGGCGAAAGTTCGGGTAACAGCGCCTGCAGCGCGGCAATGTAGCGGCGACTGGATTCGTCGAAGGCGGTGGCGCGTATCCGCCCCTTGAACGCCTCGGACTCGGTCGCGAGCCGGGCGCGAAGCTTGGCGAACAGCTTGAACCGCGCCTCCGACCCGGCGCCGAATGCGGGACGGAGGAAGGCCTCGATCACGCGCTCAAGCGTGATCGTGCCGCTTGCCTCGATCTCCGCCAGCAACCGCATCCGCTCCGCCGCGATCGGGCGGGCGCGTTCGGCGAATATCTCGGCGAGCAGGTTCTCCTTTTCGCCGAAATGATAGTTGAGCGCCGCGAGGCTGACATCGGCGGCTTCCGCGATGGTGCGGATGCCGACGCCGTTCAAGCCATGCTCGGCGAACAGGCGCTCCCCCGCGTCGATCAGGCGCTGCTTCACCGGCTTCGCGGTTGCCTTGACGGTCCCGGTTGCTTTGGCGAGCTTGCTTGCTTCGGCGATCACGGCTTCGGCCCACGCGGCTTGACTGATACGTACGTTCGTCTCATATTCGCCCCGGCGTGCCGCTTGTCAAGCGCCGGGGCGCCGGCGCTGATGCGGTCCACCCTTCGTGCCGGGCACGCGCCCGGCCCGAATGTGATCGTCGACCTCGCCAGGGCCCCGGAACAGACGCTTGCTTATGGGCAGTAACCCGGACATCGCGGCGGGCCGGTATCGACACGGGTCACGACAGACCCCGGTAAAGGAAGCTTGTGAAGATCGTTGATCTCAGTCGTGAACTGTACCACCGGTCCCCGAGTTATCCGGGGCATCCCCCGATCATCCATGGTGTCTGGAAGACCCACGAGGAATCGTTTGCCGATTCCGGCAACGTCCACGGCCTCTCCTCGATGTTTCTATCGATGGCCGACCACGGCGGCACGCATATCGACGCGCCCAGGCACTTCGACATGCGGGGCCAGCCGATCAATGAATATCCGCTGGAGAACTGCATCGTGCCGGGTATCTGTCTCGACCTGCGCCACATCGCTCCGCGCGCCGAGATCGCGCCCTCCGATCTTGAAGCGGCGGTGCAGAAGGCCGGCGTGCCGGTGCCGGACGGCGGCACCGTACTGCTCTGCACCGGCCATCACGCGCGCACCTTTCCGGGCAAGGAATATGCGAGTGAAAATTCCGGCGTCAATGTCGCCGCCACCGAATGGCTGGCGGAGCAAGGCGTCGTGCATTTCGGCATCGACTCGATGCGGCCCGGGCCCGAGGGCAGGGTGAACCTTCTGGTGCACAAGGCCTGTTTCGAGCTCGGCATCACCCACATCGAGAGCCTGTGCAATCTGGAAGCGCTGCTCGGCGCCGGCCAGTTCACCTTCATCGGCCTGCCGATGAAATGGCGCGACGGCACGGCCTCGCCGATCCGCGCCGTCGCGGTGTTCGACATACATGTCCTTGCGCCTTCTAGCTCGTCTGGCGTCGCTTGAAGTCGATAGTCGGTTGCATGCGCCGGGCAGCATCTTCAACCCCGGACATTTGCCTGACCAGCCCCATCCAGATTTGGCAGATGTGCTTGTCCGCGTGGGTCTCGGGTCTGGATGCCCTCCTCACCAGGACCCTGAGCTATTGGCGGGCCGGGAGCGAACACATCCGTCACCGCTCATAGCTGGTAGCGCGATATCCCATGCGACTGAAGGTAGGCATCCAGCGCCGGGTCTGAAAGGAACCTGATCAGTTGCATGGCAGCTTCGGCATGCCTGGTGCCAACATGGATGAACATCGACATGTCGATGTTCAAGCCGAGCTCTGGCGGGAAAGTCGCGATCGGCTCGACCCCGGGAGCTGCAATGATCCTCGACAGCGGGGCTATGGCGTACTGAACCTGACCCTTCGCTGCCGCGATCGGCGGCTCGCCCGCACCCATTGGACGCAACCGATCATGAATCTGATCCTGAAGCTGCATCATCTCGATAGCCTTCAGGAACCTCTTGCCGCTTGTCCCATCGGAGATGTAGGCGATCGAACTTGCGTCCCGCAAGAGTGCGCGCACAGGCTCGTACGAACTGACGATTCGCTCCGGTCGCGGACCGGCCATTCCAATCGCCAGCGGAACACGGCCGAACGGAACGTGAATGTCCGGAACAATCCGACCGAGCGAGATCATCTCATCGACGAACCACGGATTGGTCAGCCCGACATCGAAGGCTTCGCCGCCGACGACGCGCTTTGCGACAGCGGGATTGAGGTCGTAGTTCACCTCGACATCGACCCCTTGCTGACGCCTGAAACGAGGCAACAGTTCTTCGATTTCCGCATATATTGCGACCGCGCTGAGCAGCTTAGGTCGGGATTCGGTTGCCATAGCCATGGATTGCTCCAATCCAGTTCAGTTTTGTAACCTCGATGGCAGCCCGCGAGATGCCGCGCGCTCGAACGGACGCGTTCGAGCGGCGGTGCGAGCCCTGGCGCCCCGTTGCGAGGCGTTTCACCTTCGTTATGTCAGGTGTCGTTCGGCGACCATCGCTCAGCTCACCCGCCGTTCCCTGCTTTCCCAGAACGGCTGGCGCAGTTCGCGTTTGAGCACCTTGCCGGCGCCGGACAGCGGCAACGGAGCTTCCCTGAGATCAACGCTGCGCGGACATTTGTAGCCGGCGATCCGGGTCTTGCAGAATTCGATCAGCTCACCGGCCGACGCCTGGGCGCCGGGCCGGAGCACGACCACGGCATGGACCTGTTCGCCCCAGTGCTCGTGGGGGATCCCGATCACGGCGCATTGCGCCACGGCCGGATGCTGGGCCACCGCGTTCTCGACCTCGACCGAATAGACGTTTTCGCCGCCGGAAATGATCATGTCCTTGACCCGGTCGACCACATAGACGAAGCCGTGCTCGTCCATGTAGCCGCCGTCGCCGGTATGCATCCAGCCGTCGATCACCGCGCGGGCGGTTTCCTCCGGCCGCTCCCAGTAGCCCATCATGACATTGTCGCCGCGCACCACGATTTCGCCGACACTGCGAAAGCCGACCGGCCTGTCGTCGCCGTCGACGATGCGCACTTCGCAGCCCAGCGTGGCGCGGCCGGCGGCGCGGTGGCGGCCTTTGGCACGGCCTTCGCCGATGTGCTCGTTCCAGTGCAGCACGGTGGCGATCGGCGATAGTTCGGTCATGCCGTAGGCCTGGGTGAATTGCGCGTCCGGCAGCGCCCTGGTGGCGCGGTCGAGTATGGCCTCGCTGATCGGCGAAGCGCCGTAGGTGACGTTCTTCAACGAGGAAACATCATAAGAACCAAGCGCGGGATGATCGACCAGCATCTGGATCATGGTCGGGACCAGCAGCACGTCGGTGACACGCTCATTCTGGACCGCGGCCATCAGGCCTTCCGGGGTGAAGGCGGGGATGATGACGTTCGAGCCGCCGCTGAGCAGCAGCGAATACATCGCCGCGCCATTGGCGAGATGGAACATCGGGGCGGCGTGCAGATAGGTCGCTGAGCCCTGAAACAGGCCTTCGCCGAGCGCGTTCAGCGCGTCAGCCATCAGGTTGCCATGGCTGAGCATCACGCCCTTGGAGCGGCCGGTGGTCCCGCCGGTGTAGAAGATGCCCGCGAGATCGGCGCTTGCGCGCATCGCGTCCGGCATCGGCGCGCTTCTGACCAGCAGCGCCTCGTAGCTCTCGGTTCCGGCCGGGATCTCGCCGTCGTCGGCATGGATCAGCTTCAGCCCGGGTAGCGCCCTGGCAAGGGCCGCGCCGGTCGACGCAAAGGCCTGGTCAACGAACAGCAGGCCGGCGCGGCAGTCCTGCATGGCGTCCTGGTTTTCCAGTGGGCTCCAACGGATGTTGAGCGGCACGATCACCGCGCCGGCCCAGGCGGTCGCCAGATAGAGTTCCAGATAGCGATCCGAATTGAGCGACAGCACCGCGACGCGGTCGCCCGGCGCCACGCCCAACGAGCGAATTCCGGCAGCGAGTCGCGGATACCCGCTCGCCGATCTCCCGCCAGTTTCGCCGCCTGGCGCCGAATACCGTGGCCAGCCCGTCAGGATTGACCTGCAGCGCGCGCCTTAACCCGTGGGTGACATTCACTTGATCCTCCGCCTGGTGGTTGGTTTTCTGCCGAGGGTCGACGCCGCCCTCTTTCCGCCTGATCCGCTCGCGAGACCTTCGGTAAGCCGCTGCGTGAATTCATCGGCGATGGCTTCCGCCGACATCGCGCCGTCGCGCTGGAACCAATGGCCGATCCAGTTCAGCGATCCGGCGATCGCGAAGGCGGTCATCTTGGGGTCGCACGGCCTGATCGAGCCGTCCGCGATGCCGTTGGCGATGTATTTCCGGAAGCAGCGGTCGACGCCGCGTTTGCCCGCTCGCACGATGGCACTGTTCCTTTCGGTCAGGTCGCGCGGATCGAACCGCACCAGGCTGGCGCCGTAATCCGTTGTCATCACTTGCGCATAGCTGCGGATCAGCTTGCGCAGCTTGTCCAGTCCGCTGCCGCCGGCGGCGTCGATCCCGGCGATGAAGTCGTCGACCCGCTCCTGGCCCAGCGCCCAGCATTCGAACAGGATTTCCTGCTTGCCGCGAAAGTAGTTGTAGAGCGCCGGCTTGGTGATGTTGAGCCGCTCGGCGACCTCGTTCAGTGTAGCGCGGTGATAGCCCTGTTCGAGAAACAGCTGCACCGCGGTGCGCAGCACCGCGTCGCGCTTCTCGTCGCGGGCGCGGCGGCGGCTTTCGAACGGCATCCAGGGAGATGAGTCGGCAGAGGGGTCGCGCGCGTCCATTTTCGATTTTTTGCTGCCTGCACATTGACTCGACGGTCGATCGGCCCGTATATTACCCATCGGTAATAGAAAGTCCACCGGGTAATTTACGGAGCCGCCCATGTCCCGCGTCCAGGTTGCCGGTGTCGGCATGATCCCGTTCCTCAAGCCCGGCGCCGGCGAGCCGTATCACGTGATGGGCGCGACCGCGGCTAAGCTCGCGCTGGACGACGCCGGCGTCGATTACGGCCGTATCCAGCAGGCCTATGTCGGTTACGTCTACGGCGATTCGACCTGCGGCCAGCGCGCGCTGTATCCGGTCGGCATGACCGGAATCCCGATCGTCAACGTCAACAACAACTGCTCGACCGGCTCGACCGCTCTGTTCCTCGCCCGCCAGGCCATCGAATCCGGCGCCGCAGACTGCGTGCTGGCGCTCGGCTTCGAACAGATGAAGCCGGGGGCG
>CAVOTZ010000048.1:0-253839 GCA_963699465.1 uncultured Alphaproteobacteria bacterium
GGGCCTGCGCCAAGAGGCGCATCCCGGAATGACGGTTGTTGCGGTGTAACATTTACACGACGCGGCAGGCGGGTACTATCGCGTCCAAGACCATCAACAACAACTTCACGGAAACGCTCCGATGACCTCACCCAGCGCCAAAACCTTCCTGGTCTGCCATGGCGCGTGGTCGGCGGGCTGGGCCTGGAAGAAGATGCACCCGCTGATGATCGCGGCCGGCCATCGGCTGCTGACGCCGAGCTACACCGGCCTCGGCGAGCGGGCACATCTGGCCACTCCGGGTATCGATCTGGAAAGCCATATCGCGGATATCCTGAACGTCATCAAATACGAGGATTTGCGCGACATCGTGCTGCTCGGTCACAGCTATGGCGGCATGGTCGCGACCGGCGTCGCCGACCGCGCGCGCGACCGCATCGCCCAATTGATCTATCTCGACGCCTTCGTGCCGCGCAACGGCGCAATCGCTGTTCGACCTCAATGAGCCCGGCCGAGCAGCCGATGCGCGATCGCGCCAAATCCGGCGACGGCTGGCGCGTGCCGCCAAACCCGACGCCGCCGGATACGCCGCGGGCCGACCTCGACTGGCTCACCGAACGCCGCGTCGACATGCCGATCAAATGTTTTGAGCAGGGCCTGAAACTGTCGGCGGAACCCGCGATGCCGCGCAGCTACATCTATGCCAGCCGGATCACGCCCGCCGACACTTTTGGGCCGTTCGCCGCGCGCGCCAAAAGCGAGCCCGGCTGGCGCTGTCACGAGATCGACGCCAGCCACTCGCCGAACGTCACCGCGCCGGAGGCGTTGATGGACGTGTTGCAGAAGATCGTCGCGGGTTAGCTTGCGCCGTTAGCGCTTCAAAAATTCTTCAAAAGTTCTTCAAAAGTTCCTGGGACCGAGATCGTACCAGCCGCGGCCGCCACGAACATAAACCTTGGCGGCGGCAGCGCATATCTTTTCACGGTTCGCGTCAAACGCATTGAGCAAACCGGATTCATCCAGCCGGACGTCGGGCTGGATTCGTGCGAGCGCATCGTGGCTTATGAAAAATGCCGCCTCGATCGCACTGTCATGCCCCCAAAACCGCACAACCCGCCGCGAGGCATCATACGAGCGGCTGTGGTTTGGAAAATCAATCATGTCGGCGCGCTCTTTTTTGCCGATCGGCGACAACCCTGATCGGGACCAAAACGCCCCTCGGCTGAAGCAGGCGCGCGGCGGCGGCAACGATCTCCTGCCGCAGCCGTTCGAGAAGATCGAGCTGCGCGGTCATCCCGCGTGCGATGCGGCGGCTGACATTCGACACATTCATGGCCTGACCTCGCTAACTTCACCCGGCTGTTCATTAGCTAGCCATTATTCCGGCAATTGCGAGTGGATACCGGCGGAAAACGGCCATATCCGGGAACGTAGCGGCTGCCAGATACTTGGTTCGTCGAGATTGCAGACCCGACAGGTTCCGTCCATGAGCACAAACCAAAGCCAACTGGCGAGCCGCCGCCCTGGAAACGCTGCACGGCGCACGGGCCCTGCCTCCCGCCGAGGCAACGGCCAGGCTTCGCGACTTCGTGGATTCGATAGGCACGATCCTTCCCCCGACCGACCGGCTTGCGGACGCATCGGGCGCGCTGCGGACGCTGCTCAATCAGCTCGAATCGGAGGGCGCCGCGACCGACGACGCCTGGGAACACGCGATCGAAACCATGGTCAGCTTTGCCAACGAATCGGCTTGATCGGCACGTTCGCGCCTCAAGCTAGATCGACACCGCGCTCCAGCCCGCGACCACATGCACGGTGCCCCAGAACAGGCCTTTGCCGTCATGGGCGGCCTGCATGCTGAACAGCCGCCTGTTCCAGTCGGGGTCGTGGATGAAGCGGATGTTTTCGATGGTGAAGTCGGCCTGCCGCCGTCGCCATTCCGTCGCCCAGGCAAGATGCGCCTCGTCGAGCTGCTGGCGCAGTTTTGAAACTTCGACGACATAGCGCTGCGGGAAAAGAACCCTAGGCAGCATGGCTCGCTCGCTTCGCTGTCATCCCACCAATCTAGCGATCGCCGTTAGCCCGTTCAACGGCCCCAAATCGGTGAGGTGTCCAGCGTGCTAACGCCGAACCCTCATTTGGAAACATCCGCCGGCTTGCGGGACCGTCCGGTGCGGGCCGGATCCTGCGGCTATGCCTGATTTGAACCCGTAATCTCCGACAGCGCCGACAACAGCCGGTCGATCTGCTCATCCGTGCCCACGGTGATCCGCAGATAGTCGGCGATGCGAGCCGCCGAAAAATGCCGCACGATCACCGCGCGCTGGCGCAGCGCGGCGGCAAGCGCCCGCCCTGGTGCGCCGGATGACGGGCGAACACAAAATTGGCGGACGACGGCAGCACGTCGAAGCCAAGCCGGACCAGTCCACGGCGCAGCCGCTCGCGGCCTTCGATCACGCGAAGCCGGCTTTGCTGAAAATAGGCTTCGTCCTCCAGCGAGGCGATGGCGCCGGCCTGGGCGGGCCGGCCGAGCGGATAGGAATTAAAACTGTCCTTGACCCGGGTCAGCGCCTCGATCAGGTCGGCGTCGCCGATCGCATAGCCGATCCGCAAGCCCGCCAGCGCCCGCGACTTGGACATGGTTTGCACGACCAGCAGGTTCGGGTGCGAGGCGACCAGCGGGATCGCGGTCTCGCCGCCGAAATCGACATAGGCCTCGTCGATCACCACGGGAACGTCAGCGTGCTGCTCCAGCAAGGTCGCGATCTCGGCCCGCGACAGCGCGATCGCCGTCGGCGCATTGGGATTGGGGATGATCACCGCGCCGGCCGGCCGGCGATAATCCGCGAGGCGAATTCGCATCGCCTGATCGAGCGGCACGGTTTCGTAATCGATGCCGAACAGGCGGCAATAGACCGGATAGAAGCTGTAGGTGATGTCGGGGAACAGCAGCGGCGCATCGTGCTTCAGCAGGGCCACGAAGGCGTGCGCCAGCACTTCGTCCGAGCCGTTGCCGACGAACACCTGTTCGGGCCGCACCTGGTGATAGCTCGGCCAATGCCGCCCGCAGCGCGATTGCCTGCGGGTCGGGATACAGACGCAGCGTATCGGTCGCCTCGTCGCGGATCGCCTGCAGCGCGCGCGGCGAGGGACCGAACGGACTTTCATTGGTGTTGAGCTTGACCAGATCCGCCATGCGCGGCTGTTCGCCGGGCACATAGGGCTGCAGGTCGTGCGTCAGGCGGCTCCAGAAACGGCTCATGTTTGGTCCAGATCTCGGCGCAATTGGCGAGGGGTCCGGCGTGTTTGCGCCGAACCCCTCATTAACAAAGCATCAGCCGGCCTGTAAGCCGGGTTTTGTAGGGCACCGCCGCACTTGCAGCGACGATACGTGACGGCCATTCCTCTGGGATCATGTTTGCACATGGCCTCGAGCAACCTACCCGGACGGCGAGCCTGACATCGCCCTGCGGTGTTTTCGTTTGCACGAACGACCCGCGTTGCCGTCCCTATTCGGTCTTGCTCCCGGTGTGGTTTGCCATGCCGTTTCCGTTGCCGGACCCGCGGTGCGCTCTTACCGCACCTTTTCACCCTTACCCTGCGTAGCCTCGAAAGGCGAAGCAGGGCGGTTCGTTCTCTGTGGCACTGTCCCTGGGGTCGCCCCCGCCGGATGTTATCCGGCACCGTATGTCGATGGAGCCCGGACTTTCCTCCCCCGCAACCTTTCGGCCATAGCGGGAGCGGCCGTCCGGCCGACTGACCCCCATGGCATGGGGGGTTATGGTGGCTGCGTCAAGCCGTTAACTCCCAGCCACAACGGTCAAAATAAATTATCCTGAACATGTCGTTTTGCGGCGGGCCGGTTCGACTGGTTGTCGGCGGGATACGCCGATCAAAGGAGTTTTCAAAATGCAGTATCTGTTGATGATCTATGCCAGCGAGGCCGAGCATGCCAAGCTCGACCAAGCGAAGATGTACGAGGAGTATGGCGCGTTCACGCAAGGCATCGTCAAGAACGGCAATTTCAAGGGCGCCGACCGGCTGCAGCCGGTCTCGACCGCGACCACCGTACGGGTCCGCGACGGCAAGACGCTGACCACCGACGGTCCGTTCGCGGAAACCCGCGAGCAGCTCGGCGGCTATTATCTGATCGAGGCCAAGGATCTCGACGAGGCGCTGGCGATTGCCGCGAAAATTCCCAGCGCCCGCCACGGGTCGATCGAAGTCAGGCCGATCTGGCTCTATGATGGAGAGCCATCGAACAAAGCATGACGCCTGACGAAATCGAAACAACGTTCCGCGACGAGGCGGGCAGGGCGCTTGCGACCCTGATCCGCCTGGTCGGCGATTTCGACTTGGCCGAAGAAGCCTTGCAGGACGCGTTCGCGGTGGCGCTGGAACGCTGGCCGGATGCGCCACCGCCGTCCAACCCGCGCGCATGGCTGGTCAATGTCGCGCGCAACAAGGCGATCGACCGGGTGCGGCGGCAGATCAATTTTCGCAGCAAGCAGCAACAGCTGACGCACGAGATCGAGCTCAACGCGCAGCCCGCGGACGAGATGGTGGATGCAGCCCTCGACGACGACATGCTGCGGCTGATCTTCATCTGCTGCCATCCGGCATTCGCCGTCGAGGTGCAGGTCGCGCTGACCCTGCGCACCGTCTGCGGTCTCACCACCGCGCAGGTCGCGCGGGCGTTTCTCGCGTCCGAAGACGCGATGGCGCAGCGCCTGGTCCGCGCCAAGCAGAAAATCCGCCTCGCCGGCATCCCCTACGAGGTGCCGGAGCGCGACGCGCTGGCGCCGCGGCTGCGCGGAGTGCTGGCGGTGATTTATCTGGTGTTCACCGAAGGCTATGCCGCGACCTCGGGCGAGGATCTGATGCGGCCGGACCTGGCGCAGGAGGCGATCCGGCTCGCCCGCCTGCTCGACGGGCTGATGCCGCATCGGGGCGAGATCAAGGGGCTGCTGGCGCTGATGCTGCTGCACGATGCGCGCCGCGCCGGGCGCGCCACCGAAGGCGGCGACATCGTCTTGCTGGAAGAGCAGGATCGCGGCCTGTGGGACCGCGGCCAGATCGCCGAGGGATTGAGGCTGGTGGAACAGGCGCTGTCGATCCCGGGCCGGCCGGAATCCTATGCGGTGCAGGCCGCGATCGCCGCGCTGCACGCGCGGGCGCCGAGTTACGAGGCGACCGATTGGCCGCAGATTGCCGGCCTCTACGAAGTGCTGCTGCGGATCAGTCCATCGCCGGTGATCGAACTCAACCATGCCGCCGCCGTTTCGATGGTCGACGGCCCGGCGCGGGCGCTGGCGCTGGTCGATGCGCTGGCCGCGCGCGGCAGGCTCGACGGCTACGAATTGCTGCCGGCGGTCCGCGCCGATCTGTTGCGCCGCCTCGGCCGCCCTGACGAAGCGCGCGAAGCCTATCTCGCCGCCACCGCGGCGACACAACTCGAACCGCTGCGCAGGCTATATGCGCGAAGACTGGCGCAGTTGGATGAATAGAAGTTCTTGTAGGGTGGGCAAAGCCAACGGGTCGCGCAAATGCGCGCCCGATGACAGGCTCCGCGTGCCCGCCATTCAGCGGCAAAGTTGGTGGGCACGGCGCAAGCGCGCCTTTGCCCACCCTACGGGCTTAGCCGTCATACCCGGAAGTGACGGAGAATAATCGAAACGTCGCTACCCCGTCGCGGCCTTGTCGTCGGTCGGCAGGCTCGCCAGCAGCGCTTGCAGGGTGACCAGCGTCGAATGGTCGGCGACGCCGTCGACGCGGGCGGGGCGGAAGTGGCGCTGGAACGCGGTGACGACTTCCATCGTGGCGCCGTCATATTTGCCCGACAGGGGGACGCTGTAGCCGTAGCGGGCCAACGCCTGCTGCAGGCTCTCGACGTCCTCACTGATGGTGCCGAGTTTCAGGGTCTCGCCGCGCACGATCGGCGCCGGCTGCACCCAGTGGCCGACGCCGGAATTGGCCAGCGAGTGCCACGGGAATTTTTCGCCCGGATCCTTTTTGCGCGACGGCGCGATGTCGGAATGCGCCAGCACGCGGTGCGACGGGACTTTTCGCCGCAGCATGATGCCTCGGCACAGCGCGATGACGGCGGCAATCTGGCGCAGCGGGAAATCCGGATAGCCCCAGTCGTGGCCGCGATTGACGATCTCGACGCCGATCGAGCAGGAATTGAGATCCTCTTCGCCGGACCAGGATGACACGCCGGCATGCCAGGCGCGCTTGGCTTCCTGCACGCATTGCACGATCCGGCCGTCCTCCAGCACGATGTAATGTGCCGAGACGTCGGTGCCGGCGCTGCACAGCCGCGCGATCGCGCCTTCCACATCGGGCATGCCGGTGTAATGCAGCACGATCATGTCGGGCAGGCGGCCCTTGTTGCGGTCGCCGTAATTGGCCGACGGGATGACGTCGGATGCGATCGAGGAATCCGGAGTGAATGTCTTCATATGCGCGCTGGCCCTGGGAACCGGAAGGGCGCGTTGACGCTTCAAATCAGCTCCAGATGCGAACGAACCGACGGACATATGATTTCTCAAACCGGGCAAGAGAACGGCAGAACTGAACGGCGCATTGAACGGCAATTGAACCGCGAGCGGACAATCTCGAAAAATGAACCCGTTTACTATTCCTTTACGATGTCTTCAGCGCAATGTGTCGACGGCGCCGGCCCGCGCATTTCGGCCGAGTGTGTGCGGGGTGCATCACCGGGCTTTTGGCGCAGGTTTACCGGGCATTTTAGCGAATAATTTCCGCGAGAAACCACCGAATCCTTCGATCGCGCCGTCAACGTTTTCTTAACGCTAACTGCCGTTACTAAGTGGTGAAGCGCCGAACCGGTTTGGGGACGGCCGAGGCCCCGTTTTGACGCTCGACAGCCCCATGGCAGCCCATAAAATTCCATGCGGAAACCGGGGTTTTCAGGCGGGAACTTCGGCAATCCAGGCGTGGGGAATTGGTAAATCTGCCCGGTCGCGGCTTTTCGAGCGGAAAAGCTTCGCAACAAGCGGGCATTTGAGGCGCAATGGACCCGCTGGCGTCCCATTTCCTGGAGAAAACCGCGGGTGGGGCCGGAACATGACCGCGCCTAGCGACCCCATTCCCGTGCGTCATATTCCCGTGCTTGGCCGCGAAGCGGTCGAACAACTCGCAGTCCACGCCGGCGGCATTTATGTCGACGCCACTTTCGGCGCCGGCGGCTATAGCCGGATGCTGCT
This sequence comes from uncultured Alphaproteobacteria bacterium, assembly GCA_963699465.1. Classification (GTDB taxonomy): domain Bacteria; phylum Pseudomonadota; class Alphaproteobacteria; order Rhizobiales; family Xanthobacteraceae; genus Bradyrhizobium. The sequence continues at coordinate 7,209 of CAVOTZ010000048.1, forward strand.
CGAGGTCGCGGGTACCCGGATCATCGCCATCGACCGCGACCGTACCGCCATCGCCGGCGGGTTCGATCTGGTTGATCGCTCGGCCGGCCGGCTGACTCTGGTCGAGGATCGCTTTTCCAATCTGGCCGAAATTTGTGCAGCCCAGGGTATCGCCGGCGTCGATGGTATCGTGATGGATGTGGGCGTGTCCTCGATGCAGCTCGACGAGGCCGATCGCGGCTTCTCGTTCCGCTTGGACGGCCCGCTCGACATGCGGATGGGGCAGCAGGGTCCAACCGCGGCGGACGTGGTGGCAAAGGCGTCCGAGGCCGATCTCGCCAACATCATCTACATCTTCGGCGAGGAGCGGCATTCCCGCAGCGTCGCGCGTGCCATCGTCGCCGCGCGCAAGCTAGCGCCGATCGCGACCACGCGGGCGCTGGCCGACATCGTTTCCAAAGTGGTGCGGTCAAAGCCCAACGAAATCCACCCGGCGACGCGGACGTTCCAGGGCTTGCGGATCTTCGTCAACGCCGAACTCGACGAACTGCATCTGGCGCTGGCTGCCGCCGAGCGCGTGCTGAAACCCGGCGGCCGGCTGGCTGTGGTGTCGTTCCATTCGCTGGAAGACCGCATCGTCAAGAACTTTTTGACCGAGCGCGGCAAGGTGGCTGCCGGCTCGCGGCATCTGCCGGAGCTCGCGCAGGCCGCGCCCAGCTTTCAGCTGCTTACAAAACGCCCGATCACCGCCGGCGACGCCGAGGTCGCGGCCAATCCGCGCGCCCGCTCGGCGAAACTGCGCGCGGCGGAACGCACCGAAGCACCCGCGCACGCCGCCGCTGAATTGCCGGCGTGGCCTGATCTCGCCGACATCATGAGGGGAGGCTGATCATGCGGATCATCCACGTCCTCGTGATCGGAATGCTGGTGTTCGCGGCGGCCTATGTCTACCGCATCAAGATGGAATCCACGGTGCGCACCGAGCGCGTGCTGCGGTTGCATGCCGACATTCGCGAGCAGCGCGATGCGATCGCGGCGCTTCGCGCCGAATGGACCCGGCTCGATTCGCCGTTGCGGCTGCAGGGCCTGGCCCAACGCCATCTGCCGCTGAAGCCGATCGTCGCCACACAATACGATACGCTGAAGAACCTGCCGGAGCGGCCGCCGAATTTCAATCGCGATCCCGATCCGATCGGCTCGATGATCTCCAACCTCGACGCCAAGGCCGATGCATCCGACGTGACCGGATCGATTCCGGCGCCGGCGCCGGAGGACCAGCAATGACCGGCAAGGAACTGACCGTCGTCAAGACAAAACCGGCCGAGCCGTGGCGGCAGCGGCTGATCCGCAGCCTGCTCTACGGGCGCAACGTCGACCGCGCCGCGAAAGCGCGCGCCCGGGTCGGATTTGCGATCCTGGCGTTCGCCGCCGTTTATGCCGTGATCGGTGGCCGGCTGGTGATGTACGCCACCATCGGCGACAGCCACGGCAACCGCCGCACCGCCTCGCAGGACGCGATCGCGACCGCGCGGCCCGATATCGTCGACCGCAACGGCGAGGTGCTCGCTACCGACGTCAAGGCGCCGAGCCTGTTCGCCGAGCCGCGCCGTCTGATCGACAAGGACGAGGCGATCGAGCTTCTGACCGGGACGTTGCCCGATCTCGACACCAGCGAAACCCGCGAGCGGCTGTCCGGCAAGAAGGGCTTCGTCTGGTTGAAGCGCGAAATCACGCCGAGCCAGCAGCAGGAGATCCACCGCCTCGGTCTTCCCGGCATCGGCTTCCTGCGCGAGAACAAGCGGGTCTATCCGACCGGCGCGGAAACGGCGCATCTGATCGGTCTGGTCAACATCGACAACCAGGGCATCGCCGGCATGGAGAAATGGGTCGACAGCAACGGGCTGGCCGATCTGCATCGCGCGGGCTTCGCCACCGATCGCCAGCAGACGCCGGTCGAATTGTCGGTCGACCTGCGCGTCGAGCACGCGCTGCGCGACGAACTGATGAAGGCCAAGGACAAGTTCCACGCCAAGGCGGCGTCGGGCCTCGTCTCCAACGTCAGGACCGGCGAGATCGTGGCGATGGTGTCGCTGCCGGATTTCGATCCCAACAATCCGAAGGAAGCCCACGATCCCGATCGGATCAACCGGCTCACCACCGGCGTCTATGAAATGGGTTCGACCTTCAAGGCGTTTACGCTGGCGATGGCGCTCGATACTGGCAAATACGGCCTCAACTCGCAGTGGGATGCGCGCGGTCCGCTGCACTACGGCAAGTTCGCGATCCATGACGACGAGCCGAAGGGGCGCTTCCTCAGCATGAAGGAAGTCTTCACCTTCTCGTCCAACGTTGGCGCTGCGCGCATCGCGCTGTCGCAGGGCGTCGAGGCCCATAAGGCGTTCCTGCGCAAGATGGGCCAGCTCGACCGGCTGCGCACCGAATTGCCGGAGAGCGCCTCGCCGCTGTGGCCGAGGCATTGGGGCGAGCTGAACACCATCACCATCGCGTTCGGCCACGGCATCGCGGTGGCGCCGCTGCAGGCGGTGATGGGCATCGATGCGCTGGTCAATGGCGGTTATCTGATTCCGCCGACCTTCATGAAGCGCAGCGAGCAGGAGGCGATGGCGCTCGCCAAGCGCGTGATCAAGCCGGAAACCTCCGAGAAGATGCGCTTCCTGATGCGCCTGAACGCCGAGATCGGCACCGCGAAACGGGCCGACGTCAAGGGCTATTACATCGGCGGCAAGACCGGCACCGCCGAGAAGGTGATCGGCGGCCGCTACGCCAAGAAGAAGGTGCTGACCGCGTTCACCGCGATCCTCCCTGCCGATCATCCCAGATACCAGCTGCTGGTCATGCTGGACGAGCCACAGGCCTCGAAGGAGACCGCCGGTTTCATCACCTCGGGCTGGAATGCGGTGCCGACGGGAGGTGCCGTAATCGCCCGGATTGCGCCGCTTTTGGGCATCGAGCCGCGGTTCGACCTGCCGCCGCCTGACCGCCTTATTCTTGCGGCATCCAAACCAACGCAGTAAGCCGTAGTCATCGTTTATCCCTGATTTGCAGTTTCCGCGGCCCGGCCGGAGCGGAGGATCATGAAACTTCGCGACCTCTTCAGCGATGACGCCAGGATGGATTCGCAGGCCGCCGCCCTCGAAATACGCGGGATCGCGATGGACAGCCGCGCGGTAAAGTCGGGCGATCTGTTTTTTGCGCTGTCCGGCAGCAAGACCGACGGCGCGCGTTTTGTCGACGCTGCGATTGCCGCCGGCGCGGTTGCTATCGCGGGAGATCATCCGCCGCTGGACGAGCGCGCCGTGCCGTTCGTTGCGGTACAAAATCCACGTCGCGCGCTGGCGTTGGCCGCGGCGAAATTTTTCCCGCGCCAGCCCGCGACCATCGCGGCGGTCACCGGAACCAGCGGCAAGACTTCCGTGGCCGCGTTCGCGCGGCAGATCTGGCTGCGGCTCGGTCATGCGTCAGCCAGCATCGGCACCATCGGGCTGGTCTCGCTCAAGCGCACCATCTACGGATCGCTGACCACGCCGGATCCGGTCGCGCTGCATCGCCAGCTCGACGAAATCGCGCGGGACGGCGTCAGCCATCTCGCGCTGGAGGCGTCCTCGCATGGTCTCGACCAGTTTCGCCTCGACGGCGTGCGCATCGCGGCCGGCGGCTTTACCAATCTTTCGCGCGACCACATGGATTACCATCCCGACGTCGCGCATTATCTCGCGGCAAAACTGCGGCTGTTCCGCGATCTGGTGCCGCCGGGCGGCGCCGCGGTGATCTCGGCCGATCATGACTGTTCGCAAGCGGTGATCGATGCGGCGCGCGAACGCAAATTGCTGACGATGACGGTAGGCCTCAAGGGCGATGGCGCAGGCGAGGGCATCCGCCTGGTCGGTGCCGAGATCGACGGCCTCGCGCAAAAGCTTGACCTCGAACATCGCGGCCGCCGGCATGCCGTGCGGCTGCCGCTGGTCGGCGAATTCCAGGTCGAGAATGCGCTGGTGGCGGCCGGACTTGCGATCGGCACCGGCAGCGAACCGGACGCGGTTTTTTCGGCGCTCGAACATCTCGAGGGGGCAAAAGGCCGGCTCGAGCGGGTCGGCGAACACAATGGCGCATCGATTTTCGTCGACTACGCCCACAAACCCGATGCGCTGGCAAAAGCCCTGCAGGCGCTGCGGCCTTATGCGAAACGCAAGCTGGTCGTGGTGTTCGGCGCGGGCGGCGACCGCGATGCCGGCAAGCGTCCGCTGATGGGCGCGATCGCTTCCGGCAATGCCGACAGCGTCATCGTCACCGACGACAATCCGCGCAGCGAAAAGCCTGAAGCGATCCGCGCCGCGATCCTCGCGGAGGCAAAAGGCGCCTGCGAAATCGGCGACCGCTCTGAGGCGATCCGCACCGCGATTGCCGGCCTGCAATCCGGCGATGCGCTGTTGATCGCCGGCAAGGGCCACGAGACCGGGCAGATCGTCGGCGACAAGATCTTGCCGTTCAGCGATCACGAAGCGGTGATCTCAGCACTGGCGCCGAGGGTCGCATGAGCGCGCCGTTGTGGACGTCGGAGGCGATGGCGAAGGCGATGCGCGCCGCGGTGCAGGGCACGCTGCCCGAAGCCATCGCCGGACTTTCGATCGACAGCCGCACGGTCGCGCCGGGCGAGGCTTATTTCGCCATCAAGGGCGAGGTTCATGACGGTCACGCCTTTGTCGACGCCGCGCTGAAGGCCGGCGCCGCGCTGGCGGTGGTGGAAACCGCGCAGCGCGACAAATTCGCGGCCGACGCGCCGCTGCTGGTGGTCGACGACGTGCTCGCCGGCCTGGTCGAACTCGCATGCGCCGCGCGCGCGCGCCTAACAGGCAAAATGATCGCGGTGACCGGCTCGGTCGGCAAGACCTCGAGCAAGGAAGCGCTCAAGCGCGTGCTGGACGACCAAGGCAAGACCCACGCCTCGACCGCGTCGTTCAACAATCATTGGGGCGTGCCGCTGTCGCTGGCGCGCTGCCCGGCCGACGCGAAGTTCGCGATATCGGAGGTCGGGATGAATCACGCCGGCGAAATCCGCGAGCTGGTAAAAATGGTGCGGCCGCATGTCGCCATCATCACCACGGTCGAGCCGGTGCATCTGGAATTCTTTGCCGGCATCGGGGCGATTGCCGATGCCAAGGCGGAAATTTTCGAGAGCCTCGAGCCCAATGGCGCGGTGGTGCTCAACCGCGACAACGCGCAGTTCGCCCGGCTGCAGGCGCGCGCGAAAAATCTCGGCATCTCCCGCATCGTCTCGTTCGGCGCGGACAAAGAGTCCGACGCGCGGCTGCTCGATTTGTCGCTGCACGCGACCTGCTCGGCGGTGCATGCCGACATCCTCGGCCAGCAAGTCACCTACAAGCTCGGCATGCCCGGCCGCCACATGGCGATCAATTCGCTGGCGGTGCTGGCGGCGTCCGCGCTGGTCGGCGCCGATCTGGCACGCGCGGCACTGTCGCTGTCGCAGACCGAGCCGGTGGCCGGACGCGGCGTCCGCCGCGCGCTGCAGGTCGCAAGCGGCGAGGCGGTGCTGATCGACGAGAGCTACAACGCCAATCCGGCCTCGATGGCGGCGGCGCTCAACGTGCTCGGCCAGGCGCCGGTCGGCCCGCACGGCCGCCGCATCGCTGTTCTCGGCGATATGCTGGAGCTGGGACCCTCCGGCGCGTCGCTGCATGGCGGCCTGATCGAGGCCATCAAGGCCAACCAGATCGATCTGGTATATTGTTGTGGTCCGCTGATGCGTAATCTGTGGGATGCCCTTTCCACCGGCAAGCGGGGCGGCTATGCCGAGAGCGCAGCCGCGCTGGAGGCTCAGGCGGTTGCCGCGATTCGCGCCGGCGACGCCATCATGGTCAAGGGATCGCTGGGCTCGAAGATGAAGACGATTGTCAACGCGCTCGAAAAGCGCTTTCCCGGCAGGACCGCGCTCGACGAAGCCGCGGTATAGGGCGGACCCGAATGTTTTACTGGCTGATCGATCTTTCCAACACGGTTCCGGGTCTCGGCATCTTCCGTTCGTTTCTCAACGTGTTCCGCTACATCACCTTCCGCACCGGCGGCGCCATGGTCACCGGCGCGCTGTTCGTGTTCCTGTTCGGGCCCTGGATCATCGATCACCTTCGGTTGCGCCAGGGCAAGGGCCAACCGATCCGCACCGACGGTCCGCAATCGCACCTGGCCAAGAAGGGCACGCCGACGATGGGCGGGCTGATGATCCTGTCGGGATTGCTGGTTTCGACGGTGCTGTGGGCCAATCCGCTCAACCCCTATGTCTGGATCGTGCTCGCGGTCACGCTCGGCTTCGGCTTTGTCGGCTTCTACGACGATTATTTGAAAGTCACCCAACAGACCCATAGCGGGTTCGCCGGCCGCATCCGGCTATTGATCGAGGCCGTGATCGCGATCGCCGCGACCTATGCGCTGGTGCGGCTGGGACGCGATCCGTTCTCCTCCGCGCTGGTGATTCCGTTCTTCAAGGACATCGTGCTGAATTTCGGCTGGGCCTTTGTGCTGTTCGGCGCCTTCATCATGGTCGGCGCCGGCAACGCGGTGAACCTCACCGACGGCCTCGATGGGCTGGCCATCGTGCCTGTCATGATCGCGGCGGCGAGCTTTGGCATGATCGCCTATCTCGCCGGCAACGCTGTGTTCTCGGATTATTTGCAGATCAATTACGTCGCCGGCACCGGCGAACTCGCGGTGCTGTGCGGCGCGGTGCTCGGCGCCGGCCTCGGCTTCCTGTGGTTCAACGCGCCGCCGGCCTCGATCTTCATGGGCGACACCGGCTCTCTTGCACTTGGTGGCATGCTCGGCTCGATCGCGGTCGCCGTAAAACACGAGATCGTGCTGGCGGTGATCGGCGGCCTGTTCGTGCTGGAAGCGGTATCGGTCATCGTGCAGGTGGCCTCGTTCAAGCTGACCGGCAAACGCGTGTTCCGGATGGCGCCGCTGCATCATCATTTCGAGCAGAAAGGCTGGACCGAGCCGCAGATCGTGATCCGGTTCTGGATCATCTCGGTGATGCTGGCGCTGGCCGGCCTCTCCACGCTGAAGCTGCGGTGATGTTGTCGGCGCGGCGCGCCACTCTCTCTTTCCCTCTCCCCTTGTGGGAGAGGGTGGCGCCGAACGAAGTTCGGCGACGGGTGAGGGGTAGCGGCCTCTCGTTCTGCGGCGACCCCTCACCCGTCTCGCATCTGACGATGCGAGCCACCCTCTCCCACAAGGGGAGAGGGGAAAGCGTCCCATCATGATCCCCGTCACCTCCTTTGCCGGCAAGACCGTCGCCGTGTTCGGGCTCGGCGGCTCCGGGCTTGCGAGTTGCCATGCCCTGAAGGCGGGCGGCGCGGAGGTGATCGCCGCCGACGACAGCGCCGACAACGTCGCGAAAGCGGCGCAGGCCGGCTTCATCACCGCCGATCTGCGCACGGTGTCGTGGGCGAACTTTGCCGCGCTGATCCTGACGCCGGGCGCGCCGCTGACCCATCCGGCGCCGCACTGGAGCGTGCTGGCGGCGCGCCAGGTGGGCGTCGAGGTGATCGGCGACATCGAACTGTTCTGCAGGGAGCGCCGCCGCCACGCGCCGGACGCACCGTTCGTCGCCATCACCGGCACCAACGGCAAGTCCACCACCACGGCGCTGATCGCGCATCTGATGAAGGTCGCGGGCTACGACACCCAGATGGGCGGCAATATCGGCACCGCGATCCTGTCGCTGCAGCCGCCGCGGATGGGGCGCGTGCACGTGATCGAGATGTCGTCCTACCAGATCGACCTGTCGCCGTCGCTCGATCCCTCGGTCGGCATCCTGCTCAACATCAGCGAGGACCATATCGATCGCCACGGCACGCTGGAGCATTACGCCGCGGTGAAGGAACGGCTGGTCGCCGGCGTGCAGCCGTCCGGCGCCGCGATCGTCGGCGTCGACGACGGCTGGTGCCGCGACATCGCCGACCGGCTCGATCGCGCGGGCAAGCGCGTGGTCCGCATCTCCGTGAAGAATCCGCTCGCCGACGGCATTTATGTCGAGCGCGAAACCATTTTGCGCGCGGCCGGCGGCGCGCGCAGCGAGGTGGCAAGGATCGGCGGCATCGGCTCGCTGCGCGGCCTGCACAATGCGCAGAACGCGGCCTGTGCGGCGGCCTGTGCGCTGGCGCTCGGCGTCGACGGCGACGTGCTGCAAAACGCTTTACGCAGTTTTCCCGGGCTGGCGCACCGCATGGAGCAGGTCGGCCGCCGCGACAACGTGTTGTTCGTCAACGACTCCAAGGGCACCAATGCGGACGCCGCCGCGCACGCGCTGTCGTCCTTTGCCGAGATTTTCTGGATCGCCGGCGGCAAGCCGAAACTCGGCGGCATCACCGGGCTATCGGAATATTTTCCGCGGATTAGAAAAGCCTATCTGATCGGCGAAGCGGCCGCCGAATTCGCCGGCACGCTGGGCGAACGCGTGCCGCACGAGATTTCAGAAACCCTCGACGTCGCGGTGGCGAACGCCGCGCGCGACGCGGCGGCGTCCGGCCTCGCCGATCCCGTGGTGCTGCTGTCGCCGGCCTGCGCCTCGTTCGACCAGTACCGCAATTTTGAAATCCGCGGCGCCAGGTTCCGCGACCTGGTCACGGCTCTGCCGGGCGTCAAGCCGGTGGTGTGAGGTTGCGCGCTGCAGCCTAATCGCGGGCATACAGCTTCTGCTGTTCGGCCATCCGCGCCGCCACCAGGGCGTCTTCCGCCGCGTTGCGGAAATCCCGCGCGGCTTTCAGCGGGCGCCGGATGTTGGGATCTTCGGAGCCGGCGTCGAAGGTAATGAGCCTCATGCAGTTGGGACACTGCATCTGGTAGCCGGGCTTGAGTCGCGCGGCTCGCTCCGAAAAGGGTTTGCGGCAGTTGGAGCAAACGCATTTAATTCGATCGGTCATGAAATCTCCGGGCATTGCTCTGCGGCGTTGGGCCGTTGTTGCTAAGGCGAAGCAATTAATCCTTTGGCCGTTCATCCCGAGCAATTTTCCAGACCCAAACCGGGCAGTCGTCAGCCTTCGGCTGATGGCTAAGGAACGGTTAATTTCGGCACTTCACGGATTCGTTACGCAAGGTGTATTTGCTCGCTCCACCATGGCCAGTTCAGCAACAGAGATCGCCCCCGCCGGTTCCTCGAAACGCCGGCACGGCAACGATTCGGCCGGCAAGTCCGATCGCGGAGCCGAATTGGCGCTCAAGGCCTTCATGAGCATGGACCGGGCGGTGGCGATCGTCGGGCCCGACGGCAAACTGCTGTTGCCCAATCTGGTGTTCACGCAGCTGTTCGGCGACGGTGAGCTGCTCGATCGCATCAACCGCGACGCCCGCGCCAACAACGGCAAGAGCGATCGGCAGATCACGCTGTCCGATGGCCGCGCGTTCTGGGTCGAGACGATCCCGATGGAAGACGGCTGGCTGGTCAGCGCCTACAACATGACCGAACGATCGGCCAAGGCGCGCACCGACACCCTGACCAAACTCGGCAACCGTTTGATGTTCCACGAACAGCTTTCGGCGCTGGTGGCACATCCGGACCACGCCGGCGAAGGCGCGGCCCTTCTGCTGGTCGATCTCAGCCGCTTCAAGGCCATCAACGAAACGCTCGGCCGCAATATCGGCGACGGGCTGCTGAGCGTGCGTCGCGGACCGGATCCGCTCCGTGCTCGGCCACGGCGATGTCGTGGCACGGCTCGGGGGCGACAAGTTCGCCGTCATCCAGCGCAATCAGCCGCAGCCGCAATCGGCGGCCGCCCTTGCCGGCCGGCTGGTCGATCTGGTCGGCCGCCCTTACGTGGTCGAGGGTCAGTTGATCGATATCGCCGCGAGCGCCGGCATCGTCCTGTTCCCCGCCGGCACGGCCGATTGCGAGCAACTGCTGAAGAACGCCAACCTCGCTTTGCATCGCGCCAAAAGCGACGGTGACGGAACCTATCGCTTCTTCGAACGGGCGATGGACGAGAAGATGCGGTCCCGCCGCAATCTCGAGATCGATCTTCGCCGCGCGCTGGCGCAGCGCGAGTTCACGCTGGTGTATCAGCCGCAGTTCAATCTGCGACAAAACAGCGTCACCGGGTTCGAAGCCTTGCTGCGCTGGCAAAGCCCGGCCCGCGGCACTGTGTCGCCGCTTGAGTTCATATCGCTAGCCGAAGATACCGGCATCATCACCTCGATCGGGGAGTGGGTGCTAAGGACCGCCTGCCAGCAGGCGGCGGCCTGGCCCGGCCAGCAAAACGTTTCGGTCAATGTTTCGGCGATCCAGTTCAAGAGCCCCAATCTGGTCGCGACCGTGCTGTCGGCACTGGCCGAAAGCGGTCTCGAACCGCGGCGGCTGGAGCTTGAGATCACCGAAAGCGTGATGCTCGATATCGGAGGCGCCGCGCTCGCGATATTGCGGAATCTTCGCGAAATCGGCGTGCGCGTCGCGCTCGATGATTTCGGGATCGGATATTCGTCGCTGGGTTACCTGCGCAGTTTTCCATTTGACCGGATCAAGATCGACCAGTCCTTTATTCGCGGCACTTCCAGCGACGGCGTTGGCCGGGCGATCGTGCGCGCGGTCGCAGCGCTCGGTCAAAGCCTGGGGATGGCGACGGTCGCCGAGGGGGTCGAGACCGAGGAGCAAATGGCCCGCGTCGTCTCCGACGGCTGCACCGATGTCCAGGGCTATCTGATCAGCCGGCCGATGCCGCCGGAACAGGTCGGCGACTTCCTGTTGTCGCATCATAGAATTGGCGTGCCCGGCGCATCAGGAAGTCCGGCGTCGCCCGATCAGCGAGTCGAACCGTTGTAAGCCGTTTCTCCCGGCGCCTTTTTGGATCAGCCGAACCGCGCGTAGCGGGGGTTCGGACATCAACGGCTCTTGACATAGGTCAACGCACCACGGCTTGCCGGCGGCTACAGTTTCCGTAGCCGGAGATGCCGTGGTGCGGAAGCAATGACGAAACCTGTGCCTGACAAGGCGGAAATCGCGCTTGAATATCCGGAGAAATTCTATGTTGGAACCTTCGAGCGCTCGTCGCGATTTGAGGCGCATCTCGATTCGACGGGGTTCGCGTTGGTGCTTGATCGCCCCGGCTCTGAGGAGGTGCGCAGGTCGATCCACCTGCACATCAACTATGGTCTGTTCGCTGACATTCTGAGCGAGCTGGCTTCGTCGGTTGACCGCATTCCGAAGGACGATATCGCGCATCGTGACCAGCTCGCTCGTGCCGTCGCCGAATTGCACGGGGCGCTGAAATGAACAGGCCGTCGGCCTTCGTCGCTTCGAGATTTTTGGGCGTCTTGTCGTCAACCGTAAAGGAAGCTGCCGCGATGCCAGAGATGCCTGACGGAATTTTGCGAATGTTGCTGCTGGTCGCGTGCGCGATCTTCGTCGCCGTCGGTCCACCGTCGGCATCGTTTGCGGCCGACGCGTATCGAGGCAAGGACGTTGCAGAACGCTGGTGCGCCGGCTGCCACGTCGTGGAACGCGACCAAAAAAGCCCGGCGATAGATCAGGCGCCGCCGTTTGCGTCGGTTGGCGGGATGCCGGGGTTCGATGCCGACAAGCTCGCGATCCTCTTGCTCAAACCGCATCCAAACATGCCGAAGCTGGCTCTCAGCCGCGACGAGGTTGCGAACCTTGCCGCTTATATCCTGTCGCTCAAATAGCGAGCCAGCGGCGCAAATTGAAATGGCCGCTAGCGCGGCTGCTCCTCGCGTTCATGAATGAAATTGGCCCGTCCGACCAGCAGGTCATCGACCGGACCGATGCGTTTGGCGTCCTTGCCCGCGTAGGGCATCGAGTGCAGAACGTAGCGCATCGCATTCAGACGCGCTCTCTTCTTGTCATCGGATTTGACCACCGTCCATGGCGAGTCCGCCGTATCGGTGTGGAAAAACATCGCCTCCTTGGCGCGGGTGTAGTCGTCCCACTTGTCGAGCGAGGCCATGTCGATCGGAGATAGTTTCCATTGCTTGAGCGGATGGGCTTTGCGCTCCTTGAAGCGGCGCCGCTGCTCTTCACGGCTGACCGAGAACCAGAACTTGATGACGTGAATGCCGCTGCGCACCAGGTTACGTTCGAATTCCGGCACCTGGCGCAGGAATTCCTCGTACTCGCCCGGACTGCAGAACCCCATGACTCGCTCGACGCCCGAGCGGTTGTACCAGCTGCGATCGAACAGAACGATCTCCCCGGCGGTCGGCAGATGCTCGACGTATCGCTGAAAATACCACTGGCCGCGCTCGACGTCGCTCGGTTTTTCCAGCGCCACGACGCGTGCGCCGCGCGGGTTGAGATGCTCCATGAATCGCTTGATCGCGCCCCCTTTGCCCGCGGCATCGCGTCCCTCGAACAGCAGGATCAAGCGCTGACGGTTGTCCTTTATCCAGGCCTGGAGCTTGAGCAGTTCGGTCTGCAGCAGAAACTTCTGCTGCTCGTAGTCCCGGCGCAGCATCCGGGATCTGTAGGGATAGCCGCCGTTGCGCCAGTCCGGAGCCAGCTCGTCGCTGGTTGCCGGCCTTTCGCGGGCGGCGGGCGCCCTGGCGAGCGCCTCTTTCAACCGTTTGGCATCGTCCGGAGAGGCGCCACTCAGGATCGCCTTGAGGGCTTTGCTGTTGGCCTTGAGCCGGGGTGGACCCTTTCGAATGGTATCGAGCGCCACCAGTTCCGCTTCTTGCGCGGCTTCGGTCGATTGCTCCACGGAGAATTCCGCAATCGTAGCCTGAGCCTTGGCGTTGTGGTCCTTCCGCCGCGCGTGTCGTCCGATTTTCCGCTTCGCAGCCGCTGCGCGACGGGACGCTTTGCCCGATTCCCTTACGGCTGGGCTCCCGGATTTCGATCGAACAGACATCGAGCAGGGTTTCCAATGTTACATGAGGAACGAGCATCGTTTGAATCTCGTCATCCTGATTTGATGCAGATCAAGGGCGATCGTCTCAGCTCATTACCGCAGCCCTTGGCCAGCGTCCCCGCATTTACCCTTACGTGTTCATACGGCCTCCAGATTTCATCCCGTGTTAGCGCGTGGATGAAAAAGTCATCGCGCCTGCGATTGCGTCGGCGAACCGAAGCCTTGCAAAGCGGCGCTGACCCGCCGCCGTACCCTCACAGGAATCAACCCGATGTCGATTTTCAATCTCCGTATTGGCGGCCGGCTCTATGGCGGCTTCGGCGCTCTGGTGCTGTTCAGTGTGGCCCTCGCCGGCTTCGGAATCTGGCAGTTGTGGGCGATCGCGACCCATGTCGATGCGATGGCGCTGCAGTCGGAAAACGCGATCCGTGTCGTCCAGATCTCGAGCGAGTTGCAGGCGGTGCGCCGCGCCATCCTGCGCTATCAGTTCGACCACGACGAGCCCTCTTACGCCGAGGCGGAGAAGCGGCTTGTCGACAGCGACAATCTGCTCGACACCGCCATCAAGCAAACGGTTAGTGAGGAACGGCGCAACATCTACAAGGCGATGAAGAAAACGGTCGCCGAACTGAAGACAAAGCGCCTCGAGCTTGGCGGAGCGGTCAAGCAGTATTTGACGGGCAGGGACTCGCTGTACGCCGATGGCGACTCGATGGCGGCGGCGGTCCAGAAATTCGTCGACGCGGCAAAAGGCACGGCCTTCGCGCAGGAAGCGGGGGCGCTGGAAGCCAAGGTGCTGCTGGTTCGCGTCGCGAACTGGCGCATGCTGGCGACGCGCGATCCCAAGGGGCTGGAGATATTCAAGACCAATGTCGGCAAGGCCAGGACCCACTTGGCTGAAATCGCAAAGAGCGATCTGCCGCCGGCACTCGCCGCGTTGGTGGAGCCGGTCAAGGTTTACGTCGACAAATACGCCGTCGCCTTTGACAAGGTGTCGGCCGGCATGTTGCAGGGCGACGAAATCTACTACAAGGCGGTGACGCCTCTGACCGTGGATGCGGTCAAGAACATCGAGACGGCCAAGCAAACCATCGAGGCGGCGTTCGCCGGCACCACGGCGGATGCCAAATCCAGCATCTCCGGCACCGTGACGGCGCAGGAAATCGTCTGCGGTATCGCAGCCCTGTTCGGCGTCCTGATTGCGTTCTTCATTTCCCGTGGCATCACCCGTCCGCTCGCCGAACTGGTCGGCGATGCCGAGCAACTGTCCGGCGGCGACACCTCGGCGGAGTTCAAGACCGCGAAGCGCGGCGATGAAATCGGCCAGGTGGCCGGCTCGGTGGCAAAGTTCCGCGACAATGTCATCGCCCAGCAGGAGGCTGCCAAAAGCTTCGCCAGCGAGGTCGAGGCGCGCGAGGTGCTCAAGCGCAACATGGAAAGCGCGGTCGAGGGGTTCCGGATTTCGGCCAACGAACTGCTTTCGACCGTCGGCGAGAACGCCGGCATCATGAAGCAGACCGCCGAGGCCCTCACCAGCATTTCCGGCGAGGCCACCAACCAGGCAGCCGCCGCAGCGACCGCCTCCGAACAGACCGCGACCAACGTGCAGACCGTCGCCGCCGCGGCCGAGCAGCTCACCAGCTCGATCGCGGAGATCGGCCGCCAGATCGAGCTGTCGAACTCGACCGTGCGCACCGCGGGCGCCGTCACCGCGCGTTCGGAAACCGAGATCGAAGGCCTGGCCAAAAACGCGCAAAGCATCTCGTCGGTGGTCGACCTGATCCAGGCCATCGCCGCGCAGACCAACCTGCTGGCCCTCAACGCCACCATCGAGGCGGCGCGCGCCGGCGAAGCCGGCCGCGGCTTCGCGGTGGTCGCCGCCGAGGTCAAGTCGCTGGCCGAGCAGACCGCCAGAGCGACCCAGGAAATCGCCCAGCATGTCACGGGCATCCAGACCTCGACCGGCACCGCGGTTGCTTCCGTCAAGGAAGTCGGCGTCGCCATGCGCCGGATCGACGAAGTGACGACCGCGATCGCCAGCGCGGTGGAGCAGCAGGGTGCGGCGACCCGCGAGATTTCGCAGAACGTCCAGATGGCGGCGGCCGGCACCCACACGCTGGCTACCAGCATCTCGACCGTCAACGACGCCATCGGAGAGGCCAACCGGTCGGCCGACCAGGTACTGAATGCGTCCGGCAAGGTGTCCACGGCCGCGGCCACGCTCGCCGAACAGGTCAGACAGTTCTTCATCACGCTGCGCAGCGGTCCGATGGAACGCCGCGAGCACGACGATCCGAACTACAAGGGCCCGGACCGCCGTGAAGGCCGCGCGCGGCACCGAGCGGCCGGAAACAGCGGCGACCGTAAGGTCGCGTAGGGCCGACGACAGTCGGTCGGGTGACCACCCGGCGGCGCGATGATCGGGCGATGCGGCCGCCAGGTATGTTTTCTCTTGCCGCGCCGCATCGTTTTGGCGCCCGCGGGGCCATGAGATCCGACCGAAGCGTCAACGCCATAGAGGCGCCTCGTCTACATCAACGAAATCGCGTGATCCAACCCCTGGCGATGCAGGGCGTTCGTGCCGCCCCGCCGGGAGCCGAAGCAAGACATTGATGTCGTTCCCGTTTTCCGATTTACAGAAGTGCGCTTGACGCCTGCCGCAAATCACTTGAATATCGTGCCATCCTGTCCCGAATCAAAGAGGGGACGTCGGCCGTCGTCACGGACGTTGGGACAGGTTGCGGTGGACGCGGCAGCGTCGTCGCGCGCTTTATGCGCGCGGACGAGCGGCGCTGACGCGTACGGCGAAAGCGTGTGGTCCTGACGCCCGGAATGCTGGCGTCAAGTCCTTGAGAGGTTAACCCCTCCCGGGGGCGATGGTGGCAAGAGGCTCCGATTCACCAGGGAGAGCACGTATAAACCGTAGAGCCATTGCGCAGGGAAGGCCGGAGTGTTTCCGCTGAACCTGTATGCTCATGTGCGACCTTTTTTAGATGCACAATGCACATGAGACCGCGGGTGCAGCGCTCACCTGGTCTTCCCTGCGCCCTCTCTATTTTGTAGGGGCGCGAACGAAATGGCAAACCTCGGACACATGCTGTCGCGAGAACGCCGAGGTATGTTCTTCGTCGTAGCCTGGATTGAGCGTAGCGAAATCCTGGAACGGCGGTGCTGCTGGCAAGGCCCACCCGGATTTCACTTCGCGCAGTCCGGGCTACGGTTCTGTCGCGGGCCACCAAAAGATCGCCGTCCCGTTAACCCCTTGGAAACCATCCTCGGCCACCAATGGACCGACTTCTGCCCCAAGCGATAACGACATAGCGGACCAGCCATGATCTCCCGCGAACAGCGCACGCCCCTCAGCGAATGGTGGTGGACCGTCGACCGCCTGCAACTCGCGGCGATCATCGCGCTGATGCTGGCGGGGATCATCCTGTCGCTGGCGGCGAGCCCGCCGGTGGCCGTCCGAATCGGGCTCGATCCCTTTCATTTTTTCAACCGCCATGTGCTGTTCCTGGTGCCGTCCTTCATCGTGATGATCGCGGTGTCGTTCCTGTCGCCGCGCCAGATCCGGCGCAGCGCGCTAATCGTGTTCGCGATCGCGATCGTGCTGATCGTGGCGACGCTGCTGGTCGGCCCCGAGGTCAAGGGCGCCCGGCGCTGGATCACGCTGCTCGGCGTCAACATCCAGGCCTCCGAAGCCGCCAAGCCGGCCTTCGTGGTGCTGGCGGCGTGGCTGTTTGCGGAATTCGACCGGCAAGCCGGAAATGCCGGCGACCTCGATGGCGCTGGTACTGCTGCTGACGCTGGTGTCGTTGTTGGTGGCGGAGCCTGATTTCGGCCAGACCATGCTGATCCTGATGGTGTGGGGCTCGCTGTTTTTCATCGCCGGCATGCGGATGATCTGGGTGGCCGGATTGGCGGGCGCCGCCAGCGCCGGGCTGTTTGGCGCATATCTTCTCGTTCCGCACGTCGCCGCGCGCATCAAGCATTTCATGAATCCGGCATCGGGCGACACCTTTCAGGTCGATACCGCGATGGAGGCTTTTTACAATGGCGGCTGGTTTGGGCTGGGGCCGGGCGAGGGCATCGCCAAGCGCAGCCTGCCGGACAGCCACACCGATTTCGTGTTCGCGGTCGGCGCCGAGGAGTTCGGCATCGTGCTCTGCCTGGTGCTGCTGGCGCTGTACGCCTTCATCGTGATCCGCGCGCTGTTGCGCGCCTATTCCAGCGAGGACATGTTCGCGCGGTTCGCGGCTTCGGGCCTTGCGGTCCTGTTCGGCGTGCAGGCCGCGATCAACATGTCGGTCAATCTGCAGCTGATCCCGGCCAAGGGCATGACCCTGCCGTTCATCTCCTATGGCGGTTCCTCGATGGTGTCGCTGGCCTATGGCGTCGGCATGATGCTGGCGCTGACCCGGCACCGGCCGCGCACCGAGATGCAATCGATCGGCGACGCCAATGAGGACGCCAGCACCGCGCACCGCTATGCCTGATGCGAGGCCGCGCGTGGCCTCGACGCCGCCGGGCGGCCGGCCGATCTGGCGGCAAAAGTGGCGGGAATCCGGTCGCGGGCATGGAAATTTACCCTTGTCATGGCCCGCGAAGGCGGGGCATCCAGTATGACGCGAGGCTGATTTGAATTTCCGCCCTCGCGCAATACTGAATCGTCCGGCGGAGCCTGTCATCGGGCGGCGCAGGGCGCCGACGGGTTGGCGGACGATGACGACGAGGGATTAGCCCATGAGACTGCCGCGCGAGATCGGACCTATCCACTTCGTCGGGATCGGCGGCATCGGCATGAGCGGCATCGCCGAGGTGCTGTGCAATCTCGGCTACACCGTGCAGGGCTCCGACGCCTCCGAGAGCGGCAACGTCACTCGGTTGCGCGAAAAAGGCGTCAAGGTTTCCGTTGGCCACAAAGCGGAAAATGTCGACGGCGCCGACGTGGTCGTGGTTTCGACCGCGATCAAGCGCGATAATCCGGAACTGATGGCGGCGCGCGCGCAGCGCATCCCGGTGGTGCGGCGCGCGGAAATGCTGGCGGAACTGATGCGGCTGAAAAGCTGCGTCGCGATCGCCGGCACCCATGGCAAGACCACCACCACCTCGATGGTCGCGGCCCTGCTCGACGGCGGCGGTCTCGATCCGACCGTGATCAATGGCGGCATCATCAATGCCTACGGCACCAACGCGCGGCTGGGCGCCGGCGACTGGATGGTGGTGGAAGCCGACGAGAGCGACGGGACGTTTCTAAAACTGCCGGCCGATGTCGCCATCGTCACCAATGTCGATCCCGAACATCTCGATCATTTCAAGACCTTCGAGGCGGTGCAGGACGCGTTCCGCAGCTTTGTCGAGAACGTGCCGTTCTACGGTTTTGCCGTGATGTGCATCGACCATCCGATCGTGCAGGTCATCGTCGGCAAGATCGAGGACCGCCGCATCATCACCTATGGCGAAAATCCGCAGGCCGATGCGCGGCTGGTCGACCTCCGTCCCGCCGGCGGTGGCTCGAACTTCAAGGTCGTGTTCCGCAATCGCAAGACCGACGCGACCCACGAGATAGCGGATATCCAGCTGCCGATGCCGGGCCGCCACAACGCACTCAACGCCACCGCCGCGATCGCGGTCGCGCATGAACTCGGGCTGTCCGACGACACCATCCGCAAGGCGATCGCGGGGTTTGGCGGCGTCAAGCGCCGTTTTACCCGGACCGGCGAAACCAACGGGATCACCGTGATCGACGATTACGGCCATCACCCGGTCGAAATCGCGGCCGTGCTGCGCGCGGCGCGGGAATTCACCAATGGCAAGATCATCGCCGTGGTGCAGCCGCATCGTTTTACGCGGCTCCAATCGCTGTTCGAGGAATTTTGCACCTGCTTCAATGACGCAGACGCCGTCGTGGTCGCCGAGGTCTACCCCGCGGGCGAGGCGCCGATCGCGGGGATCGATCGCGACCATTTTGTGCTCGGCCTGCGCGCGCATGGCCATCGCGAGGTGATCCCGCTGGCTAATTCCGCCGAGCTTGCCAAGGTCATCAAGGGCATCGCCGGCCGCGGCGATCTTGTCGTCTGCCTCGGCGCCGGCAACATCACGCAATGGGCCTACGCGCTGCCCGGCGAATTGAAGGCGCTGGGGTAGGCAGAGATGTTAAGCACTACGACTACGGCGGCGTCCTTTCTGCTCTCTCCCCCCTTGCGGGGGAGAGCCGGAGAGAGGGGTAGCCGCGAGTCCAAAGCGTGTGGCTCACCCCCCTCCCTGACCCTCCCCCGCAAGGGGGGAGGGAAAAGGAAGCGCGCATGACCTTTCCCGACATCACGTCCGATCTGAAAACTGCGATGCCACAATTGCGCGGGCGGTTGCTGGCCAACCAGTCGCTTGCGGAACTGACCTGGTTTCGGGTCGGCGGTCCGGCGCAGGTGCTGTTCACGCCGTCGGATGAAGACGACCTGGCGTATTTCCTGAAAGCGCTGCCGGATGAATTGCCGTTCTATGTCGTCGGCGTCGGCTCCAATCTGATCGTGCGCGATGGCGGCATACCCGGCGTGGTGATCAGGCTTAGCCCGCGCGTGTTCGGCGAAACCGGCGTCGACGGCGATATCGTCAGTGCCGGCGCCGCCGCGCTCGACAGGCGGGTTGCGGAAACCGCGGCGGCTGCCAATCTTGCGGGCCTGGAATTTTTCTTCGGCATTCCCGGCACCATCGGCGGCGCGCTGCGCATGAATGCCGGCGCCAACGGTGCCGAGACCAAGGACGTGCTGATCGAGGCAACCGGTATCGGTCGCGACGGTGCCAAACATCGTTTCACCAATGCCGACATGAAATTCGTCTACCGCAACAGCGGCGTCGACCCCTCAATCATTTTTACCTCCGCACGGTTTCGCGGAACTGTCGCCGCACCGGAAACGATCCGTACGCGGATGAACGAGGTGCAAAGCCATCGCGAGACCGCGCAGCCGATCCGGGAAAAGACCGGCGGCTCGACCTTCAAGAATCCGCCCGGCAACAGCGCGTGGAAGCTGATCGACGCCGCCGGCTGCCGCGGCCTGCGCGTCGGCGGCGCGCAGGTGTCGGAGTTACACTGCAACTTCCTGATCAATACCGGTAGCGCGACCGGCCACGACATCGAGACGCTGGGCGAGACCGTGCGCGAACGGGTCAGGCAGAATTCCGGAATTGAGCTACACTGGGAAATCAAGCGGCTTGGAATCGGGCAACCCTGATGCGGACCACCATCTTGTTCGGCGGCACCAACAAGGAGCGCCTGGTTTCGGTCGCCAGCGCCCAGGCGCTGCATTCGGCGTTGCCGGATGCCGATCTCTGGTTCTGGGATGCCGGCGGCACCGTGCATGAAACCGCATCCGAGGTGTTGCTGGCGCATTCGCGGCCGTTCGAGGACGAGTTCAAGCCCGGCACCCCAAGCCTCGATAGTCCTAGCCTCGGCGGCATCGAACAAGCACTGGACCGGGCGCAGGCCGAAGACCGCCTGCTGGTGCTCGGCATGCACGGCGGCATGGCAGAGAACGGCGAACTGCAGGCGATGTGCGAATTGCGCGGCATTCCCTTCACCGGCTCGGGCTCGGCGTCGTCGCATCTCGCCTTCGACAAGGTCGCTGCCAAGCATTTTGCCGCGATCGCGGGCGTCACCTCATCCGGCGGCGTCGCGCTGGAGGATATCGAGGCAGCACTTGCCGAGCATGGCAAACTGATTGCAAAACCCGCCAAAGACGGCTCGAGCTACGGGCTGATTTTCGTCAATTCATCGCAGGACATCGTCGCGGTCCGCAACGCGGCCAGCGCCGAACAATATCTGATCGAGCCTTTTGTCGCGGGCGTGGAAGCGACCTGCGGCGTGCTCGAAAAGCTCGACGGCTCGGTGGTTTCGCTGCCGCCGATCGAGATCGTGCCGGCCGAAGGCGGCTTTGGCTTCGACTACCGCGCCAAATATCTGGCAAAAGGCACCCAGGAGATCTGCCCGGGGCGGTTCACGCCGGAGCTATCGGCGCAGATCATGGCGCTGGCGCTGAAGGCGCACCGCGCGCTGTCGTGCACCGGCTATTCCCGCACCGATTTTATCATCTCAAAGACCGGACCGGTCTATCTGGAAACCAATACCCTGCCGGGCCTGACCAAGGCGTCGCTCTATCCGAAGGCGCTGAAGGCGGCCGGGATCGAATTCGTTGATTTCCTGCAGGACCAGATCGCGCTGGGGGCGCGCCGGTTCCGGCCTTAAGATTTCGTTAATATGAGGTAAATGCCTCACAAACCGTATCAAAATACACCCTGCCTGCCGCCGATTTACACTTTGTTTACCAGGAAGTCCGAAGGTTAACGCTGGCGGCGCATGTGGGCGGCGCCGGAGCCCGCGGAGCGTTTTTTTGCGGGCGCAAATTTTGACGAGCTCGTGCAATGGATGGTGCAGGACGCCTCGCTCGATCGCAGAGATCGCCGCGGCCCCGAACTGACCTGAAAGCGGCCGCCATTGGCGCGGTCGTGTTGCTGCGCGAGTGGTTCGCTTCGCGTCGTCGCGTGGCGAAGCCTGTTGCAAAACCGCGTTTCGAGCGCGCACCGCAGCCGCGCGTGATCGCAACCATCGAGCGCTATTTGCCGAATCGTATCGGCGTCGCGGCTACGGTACTGATCCTGCTCGGCAGCGCCGGCTTCGGCGTCGTCAAGGGCGGCCACCTCGAGGAACTGACCGCGGCATTGAGCGATACCCGCAACGCGCTGGCCAATTCCGCCGGCTTTCGCATCACCACCGTCGCGATTAACGGCCGCAAGCAGTTGACGCAGGACGAGGTGCTGGCGATCGGCGGCGTCAACGGCCGCTCCTCGCTATTGTTTCTCGACGCCGAGACCGTGCGCGACAAGCTGAAAGCCAATCCCTGGATCGGCGATGCCACGGTTTTGAAACTTTATCCGGGCCGGCTGCAAATCGATATCGTCGAACGCTCGGCATTCGCGCTGTGGCAGCGCGATGGCCGGCTGGCGGTGATCGCCGATGACGGTGCGGTGCTGGAACCCTATGTGACCCGGCGCTTCGCCACGCTGCCGCTGGTGGTCGGCAAGGGCGCCGAAACCCGTGCCCGGGATTTTCTCGCGCTGCTGGATCGCTATCCGCAGGTGCGCGCGGTGACCAGGGCCGCGATCTTCGTCGGCGAGCGGCGCTGGAACCTGCGGTTGGCGGACGGCCTCGACATCAGGCTGCCGGAGAACGACGTCGGCAACGCGCTGGCGACGCTGAGCAAGCTCGACCAGGAAGACAAATTGTTCTCACGCGACATCGTCGCCGTCGACATGCGACTGCCCGACCGGCTGGTCGTGCAATTGTCCGATGACGCCGCCAAGGCCCGCGACGATCTGCTCAAGAAGCCGAAAAAGAAGGCCGGTGACGCATGACCGGTCTTGATCGCAACCAGACCCCGAAGACCCGTCCGGTGTCGCAGAATCGCACCGCACTGGTGGCGTCCCTCGACATCGGCACCAGCAAGATCGCCTGCATGATCGCGCGGCTGAAGCCGTGCCCGCCGAACGAGGCGCTGCGCGGACGCAGCCACGCGGTCGAACTGATCGGCTACAGCCAGATCCAGTCGCGCGGCGTCAAGGCCGGCGCGGTGGTCGATCTCGCCGAATGCGAACAGGCGGTGCGCCAGGCCGTGGCGCTGGCCGAGAGAATGGCCAAGGTCCGTGTTGAATCGGTCCTGCTGTCGGTCTCGGCCGGGCGGCTGCAGGGCCAGCTGATCGAGGCGGCATCCGACATCAAGGGCGGCGCGGTGACCGCAGCCGACGTCACCCGCATCACCTCCACCGGCATGCGCCACGCCACCGGCGTCGGCCGCACCGTGCTGCACGCGCTGCCGGTCGGCTACGCGCTCGACGGCGTCAAGGGCATCCGCGACCCCCGTGGCATGGTGGCACGCCAGTTCGGCGTCGACATGAATGTCGTCACCTGCGACGCCAGCGTCGCCAAGAACCTGATGCTGGTGGTCGAACGCTGCCACCTCAATGTCGAGGCCATGGCCGCCAGCCCCTATGTCGCCGGTCTCTCGGTTCTGACCGACGACGAGGCCGATATCGGGGCCGCCGTGGTCGAGATGGGGGCGGGCACCACCACGATCGCGATCTATTCCGGCGGCCGTTTCGTCCATGCCAGCGGATTTGCCATCGGGGGGCAGCACATCACCATGGATCTTGCGCGCGGGCTTTCCGCATGCATCGCGGATGCCGAGCGAATCAAGACGTTTTATGGCACCGTGCTGACCGGTGGCTCCGACGCCCGCGAATTGATGTCCGTGCCGACGGCGGGCGACAACGAGCGCGATGTTCCGCAGATCGTGTCCCGCGCCACCATCGCGAACATCGTTCGGCACCGCGCCGAGGAGATTTTTGAAATGGTCCGGGACCGCCTTGCGGATTCGCCCTTTGCGGCAGAGCCAAAAGCGCGTGTTGTCCTCAGCGGGGGCGCTTCGCAGCTCACCGGCACCCTGGAACTTGCAACCCAGATCCTCGGCCGCCCGGTCCGGATCGGCCGTCCGCTCGGCTTCGGCCGGCTGCCCAACGAGGCCAAGAGCGCGTCTTTCGCGGTCCCCTCGGGCCTGCTGGTTTACCCGCAATACGCTCATCTTGAACACGTCGAACCGCGGCATACGCGGCAGCTCAAGACAGGGACTGACGGCTATTTCGGAAAGGTCGGACGATGGCTTCGCGAGGGCTTTTGATGAATCTTTGCCGTCCCCTTTGGAATTTCCTTGGAATTTCACCAACCCCCGCGGCCGTCGGCCGGGGCGAACCAACGCGCGCGTAATCGAGAGGCAACCATGACCATCAATCTCAACGTCCCTGATATTCGCGAGCTGAAGCCGCGGATTACCGTGTTCGGCGTAGGCGGTGCCGGTGGCAACGCCGTCAACAACATGATCACCGCCGGGCTGCAGGGCGTGGATTTCGTCGTCGCCAACACCGACGCGCAAGCGCTCACCATGTCGAAGGCGCAGCGCATCGTGCAGATGGGCACCCAGGCCACCCAGGGTCTCGGCGCCGGATCGCAGCCTGACGTCGGCGCCGCCGCCGCCCAGGAGGTCATCGACGAACTGCGCGATCATCTCTCGGGCGCCAACATGGTGTTCGTCACCGCCGGCATGGGCGGCGGCACCGGCACCGGCGCGGCTCCCGTCATCGCCAAGACCGCGCGCGACATGGGCATCCTGACCGTCGGCGTCGTCACCAAGCCGTTCCACTTCGAAGGCCAGCGCCGGATGCGCACCGCCGAAGCCGGCATCACCGAGCTTCACAAGGTGGTCGATACGCTGTTGATCATCCCGAACCAGAACCTGTTCCGGGTCGCCAACGAAAAGACCACCTTCGCCGACGCCTTCGCGATGGCCGATCAGGTGCTCTATTCGGGCGTTGCCTGCATCACCGACCTGATGGTCAAGGAAGGCCTGATCAATCTCGACTTCGCCGACGTCCGCGCCGTGATGCGCGAAATGGGCAAGGCGATGATGGGCACTGGCGAAGCCTCCGGCGACAAGCGCGCTTTGACCGCGGCCGAGGCCGCGATCGCCAACCCGCTGATCGACGATTCCTCGATGAAGGGCGCCCGTGGCCTCTTGATCTCGATTACCGGCGGCAAGGACCTGACGCTGTTCGAGGTCGATGAAGCCGCGACCCGCATTCGCGAGGAAGTCGACCAGGACGCCAACATCATCGTCGGCGCCACCTTCGACGAGACCCTCGATGGCATCATCCGCGTCTCCGTCGTCGCCACCGGCATCGAGCAGGCGCTGATCTCGCGCAACGCGAATGCGCCGGTCGCCACCGTGATTAACGCGGTGGCACCGACTTCCTCGCCGGACTCCCGCCTCGCCGATTTGACCGCGCGCCTGCGTGCCGACAATGCCCGGCTCGCCGAGCGCGCCCACAAGCTCGAGGCAACCCTGCCGCCGCAAGCGCCCGCAGCGCAAGCGCCGGCTCCCGCGCCGGTGCAGCCGCGTCCGAACGGCAGCGTCGAACGTGCCGCGCTCGCCGCTATCGCTGCCGCGGTTGCTCCGGAGGTGCCGCAGCAGCCGGTGGCCCAGGCGCCGTTGCAGCCCGCCTCCTATGGCGACGTCACGGTGCGCCCGATCGCGCAGAAGCCGACGCTGTTCCCGGATCAGGAGGTCGCGAAGGTCGAGGTCCGTGAGGTCGCAACCCCGGAGACCTTCATCCCGCAGGCCGCCGAACGCGCGCCGGCCCGCGCGCCGCGGATGCCAAAGTTCGAGGATCTGCCGATGCCGGCGCAGAACGAAATCCGGCAGGCGAGGGGCGAGACCGAGGAAGAGCATCCGCAGAAGACCCGGATGTCGCTGCTGCAGCGCCTGGCCAATGTCGGCCTCGGCCGCCGCGACGAAGAGACCGAGCCGCCGATCGCGGCCCGCGCCTCGGGTCCGGCAATGGCGCCGATGCCGCCGCTACCAGAGCGCAAGCCTCAGCGTACCGTCGCGCAGCAAATGTCGACTCACGAGCCGGTATCGGAGTATGCGAAACGGCCGGTGCCGCAGGGTTTGGACGTCCACGGCCGCCCCGCACCTGTTGCGCCGGTGCCACAGGGAGACGACCATCTTGATATCCCGGCCTTCCTGCGCCGGCAGAGCAGCTGAAAATTGTTACAATTCTGACCCGAATAAAGGCCCCGGCGGATCCGCCGGGGCCTTTTTCATCGCCGCCCGGAGGGTGCTTTGGCGAGCTAGCCAAGGGGCTGATATTCAACGATTAATTATTTATTCTGGGGTGAAATGACCGAGCCGAAGCCGGTCCCGACCGGCCCCGAATTTGGTTAACCTTTGGCACGATTACGGCATAGGTTGGGTAACAATCGGTAAAAAACCGTGAGTTGGCGCTCTTTAGGGCAATGACTATGGTCTGCCGTGACTTGGGGATACTGAAACCGAATCGGCACGCTTAATCGGGCCGTTCAGTTTTTAAGTAAGTCGGTAGTGGGCGGTTTGGAATGAAATTTAGCCGGCAGACAACGCTTCGGTCGCAAGCCACCGTGACGGGCGTCGGCGTTCATTCCGGTTTACCCGTCAGCCTCACCCTTGGACCTGCACCGATCGATGCAGGTTTTATTTTTGTCCGCACCGGCCTCGATGGTTCCGATCGCGAAGTGCAAGCGGTCGCTGAATCGGTCATCTCAACCGAATTCGCCACCGTGCTCGGAGACCGCAACGGCCCGCTGGTCTCGACTTCCGAACACGTGCTGGCCGCCTTGCGTGGCATGGGCGTCGATAACGCCACTGTCGAGGTCGACGGCCCGGAAGTTCCGATCATGGACGGCAGCGCGGCCGCCTTCGTCGCGGCGATCGATCAGGCCGGCATTGTCACCCAATCGGCAGCGCGCCGCTTCATCCAGGTACTCAAGCCGGTGCAGGTCGCGATCGGTGATTCCTTCGGTGAAATACGGCCCCATGCCGGCGGTTTCCGCGCCGAGGTCGAAATCGACTTCACCAACCCCGTGATCGGCCAGCAGAGCTACGTGCTCGATCTCAGCCCTGAGCGGTTCCGCCGGGAGATTTGCCGCGCCCGCACCTTCGGCTGCATGAACGATGTCGCGGGGCTCTGGAGCGCCGGCTTCGCGCTTGGCGCCTCGTTCGAGAATACCGTGGTATTCGACGAGGAGCGGCTGCTCAACACCGAAGGGCTGCGCTACGCCGACGAATGCGTCCGCCACAAGGTGCTCGACGTGGTCGGCGACCTCGCGCTGGCCGGCCTGCCTCTGCTCGGCGCCTATCGTTCGGTCCGTGGTGGCCACAAGGTCAATCATGCGGTGCTGAAGGCTCTGCTCGCCGACCGCACTGCCTGGCGCGTGCTGGAATCGGACGCGGTGCGCCGCCCGCGCGTTTACGCCGAGGCCGGCAGCGGCATGGTGGGCGGCATGGTCGCCCCCGCCTACGGCCCCGACGTGTCCTGAGCCTTCCGAGGCTTGGTCTGCCCGCTTCGGGCGCCCTGCAATCAACGTTTTTCGGTCAACCCGGGCCCAGTAGTGACACCGGCTGCAAACCGTTCCGGCCGCCTTAATCCGGGCGAAATGGCTGCGTATCCGATTGGTTACCGGACCTTTTTCGGATACATACGGCATCAATCCGTTCATGAAATGCGCCTATAAGCGCTTTTATGGCGCGCGGCGGGCACCGCATCACAGGCGTCAGGTTTTAAATCCATGTCGGCACGGCGTATGACGCTCCAGTTACGCACATTAACCGCTCGCCCGGGTCCCGGTTGGCTGGGGCGGCAGCTGCGTGTGGCCGCCAGCCTTGCGGTTCTCGCCGTGCCTTTGGCCGGATGCGGCACCGGCGCGTTGTGGGACAAGTTCTTCGCCAAGGACGACACCTTCGTCGAACAGCCCGCGGACAAGCTCTACAATGAGGGCTTGTACCTGATGAACCAGAAGAACGAACCGAAGGAGGCCTCGAAGAAGTTCGAGGAGGTCGATCGCCAGCATCCGTATTCGGAGTGGGCGCGCAAATCGCTGTTGATGTCGGCCTATGCCTATTACAGTGCCGGCGACTACGACAATTGCATCGGCGCTGCGACCCGGTACGTCACGCTGCACCCGGGCAGCCCTGATGCGGCCTATGCGCAATTCCTGATCGCGTCGTCGCAATACGACCAGATCCCGGACACCTCGCGCGACCAGGGTCGCACCGAGAAGGCGATCGCCGCGCTCGAAGAGGTGATCCGCAAATACCCGACCTCCGAATACGCCGTCAGCGCCAAGGCCAAGCTCGAGGGCGCCCGCGACCAACTCGCCGGCAAGGAAATGAATGTCGGCCGCTATTACATGGAAAAGCGCGACTACACCGCCGCGATCAACCGCTTCAAGACCGTGGTGACCCAGTATCAGACCACCCGGCATGTCGAGGAAGCGCTGGAGCGGCTCACCGAGGCCTATATGGCGATCGGCATCGTCGGCGAGGCGCAGACCGCCGCCGCCGTGCTTGGGCATAATTTTCCTGACAGCCGCTGGTACAAGGACGCCTATAATCTTGTAAAGTCCGGCGGTCTCGAGCCGAGCGAGAATCAGGGTTCCTGGATCAGCAGGGCCTTCAGAAAAGTTGGCCTCGGCTAGGAATTTTTCCGGCATGCTGGCGCGTCTATCGATCCGTGACATCGTCCTGATCGAACGGCTTGATATCGAGTTTTCGCGGGGCCTTGCGGTTTTGACCGGCGAGACCGGCGCCGGCAAATCCATTCTCCTCGATGCGTTCGCGCTGGCGCTTGGCGGCCGCGGCGATGCCGGTCTGGTCCGCCACGGCGTCGAGCAGGGCCAGGTCACCGCGGTGTTCGACGTGCCGAAGGGCCACCCGGCCGCGGCGATCCTCAGCGACAACGGGCTCGATGACACCGGTGAAATGATCCTGCGCCGGGTCCAGCTCGCCGACGGCCGCACCCGCGCCTTCATCAACGACCAGGCGATCAGCGTGCAGACCCTCAAGGCGGTCGGCTCGGCGCTGGTCGAGATCCACGGCCAGCACGACGAGCGCGCGCTGGTCGATGCCTCCACCCACCGCCGGCTGCTCGACGCGTTTGCCGGCCTCGAGAAGGACGTCGCTGCGCTCGAGAAGCTGTGGGAGGCGCGGCGCGCCGCCAACACGCTGCTCGAGCAGCATCGCGCGGCGATGGAGCGCGCTGCCCGCGAGGCCGACTATCTGCGCCATGCCGCCGATGAATTGAAGGCGCTGGCGCCCAAGGACGGCGAGGAAACCATGCTGGCCGGGCGCCGCACCACGATGATGCAGGGCGAGAAGATCGCCGCCGATCTGCGCGAGGCGCAGGACGCCGTCAGCGGCCACCATGCGCCGGTCGCAGCCTTGTCGGCGGCGGTGCGGCGGCTGGAACGCCGGGCCGGAAATTCGCCGACGCTGGTCGAACCCGCGGTGAAGGCGATCGATATCGCGATCAACGCACTGGAGGAGGCGGACCAGCACCTCACCGCGGCGCTGATCGCGGCCGATTTCGATCCGAGCGAACTCGAACGCATCGAGGAGCGGCTGTTCGCATTGCGCGCGGCGTCGCGGAAATACGCCACCCCGGTCGATGGGCTGGCGGCGCTGGCCGCGAAATATTCCGCCGACGTCGCGCTGATCGACGCCGGCGCGGGGCAACTCAAGAGGCTCGAGGCGCAGGCCGCCGAAGCCGACAAGCATTACAGCGTGGCCGCGACCAAACTTTCGGCGGCGCGGACCAAGTCGGCCGAAAAGCTCAACAAGGCCGTCAATGCCGAACTCGCGCCGCTGAAGCTCGAACGCGCGAAATTCATGACGCAGGTGGAATCCGATGCCGCCGCGCCCGGTCCGCAAGGCATCGACCGGATCGAGTTCTGGGTCCAGACCAATCCGGGCACCAAAGCAGGCCCGTTGATGAAGGTCGCCTCCGGCGGCGAGTTGTCGCGGTTTCTGCTGGCGCTGAAGGTGGTGTTGTCCGACCGCGGTTCGGCGCCCACGCTGGTGTTCGACGAGATCGATACCGGCGTCGGCGGCGCGGTCGCGGATGCGATCGGCGCCCGGCTGGCGCGGCTGGCCGGCAAGGTGCAGGTGATGGCGGTGACGCATGCGCCGCAGGTCGCCGCGCGCGCCAGCCAGCATCTCCTGATTTCCAAGGACGCGCTCGACAAGGGCAAGCGCGTCGCCACCCGTGTCAACGCGCTTGCCGCTGATCACCGCCGCGAGGAGATCGCCCGCATGCTGGCGGGCGCCGAGATCACCGCCGAGGCGAGGGCCGCGGCGGATCGGTTGCTGAAGGCGGCGACGGCGTAATCGGATTACAGCGTCGTTGCGGGTTCGCACTTTACGAATGACGAATTATACTCCCCGGCATAATGGCAAAATCATCCAAGGCAAAACCCCTCGTCGACGTCGCAAAGCTCACCAAGGCGCAGGCCAAGGTCGAGTGGATGCGGCTGTCGCTTGAGTTGGAGGGGCACGACAGACGCTATTATCAGGACGACGCGCCAAGCGTCACCGACGCCCAATACGATGCGCTGCGCCAGCGTTTTAATGCCATCGAGAAGAGATTTCCGGAATTTGTCAGTTCCGATTCGCCGTCGCGGAAAGTCGGCGCGGCGCCGTCCGGGCGCTTTAAAAAAGTCCGTCATGCGGTGCCGATGCTGTCGCTCGACAACGCCTTCGCCGAGCAGGACGTGCTGGATTTCGCCGCCCGGATCGAGCGCTTTCTGAAGCTTTCCGACGACAAGATCGCTTTCAGCGCCGAGCCCAAGATCGACGGGCTGTCGATGTCGCTGCGCTATGAGGGTGGCGAACTCGTCACCGCGGCGACCCGCGGCGACGGCACCGAGGGCGAGGACGTCACCGCCAATATCCGCACGCTGGAAGATGTGCCGCAGAAGCTGAAGGGCCGTAACGTGCCTGAGGTCTGCGAGGTGCGCGGCGAGGTCTATATGACCAAGAAGGCGTTTCTGGCGCTGAACGAGCGGCAGAAGGCGGCCGGCGACACCATCTTCGCCAACCCGCGCAATTCGGCGGCGGGATCGCTGCGCCAAAAGGATCCGTCGATCACCGCGTCGCGCCCGCTCGGCTTCTTTGCCTATGCCTGGGGCGAGATGAGTGACATGCCGGAAGACACCCAGTCCGGCATGATCGGCTGGTTCCAGCGCTGCGGTTTTACGACCAATCCGCTGACGAAACTTTGCCATTCGGTCGAGCAGCTGATCGCGTTCCATCGCAAGATCGAGGAACAGCGCGCCGAGCTCGACTACGACATCGACGGCGTCGTCTATAAGGTCGACCGGATCGACTGGCAGGAGCGGCTCGGTTTCGTGTCGCGTACCCCGCGCTGGGCGATCGCGCACAAATTCCCGGCCGAGCGCGCCATGACGGTGCTGCGCGACATCGAGATCCAGGTCGGCCGCACCGGCTCGTTCACGCCGGTCGGCAAGCTGGAACCGGTCGGGGTTGGTGGCGTCATCGTGCAGAACGTCACCCTCCACAACGAGGACTACATCAAGGGTATCGGCGGCGACGGCGAGCAGTTGCGCGAGGGTCGCGACATCCGGATCGGTGACACCGTGGTGATCCAGCGCGCCGGCGACGTTATTCCGCAGGTGGTCGACGTCATCATCGACAAGCGGCCGAAAAATGCAAAAGTGTTTCACTTCCCGAAGAAGTGTCCATGCCCACTGCATACCGATGTGGTGCGCGAGGAGACCGCGGCCGGCGAGGAGGGCGCGCGCGCCCGCTGCACCGGGGAGTTCGCCTGTCCGTTCCAGAAGATCGAGCACCTGAAACTGTTCGCCTCGCGCCGGGCCTTCGACATCGACGGGCTCGGCGAAAAGCAGATCCAGTTCTTTTTCGAAGAGGGTTGGGTGAAGGAGCCGGCCGACATCTTCACGCTGCCGGAGCGCAACAAAAAGATAAAACTCGAGGAGATCGAGGGTTACGGCGAGACCTCGGTGCGCAATCTGTTCGCCGCGATCGAGGGGCGGCGGCGGATTTCGCTGGAGCGTTTTATCTTCGCGCTCGGCATGCGCCAGGTCGGCGAAACCACGGCACTGGCGCTGGCGCGCGGCTACGGTTCCTGGCAGGCGTTTCACGATGCCTGCCTCGCGGTCGTCAGGGACGACGAGGAGACCATCGCCGAGATGGACGCGCTCGACCAGATAGGCGACACCGTGATCGCGAGCATCAAGGCCTATTTCGGCGAGAGCCACAACCGCGGCATCGTCGAGCGGCTGACGCGCGAGGTCACGATCGTCGATGCCGAAAAGCCCAAGAGCAATTCCAAGGTTGCCGGCAAGACCGTCGTCTTCACCGGCTCGCTGGAGAAGATGACCCGCGACGAGGCCAAGGCCACCGCCGAGCGGCTCGGCGCCAAGGCGGCGGGCTCGGTGTCGAAAAAGACCGACTACGTCGTCGCCGGTCCCGGCGCGGGCTCCAAGCTGGCGGAAGCCAAGAAGCACGGCGTCGCGGTGTTGACCGAGGACGAGTGGCTGAAGCTGATCGGCGAGTGAAGTCTTCATTGCGAGCGTAGCGAAGCAATCCAGGGACGCAGGCGAAGAATGGATTGCTTCGTCGCTTCGCTCCTCGCAATGACGCACTTGGATTCCATCCCCCTCATAACAATCCAGACTCCTCCTCCTCCGCCTGCTCAATCAACTCCTCGCTGACGATCAGCGTCTGGCGCGGGACGATGAAGATCATGGTGGAGGCGCAGGCGATCGAAAGCGCGAAGATGGCGGCGGTCAGCGGCAGCGCTGATGTGAAATGACCGCCGAGAAAGGCGCCGAACTGCGACAGCAGCGAGCCCACGCCCATCTGCAAAAATCCCATCGCGCCCGATGCGGTGCCGGCGGCCTCGGGGCGGACGCTGATGGCGCCGGCGGATGCGTTGGACATCACGAAGGCATTGGCGAACATCACGATCATCTGGGTGCCGAACAGCCATGACGGCGCCCGGTTGAAGCCGGCAAAACCCCAGATCAGGTTGAGCAGGCTGCCGGCGAGTTGCATTGCCAGCCCGAACCAGATCAGTTTTTCCAGCGAATGGCGTGGTGCGAAGCGCACGCAGAACACATTGCCGATCAAATAGGCGAACGCGGTGGTCGCAAACCACGCGCCATATTCGGCGCTGGAACGGCCCATATGCGTGACCACCAGATAGGGGCCGCCGCCGGCGAACACAAAAATGATCTGCGAGGCCAACACCATGCACAGCATGTAGCCGATGAAGGCTCGGCTGGTGAACAGACTGCCGACGTCACCGCGCAAGCCGCTGCCGGCGGCGCGGGTGCGCCGCGTTTCCGGCAATGCGATGGCGATCGCCACCGCGATCACCAGCGACGCCGCGGTGATTAAATAGAAGATCGACCGCCAGCCGAACGCGGTTTCCAGCAGGCCCCCTGTGAGCGGGCTCAGCATCTGCGCGATCATCATGACCGCGATGACGAGGCTGATCATGGCGCCGATGCGGTCGCGGCTGTAGAGGTCGCGGATGATGGCGCGGCTCACCACCATGCCGGTGGCGCCGCCCAGCGCCTGCAGGAACCGGGCGACGATCAGTTGCGGCAAACTCTGGGCGAAGCAGCCGGCCGCGCTCGCCGCCACCATCAGGCCGAGCCCCGCCAGCAGCACCGGCCGGCGTCCGAAGCGGTCCGACAGCGGCCCCATGATGATCTGCGAGCAGGCGATGCCGACCATGTAGAGCGACACGGTCATCTGGGCGACCGAGATGTCGCTACCAAAACTTTGCGCCAGCATCGGCAGCGCCGGCACCAGCATATAGAGCGAGATCGGCGCCACGCCGGTCATCGCGACCAGCAGCAGCAGCGTGATCCGGGACGCCGCGATCGCGCTGTGGTCTACCGCCGCTGGCTGCTTGCCCGTCACTCCATGCATGCGCGTCCGATCCGGTTTTGGCCGATCAGACTGTAGAGCTATCGCCGGCAACGAATACGTCCGTTTCGGAATGCCGCCATTCGGTTTTCGGGAGGTCTTGCATATTACGGCGTCAGCCCCGCCGTGGCCTGGTCGAGCCACGCTTGGGTCGGCGCGTCGAGCTGCGGCCGCACCTCGTGGCGGACGCGGGCGTGATAGTCGTTGAGCCAGGCGAGTTCGTCGCGGCTGAGCATGCCGACGTCGATCAGGCGGCGGTCGATCGGCGCGAGTGTCAGCGTCTCGAACGCATTCAGGGGCTTTTCGGCGCCGGCGATTTCGGCGGCGACCACCAGTTCGAGGTTCTCGATCCGGATGCCGTAGGCGTCGGTCTTGTAATAACCGGGCTCGTTGGAGAGGATCATGCCCCGCCGCAGCGGCGTGGTGCCGAGTTTTGAAATCCGCGCCGGGCCTTCATGCACCGACAAATAGCTGCCGACGCCATGGCCGGTGCCGTGCTCGAAATCGAGCCCCGCCTGCCACAAAAACTGCCGCGCCAGCGAATCGAGCTGCGCGCCGGTGGTGCCGTCGGGAAACACCGCGCGGGCGATCGCGATATGGCCGCGCAGCACGCGGGTAAAACGATCGCGCATTTCCGCTGTGGGTTCGCCGATCGCGATGGTGCGGGTGACGTCAGTGGTGCCGTCCTGGTATTGCGCGCCGGAATCGATCAGCAGCAGGTCGCCAGACGCGATCCGCCGGTTGGTCTTGCGGGTGACGCGGTAATGCACGATGGCGCCGTTCGGCCCGGTGCCGGCGATGGTCGGAAACGACACGTCCTTGAGCGCGCCGGTGTCGCGGCGAAAACTTTCCAACGCCTCGACGGTGTCGATCTCGGTCAGGCCGCCCGCCGGCGCCTCGCGGTCGATCCAGGCGAGGAACCGCGCCAGCGCCACCGCGTCGCGGCGATGCGCGTTCTTCGTGCCCTCGATCTCGGTCGGGTTCTTGCAGGCCTTTAACAGCGCCACCGGATCGCTGCCGCGCACCACCTTGCCGCCGGCCGCGCCGATCAGGCGGCTCAGCGCGTCGGCGGCGGTGGCGCTGTCGAGCGCGACCGAGCCGCCGCGCTGCGCCAGCGCCGTGAGTTCGCCCGTCAGCGCGCCGGGCTCGGCGACGTCGGCGGATTGCTCGAGATGATCGCGCGCGCTGTTGGAGAGTTTTCGGTGATCGATGAACACGGTCGGCCGGCCGTCCTTCGGCACCAGCGCATAGGACAAAGGCAACGGCGTATGCGAGACGTCGGCGCCGCGGATATTAAAAGTCCAGGCCACGGCATGCGAATCCGACAGCACCAGCGCGTCGACGCCGAGCCGTTCGATCTCGCCGCGGATGCGCGTGAGTTTTTCGCTCTCCGCTTCGCCGGAAAATTGCTTGCCGTGGATCGCGACCGGGCCGAGCGGCGGCGGCGGCCGTTCGGTCCACACCGAATCCAGCGGGTTGGTTTCCACCGCGACCAGCTCCGCCTTGGCCTTGGCGCAGGCGGCCGCCAACCGTTCGGCTGCCGCCGAAGTGTGCAGCCACGGGTCGAATCCGAGGCGGTCGCCGGCGACAAGATGCGCCGTCAGCCAGCTTTCGGGGGAGGGGTCGATCAGCGGCTCGACCTTCCAGGCCCTGGCGTCGACCTGCTTGGCCGCCTGCAGCGTATAGCGGCCATCGACGAACAGCGCGGCCTCGTGCGTCAGCACGATCGCGAGGCCCGCGGAGCCGGTAAAGCCGGTGAGCCAGGCCAGCCGCTCCTCGGACGGCGCAACGTACTCATTTTGCTGCTGATCGGCGCGAGGGATGACGAATCCCGTCAGTTTCCGCCGCGCCAGTTCCTCGCGGAATGCCGACAGCCGCGCCGTCAGCGCCACGCCGCTTTCCGGCTCTTCGAATGTCTGGAAACGGGCTTCGAACATGGGATGACCGGGTTGCAAGGGCGGGGAGCTGGGATGACGCGTATAAGTCTACAATGCGGCAGCGATCGCCGCAATTTGGCATAGATTGTGCTTCAATTTATCCATCTGCGTTAGACAGGGGACAACGGTTTGCGGTGCAAGTCGTTCTCTCACGACACCGGGGGACGACCGGGAGTGTTTCAACTCAACGACGAGGGGATACACCATGCCTGCTTTTTCGTTTGAGAAGATTTCGCCGCCGGCCCCGCGCGCGCCGGTTGCGGCGACGTCGGTGGTCAGGAAACAACCCGGTGTCATCGTCCAGATGCTGGATCGCTTTGTCGAGGCCCGCGTCAAGCGCGCATCCCGCGAGAACAAGACCCGGCCCGAACCGAAGCCGGATTGAGGTCGATATCGCGTTCATTCGAGTTCGGACGCCTCCACCAGCCGTCGCGCCAACCACGCGCGTGCCTTCGATTTCGCGGACGATGCGCTGATTTGGTCGCACGATTCCGAGATCGAATTCCTGCTCCGCCGTTAGCAGAATCATTCGTTCGTTGATGACAATCAGGACCGTGACGTCGCGGGCTTCTCCCGAGGCGGCCCATCGCCGGATCTGGCGGTGATAAGGCTCCTTGCGCCACGCCTCGGGAAAGCCGGGATCGCAGCGGACCTCGATGCCGTCTTCCGACGTCGTCAGCACCAGCTTTGATTTGCCCGGCTTCCACTCCGGGCCCAGCCGCGCGTCGGTGAGCCACAGGCAGGCAAAGTCGCGGCACTCGGCCGGCCGTTCGGGATGGATCAGGCAACCATGGCCCGGGCGGCAATGCCGGCACCATGCGCCTGCTTGTTTCGACAGCGTCTCGATCGCCATCACCTTGCAGCACAGCGTGCATTCTCCGCAGCTCTTCTCTGACAGCGAAACGGCGGCTATCACGCAGCGTCCTCAACCGGCATTGCGCAGCAACAGGCTGCTCCAGCCGTCGATCCTGAGATGCCGCAGCGGCACCAATCCGCGGGCGCGATAGGCCGCGACGACGCCGGCGGCCTGCGGCGTCAGCAGGCCCGACAGGATCACCAGCGCCGACGGCGCCAGATGCCGCGCCATCGGGCCGGCCAATTGCCGCAGCGGATTGGCCAGGATATTGGCCAGCACCAGGTCGAACGGGCCGCGCTGCGCAAATTGCGGCGCTTCGAAATCCGGTGGCGCTGGATCACCTGCACCCAATCGCCTGTGCCATTGAGGCGCGGCATTGTCGCGCGCGACCCGCACCGAGGCCGGATCGATGTCGCTGGCCAGCACGGCACGATGCAGCGCCTTGGCGGCCGCGATCGCCAGCACGCCGGTGCCGGTGCCGAGATCGAGCACGCGGCGCGGATAATATTTCTTCAGCACATGATCGAGCAGCAGCAGGCAGCCGCGCGTGGTGCCGTGATGGCCGGTGCCGAACGCCAAGGCGGCCTCGATCTCGATGCCGAGTTTGTTCGGCGGCACGCGGGCGCGGTCGTGCTGGCCGTGCACGACGAAACGTCCGGCGGGAACCGGCACGAGATCTTCCAGCGTGGCCTTGACCCAGTCCTTGGCCTCGACGGTATCGAAGGCGATGGCCTGCGCGACGTCGTCGCCGGCGGCAAGGCCGACCAGGTCGCGGATCGAAGCCTGATCGGGTTCTTCGGCGAAATGCACCGTGACGTCCCAGACGCCCGTCCGGCCGCTCGAACGCGGCGATCGCGGCCTGGCCCTCGAAAAAGCTCTCGGTCAGGAGATCGACGACGTTTTTTGCGGTGGCTTCGCTGCCGATGGCGAAGTTGGCGCGGTGGGTGGCTGGGGTGATGGTGGATGACATTTATGGGTCCGGGAAGGGGAGAAGTTGGTTCAGGGAATGCGCGCTCGGAGCTCCGGCTGGCGCGCAAAAATTCCCGCGAGCCATGGCACACAGCGTTCGGCGGTGTCCAGCGCTTCGGCAGACGAAAGGTAGGCGGCGCCGGAATAATACTGCAGCGGGGTCCATTGTCCGCGGTCCTCGACGTCGCGGCGGAATTCCTCGAAGCCGAAACTGCCGTCGGGCCGCGCGAAAATATCGACGCAGCGGTCGTGCTCGGAATTCTCGACGCTGGCCAGCACCAGCCATGATTTGTCGATACGGCGGGACAATTTCTAGCGCGGCTCGAACTTGTAACGGAAATTGCAGCACGACGCGCCCTGCATCAGGGTCTGGGTGCGGCTGAAGTTGACCTCGTCTGCCGCCGGCGTCCGCGATGTCGGCATCGACATGACAGATCAGAGCGCGCCGAGTTCGGGCTCGCCCAGCGCGTGAAAAAATTCGGCGAAGCGGCAGCTGGTGATGTCGAACTCCAGCGCCTGCTTGTCGCGGCGGTGCATGTCGAAGCTGACCTCCTGCATGGTCACGTCCGCCAGCGCCGTGTTCATGGTTGCGAATTTCCGGTACGGGCTGCCTTCGATATCCTTGCCGATCTCGGCAAACAGCCCTTTCGACCAGTCGCGCAGCGCGCCCTTGACCAGCGCATCGGCCTTGTCGCGGCCAAGCTCGGCGCGCAGCGCCCGCATCACCGGCACCAGCACCTGGGCCTGGATTTTGACCTTCTCGAGCATCGAGATGTCGGGGTCGACCAGAAAATCGTCGAGAATACCCATAGTTACATCCTTTGATCCACCGCGTATCCAACCGCGATCCACAGCTTCATACGCGGAACATACCGTGTTTATCCACAGCCTGTCGCGGTCACGCGTCGGCGTGTTCCTCAGCGAATAGCGCGCCGAGCAGCCGCGCCAGCTCATCCTGTCCCGGGCCATTTTCGCCGAGATAATCGGCGACCTCGATTTCCCCGGTTTCGATCGAATAGCCGCGCCCGCGCGTGTCGCCGCGGGTCTTTTCATGTTCGACAAACAGCCGGCGGGTGTCGGTATCGAATGCCAGCCGCCAGCGGTCCTCGTCGGGGCCGTCGCTGATCTGGTAGAGCGGTTTTGTCAGACGCGGCATGGGGTCTCCCGCAATTATTAAGATCTGCGCGATTGCGCCACGAAATTCTGCGGCAGCGAACGCGCGCCAGCGCAATGATAGCACAATTGGGCGTTCCCGCGACGCGATGGGCCCGGGTTTTGCTTTGCAGCAAGCGACCTCCAGGGAGGGTGGTAGCGACAAGCCGTCGTCCCGGCTTGGTGCGCAACTGCGCACGGGCGTGAGGACCCACAACCCCTGGCGGTAGTTGGAAGAGAAGGCATCAACCTCACGCTCGCCGTCATTACGAGCCAACGGGTCGGGCGAATGCCCGCGCGATGACAGGCTCCGCGAAGCAATCCAGGGCCACACAGGGAGCACTGGATTGCTTCGTCGCTTCGCTCCTCGCAATGACGACGAGACATCATTCCGCATTCTCGCGACATGGTTTGTCCGAGGTTTGCAAATGTAACCTCACCCCCAAAATCAAGGGCGCAGGGAAGACCGGGTGCGCGCTGCACCCGCGGTCTCATGTGCATTGATGCACAAAGAAATGCGCACATGAGCATACAGGTTCAGCGGAAACACTCCGGCCTTCCCTGCGCAATGGCTTTACGACATATACCGCGCTCTCCCTGGTGAATCGGAGCCTCTTGCCACCATCGCCCTCGGGAGGCGTTAGCCTCCCAAGGACTTGACGCCAGCATTCCGGGCGTCAGGACCACACGACTTAGCCGTGCGCGCCAGCATCACTCGCCTTGTGACGCGACGCGCCCATCGCTCCCCGCGTCCAACGTTTCGTGACGGTCGACACGCCCCTCTTGCGGGCACGGGATACGCACTAAAAGCCGATGATTTGGGTCGGGATAAAACGGAAATATTTTTTTCAAAGGGGCTGGACAGACAACCCAAATCAGCTTCGAGCCTCGGGTGAATTTCGATCTTGCGTGCAAGTGGTTTTTTGCTTCTAAAACCTCGCCCCGCTCTTTGCGGGAGAGGTCGGACACAAGCCCAGCATTCGCAGAAAGCGCCCACCAGCCGGACCTCTCCCCGTGAAGAACGGGAAGAGGGAAAGTTATCATCAGTGTTCCCGACGGACGCCGCGGCGCGCTATCGCTTTTCTTCTTCGTGCTCCGGAGGACGTCCGGCCGGCGGATGCGCCGGGGGCGCCGGTGGACGTGCCGCGGGCGGGGGTGGACGCGGCGCAGGCGGCGCCGCATGCGGAGCTTCCCTCGGTGCTGCCGCGGGCGGCGGCTCGGGCCTGCGCTCTTCGACCCGAGGCGGCGCGGAATGTTCTTCAACGCGCGGCGGTTCGGGGCGCGTCTCGGGTCTCGGCTCGGCGCGTGGCGGTTCGCCGCGCGGCGCTTCCTTTGGCATTTCCTGCGGCGCGCGGCGCGGTTCTTCCGCGGGTGTCCGTGGCGCGGCCTGCGCGGGTGGCTCTCGTCCTGCCTCGTTGGGACGTGGCGGTTCATTCGGACGCGGCGGCTCGCGCCCCTGGATCTCCTGAGGCTGGCCCGGCCGGCCTGATTCGCCCGGCGCTGGCGTCGCCGTGCGGTTGGCACGTTCGACGCCCGGCCCCTGCAAAACGCCGGCCCGCGGCGTCGCGGCGACCGGCGGCTCGCCATGGTTCTGTTTCGAGAACAGCGAACGATCCTTGCTGGCGGCCTCGGCATGCTGACGCTGCACCGGCGTCGCTTCGACATGATGCGCGTGCGCCAACGCTTCCTGTTGCTGGGTCGGACGCGCCTGAATGCCGCCAGTGCCGCCGTTGAAGCTGACGCGGCTGGCATTGTTGTTGACGACGACCTTCTGCTCGTAAACGTTGGTCACCCGCACATTGGTGATGTTGTTGACGGTGCGGTTGTAGAAGAACACGCCATGATCCCAGCGGCCGCCGTAATATCCTTCGCCGGTGTAGCCGTAACCGTAATCGACGCCGCCGTAGAATCCGACTTCGCGATCCCAATAACCGGGGTGAAAGCCGTAGCGGCCATCGATCCAGCCCCACCAGGCGGGCGTCCACAGCAACTCCGGCTGCGGCGGCTCGACCCATGTGCCCGGCACCCAGAAATAATCCAGCGCCTCGGTATCCCAGGCCCAATAGCCGGGCGCCCAGATGTAGCCCTCGGCCGGAATCGGCGGTTGTTCGTAATATGGCAGCGGCGGAGGCGGAACGTCGACGCTGATGTCGACCGCGATCTGCGCGCTGGCCGGAGCCACGAAATAAGCCGGCAGCGCCGCGCCGAGCATGAGCACGAAAACGGATGAGCGAAACGATTTCATCGGGATCCTTTCAGAGGGCAGGAAATTAGGAACGGCTG
The DNA here is from genome assembly GCA_963699465.1 of uncultured Alphaproteobacteria bacterium. Taxonomy (GTDB): domain Bacteria; phylum Pseudomonadota; class Alphaproteobacteria; order Rhizobiales; family Xanthobacteraceae; genus Bradyrhizobium. The sequence goes on from CAVOTZ010000048.1 coordinate 47,662, forward strand.
CCATGGCATCCGGTTCCATCTCCAGCATTCGCCAGTTGTGTCCCAGCGCCGTCGCAGCATGAACCCGGCGACTGAACGCAGCCTGAACGCGAAATCCCGGGAGCTTACGCATTCCTTCCGGGTTTCTTGAACGAGATTGCTCGCCTCGTCCCGGTGAAGAACGGGGCCGCATCGACAGGGCATCGATTGCATCGATCGGAATGATGGGTTTCGCAGCGCGCTCAACCCATCCTGCGGGCTGCGGGGACTTCACCCGTATCACGATAGCCATAGACCTTTAGTCTACTTTCTTTGGTTAACGGCGATGCCGTTCCACTTCGAATCCATTTCGGAAATCGACCGTTTTGTTCTTTGGTATTCAGGCCGTCTTGCCATCACCCTCCGGTTGCGCTTGTATGCTACGTGGGGTTGGGGGATTCAGTGAATGCAAAAGTTGGTAATCGCGGCTGTTTGCGCCGCGTTGGGCGGCTGCGCGTCGGTCACGCGTGGAACGACCGAGAATATCTCGATCGCGTCGACGCCATCGGGCGCGCAGGCCGACATTGTCGGCCTCGAAATTCCGACGCAATGCATCACGCCCTGCGTCGTCCAGGCGAAGCGCAACGCCGACATCACGGTTACGATCAGCAAGGAAGGTTACGATCCTCAGATCATTCCGCTGACCAAGGAAATAACCGGGAGCGGCGGGGCCGGCTTCGCGGGTAACCTCCTGCTGGGTGGTGTTATCGGCATGGGCGTCGATGCAGCAACGGGAGCCGCCCAGGACCACAGACCCAATCCAGTGATTGTGACATTGCAGCCGGTTGCGCCCGCACCGCCTGCTCGCCGCCCGCGACTTCCGAAGCGGGTGCCCGAGGCGGGTACCTGATCGCGGATTTGCCGCGACGGATGCTCCGCGAGGCGCATGGCGGGCACGTGGAAGACCCTGCGAGGTCGCCAGTGGTACCGCGGCGTGCGCGCTGGTCCCAGGAATTTATGTAACTACAATATTGTTGACACGGGCCATTTATGTAGTTACACTATTCCATGAAGATCACCTTCGACCAAGCCAAGCGAGACGCTGCGTTTGCCAAGCGCGGCCTTGCGTTCGAAGACGCCGAAATCGTGTTTGAGGGCGATACCCTGACCGTTGAAGACACGCGTTTCGACTACGGCGAGAGCCGGTATCAGACGATCGGTTTTCTTGAAGACCGGATGGTGATGGTTGTGTGGACCCCGCGTGGGGAGGATCGCCACGTCATCTCAATGAGGAAATGCAATGACCGCGAACAAGCGACCTATCAGAAGCGATTTGAAGAAGGTTGACGCCTACAAGGGCAAGCCTTCAGACTACGACGATGCGCCGGAACTGACGAAGGCGCAACTTGCGCGCGCGGTCAGAAAGCGCGGCCGGCCGCCGTTCTCCGGTGAACCCAAGAGCCAGGTGACGCTCAGACTGGATGCCGATGTTCTTTCTTCTTATCGGGAATTAGGTGACGGTTGGCAAAGCCGGATCAATGCGGATCTGCGGAAGGCCCGGAAGCTGGGTTAGCGGCGAACTTCGCTAGGGAGGGGCACCGTGTCTAAATGGGCTAAAGCATTCCTGGCATTGTCCACGGTTGCCATGGCGGTGCTGGCGCCTCGTGCTTGCGACAGCATCGCATATGATCGTGGTGGTGGAGTGGTCACGCTGCGGCATGCAAGGATATAATTCGACGATACCCAGAGGCCGAGCGGTCAACCGGTGATATCTGCTAGTCCCCCGAGCAGCAAAATTTCAAACTGAGACTCTACCCGCCTTCCACAACAAACCCGCCGGCTTTTCCACGGCTTGACCGGCCACTCGTCCACTGCTCATCCAATGGCTTGTCCACCGTTTCTCCGCTAGTGTCCCGGTTTGAAAATCCGGCCTGGAGACGGTGGGAGGCTTTTCCGATGGGCGACGCCAGGTGCAGCTGCGGTGCCCTCACGCTCTCGGTTCCGGAAGGGCCATCCAGGGTCGTCATTGCCTGCCACTGCATCGACTGCCAACGCCGGACCGGCGCGCCGTTCGGGGTAGGCGCCTACTACCCCGCCGAGCTTGTCGGCATCTCGGGACCCGCAAAAGAGTTCACCCACGCCGCCGCGAGCGGCGGCAACATCCATAATTATTTTTGTCCGCAATGCGGCTCGACGGTCTACTGGAAACTCAGCAACCTGCCGGCGCTGATCGCCGTCGCCGTCGGCGCGATGGCAGACCCAAAATATCCGGCCCCCGTCCTATCGGTTTTCGAGCAGTCGAAACACGACTGGGTTCGAATGGATGGCGCCGTGGAGCACTTCCAGCAAAGCATCCCGCCCAAAATTCCAAGCTGAGACACTACCGTTTCTCCACAGCCTGTCCACAGGCTGCCCACAACCCGTGAACAGCCTTCTGCAGCGGCTCCCCACAACGCGCTCCAAACTGAGGGTGAGGGGGTTTCCCGCGAATGCGGCGGAACGGTTGTCGGTTGGTGGTGCTTGGGCCGGTCGCGGGACGGCCAATCAGTTCAATCGCAGGAGCGAATAATTGAGCAGTGCGGCGAACGCGACCCATGCGGCGTAGGGGATGAACAGCGCGGCCGCGATGCGATCCTCTTTCCAGCGGAGCGCGATGAAACCCACGATCGTGGCCAGCATGGTCAGAATAACGGCGAGGCCGAGCGCCAGAGCGTGAAGTCGAAACACGACCGGCGACCATGCGAAATTGAGCAACATCTGAGCGAACCAGAGTTGCATCGGCGCGCCGTGGGCGTCGCGCAGATAGGTGCGCCAGCCGGCCACGGCGATCAGCACGTAAAGAACGGTCCAGGTCGGCGCAAACACCCAATTTGGCGGATTGAAGGACGGCTTTTGCAGGCTTCCATACCAGGCGCCGGGCAGGTTGCTGGCACCTAAAGCCAGGCCGGCGCCGACCACAAGGACAACAAACAGAAGCAAGGATCGATGTCGTGCGGTCATTTGACCATCATGGCGACATCGCAGTCGAATGTCGATAACAGCCGGGCAAGCCTGGCGGACGGTTCGGGAACTTGATTTAAGTCAAGGGTCACCGCGGGGTGCGGAAGTAATAGTTGCATCACGGCATATTGGAAGTTTGCGCGCAGGCTCCCGGCAGGACAGCGGGGCTCAGTGGAGGACGACGATGCAATTGCGCGTGAGAAAGGCGGCCCACGTCCTGGAACGCGTTGGCCTTGCGATGGCGGGGGCGGCATGCGGCCTGTTCGTGGCCGCCCATGTGGGCTCGAGCATTTCGGCGTTCACTTCGCAGGGGTTCCTGGTCATCATGATGATCGGCGGCGCAATCGGGTTCTATCTGGGAATTGACACTCCGCCCTCCGTGCATGGATCAAGCGGCCAGCCCGGCGTTTCCGGCGGAAAGATTGACGCCCCTGAATTTCTCAGCGCGGCCGGCACATTTTTCGCGACGTTGGCGGCATTCGTATCGGTCGGCGTGATTGTGCTTCGTGAAAATCCGGGGATGTCCTGGACCATCGTCGTCATGGCGGGATGGGTCGCGGGGCTGATGATGCAGATCGTTGCCGGATCAATTGCGCGCGCCCGCACGTGAGTTAAGTGACGGCGCGCGCCAGCTCACCTGAACAGGGCGCGGTGATCGCCAAGGATCACGCCGGCGGCGTTGTGGCCGGGGGCGCCGGTGACGCCGCCGCCGGGATGGGCGCCGGAGCCGCAATGGTACAGGCCTTTTATGGGACCGCGATAATCGGCATGGCCGAGCATCGGCCGCGCCGAGAACAACTGGTTCAGGCTCAGCGCGCCATGAAAGATATCGCCGCCCAGCAGTCCGAACTGGCGCTCCAGATCGAGCGGCGACAACGCCTGGCGGCCGACCACGCTTTGCGCAAAACCCGGCGCGTAGGCATCGACGGTCGCGATCATGAGATCGGCGACCTCGTCGCGACAATCGTCCCATGATTTGCCGTCCGGCAGTTCCGGCGCGACGTGCTGGCAAAACAGACTGGCGACATGTTGTCCCGCGGGCGCCAGCGTGTCGTCCAGCGTCGAGGGGATCAGCACTTCCACCACCGGCTGCTTGCTCCAGCCATGGTCGCGCGCGTCCTGCCAGGCGCGGTCCATATAGCCGAGGCTGGGCGCCAGGATGATGCCGGCGGTGAGATGATCGCCGGCGCCGGGCAGCGCGGTGAACGAGGGCAGGCCGCGTGAGCGCGACGTTGATCCGGAACGTGCCGGAGCCGTTGCGCCAGTTTTTCATGCGCGCAAGGAACGGCGGCGGCAGCGCGCCCGATGGCAGCAGCCTTGTATACAGCAGTTTTGGATTGACGCTGGAGGCGATATATTTCGCGCGGATGGTCTCGCCATTGTCGAGGACGACGCCGACCGCGCGGTCGCGCTCGACGATCACCTCGCGCACGCCGGCCTCGAGCTGGATCTCGGCGCCATGGCCGCGCGCCGCGCGCGCCATCGCCTGGGTGATCGCGCCCATGCCGCCAATGGCGTGGCCCCAGACCCCCTTCTTGCCGTTCACCTCGCCGAACGCATGATGCAGCATCACATAGGCCGAGCCCGCCGCGTAGGGGCTGGCGTAATTGCCGACGATGGCGTCAAAACCGTACAGCGCCTTGACCAGGTCGCTCTCGAACCGCTCGTCCAGCATCTCGCCGGCCGAGCGCGTGAACAGATCGAGCAGGCTGCGCTGCTGTTCCAGCGTCAGTTTGCGCAGGATGTTGGCGGTGCCGAGCGCGTTGAACGCCTCGCGCATTGCGCCGATCCCGAACGCTTCCACCAGGTTCGGCGGCGGGCGCAGCACCAACTCGCGCAGCACATCCGCGATCTGTTCCAGCTCGCGGGCAAAACCGTCGATCCGCTCCGCGTCGCGCACGCTGAGTTTTGCCACGGATTGATGGGTGCGGCCTTCGCCGGTCAAAAGATAGCGGCCGTCGGGTGCGGGCAAAAAGTTCTGCGCCTTGCGTTCGACCACCCGCAGGCCGTGCTCGGCCAGTTTCAGGTCCGCCGCGACTTGCGGGTTCAGCAGACTGACGGTGTAGGCCGCGACCGAATTTCGAAAACCGGGATGAAACGCTTCGGTCACCGCGGCGCCGCCTTCGACCTTGCGGCGGTCGACCAATGTCACGCGCAGCCCGGCCATCGCGAGGTACGCCGCGCAAGTGAGGCCGTTATGGCCCGCGCCGATGATCAGGACGTCGGTTTCGGTCATCCACGTCGTCCCGGCCTGCCGCGTCGTCCCGGCGAACGCCGGGACCCATCACCCCTGGCGGTCATGATTGCGGGTTGGCGGCTCAACATTGGATCTAGCACTTTCCAGAACATGGGCGACACGGCGTATCGGTCCCGGCGTTCGCCGGGACGACGCGGTGTTATATCGACGCAGTGTTTCTATCGGACACAATCCGACCCGCACAGCAATAAGTGAAGGCTCGAGTCCGCCCGCGCCGGATTGCCCGCGCAGCCGCGATATGATCCATTGCCGGCCCCGGCAGCGGCCCGCCGGAATCTCGCCGCCGGCGCCAGCCGGTTTGATGCCGGAGCTTTTATGATTTCAGTCGAAATGTCCGCCGCGGGCCAGCCTGCGGCGTCCCGGAACCGGCTCGTGCTGGTGGTCTACACCTCGGCGATCTTCGTCAGCGCGCTGCTGCTGTTTTCCGTCCAGCCGCTATTTACGAAAATGGTGCTGCCGCGGCTCGGCGGCTCGCCGGCGGTGTGGTCGGTGGCGATGGTGTTTTTTCAGTCGCTGCTGCTCGCCGGCTACGCCTATGCGCATTTCCTGATGCAATTGCAAAACCGCGCGATCCCGGTCGCGGTGCATCTGGTGCTGCTGGTGGTCGCGCTATTGACCTTGCCGCTGTCGATCGCGGGCGGCTGGGGCGAGCCGCCTTCGAGCGGCTACGCGTTCTGGCTGCTCGGCCTGTTCGCGGTCTCGATCGGGCTGCCGTTCTTCGCGCTCGCCGCCAACAATCCGCTGCTGCAGGCCTGGTTCGTGCGCACCGGCCATCCCGACGGACCCGATCCGTATTTCCTGTACGCCTCCTCCAACATCGGCAGCTTCTTGGCGCTGTTGTCCTATCCGGTGCTGCTGGAGCCGATGTTCACGCTGCGCACCCAGAATTTGATCTGGACCGGCGGCTACGGCCTGCTGATCGCGCTGATCGCGGGCTGCGGCGTGCTGCTGCTGCGCTCGCCGCTATCGGCGGCGGTCGACGTGCTGGCCGAGCATAGCGATGCGCCGCCGCCGGCCTGGATGCTGCGGGTGCGCTGGATCTTCCTCGCCGCGGTGCCGTCGGGCCTCTTGATCGCGGTCACCGCGCATATCTCCACCGACGTCGCGGCGGCGCCGCTGTTGTGGGTGCTGCCGCTGTCGCTGTATCTGCTGACCTGGGTGCTGGTGTTCCAGTCGCGGCCGCTGCTGCCGCACCGCTGGATGCTGCTGGCGCAGCCGCTGGCGATCGCCGGCGTGGTCGTGCTGCTGGCGGTCGGCGGCGAGCAGAACCTGCTGCTGACGCTGGGCGGGCATCTGCTGTGCTTCTTCGTCATCGCGATGGCCTGCCATGGCGAACTGGCGCGGACCCGCCCGCACGCAAAATACCTCACCGGCTTCTATGTCGCGCTGTCATTCGGCGGCATGCTCGGCGGCCTGTTCGCCGGCCTGATCGCGCCGTTCACGTTCTCCTGGATCGCGGAATACCCGATCCTGCTGGCGCTGGCGGCGCTGTGCCGTCCGCCCGGCGGCGACGAGCGGCTGCCGCGCTGGAGCTTTTGGTACTGGCCGCTGCTCGCGGTGCTCGCGGTCGCGCTGATCGCGCCGTCCTGGTCGCAGCGGTCATGTCATGGAATGGCTCGACGACCGCAGGGTCTGGGTGATCGGCGCGGTCGGCGTGCTGTCGGCTGCACTGGCGCTCGGGCTGAACGCCAACCGCTGGAAGATCTTTGCCACCGTGGTGGTGGCGCTGGTGCTGATCCGGGCCTATCCGTCCGACGACGGCCGGGTGGAAACCGTGCGCAGCTTCTTCGGCGTCCACAAGATCGTGGTGACGCCGCACGGCCAGTATCATGTGCTGATGCACGGCACCACGATCCACGGCGCGCAGAAATTCCAGAACGACGACGGCTCGCCGGTCACCGGCCGGCCGGAGCCGATCTCCTACTATCACAAGGATGGCGGCATCGGGCAGGCGATCACCGCGATCCGTGAACGCAAGGGCTCAGCCCTGCGGGTCGCGGTGATCGGGCTCGGCTCGGGCACGCTGGCCTGTGCGTCCGAGCCGGGCGAAAACTGGAAGTTCTTCGAGATCGACCAGTCGATGGTCGACACCGCGAGCGACCCGAAATATTTCACCTACATCAAGAATTGCGAGCCGAACCTGAAGCCGGTGATCGGCGATGCGCGGCTGACCTTCGCGCGCGAGCCTGACGGCATCTACGACATGATCATCGTCGACGCCTATTCGTCGGACGCGATCCCGATCCATCTCGCCACCAAGGAGGCGATGAAGATCTACAAGGACAAGCTGGCGCCGCAGGGCGTGGTGGTGATGCACGTCTCGAACCGGCATCTGGAGCTCGAAAGCGTGGTGGTCGGCATCGCCGACGCCAACGAGCTGAAGAGCTGGGTCTATGACGAGGATTCCGGCCGCGACAATGAATATATCTTCGCCACCGACGTGGTGGTCTCGGCGCGCGCCGAGGCCGATGTCGGCAGACTGGCGCAGTCCGACAAGTGGGAAGAAACCGATCCCACCTGGAACCAGCGGGTCTGGACCGACGACTATTCCAACGTGCTGGGCGCGGTGTACCGGCGGCTGCGCTACGGCGAGCCCTGAGGCGCCAGCGTCTCTCAATAATGCCGTCAGCCGGCCTTTGACTGTGCCCGCACCAGGTCGTCCAGCGCAATTTCGTCGATGGCATCGTTGTGCGTGAGATGGCGGAAATTGCCGATCGCGGCGGGACGCCCGAGCAGATAGCCCTGCACCTCATCGCACATCTCGTCGCGCAGGAATTGCAGTTCGGCGTCGGTCTCGACGCCCTCGGCCAGCACCGGCAGGCCGAGCCCGCGTCCCAGTCCCAGCACGGCGCGAACGATGGTCGCGGCCTGTTCGTTGGAATTGACCGACTTGATGAAGGAGCCGTCGATCTTGATCTTGTCGAACGGAAACGCGCGCAGGTTCGACAACGACGAATAACCGGTGCCGAAATCGTCCATCGCGATGCGGATGCCGAGTGCCTTGACCTGCCGCAGCGTGGTCAGCGCCCGGTTGAAGTCGCGCACCAGGGCGGTTTCCGTGATCTCGATTTCGAGCCGGCGCGGCGACAGGCCGGTGTCGATCAGGATTTGATGCAATTCCGCGACAAAGTCCGGGTTGTAGAGCTGGATCGCGGAGACGTTGACGGCGATGGTCAGCGGCTGCTGCCAGGTCGCGGCTTCGCGGCACGCGGTCTTGAGCACCCAGTCGCCGATCTCGAGGATGGTGCCGCTCTCCTCCGCGATCGGAATGAACACCGCCGGCGAGATTTCGCCGCGCACCGGATGCTTCCAGCGCAGCAGCGCTTCGAAGCCGGTCATGGTCTGGCTCTGGGCGCCCTTCTGCGGCTGATATACCAGCCGCAGTTCGTGGCGCGCGATCGCCAGCCGCAAATCATGTTCGAGCAAACGGCGCTCGCGCACCGCGGCGCCCATGCTGGCCTCGTAGAAGCGATAGGTGTTGCGGCCGTCGGTCTTGGCGCGATACAGCGCGGTGTCGGCATGGCTGAGCAGCGATTCGCGATCCATCGCGTCGCTGGGGCAAATCGCGATGCCGATGCTGGTCGAGATGGCGTTGGTTTCCGGCCTGTCGCTGGTGGCGCGCAGCGCTTCCAGCACGGTTTCGGCGAGCCGGCCGGCGGCTTCCGGATTCTTAACGCCAGGCATCAGGATGGCGAACTCGTCGCCGCCGAGCCGCGCGATCATCTGGCGCTCGCCGAGCACCGCTGCGATGCGCGTCGCGACCGTTTGCAGCACGGTGTCTCCGGCGGCGTGGCCGAACAGATCGTTGACCTCCTTGAACCGGTCGAGGTCGAGGCAGAGCACCGCGAGGCTTTCGCTGCCGGACAGAGCGGCGATTTCCTGGTCGACCCGCGCGTTGAAATAACTGCGATTGGGCACCGAGGTCAGCGCGTCATGGTGCGCGAGAAAATGGATGTGCTGTTCGGCTTCCTTGCGCGCCTGCAGGTCGCGCACCGCGACCACATGGTGCGGTCGTCCCGAGAATACGATCGGGCGCAGCAGCAGTTCGACCGGCGTCATCGAGCCGTCGCGGTGGCGCAGGCTGGTCTCGACCACCTGGTCCGATCCGGTCAGCAGCCGGGTCCGCGCCGCTCTGTCCGGGAAACATTTTTCCAGGCCGGCGCCGACCAGGCTTGAGGCCGGCTGCCCCGCCAGCATCGCAAAGCTGGTGTTGACGGAGACGATCCTCTCGCCGTCGCAGACCAGCAATCCTTCCACCGAGGCGTTGGCGAGATCGCGCATGCGGTCGACCTCGAGCTCGGAACGGCGTGCGTCGCGGATGTCGAGCACAAGGGCGGCGAGCGCCAGGCCGAGCAGGACGACGCTCGCCAGCGCGATCGCCAGCGCCAGCAATCCGCTGGGCAGCGTCGACGCGGGAACCTCGATGGCGGGGTCCGGAGTGATCGACATCGCGGCCATCGCGGTGAAGTGATGGCAGCAGATCGCCAATGTCAGCAGCAAGGCGCCGCCGATCTTCCATTTCTCCTCGGTGCCGTTGACGCCGACCGGAAGCGCGACGGCGCCGATCGCCACGGCAATCCCGATCGACGCAAAGACGAGGTACGGATCCCACACCACGACGCCAGCGACGTCAAACGCGTCCATGCCGGTGTAGTGCATCGCGGCGATGCCGCCGGCGACGATCGCGCCGCCGATCCACGGTCCGTGCCGCCAGTTCGGAATCAGGGAAACCGACAAGCCGACCGCGGTCACAAGGATGGCGACGACCAGCGACAGGATGGTCAGGCCGGTATTGTAGCCGCTGGGAAGGCCCGGGTTGAAGGCCAGCATCGCGACGAAATGCGTCGCCCAGATGCCGAAGCCGGTCGAGATCGCGGAGACCACAACCCAGACCGCGCGCATGTTGCCGGTCGATCTGCGCGCATGGCGCAGCAGGTTGATCGCCGTCAGCGACGCCAGGATGCAAATGAAGGCCGCCAGCCCGACCAGCCGGAAGTCGTGGGCGTCGGCGATGCAATTATAGACTTTTAACATAATGACCGGACCGCATTGGCGCGGAGATACCGCGATGCACGCACGCCTATGCGGTAAATATGTAGGCTGGGTAAAACGCCGTGATTTTCAGGCATGAGCATGGCAGAGATGCCTGCGCCTCATGGAAACGCGGGGGCTGTGGTTACCGCAATGTGAAACTACGCGCACCAATACGTCCGGTTTTATCGATTGGTAATCATGAACGCCCCGGCCGAGGCTCTTCGGCGTCGCGCTATCGCGTCAGCGGACAGCGCACAAGGGCCTTTGATCGCCAAAGCCGGCGCGGCCGCCCCTTGATCAAGCTTAAGACTTGCTGTCAACTCCTCACATTGGGGCGGTAAACGCTATCCCGGCGGTAAAGGAGAGAAACATGATTCGAAAAGTATTTGTGGCTGCATTGCTCGCGACCTTCGCGGTCGGCTCGGCCATGGCGCAGGAAAGCTGCGAGAGCAAGGCGATGGGCAAGGACGGCAAGCCGCTCGCGGGCGCCGCCAAGACCTCGTTCATGAAGAAGTGTATGGCCGATTCCTGCGCCACCAAGGCGGTGAGCTCCGACGGCAAGCCGCTGTCCGGCGCGGCCAAGAACTCGTTCATGAAGAAGTGCGAATCCGGCGCCTGAGCTCGCTCACGTTGAATGAAAAGAGAGCCTGACCCGGCGCAACCCGGTCAGGCTCGTTCTGTTGAGGTGAGCTCGAGAGGTTTCTCCCCGATCGGCAGCTGCATGAAAAAGACAGCGCCGCGGGGTTTGTTGGGCTCTGCCCAGAGCCGGCCACCATGCGCTTGGACGATCGAGCGGCAAATCGACAATCCCATGCCCAAACCGCTGGCCTTGGTCGTATAGAACGCCTCGAAGATGCGTTCAGTATTTCCTGCGGGTAGCCCCGGGCCTGAATCACTCACAGTGATGCGTACGGCGCCGGCCTCAGCCTTGTCGGTGCTGATCGTTAGCTTGCGCGATCCCTCAGCGACCCCGCTCATCGCTTCAATGGCGTTCATGATCAGATTGAGGATCACCTGCTGCAACTGAACCCGATCCCCCCAAACACAGGGCAAGCCATCCGCCATTCGCGTCTGCATCACGACGCCACCATTTGACATTTCGCCACGCGTCAGCCCGATCACCCCCAAAATTGCTTCATTGAGGTCCAGACTTTCCATCCGCTCCGGAGCGTTCCTTACCAGATCGCGTATCCGGCTGATGATCTCGCCTGCGCGCCTGCTGTCGTCCGCGATACGGCTGACCGCCTGCGTGGCTCTTTCCAGTTCCGGTGGTTGAGCGCCAAGCCAACGCGAGGCCGTGCCGGCGTTCATGAGTATCGCGCCGATCGGCTGGTTGACTTCATGGGCGATGGAGGCCGCGAGCTGCCCCATGGTGGCGATCCGATTGGCGTGGGCGAGCTGCATTTGTGCATCGAGATTCCGTCGTTCGGCCTCGCGCAGCGCCGTCTCTCTGTGGTTGAAGGCTCCGACCAGATCGTCAAGTTCGTCCGCGGACCGGGGCGGACGCCGCTCGAGTCGAAGCGGCGCCTGCGAGCCGCGAAGATCGTGTCCTCTGAGCGACGTTGCTATCGCGGTGAGGTGACGCGTGATCAGCCGATGGACGATAAGCAGGATGAAAAACGAGACGAAGAACGTCTTTATCGCCTGGCCGACCATGATGACGGCCGCGGTGTCGAGCAGCCGGCGATAGATCCGGTCGTACGTGGCCTCGACCACGAGAATGCCGAGCAACTGCTCGGCGCCGCGATTGGTATAAACGATCTTGAATTCGTGCCGTGCGGGCGGGTTGGCCTGGTGGGAGCCGGCGGTCACCACGAGAGGGAGCGGCGTGATCGGTGGCCTCGCGCAGTTCGACGTAGCTGATATCAGGCAGGTGGAGAATCCCCTCGACCTGCAATTGGAGCTGGCGCTGCGTCCAGTCGCCAGAGCCCTTCGCCGAGACTTTGCCGATAGCCGTTATCGATCTCGGACATCCGCTGATCGATTGCCTGACGTCACGGCGATAGTCGAGGTAGAGCTGCGTCAATGTCAGGAGCAGCGTGATCACCGAGCTGAAGAACAGGACGCGGACGAGAAGGCGCCACCCGATGCCGCCGCGCAGCGCGGGCAACGAGCGCCATGCCGTGCCGATGCGCCTCAGCGCCGGCGATCCGTGGTCGGATTTGCCGTCGTCCTTGCCGGCGTGTGTCGCTTCAGATGTGCAAAACTCACCCTTGCGGCGACAGGGTCGTATCATTAATGCAAAGACGACCGCTATGCCCGGTTTGCGTCAGATGGACCTATACCATGGCATAGTTCCCGTTCCGGCATTATCGTGCAAGTACCCTGACGGGAGGGATGCCTGCCATGGCGAGACGGATCGTGGTCCAGGGCCTTCTGTGCGCAGCAATTGTTGCTGTCTGGGCGCTCGAGCGGACGAGCGTCGCCGGCGGCATCATTGCGGCTCGTCACGGGCCTCAATGAGGCGCCCTTCGAGGACCTCGCCGATGAAAAGGCGCCGGGGTTCAGTGTCGAAGTCCTGAGGCAGGTGTTCGCTGCCATGGGCCAGGACGTCTCCTTCGAGGCCTTCCCCTGGAGATCGCGGTTGGACGATGATCGCCCGCGGCGAGGCCGACGGAATTTTCAGCGACTTGCGCAGCGCGGAGCGAGAGCGAATCTGCGCTTTTCCCGAGGAACCGCTGAAGCAGGAGCGGTGGGTCTTCTTCGTGCGTGCGGCCGACGTCGGGAAGCTGAAGTTTTCGTCGTTTGACGATCTCGCTGGACACGACGTCGCGGTCCACGGACCCGTCCCCGGCTTGTTCGAACAGCCGACCGTGTCGCCCGAGCTGTGGAAATTCCTGCGCGAGCATCACAATATGATCGAAACTTCCGGTGGCAACGCCAGCTTCCGCATGCTGGCAATCGGGCCGCGTCGATTACGCGGTCGTGAACCTCTCCTCGGGAATGCGTCGACATCGCCAAAATGGGATTGTCCGGAAAGATCGAGCCGCTATCGTCCCGCAGCGTGATCGAGGACGGGATGTATGTCTGCTTCAGCAAGGCGCGCGTTTCGCCCGCTTTGGTCGATGCATTTTCGCGCGCGCTGAAGCAGTTCAAGCAGACCGAGGCGTATCAGGCGATCTACCACAAATATTTTCCGTGATGTTTTCCTGAAACCTCGCCCCGCGCTTGTGCGCCGAAGCCCGCCTTCGGCGGACAAGAGTGCGGGGCGAGGGCGAAGAGAAGTCCGCGCTTAGTTGTAGTAGCCGCGCGGCTGATAATAGGGCTGCGGGGGCGGCGGCGCGTATTGCGGCGCATAGCCGCGATTGTCGTAATACTGGTTCTGCGGCTGCGGATAGCTCTGCGCGTCGTAGAGGCGGCGTCGCGCACCCGGCGGCGCCGGATAGATCGCGGCGTTCGAGCTGCCGTCGGCCGGATAGATGTAGCCGTCGTCGGCGCGCTGCATTGGCTGCGCGTATTGCGTTGGACCTTGCGGCGTCAGCACCACAGGCGCGCCGGCGTTGTATTGCGGCGACTGGTATTGTGGGGGCTGGTATTGCGGCGGCTGATCTTGCGGAATTTGATCTTGCGGGATCTGGCCACGGGTGGCGACGTCGGTATTGGCGCGGTTGCGCTGCAGGCGCGCCAGCGCGATCTGCGACGAACCGGTTAGCGTGACGGTGGTGTTCAGCACGCCTTCCTTTTCCACCAGCGCATACAGCGTGGTGGCGTTGGCGCGCGACAGCCGCACGCAGCCATGCGACACCGGCGTGCCGAGCCGGCCTTCGGACTCGGTGCCGTGGATGGCATGACCGACCTTGGTGAAGAAGATCGAATGCGGCATCGGCGCGTCGTCGAATTCCTTGGAAAAGTGGTCCGCCTCCATGCGGAAGGTGCGGAAGGTGCCGTTCGGCGTTTCATGGGAGGGATTGCCGCTGGAGACCGGCCACCGGTAGCGCTCGACGCCGTCGACCGCGACGGTCATCATCTGCGCACTCTTGTCGACGGTGATCTCGACCTTGGCCTGGGCGGCGCCTGTGGCGAACAGCATCAAGCCTGCGACAGCAACGAGGAAGGAACGCATTTTGCCTTTGGCCTCCGGGCCTGAACTACAATCGCCGCCGTCACGTCCCCCGCCACATTATATGCGCCGAATGGACGATGGTTCCAGTGATCTATCCGGCCAGTCGTTAATGGGCAAGGCGGGCTCAAACTAAGGCGGCGGCCGGGCTTAATCCCGCCGGCCGATTAATTTTTCGCGAGCGCCGACCCCGGCCCGGTCATGGTGCCGTGATGGCCATGCAACCTTTTGGCCCGACTGGCGTTATCCGTGCCCGCGACCCGCTGGGGTGTCGCCAGGGTTTGAGGAATTCAGATGAACAGGATGAACAGCAGGCTCCGGGTCCGGGCATCGACGATGTCGGCCGGGTCTTCCCTAAAACCCTATTTCGCGGCGGCGGCGATCGCGTTCGCCTTGCTGGCGATGCCGCATTCCAGTCATGCGCAGGGTATCGTCCGGGGCGCGCAGGAAGGCGCCCGTGAGGGCGGTCGCGATGCCGGCCCGGTCGGCGCAGTGGTCGGTGGCGCCGTCGGCGCGGGTGTCGGCGGCGCGGTGGGCGCGGTCGACGGCGTGCTCGGATTGCCGGAACATCATTGGCGGCATGGCTGCCGCGGTTTCTACGACCGCTACGATCATTTCCACTGCTATCGCTAGTTCTTGCACCAGTTCTTGAAACGACCTTGGCGCCCGGATGACTCCGGCGCCAAGGTTAATTCTGTCGGTCAGTTCTTCAGCCGGTAGCCGGTCTTGAAGATCCACCACACCGCGATCATGCAGGCGGCGAGAAAACCCAAGGTGATGCCGACGCTCAAGCCGACGCTGACATCGGCGATTTCGTAAAAGCTCCAGCGAAAACCCGAGATCAGATAGACCACGGGGTTGAGCAGCGTGATGGTGCGCCAGCCCGACGGCAGCATGTTGACCGAATAAAAGCTGCCGCCCAGAAATGTCAGCGGCGTCACCACCAGCATCGGGATCATCTGCAGCTTCTCGAAACCGTCGGCCCAGATGCCGATGATGAAGCCGAACAGGCTGAAGGTCACCGCCGTCAGCACCAGGAAGGTCAGCATCCACAGGGGATGGTGGATATGCAGCGGCACGAACAGGCCGGCGGTGGCGAGGATGATCAGCCCGAGGATGATGGATTTGGTGGCGGCCGCCCCGACATAGCCGAGCACGATCTCGAAGTAGGAGATCGGCGCCGACAACAGCTCGTAAATGGTGCCGGCGAATTTCGGGAAGTAGATGCCGAACGAGGCGTTGGCGATGCTCTGGGTCAAGACCGACAGCATGATCAGGCCTGGGACGATGAAGGCGCCGTAGCTGACGCCCTCGACCTGGGTGATGCGCGAGCCGATCGCGGCGCCGAACACCACGAAATAAAGCGAGGTCGAAATCACCGGCGAGACGATGCTTTGCAGCAGCGTGCGCCAGGTCCGCGCCATTTCGAACTTGTAGATCGCGCCGACCGCCCGGAAATTCATGGCGTCCTCACCAGGCTGACGAAGATATCCTCCAGCGAAGACTGGTTGGTATCGAGGTCGTAGAAGCGGATGC
This sequence comes from uncultured Alphaproteobacteria bacterium, assembly GCA_963699465.1. Classification (GTDB taxonomy): domain Bacteria; phylum Pseudomonadota; class Alphaproteobacteria; order Rhizobiales; family Xanthobacteraceae; genus Bradyrhizobium. The sequence continues at coordinate 63,507 of CAVOTZ010000048.1, forward strand.
CCGCGGCCCGGAGGTCGCCGAGCAGGCTGGTAATGCCGGTGCGCTCGCCTTTGGTGTCGTAGGTATAGGTCAACTCGGTGCCTTCGTCGGAGAGTTCGAGATGGTAGCAGGCAAGCTGCGGCGGGATCGTCTCGATCCTGCCCTGCAGATGCAGCTTGAGCTGCTTCTTGCCGAGCTTCTGCATCAGCCCGGCCTTGTCCTCGACCAGGATGATCTCGCCCTTGTTGATGACGCCGATGCGGTCGGCCATCTCCTCGGCTTCCTCGATGTAATGCGTGGTCAGGATGATGGTGACGCCGGAGGCGTGCAGCGTCCGCACCACCTCCCACATGCCCTTGCGCAATTCGACGTCGACGCCCGCGGTCGGCTCGTCGAGGAACAGGATCTTCGGCTCGTGCGACAGCGCCTTGGCGATCATCACCCGGCGCTTCATGCCGCCGGACAGCGTGACGATCTTGGGTCCTTCTTGTCCCACAGCGACAGGTCCTTCAGCACCTTCTCGATATGGTCAGGGTTTTTCGGCTTGCCGAACAGGCCGCGGCTGAAGCTGACGGTGGCCCACACGGTTTCGAACGCGTCGGTGTGCAGCTCCTGCGGCACCAGGCCGATCAGCGAGCGCGCGGCGCGATAGGACCGCACGATGTCATGGCCGCCGACCGAGGATCTTGCCTTCGGTCGGATTGGCGATGCCGCAGATGGTGCTGATCAGCGTGGTCTTGCCGGCGCCGTTCGGCCCCAGCAGCGCGAAAATCTCGCCGCTGGCGATTTCAAGATTGATGTTGTTCAGCGCCTTGAAGCCGGAGCCATAGATCTTCGACAGGTTTGCAACGGATATGATGGGAGGCATAAGGGGATTTTTGCAATCGAATCGGAAATACGCGGGAGCGATCGAAGCGGCAGCCCCGATGGTCCCGCGCAAAACAGGGTGGACGGGACACATAGGAAGCCGCGGCCAATAGCGCAATCAGCTGGCAAAAAATTTGGAAGCAAAATTAGCTGGCCGGCGGCGCCGCCGCGTTTTTCCTGCCGGCCTTGCAATCACCCGAAACAGATCACCGGAAATATTCGCTGACCACGTACAGGTCGGACGGCGACGGCGACCTGCCGTTCAAATTGGCGTCGATCACCCGCCGGCAGATCTCGACGGTGGCATGATCGCCGAGGTCGTTGGCGGCTTCCAGCACCATCCACGCCGCGTCCGGCGGGGTGTCCGGCGTCGGCTGATCGGGAGCGGTGCTGTGCGCGGCGGCGCCGGATGCGAATGCGTTCATGACCAAGGGTTTCCTGCCAATTCCGGTATAGTCATTACGAGGCCGCGCGTACGGCCTGCCGCTTGGATGCGGTATCGATGCTGGCGGCGTTCTTGTCGATATTCTTGCGCGACTGATAGAATTCCAGAACGCTGCGCGAGGTCTCGATATTGAGGCGTCCGAACTCGCGTTCCAGGTCGTGCAATTCCTTGGCGGTGATGCGGTGGTCCTTGGCGCCGAGGAACAACAGCGCCATGGTGGTCGCCCAGCAGAAATCGAGCGCCTTGGCGAGGATCAGCAGCGTTTCGCGATTTTTGTCCAGCAGCGCGCGCTCGATCACGTCGGCGGGCAGCGCGCACAGCAGCGAAAGGCCGATCGTGACTTCCTCGAGCTTGTGGGTGCGGGCGTAGACCGAGATGCTGTTCTCGTTGAGATTGCCCTGGCGGTGCTGCGTCGCCACCACGCGCTTGGCGACGAAATAGCTGCGCGATACCGGACCGAACTTGGATTGCAGATCGCCCGCGACGTCGCTCACCGTGGACTGGATATGCTGGTCCATCTCGGGCCGTTCGTCCTGCAGCCGCCGCTTGACGTCGTCGGACGCTTTCGCAATCAGCTGCTGGAAAACGTGCCGCGGGATGTCCTTGCGCAGGCCGAGATGTTCGGCGAGAATGTTGTCGCCCTCGGCGCGCTGCACCATGTGCAGGAAGCCGAATTCGGAGAATTGCGCGCCTTTGTTGCTCGCGACCGACGTCACGACTTCCGGGTCGCCGCGGGTCACCAGTACGTCGGTGACGCTCTCATCCAGCGTTTCGCGCTTGGAGATCGCGAGCAGATGCGACTGGCTCTTGGTGCAGACGTTGGCGACCAGCGCATAAGGCTCCAGCTGTCCGGACTCCCGCAGGATGGGGCCGGCGACCTCGATTAAATCGTCGAACGCCAGTTTGTGGATGATGTTGACCGGCGCATCGGCGAAGCGGGCCAGCCGCTTCGAGAGCTGCGCGCGCGCCGTCACCTCGATCTCGTCGGCGAGCCGGCCGATCACCTCGCCGAACGTCCAGATCTCGTCGTCGCTGTAGCGGCCCGCGACCATCAGGTCGGTGGTGTGCCACAACGCCCGCGCGCGGCTTTCGGGGGTGCCTCGCGAGACGGCCTCGTCGAGATCCCTCAGAAACGATTTTACCTCAGCCATTTTAGCCAGCCCTGACTTAGCGAACCCACGCGCGCAAACGACACTCGGGCCGACGGTACAGGGAACCCGCGAGTTTTCAGTCTAGGAAACCGGTAAAATTCGAAGAATTAGTTTAGGAAAGGTTCTGTTAAGCAGGTTTGAGCTGGCCGCCCGGGGTGGAGCGCGCGATCTTGAGTTCTTCCTCGTTCATGTCCGCCGAGACGTCCGCGAACAAAGGCGTGCTCAGATAGCGCTCGCCGGTGTCGGGCAGCATGCAGAGGATGTTGGCGCCCGGTTTGGCTTCGGCGGCGATTTTCAGCGCTCCGGCGAAGGTCGCGCCGGAGGTGATGCCGACAAAGATGCCTTCCTTGGTCGCGAGGTCATGGCTGCAACGCATCGCCTCGGGGCCGGGGATCGGCAGCAGGCGGTCGATCACCTTCATCGCGACCGCGTCGCCGGTGATCTTCGGAATGAAATCCGGGGTCCAGCCCTGCATCGGATGCGGCTTGAAGGTCGGGTGCGGCGCCGCCGGCGAGCCGTCGGCGTTGCGCGCCTGCTCGATGCCGCTGCCGAGCAGTTGGGCATCGGTCGGTTCGCAGACGATGATCTTGGTGTCCGGGCTTTCCTTGGCCAGCACCCGGGCGACGCCGTTCAACGTGCCGCCGGTGCCGTAACCGGTCACCCAATAATCGAGCTTCTCGCCGGCGAAATCGGCCAGGATTTCCCGCGCGGTGGTGCGTTCGTGGATTTCCGGATTGGCCTCGTTCTCGAACTGCCGGGTCAGGAACCAGCCATGGGCTTTGGCCAGTTCGACCGCCTTGTTGATCATGCCGACCGCGCGCTCGGCGGCCGGGGTGATGATGACCTTGGCGCCGAGGAAGCGCATCAGCCGGCGCCGCTCGACGCTGAACGGCTCCGCCATGGTGATGACCAGCGGATAGCCCTTGGCCGCGCACACCATCGCCAGACCAATGCCGGTGTTGCCGCTGGTGGCCTCGATCACGGTCTGGCCGGGCTTTAATTCGCCCGCCTTCTCCGCCGCCTCGATCACGCCGAGCGCCAGGCGGTCCTTGACCGAGCCGAGCGGGTTGAACGCCTCGACCTTGACATAGAGATTGACGCCCTTCGGGGCCAGCCGGTTGATCTTGACCACCGGGGTGTTGCCGATGGTCTCGAGAATGCTCTGGTATTTGCGCCCCATGGCGGATCTCCCGATATTGCGTGTTTTGCGACGTGAAATAGGATGTGTTCGAACTGTTGCGCCAACAATGTGTTAAAAGGTGAGCAAGTCCGGCTTGGCCCGATGATTGAAAGTAGATCATCGATGGCCACATCGTCAAAGGCTTGCTCATCGAGCAGGATATTATTGCGTCTCACCCGGACCCGCGTGGTTCAGGCGTTTTCATGATTTCGATTGCTGTTACCGGCAAATGACGACGGCAGGATTTTGTATCTAGCGGGCGCTTCCCCGCCTATATTCCGACGGACGGAAGCGGATTTCCGAGGCCAAAGGGTTCATTTTGCCAAGCGAACGCGTGGAACGGAGACTGGCGGCGGTGCTGGCGGCGGATATCGCCGGCTACAGCAGGCTGATGGGCCTCGACGAGGAGCGCACGCTGGCCCAGCTCAAGGCATTCCGGAAGACGCTGGTGGACCCGACGATCGCCAGCCATCGCGGCCGTATCGTCAAGACCACCGGCGATGGCATGCTGGTCGAATTCGGCAGCGCGGTCGACGCCGCGCGATGCTCGGTTATCATCCAGCAGGAAATGGCGGTCCGAAATTCCAGCGTGCCGCCTGAGCTTCGGATCGAATTCCGCATCGGGATTCATGTCGGCGATATCATCATCGACGACAACGACATCTTCGGCGACGGCGTCAACATCGCGGCGCGCCTGGAAGGCATTGCCGAACCGGGCGGGGTTTGCGTCTCGGACGATGCGCACCGGCAAATTCGCGGCAAGGTCGATCATTCCTTCGACGACATCGGCGAGCAGAACCTGAAAAATATCACCGAGCCGATGCGGGCGTGGCGCGTGCGGTTGACCGGCGAAACCGTCCCGGCGGCCCGGCCCGCGACCTCGGCGTCGCAACGGCCCCAAACGCTCGCTGCTGCCGGACAAGCCGTCGATCGTGGTGCTGCCATTCGACAACATGTCCGCCGAGGCCGGGCAGGAATATCTCGCGGACGGAATTGTCGAGGCGATCACCGCGGCGCTGTCGCGGATTCGTTCCTTCTTTGTCATCGCCCGCAATTCGGCGTTTACCTACAAGGGCCGCGCCACCAATGTGCGCGACATCGGCCGGGAGCTGGGGGTTGCGTATCTGCTGGAAGGCAGCGTGCAGAAGGCCGGAAACCGCCTTCGCATTATCGTCCAGCTGATCGAGACCGAAGGCGGCGCGCATGTCTGGAGTTCGCGCTTTGACGGCGCGATCGATGAGTTTTTTGATCTCGAGGATCGAATAACCGAGCAGGTAGCGGGCGCGTTGCAGCCGTCGATTCGCGTGGCCGAGATCGAGCGTTCACGGCGCAAACGCCCGCAGGATCTGGGATGCTACGACTACACCATGAGGGCGATGCCCTATGTATGGGCGCTGGAGAAGGACGGCATCTCGCAGGCACTCGAGCTGCTCGAAAAGGCGCTGGAGATCGACCCGGGATATCCGCTCGCGCTGTCGCTCGCGGGTTGGTGTCACGCCCAGCGCGGCGTTTATAACTGGACCGACGATATCGCGGGCGAGCAAGCCACGGCGCGCGCGCTGGCCGAACGGGCCGCCAATCTGAGCAGCGACGATCCGCTTATTCTGGCGGTCCTCGGCGCGGTGCATACCTTCTTGCGCAACCACGGAACCGCGCGGGTGCTGCTGGAGCGCGCCCTTTCGCTCGACCCCAACGGCGCGTGGGCCTGGAGCCGGCTGGGCTGGATCGAGAACTATGCCGATGAACCGCGCAAGGCGATCGAGAATTTCGAACGCGCGCTGCGTCTTAGCCCTATCGACCCGATGAATTTCAACAATTATGCCGGCATCGGTTCGGCACATGAAGTGGCGCAGCAATACGACAAGGCCGCCGCGTTTTATCGGCGCGCGCTGCAAGAGCAGCCCAACGCAAGCTGGATCTATCGAAACCTGGCGTCGTCGCTGTCAGGCGCGGGCCGGACCGAAGAGGCAAGCCAGGCGTTCGCGGAGATGATGCGCCATTACCCCGATTTGACGGTGTCGAAATTCAAGCAGGCAATGGTTTTCTCTCCCGCCGTGCTGGACGTGATGGGTGAAAACCTGAAACGGGTAGGCTTGCCGGACTGACCGCTACGCCCGCTGCACGAAACTGTCGACCACCTTCTTCTCGCCGGCCTTCTCGAACAGAATGGTCAGCTTGTTGCCGTCGACCTTGACCACGTGGCCGTAGCCGAACTTCTGGTGAAACACCCGGTCTTCCCGCGAGAACTCCGATGTGGTGCCGGTGGATTTCGCGATCAGCTCGCCCTCGATCACCATCGGGCCGCGCTTGGTGCGACTGAAACTGTCGTCGCGGGACGAAAACGGCGACTGGTTCTCATCAAAACCGCCGCGGGCCTGGCCCTGTTTGCCCGGACGGCCGCCTTGTCCAGCCTGGCCGCGGGCGCGGTTGGCCTGGGCGCGCTGCCAGCCCGGCGTCGCGTAGCTGGAGCCGAAGGATTCGACATTGTCGAAGCGCGAGGGGCCGTAGCCGCCGGTGCCGCCCCAGCCGGAGCCGCCCTTGGATTCCGTGATCTCGACATTGTGCGCCGGCAATTCGTCGAGAAAGCGCGACGGGATGGTGGTCGACCAGGTGCCGTGAATCCGCCGGTTGGTGGCGAAATAGAGCTTGGCCCGCCGGCGCGCCCGGGTCAGCCCGACATGGGCGAGCCGCCGCTCTTCCTCGAGCCCGGCGCGGCCCTGTTCGTCGAGCGTGCGCTGGCTCGGAAACAGGCCTTCCTCCCAGCCGGGCAAGAACACATTGTCGAATTCCAGCCCCTTGGCCGAATGCAGCGTCATCAGCGACACCGCATCGTCCTCGGCGCCGCCATCGCGGTCCATCACCAGCGAGATGTGCTCGAGAAAACCTTGCAGGTTTTCGAATTCCTCCATCGAGCGGACCAATTCCTTCAAATTGTCGAGCCGGCCGGCGGCGTCGGCGGAACGGTCCTTTTGCCACATCTCGGTGTAGCCGCTCTCGTCGAGCACGATTTCCGCCAACTCGGTATGCGAAGTGACCTCGCGCTGGACCCGCCAACGGTCAAAACTCGCGATCAGGTCGCGCAGCGAGCCGCGCGCCTTCGGCTTCAATTCGTCGGTCTCGACCACGGCGCGCGCGGCCTCGAACAAGGGAATGCGGCGCTTGCGGGCGTGGTCGTGCAGCATCTGCACGGTGGCGTCGCCGAGGCCGCGTTTGGGCACGTTGACGATGCGCTCGAAGGCGAGATCGTCGGCCGGCGAGTTGATGGTGCGCAAGTACGCCAGCGCGTCGCGGATTTCCGCGCGCTCGTAAAACCTCGGTCCGCCGATCACGCGGTAGGGCAGGCCGAGCGTGACAAAGCGGTCTTCGAACTCGCGCATCTGGAACGAGGCCCGCACCAGGATCGCGACGTCGTTGAGCTTGTTGCCGGCGCGTTGCAGTTCCTCGATCTCCTCGCCGATGGCGCGGGCTTCCTCCTCGGAATCCCAGGAGCCGGTGACGGTGACTTTTTCGCCGTCGACATCCTCGGTGCGCAGCGTCTTGCCGAGCCGGCTTTCATTGTGCGCGATCAGATGCGAGGCGGCGGCCAAAATATGCCCGGTGGAGCGGTAATTGCGCTCCAGCCGGATCACCTTGGCGCCGGGAAAATCGTGGTCGAAGCGCAGGATGTTGTCGACCTCGGCGCCGCGCCAGCCATAGATCGACTGGTCGTCATCGCCGACGCAGCAGATGTTTTTCGGGGCGGACGTCGGAGCGGGCGGCGCGAGAGTTTTAGCGTCGTCATTCCGGGGCGCGCCACTTGGCGCGAGCTTTGATGCGCTATCGCGCATCTGAGATCCATAACCCCTGTCTCGCTAATCTCATCAGTACTGGGGTTATGGATTCCGGGCAGCCGCTGCGCGGCTTCCGGAATGACGGAGGAGGGGGTCGCATCCAAAGCTCCCGGAATGATCGCCGACAGCGGCGCGCCCGGCTTGGCCGGCGCCTGCGACAGCAGCCGCAGCCACAGATATTGCGCGACGTTGGTGTCCTGATATTCGTCGACCAGGATGAACTTGAAACGGTGCTGGTATTGCCGGAGCACGTCGGGGTGCTCGCGAAACAGCCGGATGTTTTCCAGCAGCAGATCGCCGAAATCGGCGGCGTTGAGGATTTTCAGGCGCTCCTGGTAGCTGGCGTAGAGCTTGCCGCCCTTGCCATTGCCGAACACCGCGGCTTCGCCCGACGGCACCTGCGACGGGGTCAGGCCGCGGTTCTTCCAGCCGTCGATCAGGCCGGCCAGCATGCGCGCCGGCCAGCGCTTGTCGTCGATATTTTCCGCCGCCAGCAGCTGCTTTAAAAGCCGGACCTGGTCGTCGACATCGAGCACGGTAAAATTGGATTTGAGCTGCACCATTTCGGCGTGGGTGCGCAGGATGCGGCCGCCGATCGAATGGAAGGTGCCGAGCCACGGCATGCCCTCGACGGCCTGGCCGAGCATCTGGCCCAGCCGCAGCTTCATCTCGCGCGCGGCCTTGTTGGTGAAGGTGACCGACAGGATTTCGCCGGGGCGGGCACGGCCCTGGCTCAGGATATGGGCGATCCGGCAGGTCAGCACGCGGGTTTTGCCGGTGCCGGCGCCGGCCAGCACCAGCACCGGGCCGTCCAGCGTCTCGACCGCCTCGCGCTGCTCGGGATTGAGGCCGGCGAGGTATTGCGGCGAGGCCTGTGCCCGCGCACGCGCGGCAATGCCGCCGGCCGCGGGCTGGTGATCGGGGACCTCGCGAGGGGTCAGTTTGTTCGGCTCGGTCATGCGAATCGTCTTAAGCCCACGATGGCACCGCGGGGCCGTGAAGGGGAGCCTTCATAGCAGGAATGAAAGCCATATAGGCGTCCGCGAGGCCATTTGACAGGAGTTATCCCGGCGCGGTTTTCGCCGCCGGCCGGTCGGTTTTGTTCCGGCCAGAGGCGGCTTTTTTTGCCGATTCCGGGCCTTGGATGGTGTGGAACTTTCGTTCCCGGGTCGGATTATTTCTGCAATCAGGCGCGACGTCCGAAGTCGCGCCAGCGTTCGAAACGGAATGTGGAAACAGAGGTTCTCGCCATGTTGAGCTGGGTCGTCACGTTTTTGGTCGTCGCGTTGATCGCGGGCATTCTGGGTTTTGGCGGCGTCGCCGGCGCCTCGATCGAAATCGCCAAGATCATCTTCTTCATCGCGGTGGTGCTGTTCCTGGTCTCGGCCGTGGTCGGCCTGGCGCGCGGGCGGACGCGGGTTTAGCTATCGACCTCATCCCGAGGAGCGGCCGTCAGGCCGCGTCTCGAAGGATGGGCCACGGGCGCAGTGCCCGTTGCCCATGGTTCGAGACGGCGCTCTCGCGCCTCCTCACCATGAGGTTTGACGAGGCAGAGTGCTTCAGCCTCAAGTCTTCTTCGCGGGCATCGCGATCTTGCGGCCGAATGCCCTCGGGGCGCGCCACGGCGGCATGGGCCTGCGCCACCGCATCGATCCGGGCGCGAATGTCGGCCGGGAAGGCCGCGGTCTTTCGCGCGGTCATGTCGATATGCAGCTCATGTTCTCCGAGGTCGCCGACAGCCAGCCTTCGGTGGCGTGGCGCAATTCCTGGAACGTATGCAGCCGCTTTTCGTCGGCGTCGAGCAGCAGGATCGACACCTGGACGGGGTCGCCAAGATGGATCTCGCGCAAATAGCGCACATGGCATTCGGCCGTAAAAGTCGAGCCGTGGCGCTCTTTCATGTAGGTCGGGCCGATCCCGAGCTGCAGCCACAATTGGTCGATGGCGCGGTCGAACATCACGTTGTAATAGGCCATGTTGAGATGGCCGTTATAGTCGATCCATTGCGGCTCGATCTGCATCACCGACGACAAAAACGGCGCGGGCCGCGGCGCGGCATCGTCGGCGAGTGTCATCATACCCCTCCTGACGCTTCCTTGGTCCGAGCTCAGGTCTCTTGACCGTCTATATATCCTTTGCCACGGTCGAATGCGCGGAGGATATCGTCTTGGCTACACCCACACCCCACAATTTGAAAAGACCGGAACCGCAGGCGCTGGCCAGCACGCTGGAAGCGCTCGCCGCGCGGTTCGGCAACCGGCTGATCACCTCGCAGGCGGTGCGCGACCAGCACGCCCACACCACGACCTGGCTGGCGCCGCAGCCGCCCGACGCGGTGGTCATGGCGCAGGAGACCGCCGACATCCAGGACGTGGTGCGGATTTGCGCCAAGCACGGCGTGCCGGTGATCGCGTTCGGCACCGGCACCTCGCTCGAAGGGCAGGTCAACGCGCCGGCCGGCGGCGTCTGCATCGATCTGCGCGACATGAACAAGGTGCTGGAAGTCCATGCCGACGACCTCGACTGCGTGATCCAGCCCGGCGTCACCCGCAAGGCGCTGAATGAGCATCTGCGCGACCAGGGCGTGTTCTTCCCGATCGATCCCGGCGCCGACGCCTCGCTCGGCGGCATGGCCTCGACCCGCGCTTCCGGCACCAATGCGGTGCGCTACGGCACCATGCGCGACAACGTGCTGGCGCTCAAAGTGGTGCGCGGCGACGGCGAGATCATCACCACCGGCACGCGGGCGAAGAAATCCTCGGCCGGCTACGATCTGACGCATCTGTTCGTCGGCGCCGAGGGCACGCTCGGCATCATCACCGAACTCACCATCAAGCTGCGCGGCATTCCCGAAACCATCGCCGCCGCGGCCTGTTCGTTCGACAGCGTGCGCGGCGCCTGCCAGGCGACGATTCTGGCGATCCAGACCGGCATTCCCGTGGCGCGCATCGAACTGCTCAACGCCGAGCAGGTGCGGGCCTGCAATGCCTATTCAAAACTGTCGCTGCCGGAGACGCCGCTGTTGCTGCTGGAGTTCCACGGCAGCGACAACGAGGTCGCCGAGCAGTCGAAGAATTTCAGCGAGATCGCCAGGGAATGCGGCGGCGGCGATTTCACCTGGACCACGCGGCCGGAGGATCGCACCAAGCTGTGGCAGGCGCGGCACGACGCCTATTGGGCGGTGAAGGCGCTGCGGCCCGGCGCCGGCGTGGTGGCGACCGACGTCTGCGTGCCGATTTCGCGGCTGGCCGATTGCGTCACCGAAACCGAGGCCGACCTCAAGCGGCTCGAACCTGCAGTCGCCGATCGTCGGCCATGTCGGCGACGGCAATTTCCACTGCTCGCTGTTGTGCGACGTCGACGATGCCGAGGAGATGGCGCGCGGCGAGGATTTCATGCACCGGCTGGTCGAACGCGCGCAGGCGATGGGCGGCACCTGCACCGGCGAGCACGGCATCGGGCAGGGCAAGCAGAAATACCTCAAGGCCGAACTCGGTCCCGAGGCGATCGAGGCCATGCGCGCGGTCAAGCAGGCGCTCGATCCGCAGAATATCTTCAATCCCGGAAAGATATTGCCGCCGGCGGCATGATGCCGCCGGGTCGAAGCCATTCGTGCTTCAGGTCTTCAGCGTGAGCGGAACGGTCAAGCTGGATTGATTGCCGGTGTTCGGATCGGTCACGATCGTGGTCAGCACGGCTTTGCCGGTGCCGGTCAGCGCGAACTGCGAGCTTCCGATGCGAAAGGTGTTCTTGGTGGTGATGAACGCCCGGGTATTTTGCAGGCCGTCGGACACGTCGTTGACCGTGACATTGGCCCGGAAGCCGTTGACCTTGGTGATCGATACCGTGACGGGCTGTTTCTTGTCGTCGGTGCCGGTCCAGGTGCCCGCCCATTTGGTCGGGTCGACATTGGCGAATTTCGAGCCCGGCGAGATCAGGCTTTGCGGGGTGGCCGCGTAAGCCGATTGCAGGATGCTCATGATGTCTGCCATTGGAAGCTCCGTTGGCCCTGATTTGCGGGCGCCTGGACCATCCCTGACAGAACAAAATTAATCGTTGATTAACCAAACACCGCGCATTGGCCCGACCGGCGCCACGCCGCCGGGGAAATGGCCGCCAAATCTAGCTTTTCATCGTGAGATCCGTCGTCGAACTGGTCTGGATGCCGGTCGTTGGATCGGTGTTGATCGTGGTGATCGTCCCCTGGCCGGTTCCGGTCAGCGCGAACTGGGAATCGCCGATCCGGAACGTGTTGTTGGTGGTGATGAACGCCCGCTGAAACTGCTCGCCGGAGGAACTCGCAAACGTCACGTTGGCGCGGTAGCCGCTGACCTTGGTGATCGAAACCGTGACCGGCTGGTTGGAGCTGTCTTTTCCGGTCCAGGTACCCTGCCATTTCGTCGGGTCGACATTGGCGAATTTCGAGCCGGGCGCGATCAGGCTTTGCGGCGTCGACGCGTAGGCGTTTTGCAGGATGCTCATGATGTCTGACATTGGAAATCTCCGCTCGGCCGGCTTGACGGCCGCATGAGACATTCCTGGCCAGACAAAATTGATCTTTGATTAACCACGGCGGTCGCATTCGCGGAAACATGTTGCTGGAGATTTCGAATCGCCAGTTGGAAATTTCCAGCCTCAATAATCGGCCTTGTCGTCGACGCCGTGGCCGCGCTTCGGGATCAGGATGTTGCGGTCGAACGACATGAACTGGGTGCCGTCGGCCTTCTTGCCCAGCGTCCTCACCGTCACGATGCCCTGGGTCGGCCGCTTGGCGGATTCGCGCTTTGCCAGCACTTCGGATTCCGCATAGATGGTGTCGCCGACGAACACCGGCGCCGTCAGCTTGATGTCGGTCCAGCCGAGATTGCCGATCGCCTTCTGGCTGACGTCGCTGACGCTCATGCCGCACACGATCGACAGCGTCAGGCAGCTATTGACCAGCGGCTTGCCGAATTCCGATTTGGCGGCATAGACGGCGTCGAAATGCACCGGATGCTGGTTCATCGTCAGAAGCGTGAACCAGGTGTTGTCGGCCTCCGAGATGGTGCGGCCCGGCCGGTGCTCGTAGATGTCGCCGATCTCGAAATCCTCGTAGTAGCGGCCATAACTCTCCCGCAACCGGCGTCCGCCGACATTCTTCATGATCGCGACCATGGCGGTTCTCCTAGTCTGTTCGGCTGTTGCGGGTGACGGCGTCGGTATGCTGTCCGAGCGACGGAATGCGCCAATCGATCTGCGCCGGTTCGTCGCGGAAGCGGATGGCGGAGGCAAGGTGCTTTCGCCCGCCATCGTCGGTCACCACCATGCCGCGCGCCCGCAGTTGCGGATCCGCCAGCATCTCCGGAAAGTTCTGGACCGGCCCGAAGCAGACATCGAGGCCGAGCAGCCATTCGTTCCAGTGCGCCAGCGGCTTGCCGCGGAACATCTCTTCGAAAAAGGCATCGACCGGCGCCTGATGCGGTGCCGGGTCCTTGCAGGCAGAGGTCGATCAAGATCGCTGCCGGCCGAGCCGCATCGAGCAAGTTGCGGACGAATTTCTCTTCCTGTCCCGCCAGGGTCAGATAGCGATCATCCGAGGTGCGGTAGATCCGATAGAACGCGGCGCCGCCGGTGGTGCGTTCGTGCTTGGCGATCTGCTGGCGGTTCTCGGCCATCGCCGGTCCGAGCACGTTGACGCAGGCCGACACCATCGAATCGTACATCGATATGTCGATGTAGTCGCCGAGGCCGGTCTCTGTCCGGCGCAGCAGCGCCATCAAGACGGCGGACAGGCCCTGCAAGCCCGAGAGGATGTCGGCGGCCGGAATGCCGGGAATAGCCGGCGTATCGTCATTGCCGAGCGTGATGCTGAGCGCGCCGCTCATCGCTTCGATCGCGAGGTCATGGGCGGGCCGGCGCAGATAGGGCCCGTCCTGGCCGAAGGCGCTGATCGAACAATAGACAATGCGCGGGATTGCGCGCCTTCACCGCTTCGTAGTCGACGCCGAGCCGCGTCACGACGCCCGGGCGGAAGCTTTCGACCAAGACGTCAGCGGTCTCGCACAGCTTGAGCAGCGTCTCGCGGTCGCCGTCCTGCTTGAGATCGAGCACGATGCTCTTCTTGCCGCGGTTGACGTTGCGGAAGAAAACCGTGCTGTCGCCGTCCAGCGGTCCGATGCTGCGGCCGGGATCGCCGCCGGGCGCCTCGACCTTGATCACCTCGGCGCCGTGATCGGCCATCGCCGCGTCAGATAGGGGCCGGGCAGGAACGACGAGAGATCGATGACGCGGATGCCGCTGAGTTTCATGCAGGCTTACCGCTCGACGGCCGCATAGGCCCGCTGTCGGCAACAGTTTTTCGTTGTCGGCGCCGAGCGAGGCGCAGACCGGCGAGTGCAGGCGGCTGCCGTCGACCTTGATCGGATTCGACAACAGCCGCAGCTCCGGATTGGCCGGATGCGCGACGGTGTGGATCATGCCGGTCGCGTCGACGAACGGATTTTCCAGCGCCTGCGGCAGGTCGTAGACCGGGCCGACCGGCAGTTTTCCGGAAAGCCGCTGCAGCCATTCCGCGGTGGTGGCCTTGCGGAATTCCACATCCAGCGCCGCGCTGAGCGCCTCGCGGTTGACCCGGCGGGCTGTCCGGCGAGGCAAAGCGCGGATCCTGCAGCAGATCGTTGCGGTCCAGCGCCGCGGTCAGGCCGGTCCAGAATTTCTCCGTCATGCACATGACGAAAATCCAGCCGTCCGCGGTCGGAAAGGTCTGCACCGGCGCGACCGAAAAATGCGAGCTGCGCGGCATCCGCTCGGTGACGTCGCCATGGTTGAGGAACCAGGTCGCGGTGTAGCCGAGTTGATGCAGCGCGACGTCGAACAGGCAGGTGTCGACGTCGCAGCCTTTGCCGGTCTTGCGCGGGCGCTGCATCAGGCACGACAGCAGCCCGACCATGCCGACCATGCCGGTCATGTAGTCGACGATCGACGGCCCGAACCGCGACGGCGGACCGTCCGGCTCGCCGGTGATGCTCATCAGCCCGGCCTCGGCCTGCATCAGATAGTCGTAGCCGGGCCACGCCTTGCGCTCGTTGTCGCGGCCATAGGCGGAAATGTGCAGGCAGACGATCGCGGGATTGAGCGATGCTTCAGGCTGGCGTAGTCGATTCCAAGCTTCTCCGGCAGGTCGCCGCGCAGGTTGTTGACGACGGCTTCGGACTCGACCACCAGCGCCTCGAACGCCTCGCGTCCCTCGCGGCGATTTCAGGTCGAGCGTGATGCTGTGCTTGCCGGCGTTCCAGCTCTGGAAATATTCGCTGTCGGCGGCGCCGAGCAGGCGAGGGCCGGTGTAGCGCGCGGGATCGCCGCCGTTGCGGCGTTCTCGATCTTGATGACCTCGGCGCCGAGCTCGGCGAGGAACGTGGTGCCGTAGGGGCCGGCGCCGAACTGTTCGATCGCCGAGGATCCGCAAACCTTCGAGCGGCTTCATGTGACCTGGTTCCTCTTGATCCATTGCTTGGCGATGATGATGCGCTGCATCTCGTTGGTGCCTTCGCCGATGCAGGTCAGCGGCGCATCGCGGTAGAGCCGCTCGATGTCGTATTCCTTGGAATAGCCATAGGCGCCGTGGATGCGCAGGCCTTCGGTGCTGTTTTCCAGCGCCGCTTCCGAGGCGAAATATTTCGCCATGCCGGCTTCGAGGTCGCAGCGCTCGCCGCGGTCGAAGGCGGCGGCGGCGTCCAGCGTCAGCAGCCGCGCGGCGCGGGCGCGGGTCGCCATCTCGCCGAGTTTTAGCTGGATCGCCTGATGCTCCGCGATCGGCTTGCCGAAGGTCTTGCGGATCTGGGCATAGTTGCGTCGACAGCGCCAGCGCGCCCTCGGCGATGCCGACGCCGCGCGCCGCGACGTTGATGCGGCCGAGTTCGAGCCCGCCGGTCGCCTGCTTGAAGCCCTGGCCCTCCACGCCGCCGATCAGGTGGTCGGCCGGAATGCGGTAGTTGTCGAAGACCATTTCGGCGGAATCGATCGACTTGTAGCCGAGCTTCTCCAGCTTCTTGCCGACCGTGAAGCCGGGGCCCTTCGGCGCGATGAACAGGCTCATGCCGTTGTGGCGCGGCTGCGCCTGCGGGATCGGTCTTGACCAGCAGCGCGAAGACCGAGCCCTCGATGCCGTTGGAGATCCAGGTCTTGGTGCCGTTGATGACGTAGTGATCGCCGTCGCGCCGCGCGGTCATGCGGATGCCCTGCAGGTCGGTGCCGGCATCCGGTTCGGTCAGCGCCAGGCCGCCGCGGATGTCGCCGGCGGCGAGTTTCGGCAGCCAGGTCTGCTTCTGCGCCGGGCGTGCCGAATTTCTCGATCGCCAGCGCCAGCATCAGATGCGAGTTGAAGATGCCGGTGATCGCCATCCACACGCTGGAGATCCGCATCACGATGCGCGGCATAGGTCGTGGCGGGCAGGCCGAGCCCGCCATATTCCGGGCTGACGGTGGCGCCGAACAATCCGAACTGCCGCATCTGCTCGACGATCTCGGTCGGCCAGCGGTCCTCGTGATCGAATTGCTTGACGACCGGCCGGACATCCTTTTCCAGCCAGCGGTCGATGGTGGCGAGCAGCAGTTCTTCGTCGGCCGGATCGAAATGGCGGATCGGCGCTGGCTCGTTCATGGCGAAGCCTCCCTGCGGCCGGCTCATCGGGCGCCAACCTGTCCGGACAGGTAACGCGCGAGGTTTTGCGCTGTCAAGATGGTTCGCGGTCGACGGCGGCGCCGCGTTGAACGTCAGCCGCCCTGATTGCGGCGAAGCGTCATCGCGTAGCGAAAGCGATGCGCCGGATGCAGGTTGAACGCGATCTCGGCGATCTTGCCGGTGTCGAGCCGATAGGTCCGGCGCACTTCAATGCCCATGCTGCCGGCCTTGACGCCGAGCTTCTTGCCCAGCGCGGTCGGCACGTCGCGCGCGGAAAGCGCCTGTTCGATTTCGTTGATGTGCTCGCCATGCATGTCCTCGATCCAGGCGTAGATCGGGCCCGGGCGCTTGCCGATCATGCGCAGCACGTTGGCATAGTCGGCGTGGATATAGACCTCCATCCAGCAGATCGGCGCGCTTTGGCCCGGGGCGTAGCGCAGGCCTTCGATCCGCATCCATTGTTCGCCTTCAGCGCAGCCCAGCCGCTGCGCCAGCTTGAAATCGGCCCGCACCGGCTTGCTGCTGCCGACCTCGTATTGCGTGCCGGTGGCGTACTGCACCAGTTGCTCGATCGAGGCGACCTCATGCACATAGGGATTGGTCGGGCCGAGATTGACCACCGTGGTTCCCGAGCCCTTGCGCGGCGGCCACCAGGCCTTCCATGCGCAGATGGCGCAAGCGCCTCGCGAACGGTGTGGCGGCTGACGGCGTGCTGGCGGCCCAGCTCGATCTCGGACGGCAGCAGCGCGCCGATCGGCGCCCGGCCGCTCTTGATGTCCTGTTTGAGCGCCTGCACCAGCTTCAGGTACAGCGGCTTCGCTGGTCGCGTCCGTTCGCGCCTGACGTGTCGATGGCTTCTTCTTCGCCTTGCGCATGTCGCTCCGTTCGACGCCCGTCCGTCCCCGCGCCTTGACGGGGTTTCGCCGCACGTCTAATAAACTTGTCCGGACAGATTTGATATCCTCGACAAAAACAAATATCACGGCTTCGGGAGGAAGATAATGGCGACCGTTAATGCAGGGGCCCGGCTCGATCGGCTGCCCGCGACCCGCTTTCACAGGCGCATTCTGGCCCTGATCGGCGGCGGGATGTTTCTCGACGGTTTCGAAATTTATCTGCAGGGCGGCGTGCTGGCGGCGGTGACCGGCCTCGGATTTTCCACGCCGGCGCAGAACGCCAATTTCCTTTCCGCGACCTTCGCCGGCATGGTGATCGGCGCATGGTTCGCCGGCCTCGCCGGCGACTGGTATGGCCGGCGGTTTTCCTACCAGATCAATCTTCTGGTGTTCGGGCTGGCGTCGCTCGCAGGCGCGGCGGCGCCGTCGATGGACTGGCTGATCGTCGCGCGCTTCGTCATGGGCATCGGTCTCGGCGCCGAAATCGTCGTCGGCTATGTCACGCTCTCGGAGTTCATGCCGCCGGCGAGCCGCGGCCGCTGGGGCGCCGGTCTCGCGGTGTGCACCAACTCCGCTTTGTTTGTTTCGGCGGTGGTCGGGCGCGCGGTGATTCCGACCTATGGCTGGCGCTGGATGTTCGTCATGGTCGGTGTCGGCGCGCTGATCGTCTGGTATCTGCGCAAGGGCATGCCGGAATCGCCGCGCTGGCTCGAGGCGCACGGCCGTTCCGAGGAAGCGGAAAAGGTGCTGGGTGCGATCGAAGCCGATGTCGAGAAATCGACCGGCCGCAAGCTGGCTGACGTCACCAATGCACCGAACTCGCTTCCGATCCAGCAGACCGGCCGGCTGGCGGATCTGTTTTCGCGCGATATCCTGGCCCGGACCATCACCGGCAGCGTGATCCTGATTACGCTCAACACCGCGCTTTACGGCTTCGTCGCGTTCCTGCCGTCCTTCATGGTGCGACAGGGCCTGACGGTGGCTTCATCGCTCAACTACATCACGCTGATGAGTTTTGGCGGTCCGGTCGGCGCGGTGCTCGGCATGCTGCTGGCGGACAAATACGGGCGCAAGGCCTGCACCGTGGTGTGCTCGTTCCTCGCGATCCTGTTTGGCGCAATCTATCCGCAATTGTCCGATCCGACCCTGGTGACGCTGACCGGCTTCCTGCTGGTCACAGCGATCTATGTGATGGTGGCGATCGCCTGGGGCATGTACGTGCCGGAGCTGTTCCCGACCTCGATCCGGATGCGCGGCGCCGGGTTCTGCAACACGCTCGGCCGCTTCATGACCATCCTGACGCCGCAGATCACGACGTGGCTGTTCGCCGGCTTCGGGATCGTCGCGGTGCTGGCCTTCGTGGTCAGCCTGCTGCTGCTGCAGGCCATCGTGGTGATGTTCCTCGGCATCGAAACCAAGCAGCAACCGCTGGAGGCGCTGTCGGAAGCGATGATCGCCCGCAACAAGGCGGGCGGGGCTTCGACGCTGGCGGCGGAGAGGCCTGCCACGTCGTAAATTAAGTTCGTGTCCCGGGCGCAGCGCATCTTTGCGCTGCTCCGCAGAACCGGGACCCACCCGCCAGCACGGCATGGACCCCGGATCAGCGGTGCATCACGCCGAAGGGGCGTGCTGCACCGCATCCGGGGAGCGCGGCAAGCTCGGTCCTGCTGCCGTCGCCACTACGGCTCGCGCGATCGCCACAGCGGGCTCTCTGCCGCCGACTGGATGATGATCGCGGCATCCTCCGGCAATAGAAAACCGTCGTGCTCGAGGCTGCGCGCGGCGATGCGGATCTGGTTCACATAGTCGTTGCGGGTCTTGTAGCGCTCCAGCACGGGCTTGTGGCTGTCGTGCCTGGCGTCGGCGTCCGCCTGGGTGCGCGGAAACGCGACATAAGCCCCGCCCAGCATACAGGCAAACGACAGCGGCGGGTTCTGCTGCGCATTGACGCCGAGCGGCACCTGCTGCTCGGGCAGCCGCACGCCGCCGAGCGCGTTGCCGTCGGCGTCGCGTTTCGGAATCTGGATCACGGCCTTGGGTAGATTCTTCGGGCGCCTGCAGCACGGTCTTGTCGCCATTGGCTGGCTCCAGCGGCATCAGCCGGCTTGGCGGCGGGTTGATGTCCTTGGCGACCCAGTCGTCGAGATGCAGCAGGGTGGCGCGCGACACCGGGCTCCAGTCGAGTTTCGCCATCGGCAAATCGCATTTGGCGTTGACCAGAATGGCGTGCGAGGCGCCGGCGATGTCGTACATCCGCACATTGGGCGGGAGCGGCAGGTCGCTGGTGCCGCCGTCACCGCCGGTTCGGCCGAGCGAAGCGCGCAGCGAGTAGAAGTCGGTGGTCGAACTGAGCATCAGCATCAGCGGCGGCTTCTCGCCGCGCTCCTTCACATGCTTGATGATCTCGCCGATGGTCAGGACGCCGTCATGGACGCCGGGAAATTCCGGATGGGCGAAGTCCGGCGCGCCGGTGGCGCTGGATTGCGGTCCGGTGCCGGATTGCATGATCGGCAGCATGCCGGCGCCGGAGACGAACACATGCATGCCGTCGAACATGCGCCGGTCGCCGACCATATTGAAACCGTTGTACAGGAAGGT
The DNA here is from genome assembly GCA_963699465.1 of uncultured Alphaproteobacteria bacterium. Classification (GTDB taxonomy): domain Bacteria; phylum Pseudomonadota; class Alphaproteobacteria; order Rhizobiales; family Xanthobacteraceae; genus Bradyrhizobium. The sequence goes on from CAVOTZ010000048.1 coordinate 83,112, forward strand.
TTTCAGATAGCGGCCGGACTGCGATTTGCCGGAGGCCAGCACATGCTTGATCGCGCCGTGCAGCGGGTTGGCGGTGCCGGCGGAATCGGCGGTCGCGTTGCGCAGGAAGTCGGTGGCATCGCGTACGATCGCGAAACCGACGCCCTCGACAAAATGCTTGTTGCCGGAACCGTCGGTGAAAGTCGGCAAATCGGCGCCCTGGCCGAGTTCCCACATCACCTCGGCAATGGCAAAGCCGTGATCCTGCAGGAAGCCGGTGCCGACTTCGGTGGTGCCGGATTCGAACGGCTCGTCGTGCAGGCTGTTGTAGAGCGCCTGCGCATAGACCCGGCCGCGGTTGGGGATATCGACCAGCAGCGTGCCGTTGCCGCTTTTCGGGTTCTTCGGGAACATCAGCGAAATCTTGCGCGGAATATTCCACCATGCCGCGGGCGTTCTTCGCCGCCTTGTCGAGATCCGGAATTTTTTCGCTCGGCGCCAGTTCGCCGGAAATGCGGCCCTGCCACCAGACATAGTCGCCGGGCTTGAAGGTGCCGAAATCGTCTTTCGAACTGATCTCGAGTTTTGTCACCTTGGCGGCGGCCGGTGTTGCGAGGCCGACAATGCAGGCGAGGGCGCAGACCGCCAGCGCGGCGGAAACAGAAATACGGCGCGTCATTCCAAACTCCGGGGGATGGCCGAGATGCGGGACGCGCCCATACAGCACGGGTGACGGCCGCGATCAAACCTCGCGGCGATCAACTTGTCCGGCGTTGCGAATTATTGCATCGCATCATCAGGCGGACGGTCGGCGCGCGATCAGGTCGATTTCGATCAGCGCATCATAGGCCAGCCCGGTCACGCCGACGCAGGTGCGGGCGGGCAGGCGGTCCGTGCGCGAAATAGCCGCGATAGGTTTCGTTCATCGCGGCGTAGTCGCGCTTGAACTCGGTGAGATAAATCCGCGCCATCGCGACATGCTCGAAGCCGAGCCCGACGCCGGTCAGAACCTTTTTTAGATTGGCCATCACGGCATGGGTCTGGGCGACAATGCCCTCGGGCAACACGCCGGGCGCCTCGGGCGTATCCGGCATCTGGCCGGTGATCAGCACAAATCCGTCGGTTTCGACCGCGTGGCTGAATGGCGCGACCGGCTTCGGGCCGCCGGCAATCATGTGGAATTTCATCGAGTCATCTCAGCTCTCGGCTACGCGGCGCAGAAGTCTCGAACAGGGCTTGCTCACGATGGCATGGACGCCCCAATTGCCGTCGACCACCTGGGTCACGCCGAAATCCACCGCCGCCGAGATCAGCGCGATGGCCTCGTCCTCGCTCAATCCTTTGGTGTTCATCAGGAACCGGCGCACTTTGCGGAACGCGTCCTTCATCGCGAGATCGAGCGAGGATTTCGCGTAGACCTCGCTTTGTCCCTTGGCGCCGAATTCGGCGAGATAGTTCGGATGGCTGAAGCCGGTCAGCACCCAGTCGGTTTCGGGTTTCGATCAGCGGATAGGTCAGGTCGGCGAACGGCCGGCCGGCATGATCGGCCTTCTTGTGCAGGACGACCTCGAACGTGCCGGTCATCGAACATTCGATCGCGGTGCCCGAGAGTTCACCGTCGCCCTGCGCGGCGTGGGGATCGCCGATCGACAGCAGCGCCTCCGGCACCGAAACCGGAAGATAGACCGCGGCACCCTTGCCGAGCCGCCAATTGTCGAGGTTACCGCCGAAATAGGCCGGCGGCACCGAATTCGACCAGGCCGGATTCGCGCGGCGCCACGCCGATCACGCCGAAATGCGGCCGCAGCGGAATCCGCACGCCCTCGAGCACGCCGTGGCGGCGCCGGGTCGTTCCGGGCGCGACGGGAATGCCCGGATAGTCGTAGGTCGGGTGCACGACGCCGGATGGATCGGTCTGCGGCTGCCAGCGATAGGAATAGATCGCCTCGGCATGCGGTTCGTCACCCGGAAAAATCTCGAAGATGGTGACGCGCCTCGCGCGGTTTCGGCTCGGACAGGAACTCCTCGTAATGGTAGCCCCACCATGCCGCGACGCTGCTGCCGAAGATTCTTCCCTTCGAGGTCGGGATTGCGGCTCGGACGCGGCACCATGTCGAGGATGCGCACCTCCAGCACGTCGCCGGGCTCGGCGCCCTTGACCGCGATCGGCCCGGTGCAGATGTGGACGCCAAAACCTTCGCCGGCGCCACGGCCATAGACCGATGCGTCCATCGGACCGGCGCCGCGGCGATCGACGCCCTTGCCGTCACGGGTCCAGCGAAACACGCTCTCGGCGCCGGGATCGCCCACGATCATGCGCTCGGGATCGTCGGACGCGTGCTGGGTCAGGGTTTCGACGGTGATGGTGTCGCCCGACGCGATCTCGATCAGCGGTTTTAACGAGCGGCTGAAAAATCCCCAATGCACCCGACTCGCATCGACCGGCAGATGATGATGTGCCGGCCTGTCCCTTTGCTGCGCGGTCAATTCGCCTGGCTGCGGCCCGGCCGGCGCGATCGTTGGCGCCGATCGATGCGGGCGCAATTGCGCGATCGCGGCCTGCGGCCAGCCGCGCTGACCGGCCCGCACGCCGAGACCCGACAGCCGTTCGGCCTGCTGTTGCCGGAACGCCCGCGGCGACAGTCCGAACCGGTCGCGGAACGAGCGACTGAAATGCGCGGCGTCGCTGAAGCCATGGCCGAAGGCGATATCGGAGACCGAGCGGTGCGCCTCGGCCGGGTTGGCCAGATCGCTCCAGCAATGCTGCAGCCGGCGCTCGCGCAGATAATGCGTGAAATTGTCGCCGGTCGCCTCGAACAGTTTTTGCAGATAGCGTTCCGAGATGCCTTCCATCTGCGCGATGCGCACCGGCGTGAGTTCGGGGTCGCCGAGTTTGCGTTCGATGCTGTCGCAGATCCGTTGCAGCAGCGCGGCCTGGGTGCCGACGCCGATCGCTTCGGCGGCGCTGGACGATTTCTGCCGCGACAGCGTTAGCAACATTTCGGCCAGGCTGAGCCTGATCGTGTTCCAGGCTTCCGGCGACAGCGTCTCGAGCGCCTCGGCGGCGGCTTCCAGCGTGTGACCCAGCACATCGGCCAATCCGCCCGGCGGCAAGATGGTGGCGTCGCGGCATTCCGGCAGGCTGATCTTGCGGCCGCCAAAACTGTCGGCCGTCACCGAGAGCACGATGGCGCGCATGTCGCGGTGGAACGTCACCCGCCAGTCGGTCTGGCGCGGCAGCAGGATGATGCGGCCGGCCGGAACCGTTTGCGGCGATCCGCCGGCCTTCAGCACCGCGCCGTCCTCGGCCGGCATCAGCAGGATCGGCAGCTCGGCGCGCCGCGGCAGCGGCGAGAACACCTGCGGGCCTGCGGCAAAACGCATCAGTCCGACGCCGTCAAGCGAGGCCCGGGACAGCGCGGTGGCATGCTCGCCATATTTGGCCGAAAGCGGCGAGGATCGCAGGCCGAACCCGCCCAACACGTCCTGCCAGGCCTCGATCCTGTCGGTTTCCGAGTACGATTCGCTGGTAAACGCGTGGATACTCATGGCTTCGGCCAAGGCAATGAACCGATTCCGAAGCAACGGTCATGCCAAACAGAGGGACCGCCAGGCCACGATCCGGCGCTCGGCGCTTCGCGCCGCCGGTGGAGCTGTCAGGACCGGAACTGCCCGCGGGCAGTCAGAACCGCGAAGTTCTCCTCAAGCGCAAGTTCTTCCTCAAGTGCAAATTCTCAAGTGCATGTGAAAACGTTCTTCCGGATCGAGCCGTGCACGCCCCAATTGGCGTCGACCACCTGGGTCACGCCGAAATCCGCCGCCACCGACATCAGCGCGATCGCCTCGTCCTCGCTCATGTGGTGCACCGTCATCAGGAAGCGGCGCAGCTTTCGGAACGCGTCGCGCATCGCCTTGTCGAGGCTCGAATGGTTGACGATGTCGGTCTGGGCGTTCGGCGCCGAGTTCGGCGAGATAGTTCGGAAACGTGAAGCCGTACATCGACCATTGCTGGTCGGTTTCCAGCATCGGATGGGTCAGGCCTTCCAGGATCGTGCCGCCGAGATCGCGGTTCTTGTGCAGGATGAATTCGAAGTCGCCGGTCAGCGAGGTCTCGATGGCGGTGCCGCCGAGTTCGCTGTCGCCTTGCGCCGCATGGGGATCGCCGACCGAAAACAGCGCGCCCGGCACCGCGACCGGATAATACATCCGCGCGCCCTTGCCGATGCGCCAGTCGTCGATATTGCCGCCGGTATAGCCGGGCGGGATCGAGCTGACGAAATCGGATTCGGCGGGCGCCAGCCCCATGGTTCCGAAATGCAGGCGCGCCGGCACGCGGACGTTGGGCAGGATGTTCTCGCGCTTCTGCACCAGGTTATGGTCGACGCGCACGCCCGGATAATCGATGGTCGAATGCACGATGCCATCAGGATCGGTCTGCGGCGTCCAGACGATAATTGTAGACCGCCTTGGCGTAGGGTTCGCCCGAGGTATCGAGCTCGAAGATGGTGATGACTTCGCGCGGCTTCGGCTCCTCGATCAGGTCGTGATAGTGGAATCCCCAGGACGCGGCGGCGTTCGACCCGAAACAGCGTCCGGCGTGGCAGGCGTTGCAGCTCGGGCGCGGCCGGACGTCGAGAATGCGCACTTCGAGGATGTCGCCGGGCTCGGCGTTCTCGATCGCCACCGGGCCGGTCAGCAGATGCACGCCGACGCCTTCGCCGGAGCCGCGCTGGAACGGGCCTTCGGTCGGTCCGGCGCCGCGGCGGGCCACCGCTTTATGTTCCCTGGTCCATTTGAACACGCTTTCGGCGCCGGGATCGCCCGCGATCATGCGCTCGTAATCGTCATTGGCGTGGTGGGTCAGCGTCTCGATGGTGGCGCGATCGCCCGACTTCAGCGTCAGGGCCGGTTTTGATCACTTTGCTGAAATAGCCCCACTGGACGTTGGAGGGGGAAACCGGCAGCAGATGATGTTTCATGCGATGGCCTCGGATAATTCGTTCATGCAGGCGCCACGGAAGGTCTGTCGGTCTCCATCGCGTTGAGAAAGCGCGCGGTGATCGGGTTGCGGGGATTGGTGAGAACCTGGTGCGCGGGGCCTTCCTCGATGATGGCGCCGCCGCTGAGGAACACGACGCGGTCGGCGACTTCGTCGGCGAAGCGCAATTGATGGGTCGAGATGATCATGGTCAGGCCGTCCTCGACGGCCAGCCGGCGGATCACTTCCAGCACTTCATTGACCAGTTCGGGATCGAGCGCCGAGGTCGGCTCGTCGAGCAGCAGCACGGCGGGATTGGGCGCGATCGCACGCGCGATGGCGACGCGCTGCTGCTGGCCGCCCGACAGATGTCTCGGCAGGGCATGGGCACGATTGCCGAGCCCGACGCGCTCGAGCAGCTCGCGGGCCCGGCGATCCGCGTCCACGCGCGAAACGCCATGCACCCAGCGCAGCGGGCCGGCGACGTTTTCCAGCGCGGTCAGATGGCCGAACAGGTTGAATTGCTGGAACACCATGCCGACGCCGACGACGGCGCGTTCCTCGGCCAGCGCCCGCGGCGACAGCGGCTTGCCGTCCTCGTGAAAGCCCATGCGGCGGCCGCCGACCTTGACGATGCCGGCGTCCCAGCCTTCGAGGTGGTTGATGCAACGGAGCAGCGTGCTCTTGCCCGACCCGCTGGGGCCGAGCAGCGCCACGACCTCGCCGAGCCGGATGGTCAGGTCGACGCCGGCGAGCACGGGTTGCGTGGTGTAGGCCTTGTAGAGGCCGCTGACGTCGACCACCACTTGGTTGTGCGCGAGGCCCGCCGATCGCTTGGTTCGATCCGCGCGCGAGACTTTGGCGTCCCTGGAAGTCGCGGCCTCTTCAGGCTGCGCGGTGGCGATCGGGTCGCTGGCAACGGCCTGCAGCGCCAGCGGCGCGCGATACCACGGCAACAGCCGCGCAAAACGGTTCTCGGTCGCCGGCCGGTCGAGATCGAGTGCCCGTTCCACGAACAGCTGGATCACGCTGACGCCGGTGGTCAGCACCAGATAGATCAGCCCGGATGCGAAGAAGATCGAAAAGAAGTCGAAGGTCGAGGAGGCGAGCTGGGTGCTTCGCAGCGTCAGCTCCTGCACCGAGATCACGCTTGCCAGCGACGAATTCTTCAGCGCGCTGACGGTCTCGTTGCCGAATGCCGGAATCATCATTCGGATCGCCTGCGGCGCGATGATGCGCCGCATCAGCAGGGACGGCGTCATGCCGAGCGCCTGGCCCGCCAGCACCTGGCCGCGGTCGATGCCGAGCACGCCGGCGCGGAGCATTTCGGCGATGAACGGCGCTTCATTGGCCGCCAGCGCCAGGCCGGCGGCGCCGACCGCGCTGAGCTTCAGCCCGATCTGCGGCAATGCGTCGTAGGCAAAGACCATCTGCAGGATCAACGGCGTGCCGCGGAAGATAATGGTGTAGCCCCGGGCGAATACCGCCAGCACCGCAAAACGGCTGAGCTGCATCGCCGCAAGGACCAGACCGAGGATCAGCCCGCCGGCCAGACCCAGCGCCGTCACCGCCAGGGTGAACCAAGCGCCCGTGATCAGATACGGCAGGCTGAGATAGTGAAGGAACAGTGACATCAATTGACCGTCAGGATGTCCGGTTCCTTGAAGTTGTTCGGATCGAGATCCCACTTCTTGAGCAGTTCCTTGTGGACGCCGTCCTTCTGCAGCAAGATCAGCGCTGCCATCACGGCATCGCGGAATTTCGGCTTGTCCTTCGGTACGGCGATGCCGACCGAGTAGGGAATGGTCACCGCAATCGCCTTCTCCAGCTTGTCCGGGTGGGCCTTGACCGCCTGGTCCACGGTGTTGACATCGTTGACATAGGTGTCGGCGCGGCCGGCGAGGATCGCCTGGATGCAGTCGGCGTTATTGTCGTAGAGCTGCAGCGTCGGCTCGGGTTTGCCCTCGGCCTTGCACTTCGGTCCCATGTCCTGCACCAGCGGCACCTCGACGAAGCCGGTGTTCTCGGCCGCCGCCGCGCCGCACAGCGAGGTGTTGATGCCGTTGATCTTCTTCGGGTTGCCCTTGGCAACGAGGACGCCGTCAAACACCTTCGAGTAGGTGATGAAGTCGGCGGCCTTGGCGCGCTCCTTGGTGGCATAGATATCGGAGATCACGATGTCGGCCTGGCCGCTCGACAGCGTCGTCAGCAGCGCCGCGAAGGTCACCGCCTTGTAGGTCAGCTTGAAGCCGAGGCATTCGCCGATGTCTTCGCCGAGATCGATGTCGAAGCCGACATATTTGTCGGGGTCTTTCGGATCGATCGCCTCATAGCCGGGCGTGTGGGGATTGATCGCGTTGACCAGCGTCTTGCCCTTCCAGTCCGGATATTTCTCCTGCAGCGCGGCACATCCGGCCGGCGCCGCCGCCTGGGCCTGACCGGCCGAGATGCAAACCGCAATCAGACCCGCGGCCGCGATCGCGACGGCGCGCAAGCGACCGGCGGATAGACTTTTGGAAAAGTTCGCTGAAACATTGTTGGGCACCATGGAGCAGACTCCTCTGTTGCTGACGAGCGGACACGCCCGACAAGGCTGACTGGCCTTCAAACGGTAGAGGCGGCGCGGATGGAATGCTTGTCCAAGGGCGTACAAACCCTTGCAGGCGCCGCGCCAATTTTTGTGCATCGGCCGCACGTTTCGCGGGCTGCATGCATAAATAGCGATCATCGCTCGCGCGGCGCGCGAGACCGCGTTGGCTTTCGTTCTAACCAAGCCGGGCGAGGGCAAGACGGTCAGGCTGACGATATCGCGGTGCAGCAACAGGGACCCGGAACGATGCGATCCGGTTTCGATTGCGTTCGCAAACGCAAGCGTTGCTGCGTCCTCGCGCCAACCGATCTCTCCTACGTCGAATGGCGCAGACGGCGCGACCTCATTGCGCGTTGCCGATCGAGGGGCCGCAAGGGTATGGTGCCGCCCAAAGCGACCGGCGTTGCAACCCCTTTCCAACCCCTTGGGGCCGGCTCTCACAATAAACGATTGGGAGGATTCCGATGACACCGCGCCTTTCACGCCGCGATTTTGCCCTTGCGTCGGCGGCTGCTCTCGCGGCGCCTGCCTTGATCCGCGTCGCACGCGCCGATGAGCCGTTGCGCCTGCGGTGCTCGCTCGATACCGCGCCTTCGCATCTGCGTAACGTCTCGATCAAGGATTACCTCGGTAAGGTCGAGGCAGCCTCCAACGGCAAGATCAAGACCGAATTGTTCGAGAGCGGCCAGCTTTATCCCGACCTCGAGGTCGGCAAGGCGCTGATCCAGGGCCAGGTCGAAATGGCGGCGCCCGGCAGTTGGACCATCACCGGCATCGTCTCCGACGCCGACTGCTTCCAGCTTCCGGCACTCTACGGCCAGCCGATCGAGCTGATCCACAAGGTGATCGACGGCAAGGCCGGGCAGTATCTCAACGGCCAGATCCAGCAGAAGCTGCGTTCGCACGTGATCGGGCCCTATCTCGATCTCGGTTTCCAGAACTGGTACTCTTCCAGCAAGCCGATCGCGAGCCTCGCCGATCTCAAGGGCATGAAGATCCGCAATTCCGGCGGCGCCGGGCAAGCGTGGCGCGCGCGCTTCCTCGGCGCGATCCCCAACACGACAGCATGGCCGAACGTGCCGCTGGCGCTGTCGCAGGGCACTTTCGACGGACTGGTGTCGTCGAACGAGAAGTCTGCGTCAGCGCCAAACTGTGGGACTCCGGCGTCAAATACTCGCTGGCGGATCGCCAGTTCGTCGCCGAATACATTCCGATGACCAGCCAAATGTTCTGGGACAAGCTGTCGCCCGAGCTGCAAAAGATGATGACCGACGTCTGGGCCGAGAACGTCCCGACCTATCGCGCCAATATGGCGGGCGCCCAGACCAGGGCGCGCGCCACGCTCGAGGAGACACGGCGTCAAGATTGCCGATCCGACCGAGGAGCAGACCGCCGCCGCGCGCAAGCAGATGCTGGCGGAGCAGGATCAGCTCGCCAAGGACATCAAGGTCTCGCCCGAGATGGTCAAGCTGATCATGGCTGAAGTCGGCAGCGGCAGCTGAGCGTGGCGCAGCCAGGATTGGGTTGGCCGAAGCTGACCATCGCGCTGCATTGGTGGGATAAGGTCGAGGAGACCCTGGTCGGTCTGCTCGGCCTGATCGCGCTGGTGATCGGCCTGCTGCAGGTGGTCGGACGCTACATCGATCCGGCGCGGGCCATCAGCTACGCCGAAGAGGTCATCGTCTATCTCATCATCTGGGCGATCATGATCGTTTCGAGTCAGCTGGTGCGCCGCGACGGCCATGTCCGGCCGGACCTGGTGCTGCGGCTGCTGTCGCCGCGCTGGCTGCGCATCATGGAAATATTCAATTGCCTGGTCGCGATCGTGTTTTGCGGCGCGCTGGTCTGGTATGGCTACCAGATCGTCGACACCTCGCTCCTGATCAACGAAACCAGCTCGACCGATCTGCAATTCCCGATGTGGATTTATTATCTGGCGTTGCCGGTCGGCAGCGCCCTGATGCTGCTGCGCTACATCATGCGGCTGGTTCGTTTTGTGTTTTTCTTCGATCCCGCGACGATGACGGTCGGGCATATGCTTCCAGATGAGATGCCGAGCGGGCTGTCGCCGCCGTTGACCGATCGCTAACGGTCAGGATCGCGGCTCGCATCATGCTGACCCTTCTGTTCCTGGTGCTGTTTTTCGGGCTGCTCGCGGCCGGGATGCCGATTTTCCTGGTGCTCGGCATGTGCGCCGGCATCCTCTACATCGCCACCGGCCAGCCGCTGATCGGCGCGGCGCAGATGGTGATCAACAAGCTCAACTCCACGACGCTGATGGCGCTGCCGCTGTTCGTGATGGCCGCGGCCTTCATGCGCTCGGGCGGGGTCGCCAAGGCGCTGGTCGACGTCGCCACCGCCTGGCTCGGCGGCATCCGCGGCTCGCTCGGCCTCGTCACGGTGGTGGCGTGCACGCTGTTCGCGGCGATCTGCGGCTCCAGCGTCGCGACCGCGCTGGCGATGGGCACCATCCTGGTGCCCGCGATGATCGAGCGCGGCTATCCGCGCTCGTTTGCATTGGGCGTGGTCGGCGCATCCGGCACCATCGGCATCGTGGTGCCGCCGTCGCTGGCGCTGATCCTCTACGGCATCGTCGCGGAGCAATCGGTGCCGCGGCTGTTTTTGGCCGGCGTGCTGCCGGGCCTGTTACAGGCGGCGGCGTTCGCGCTGTGGGTGATGTATTACGCGAGGCGGAATAACTTCCCGGTCGAGCCGGTCTTGCCGATGGCCGATCGGCTGCGCGTCACCGGACGCGCGATCCCGGCGCTGGCGGTGCCGCTGGTGGTCACGGTCGGAATCTACGGCGGCGTCGTGACCGTGACCGAAGCCGCGGCGCTGTCGGCCGCGGTGGCGCTGATGGTGTCGCTGATCTTCTATCGCGGTTTTCACTGGACCGAGACCCTGAAGGTGATCACCGACGGCATTCGCAGCGCCGCCACCATCATGCTGATCGTCGCGACCGCGCTGGCCTTCGGTCACTGGATGACCGAGTCCGGGATTCCCAATCAGCTGGTCAATTTCGTGATCGGCCATCATTTCGCGACCTGGCAGTTCCTGCTGATCATCAACGGGCTGCTGCTGGTGCTCGGCTGTTTCCTCGAGGTCACCGCGACGCTGCTCTTGGTGCTGCCGATCCTGGCGCCGGCGCTGGTGCCGCTCGGCGTCGATCCCGTGCATTTCTCCATCATCTTCACCCACAACATGGAGATCGGGCTGGTGCATCCGCCGGTCGGGCTCAATCTGTTCGTGCTCTCGACGATTTCATCGGCGCCGATCGGCGAGGTGATCCGCGGCATCCTGCCGTTCCTGATCCTGCTCCTGATCGTGCTGGCGATCATCACCTATGTGCCGATCATGACGCTGTGGCTGCCGAACGCCGTGTTCGGCTGACGCTGTTCGGTTCACCTCTCCCTTGGGGAGAGGTCGGATCGCGCAGCGATCCGGGTGAGGGGTTAATGTCTATCGATAGGACGTAACCCCTCACCCCGACCCTCTCCCAACGGGAGAGGGAGCGCGCTTCCGTTGCAGCCAAGCCCGATCCAACTTCATCACGCTCAAGCGTGCGCGATCTTCCAGCTGTCCTGTTGCTTGGACCAGGAGATGTAATAGGCGACCACGGTCATCGCCGCGATGCCGCTGATGCTGACCAGGATCTGCATCGTCACCGAGCCCGAACTGATGATCAGGGTGAAATGGCCGATGAAGGACAGGAACACCCCGACGCAGAACACCGCAAGCGATTGCTCACCGCATTTGATCAGGGGATCGAAGGCCGGCCACCGCAAGCCGGGCCAGTCCTTCGGGATCAATCGGGTGATGACGAACACGGCGGCGGCGAAGTGCAGCACGCGGAACGGCGACAGGTTGACCTTGTCGTTGGGAATGAAGGTGTCGAGCTGCCACGCCGGCAATAGGGCGGCCAGGCTTGGAAAGCGTCCGGCCAGGGTGGTGACCAGCGCGAACAGCAGATAGGCGACCGCGAGATAGAACCAGAGCGGCCAACGCAGCACCGGATAAGTGTCCGGCGCGCGGCCAAGCGCCAGCCGGGCGCCGAACACGAACAACAGCTGCCAGCAGAACGGGTTGAAATACCAGGTGCCGTCCGGGAACGACGACAGATTCCAGTCGAAATAGCGCGCAGCAAAATAGAGCGCGATTGACCCGATCATGGTCGGATTGGGCCGGCGCAACATCAGCCACAGCACCGGCGCCAGCGCCGCGGTCAACACCGTGTAGAGTTGCAGCACGTCGAGGTTCAGCGCCTTCGGCTGCAGGAACAGGCTGCGGATCATGATCCGGAGCGGATGGTCGAACAGCGCCGAGACGTTGAATTCGTTGATCAGGTCGGGCGCGGAATATTGCGCCGCGACATAGCCGATCGAGGCGATGTAGATCGTGAACAGCACGATATAGGCGGCGTAGAGCTGCCACACCTGCCTGAACACGCGCGTGGCCCCGACGATGAAGCCGCGCTCCAGCATGATCTTCGCGTAGACCACGGCCGCCATATAGCCGGTGATGAAGATGAACCAGTCGGCGGCGCCGCTGAACCCGTAATTCCGCGCGGTGATCCAGTTCACCACATTGTTGGGAATGTGATCGAGGAACAGGTACCAGTTCGCGATTCCGAGAAACAGATTGAGCCGGATATCGTGGTCGTTGAGGGCAATATTTGCTTTGACATTCATGGCTGTTGACTATGCGGGGATGCCCTGTCGCCATGCGCAGGTAAGGCGCGCGCGACGGGCAAGCAAGGCTTAAGGATCGTGTTGCCTGGTCACGGTTTGACGATCTGCGCGAAAGCGCGAATCACCTCGTCGCGAATCATCGTCGAATGAATCAGGATAAGTACGGAATATCGAGAATCCTTTTAATCGCCAGCAGGTAAAATTATTCAATAAACGACGGCAAATCAGCGATGTCTGGGAGCTATTGATGCAGGAATATGGCAACATGCCGTCTGTTGGAAATAGAAAAAACGTGAAAATTATTGTTATGCCGGGAGGGAATAAGCACTGGGTGCCGCCGCATCTGTCTCGGCTTGATGCAGGCTCGCCGCGCGTGCAATTCCAGAAATACCTGTCCTGATGCGGCTGCCGTTCTTTTATGGCTGGATCATCGTTGCGGTGACCTTCGTCACGATGGCGATCGGCGTCAATGCGCGAACGTCGTTTTCGCTGTTCTTTCCGCCGATCATCGACGAGTTCGGATGGGATCAGGGCGTCACCGCCGGCGCGTTTTCGTTCGGCTTTGTGGTTTCCGGCGCCGTCAGTCCGCTGATCGGCCGCACCATGGACCGGTTCGGCCCGCGCACGGTGATGGAACTTGGCGTCGCGCTGATGGCGGGTGGTATGCTGCTGGCGCCGCTGACGACGCAGCCCTGGCATTTGTACCTGACCATCGGCGTGCTGGTCGGGGCCGGCAGCATCTGCCTTGGCTATTCCGGCCAGTCGCTGTTCTTGCCGAACTGGTTCAACCGCCGTCGCGGGCTGGCAATCGGGTTGGCGTTCGCCGGCGTCGGGATCGGTTCCGTTACCTTGCTGCCGTGGGTGCAGCACATGATCGAACAAACCGGCTGGCGCACCGCCTGCACGGCAATGGGCATCATCATTTTGGTCGTGCTGGCGCCGATCAACCTTCTGCTGAGGAAACGTCCGCAGGACATCGGCCTCGAACCCGATGGCGATGCCGCGCCTTTGGCCTCGGCCAAGCCGGTCTCCTATGTCGTCGACGCGGTCTGGGCAGCCACCGACTGGACCTGGGGCAGGGCGGTTCGCACCGCACGCTTCTGGTGGATCGCGCTCGGCTATTTCTGCTGCCTGTACATCTGGTACGCGGTGCAGGTGCACCAGACCAAATATTTGCTCGACATCGGCTTCAGTCCGGGCGTCGCGGTGTGGGCGCTTGGGGCGGTCAGCCTGCTCGGCATTCCCGGCCAGATCGCGCTCGGCCATCTGTCCGATCGCATTGGCCGCGAATGGATCTGGACGGTGAGTTGCGCGGGCTTTGCCATCTGCTTCGCGGCGCTGGTCGCGCTGAAATTTTTTCCGGTGCTGCCGCTGGTTTATCTGATGGTGCTGACCCAGGGCGCGCTCGGCTACGGCGTGACCTCGATCATGGGCGCGGTCGTGCTGGAGATCTTTCAAGGTAAATATTACGGCAGCATTTTCGGCACCATCATGATTGCCGCACTGGCCGGCGGCGCGGCGGGGCCGTGGGTCACCGGCGTGCTGCATGATTTCTTCGGCGATTACACGTTGGCTTTCGTGGTCGGGATCGCCGTCAGCGTGCTGTCAGCGATCGCGATCTGGCAGGCGGGCCCCCGCAAAATCCGCGCGGTCGCGGGCCAGTTGCACAAGCTGCAGCGCGTTGGTGGTTAGAAGTTTTTCTTTTGACGCGTTTTCTTCACGCGAACCGGTATCCGCTTCGCTCGAAAACGCTCTAGCCCGATGAAATCCCCATCGCCCGCCGCAGATCGCCGATCGCGCGCAAAAAACTGTCGGGCGGGGTGGTTTCCGGGTCGATCAGCCGATGCAGGCGAAAGCCGTCCTCCAGCGCCAGCACGACGGCCCCGGTCCATGCCGCATTGAGCGGACCGTTGCGTCCGCTGCCCTTGGCCGTGCTCTCGACGATATCGACGATCAGCTTGCGCCGCGCGCGCAACCGCTTGGCGAGTTCGGGCCGGCGTTTTTCCGCGCGCGCCACGAACAGGATCATCTCCATGTGCAGCAGCGGCGAGCGGCCGAGCGGATCCTGCTGGCTGCGATCCATCGTCTTCAGCGCTTCGATGAAGTCGGCGATGTTGCTGTGCCGCGAGAGCAGATCGAGATTGCGCCGGATCGACTGCTCGACGTGATCCTCCATCATCGCGATGATGAGTTCGTCCTTGCTGTCGAAATTCGAGTAGAACGCGCCGCGGCTGAAACCGGCCGCGGCCGTAATCGCCTCGATGCTGGCGCCGCCGATGCCCTGTTCCTCGAACACCCGCGCCGCCGCCTCGAACAGCTTTTCGCGGGTATCGTCCCGGGTTGGCCTGGTTCGGACTCTTGACATCGGCGCAGTTTAGGGCAGAATGCAACTCGATACAAGAGTGTATCGAGTTGCGGGTGTCCGGATGCCGGCGCCAGGTCCTTGTTTCGGGAGAGACCAATGCGACCGATACGCAGATGCTTCGATACGGCAACCCTTGAGGTCACCATGAACGAGCATGTTCAGGCCGCCACGACCGGTCCGCTTTTCGACCCGCTGTCGCCGGATTTCATTCGCGATCCCTATCCGCATTATGCGCGGCTGCGCACCACCGATCCGATGCATGTCAACGCCGCATCGGCGCGTTCGTCGCGAGCCGGCACGCCGAAGCCAGCCTGGTGATGCGCGACAAGCGCTTCGGCAAGGATTATGTCGAGCGGACCATCCGGCGCTACGGTCCCAAGATCATGGAAGAGCCGGTGTTCCGCAGCATGCAGCCACTGGATGCTGCAGCAGGATCCGCCGGACCATACCCGGCTGCGCGGCCTGGTGGTGAAGGCCTTCACGGCGCGCCGGGTCGAGGACATGCGGCCGCGCATCCAGGCGATCGTCGACCAGACGCTCGACGCCGTGCTGCCGCAGGGCCACATGGACCTGATCGAGGATTTTGCGTTCCGGCTGCCGGTGACCATCATCTGCGACATGCTCGGCATCCCCGAGGACCATCGCGAGGTGTTCTACAAAAGCTCGCGCGACGGCGGACGCCTGCTCGATCCGGTGCCGCTGTCGCCGGCCGAAATCGAGAAGGGCAACGCCGGCAACATGATGGCCCAGATGTATTTCCAGCAGCTGTTCGAATTGCGCCGCAAGACCCCGGGCGACGATCTGATCACGCAGCTGGTGCAGGCCGAGGAAGACGGCAGCAAGCTCTCCAACGAGGAATTGACCGCCAACATCATCCTGCTGTTCGGCGCCGGCCACGAGACCACCGTCAACCTGATCGGCAACGGCCTGCTGGCGCTGCATCGCAATCCCGATCAGCTCGCACTGCTCAAGGCCAACCCGGCCCTGATCACCAACGCGATCGAGGAATTCCTGCGCTACAATTCCTCGGTGCAGATGACCGGCCGGGTGGCGCTGGAGGATATCGACGATCTCGGCGGCAAGAAAATCCCGAAAGGCGAAAGCGTGCTGTGCCTGCTGGGTTCGGCCAATCGCGATCCGGCGGTGTATCCGGACCGGCCGGATCGGCTCGACATCACCCGTCCCAATGTGCGGCCGCTGTCGTTTGGCGGCGGCATCCACTTCTGCCTCGGCGCCCAGTTGGCGCGGATCGAGGCGGAAGTCGCCATCTCGACGCTGCTGCGCCGGCTGCCGGAGCTGAAGCTGGACGACGCCGAAAACCCGCAATGGCGGCCGACCTTCGTGCTGCGCGGCCTGAAGGAATTGCCCGCCAGCTGGTGACGGCGTCGAACGGTCACGCTCCATTGCTGTGACTTCGCCACACTTCTCTCTATATATAGCGCTGCTTCGGCGTTGATTTTGGCGCGGCGGGCGGGTGGATGGTCCCGGCCGGCGAGGCGCAGGAATCGATCGGCAGCCTGGCGGGTGGATTGCGTCAGGCCGGGCAGGGCAGCCGCCGGAGCGTGTGCGAGGGAGACGCCGTGCAGACGACGCTGCTCGGATTGGCGATAGCCTTGATCATTGCGCTGGTAGCCGCGCTGGTCGGGCCGTATTTCGTCGACTGGAATCAGTTCCGGCCGCAATTCGAGGCCGAGGCGACCCGGGTTGTCGGCGCGCCGGTGCGTGTCGGCGGCAAGCTGGATGCGCGGCTGTTGCCGACGCCGTCGCTGCAGCTGCGCTCGGTGGTGGTCGGCGGCGCCAACGATCTCGGCAAGGTTCGCGCCGACAAGCTCGATGTCGAGTTCAGCCTGGGTTCGCTGATGCGCGGCGAATGGCGCGCCACCGAATTGACGATCAACGGCGTGGCGCTCGATCTCGGCCTCGACCGGCAGGGGCGGATCGACTGGCCGGCCTCGAGCGGCAATTTCAGCCTGGGTTCGCTGGCGATCGACCGCCTGAATTTGACCGGCCGCATCGCGCTGCATGACGCCGCCAGCCGCGGCACGCTGGAATTGAACGATATCGCCTTCAGCGGCGACGTCCGCGCGCTGGCCGGTTCGATCCGCGGCGACGGCAACTTCACGCTGTCGGGCACGCCGCTACCCGTTCCGGGTGTCGTCCGGCCACAGCACCGACGGCAGCGGCACCCGCATTCATCTCAACATCGATCCAGGCCTGAGTACCGGTGCGCGCGCCTGTCCGGCCGATCTCGAGGGCGTGCTGAGCTTCGAGGCGCGCGCGCCGCGCTTCGAAGGCGCGCTGACGCTGCGCTTCGCCGGTTGGTCGCCAAAGCCACCGATGCAAAGGCTGCGGTTGCCGACCGCCGTGGCGGATCTCGGCCAAGGTCAAGGCCGATCCGGCCGGCGCCGGGCTCGAACAGCTCGAGGCAAGCTACGGCGCCGAGGACAGCGCGCTGAAATTTGCCGGCCTGGCCGAGGTCGATTTGGCGCGCTCGCCGCTGCTTCACGCCGTGCTTTCGGCGCGGCAACTCGATGCCGACAGGTTCGTCGCCGCAAAAAACGAAAAGGACGACAAGGCTGCCGAGCCGATCCGGCTGCTGCCCGGGCTGCGCGCGCTGATCGCTGCGATGCCGCAGCCGCCGATCCCGGCGCAAATCGAGTTCAGCTCCGAGCAGATCATGCTGGGCGGACGCCCGCTGCAGAATATCGCCGCCGATCCTGCATGCCGATGCCGATATCCTGGACCATCGACCGGCTGGATTTTCGCGCGCCCGGCGCGACCCATGTGGCCCTGAGCGGCACCGGTCGCAAGCCGGCCGGCTCCGGCGGTTTCAAGGCGGCGCTCGACGTCGAATTCGTCGGATCCGGATACGCTGGTGGCGTGGCTGCAGGGCCGCGGCGAGATCGCCTATCCGCAGCTCAGAAGCCGCTGCACTTGCGCGGCGAGGTCAGCGTCGCCGCCGACCGCGTTGCGCATCGACGCGATGAAGGCCGAGATCGACGGCGGCGCCGTTACGGGACGGATCGCGCTCTCGGAACAAACCGGCCGGCGGCGGCTCCCGGTTCGATGCCGAGCTGAAGGCCGAACGTCTCGACCTCGATGCCGCGACGGCATTCGCGCGCTCGCTGGCGGGCCCGCAAGCCGAATGGCCGGACGAGGCGCAGCTGTCGCTGGATATCGGCCGCGCCATGTCGGCCGGCCAGGAATTGCATCCGTTGCTGGCGAAGCTGGGCTACGATCCGAAGACGATCTCGCTCGATCGCTTGAAGATCGGCGAGGCCGGCGGCGTGACGCTGGAAGGCGCGCGGCAGTTTCGATCGCGTCGACGTCGACCGGAAAACTGGCGCTGAATTCGACTGCGGCGTCGCTGGCCCGGATCACCGGATTTGATCGCGCCGTTGGCGCCGTCGTTCGCGTCGCGGCTCAATGCCATGGGGACAGGGCACCGGGAGCAGCCCGCCTGAAGCTGACGCTCGATCTCGGCAAGAAGCCGACCAAGCCGATCGCGCCAACGCGCGGCCGTGCTCGATCTCGATGCGCCGCAGCTCAAGGGCGATCGCCGTCATCACGGCGACAGGCCCGACAATCGCGGCGATCCGCGGCATCGATCTCGAGGCGCTCGGCCGCAGCGAAATCGGCATTGAAGCAAAGTTTTCCGTCGGAGCAGGGCCGCGCGCTGCTGGCGCTTGCTGGGGCTCGATCGCGCGATCGCGGCGGGCGAAGGCGCCGGCGCAATTCGAAGGCTCGGCGAGCGGCGTCTGGCGCGCGCCGCTGCGGTTGAAAGCCAAGATGACCGGAGCGGGCCTCGATGCCGAAGCGCAGGGTACCGCCGAGCCGTGGGCGCAGGATCCCAAGGCCAGCGTCAATCTTAGGGTTCGCCGCGCCGATCTCGCGCCACTGCTCGATCTCAAGCCGTCCGATCGACTGGCGCAGAATATCAGCCTGTCGTCGCGCGTCTCGCTCGCAGGCAACAAACTGAACTTCGACGATCTCGACAGCACCATGTCGGGCTCGCGGCTGCGCGGGCGCATCGCATTGGTGCCTCGGCGATGAAAGAATCCGTCGAAGGCGAGGTCGGCCTGGATCGCGCTCGACCTGGCGCCGGCTATTTGCGTTCGCGATCGGCGCCGCCGGGCACGATGCCGCCGAGCCGCTCGGTTCCGGATTGATGAAAGGCTGGCGCGGCCAGATCGCGTTTCAGGCGCTGCGCGGCACGCTGCCGGGCGGCGGCGAGATTGCGCCCGGTCAGCGGTACCGTCAAGAGCGACGGCCAATCGCTGACCTTCGACGCCATCAAGGGCAAGCATCGGCGGCGGCGAGGCGACAGCGCCAACATCGATGCCAGACCGGCCGCGAATGGCATTGCGTTGAATGCGCAGCGTTCAGCTCAAGGGCGTCGACGGCGGTGCCTTGCATTATCGCGGCCTGGCGATGCCGGCCGGCCGCGCGTCGATGCAGATGACGCTGGCGAGCCAGGGCCGCAGCGCGTCGGCGCTGTCGGGCGCGTTGTCCGGCAGCGGAACCGTGACGCTGGAATCCGCTGCGATATCGCCGGGCTCGATCCGCGCGCATTCGAGGTCGCGATCCGCGCCAGCGACGCCGGCCAGGCCACGGACGACATGCAGGCTGCGGCAGATCGTCGAGCCGGTGTTGGCGGCGGGCGCGTTGTCGGTCGCGTCGGCGCAAATTCCGTTCACCATCAGGGACGGCAGGCTTCGCGTCGGCGCGACCACGCTCGATGCTGAGCGTCGCCCGCGCCATCGTATCGGGCGGCTATGATATTCCCGCCGATCAGGCCGACATCCGCGCCGTCATCGCCTTGGCGGAGGACGCACCGGGCAGCGGCCGTCCGGAAATCCAGCTGTTCGCCGCGGGCTCGCCCGACGCGCTCGATCGCACCGTCGATGTCGCGGCGCTGTCGTCATGGCTGGCGGTGCGGGCGATCGATCGCGAGACCACGCCGGCTGGATTCGATCGAGCGCGGCGAGGCCCCGCAAGCGATGCCGGCATCCATTCCACCGCCGGCCGCGCTCGACCGGCCGTGCCTTCGGCCGGCCGTATCCAGGCCCGGCGGCCTGTCCGCACCGGCTGCAAGCCGAAAGTGAAGCGCGCCGCGTCCGCCGCTATCGGCCAATCCCGCGCCGCCGGTGGTCAGCCAGCAGGTTGCGCCGCTGCCGCCCCGATCGAGATCCGCCCCGCGCCCGGTGCGGCGCGCCCGGCGCCGCCGAGGCTAAGGCCGCCTCTGGTGCTGACGCCGCCCGCGCAGGCGGCTCCGCAGTAGTCGGCAAAAGGCGCGAACCAAGTCCGCCGCCGGGCGTTAATCCGCCGTCGCCAATCGTGAGCGATGGAGCGCCATTTTGATCCCGACCATCGAACGGATTGGCCCGCGGCGGCGAGCGCCTCGAAGGGCATTTGGCCGCTGCTCGCGCTGAATTTCTTCATGGCCGACATGCAGTCCGGCATCGGTCCGTTCCTCGGCGTGTTTCTGCTCGCGCATGGCTGGCAGAGCGGGCTGATCGGCACCGTGATGACCGTCGGCGGCGTCGCCGGCATGCTGATGACGACGCCGGCCGGCGCGCTGATCGACGCGACCCGGCACAAGAAGCTCTACGTCATCATTCCCGGCATCTGCACGCGTGATCGCCTCCGGCATCGTTCTGCTATCGCAAAGTTTCTGGCTGGTGACGCTGTCGCAGGTCGCGACCGCGATCGCCGGCGGCGGCGATCGGACCGGCGGTGGCCGGCATCACGCTCGGCATTGTTCGTCAGGCCGGCTTCAACCGGCAGAATCGGACATAACCAGGCGTTCAACCATGCCGGCAACATGGTCGGCGCCGGGCTGTCGGGCCTGCTCGGCTGGATGTTCGGCTTTCCGGCGGTGTTGTGGCTGGCGGCGCTGCTTCGGCGTGCTGTCGATCGTCTCGGTGCTGATGATCCCGAGCGCCGCGATCGACGACGACGAGGCGCGCGGCCTCGACCAGCAAGTAAAAACAGGACAAGGCCGAGATCAGCGGGTTCTCGGTGCTGCTCAAGAATCCAAGCCGCTGTTGATCCTGGCCGCGGCGCTGGCCTGTTTTCATCTCGGCAATGGCGCGATGCTTGCCGCTCTACGGGCTTGCGGTGGTCTCGACCAAGCAGGGCGATCCGGCGCGGATTCGTCGCGACCACCATCGTGGTGGCGCAAGGCACGATGATGCTGGTCTCGCTGATCGCGATGCGGCTCGGCGGAGAAGGACGGCTACTGGCTGGTGCTGCTGATCTCGTTCATCGCGCTGCCGATCCGCGGCGTGATCGCCGCCTATGTCATCAACAACTGGGGCGTGTATCCCGTGCAGATCCTCGACGGCGTCGGCGCCGGCCTGCAGAGCGTGGCGTTCCCGGCGCTGGTCGCGCGTATCCTCCATGGCACCGGGCGGGTCAATGTCGGTCAGGGCGCGGTGATGACGGTGCAGGGTCTGGGCGCGGCGCTCAGCCCGGCGATCGGCGGCTGGATCGCGCAGGAGATCGGCTACAGCGCGATGTTTCTCATTCTCGGCAGTTTTGCGCTGGGCTCGATCGCGCTTGTGGCTCGGCTTTGCTTCGCAGCTTCTGAGGCCGGCCTGCGCGCGGCGAGACGGTTCGACCGCAGCATCGGCCGGCGACCGCATGCTGGCGGGCGCGCAGTGATCGCACGGAGCCGACGCCGCGACCTGGGGCATCGCCGCGCTGGCCACCTTCGGCGTGATCGCGCGGCCATGGAATCTGCCGGAGTTCATCTGGGCGGTCGCCGGCGCGGCGTTGCTGGTGCTGCTGAACCTGCTGCCCTGGCCGGACGCGCTGGCGGCCGCCGGCAAGGGCACCGACGTCTATTTCTTTCTGGTCGGCATGATGCTGCTGGCGGAAGTGGCGCGGAAGGAGGGGCTGTTCGACTGGCTCGCGGCGCAGGCGGTGCGGCATGCCAGCGGTTCGGCGAAGCGGCTGTTCCTGATCGTCTATGTCGTCGGCACCATCGTGACCGTGCTGCTGTCGAACGATGCCACCGCGGTGGTGCTGACGCCGGCGGTCTATGCCGCGACCCGCGCCGCCAAGGTCGAGCCGCTGCCGTATCTGTTCATCTGCGCCTTCATCGCCAATGCCGCGAGCTTCGTGCTGCCGATCTCCAATCCCGCCAACCTCGTGGTGTTCGGCAAGACAGATGCCGCCGCTGGCGGACTGGCTGCGCAGCCTTCGCGCTGCCCTCGCTGGCCGCGATCGTGGCGACCTATCTGGCGCTGCGGCTGACCCAGCGCCGCGCGCTCGACGGCGCCGGTCGCCGCGATCGGGGCGATTTCGCCGCTGAGCCGCGGCGGCAAGCTCGCGGCGCTCGGCATCCGGTCACGGCGGTCGTGCTGCTGATGGCATCGGCGCTGGTCCGCGACCTCGGGTTGCCGACCTTCATCGCCGGCGCAGTGGTCGCGGCGCTGGTGCTGGTGATCGGACGGCAGTCGCCCTGGCCGGTGTTGCGGGACATTTCCTGGTCGGTGCTGCCGCTGGTGGCGGGCCTGTTCATCCTGGTCGAAGGCCTGAACCGGACCGGCGTGCTGCCGGCGCTGGCGCGCGTTCTGAAACAGGCCTCGACGGCCGCGCCGCAGCTCACAGCCTGGATCGCCGGCATCGTGGTCGCGATCGCATCGAACCTGGTGAACAATCTGCCGATGGGCCTGATCGCCGCGACCACCGGCCAGGCCGCGCAGGTTCCCGGCCCATGTCACTGGCGCGATCCTGATCGGCGTCGATCTCGGCCCGAACCTGTCGGTGACCGGTTCGCTGGCCACCATCCTGTGGCTGATCGCGCTGCGGCGCGAGGGCGAGCATGTCGGCGCCTGGCAGTTTCTCAAGCTCGGCCTGGTGGTGATGCCGCCGGCGTCTGCTGTTGTCGCTGGCAGCGCTTGCCATCGCCGCGCCGTGACGCGCCAATATTTACTGCGACATCAAGATTCGGCAACGACATCAAAATTAGGAAAGGCGGCTAGCCGGCTCGCCGCGACGAGCGCCGGGCATCTTGCTCCGGCGATCCTGATTAGCCTTGCGGTTTCGATTCTGTCGCCGCCGCCATCGCGCGCTTGCGGAAATAATCCAGCACGAAAAGCCTGATCGCGGAAGACAGATTGCCCTGCTGGCGATTGCTGTCGATCTCGCCGACCAGTTCCGACAGCGTCATGTCGCGAAGGCCGGAGATTTCCTTCATGCCGTTCCAGAATGCTTCTTCGAGGCTGACGCTGGTTTTATGACCTGCGACCACGATCGAACGCTTAACGACCGGTGATTTCATGATGCGTCCTCACCGTCGATGCGATGCTGATCCAAATGCTTGTCGGCTCGGCTTGCGCGCACTTCGTCCAGCGTGCGTTCGGGCTTGGTTCGGCCGAATCGCGTCCGGTTGGCATCGGCCTGTTTGCGCCGCCTGCTCGCGTTCGGCTGCGCTTCTTAAATCGTTTCAGGTTGACAATATCCCCCATGCCTGCCCCCTCATCACGATAAATGGAAGCACAAGCGACGTCCGCAGATGTGGCGTCGGGTATGGCAAACTGACTCGATCGTCATCGAGAAAAGTCCCCGTGATCGTCTACGATAGCACTAAAGAATAAGTTTCGCTTCGCGAAATCAAAATTATCTGTGCTGTACCATGGCTCGTTCACCGCGGCAATAGCCGATCGGACATCAGTCTTTGGCAGTTATGAATTATAATTATTATCGATGCCCGTAATATTGCGGGGGTCATCGCTTCGCGGTTCATCCCGGCTGCGTCATTTTGTCCGGGCTGCACCAGCCGGTCGAACTCGGCCGCGGAAACAAATCCGAGCCGCACGGCCTCTTCTTTCAAGGTGGTGCCGCTCGCGTGCGCCGGTCTTGGCGACCTTGGCGGCGTTGTCGTAGCCGATCTTGGGCGCCAGCGCCGTCACCAGCATCAGCGAGCGTTCCATCAGTTCCCGGATGCGCTTTTCGTCGGCGCGGATGCCGTCGACGCAGTGCTCGGTGAATGAACGCGCGACGTCGGCCAGCAGTTGCATGGAATGCATCATGCAATATGCCAGCACCGGCTTGTAGACGTTGAGCTCGAAATGGCCCTGGCTGCCGCGCGAAGGTGATCGCGGTGTGATTGCCGAACACCTGGCAGCAGACCATGGTCATCGCCTCGCACTGGGTCGGGTTGACCTTGCCCGGCATGATCGAGGAGCCCGGCTCGTTCTCGGGCAGGATCAGTTCGCCGAGGCCGGAGCGCGGACCCGATCCCAGCAGGCGGATGTCGTTGGCGATCTTGAACAGGCCGGTCGCCACCGTATTGATCGCGCCGTGCGCGAACACATGGCGTCGTTGGCGGCCAGCGCCTCGAACTTGTTGGCGGCGCTGGTGAACGGCAGCCTGGTGATCTTGGCGACGTGCTTGGCGAACGCGCCGCGCGAATTTCGGCTTCGAATTGAGGCCGGTGCCGACCGCGGTGCCGCCTTGCGCCAGCGGGTACAGATCCTTGACCGCGACGCGCAGCCGCGCGATGCCGCTTTCGACCTGGGCGGCGTAGCCGGAAAATTCCTGGCCGAGCGTCAGCGGCGTCGCGTCCTGGGTATGGGTGCGGCCGATCTTGACGATGTCGCGCGAACGCCTTTTCTTTTTTGCGCAGCGCGCGCTGCAGCTCGCCGAGCGCCGGAATCAGGTCGGCGGTGATGCGCCTGGCGGCGGCGATGTGCATCGCGGTCGGAAACGAGTCGTTGGACGACTGGCTCATATTGACGTGATCGTTGGGATGAACCGGCTGCTTGGCGCCGACGCTTGCCGCCCAGCAGTTCGTTGGCGCGGTTGGCGATCACCTCGTTGAGGTTCATGTTGGTCTGGGTGCCGGATCCGGTCTGCCACACCACCAGCGGAAAATGATCGTCGAGCTTGCCGTCGATCACTTCGCGCGCGGCGCGGACGATGGCGCCGGCGCGGCGCTGGTCGAGCAGGCCGAGTTCGCGATTGGTTTCGGCGGAGGCGAGCTTGACGATGCCGAGCGCGTGGATGATCGGCATCGGCATCCGGTCCTGGCCGATGCGGAAGTTGCGCCTGGAACGTTCGGTCTGCGCGCCCCAATAGCGATCGGCGGCGAACCTCGATCGGACCGAAACTGTCGGTCTCGGAGCGGGTGGAGGCAGATGTGGAGGCAGATGAAGCCGTCGAAGCGAGCAGATCGTTCAGCCATTCTTGGTATCCGTTGAGCCGTCGAAGTGGCGGAACGGATACCCTACAGCGACGCGAAAGTTGCAGGCGCTGGATTATTTCTTGCGGAAGCGGTCCAGCCGCACCACTTCGGCGCCTTCGCTGGGTCTGGCCGGCTCGGCCGGACTTTCGGCGGCGGGTTCCGGGACCGTCAGCGCTGTCGGGGAGGGCGCGGGCACGGCCGGCAGGTTGTTGGCCGCCGGGCTCTCCGCCGCGGCATCGTTGGCCTCGAACTGCAGGCCGAACTGCACCGACGGATCGAAGAAGCTCTTGATCGAATTGAACGGCACCACCAGCCGTTCCGGGATGCCGCCAAAGGACAGGCCGACCTCGAAACGATCCTCCAGAACCGTCAGGTCCCAGAACTGGTGCTGCAGGATAATCGTCATTTCTTCCGGATATTGCGCCAACAGTCGCGGCGACAGCTTCACGCCCTCGGCGGTCGACAGGAAGGTGATGAAGAAATGATGTTCTCCGGGCAGGCCATGTTCGGCGGCGTCGGTCAGGACGCGGCGCAGCACGCCGCGCAACGCGTCGCGCGCCAGCACGTCGTATCGGATATGATCGGTCGCCATTGTCTGTCCTGTCGCGTTTAGATGCCGCCGGTGGGTCGGCGGCCATGTCTCGTGCCGTGGGCCCGACTCGCAACCTCTGGCCATGGTACCCCGGGGAGCGGGCCGAGGTCAGCACCATCGGTGCTGAAAATTCCAGCAAAAAGCCCGTCTGAAGGGGAATAGTGCCGGGGTTATCCGCCAACGGGAAATGAAGTGGAGGCTTCTGTTGCCAGGTGCCTCCGAACCCCGCCTGACGGAGCTTAACCCATCAGGACTTTAGACTTGGTCTTTCAAACCGCGTTACGCAGCCTGAGCAACCGGAGCATAGTTGTCGTTTGCAACTATTGCATAGCCCGATAACGGCGGAACCATACCGGGAAAAAACACGCCCTTTACGCCCTCGTCGATCCTGGTTCGCCCCCGCCGAAACCCGCCGTTTCGGCGGGCTTGGGTGGAGGCGCCGGGTACTGCCCCCGGGTCCGAATGGTTTATTGCGACGGCAATTTATTTCCATAGCCGGCGAACCGGCACCCTCAATATAGGGTGCAAAAGTTGAGAAAAACAGAGCCGCTTTGGGCCTGTTCCGGAGCGCATGGGCCCGGAATCTGGCCACAATGGCCGGTGGAATACCCGTGGCCGCGCGCTTCGGGTGGAAAACTTGCAATATCGGTTGGCCTTGCATGGCTTGCCGTTCTAAATCTTGGCGCATGCCCCCGGATTCGCCGCCGGCAGCGGTTCCTATCCAGGTTCCGCGCCGGAAATCCCGACATCGCCGCCGCCCGGTCTGATCGCGCTGTTCGTCGCGTTCGCCAAAATGTCGCTCGCGGGATTCGGCGGCGTTCTGGTGTTTGCGCGGCGCGGCATCGTCGAGCAGCACCGCTGGATGACGGCGGACGAGTTCAACGAAACCTTTGCGCTGTGCCATTTCCTGCCCGGCCCGAACATCGTCAACCTGTCGGTGGTGTTCGGATCGCGGTTTCGCGGGCATCGCCGGCGGCATCGCGGCGTTTGCCGGGCTGGTCGGTCCTCCCGTCGTGATCGTGACCATCCTGGGCGGTGCTCTACGCGCATTTCGGCGAGGTCGACGCGCTGCGGCGCATTCTGGCCGGCGTGTCCTGCGCGGCGGTCGGGCTTTTGATCTCGGTCGTTTTCAGAATGATGATGCCGCTGGTCAAACGGCGCGATCTGGTCGGCCCTGGTCGTGATGGCCGCGGTGTTCGTCGCGATCGGGCTGCGTGCGGCTGCCATTGCCGGCGGTGCTGCTGGTGGCGATCCCGCTCAGCATCGCCATCACCTTCGTCGCGCGCAGGCGGGCCGCGGCATGAACGAGAGCGGCAACCCGATCCTGACGCTGGCATGGACGTTCGGGGTGATGTCGCTGTTCGCGGTCGGCGGCGCCAATTCCGCGATCCCCGAAATGCACCGGGTCGCGGTCGACGTCCACCACTGGCTGACCGACAAAGCAGTTCGCCGACGTGTTCGCGATCGCGCAATTGTCGCCGGGGCCGAACGTGCTGATCGTCACCCTGATCGGCTATGCGGTCGCGGGCATCAGTGGCGCATTGGTCGCAACACTTGCGATGTGCGTGCCGACCGCCGTGCTGGCGTTTTCTGTCAGCCGGTTTCTGCGGCGGCGAAGCCATTCGCGCTGGCCGGCGATCATCCAGGCCGCTCTGGTCCCGCTTTCGATCGGTCTGATGGGCGCCAGCGGGCTGATCCTGGCGCTGACCTCGGACCGGACCTGGGCCGCCGCTCTGGTCACCGCCGGCGCCGCGATCCTGGCCTCGACCACCCGGCTCAATCCGCTCTGGCTGCTGCTGGCCGGGGGGCTTTTCGGGTTTGCCGGCGTCTTGGGCTAGCGGAACCCTCCCAGACGGCCCTTGCCGGACGCCAACCGGATGGTCATTTTTCCGGGTATAATCGCGGCCAGGGACCGAATCGGTGCTGTCGGTCGGCCCGGCCCGGGCGCTAGAAATTCGCCTTCCCGAGCATTGCCAGATGGATCGCCAGATCACGCCATGAACCAGTATCACGACCTGCTCGAACGGATACTCGCCGACGGCGCGGAAAAGCGCGACCGCACCGGCACCGGCACGCTTGTCGATCTTCGGCCACCAGATGCGCTTCAATCTGGCGGCCGGCTTTCCGATGCTGACCACCAAGAAGCTGCCGCTGAAAGCCGATCGTGCATGAGCTGCTGTGGTTTCTCGCCGGCGACACCAACATCAAATACCTCAGGGATAACGGCGTTTCGATCTGGGACGAATGGGCCGACGCCAATGGCGATCTCGGCCCGGTCTATGGCTCGCAATGGCGCTCCTGGCCGGCGCCGGACGGACGCAGCATCGACCAGATCTCCGACGTCATCGAGATGATCAAGCGCAACCCGGATTCGCGGCGGCTGATCGTCAGCGCATGGAATCCGGCCGATGTCGACAAGATGGCGCTGCCGCCGTGTCACTGCCTGTTCCAGTTCTATGTCGCCAACGGCAAATTGTCGTGCCAGCTCTATCAGCGTTCGGCCGACGTTTTTCTCGGCGTGCCCTTCAACATCGCGTCCTATGCGTTGCTGACCATGATGGTGGCGCAGGTGACCGGGCTGAAGCCGGGCGATTTCGTCCATAGCCTCGGCGACGCGCATCTGTATTCGAACCATCTCGAACAGGCGCGGCTGCAACTGACGCGCCCGACCCGCCCGCTGCCGGTGATGAAGATCAATCCGGAGGTGAAGGATATTTTCGCGTTCCGTTATGAGGACTTCGTGCTCGAAGGCTACGACCCGCATCCGCACATCAAGGCCGAGGTCGCGGTATGAGCGATTGAATGTCCCTTCACGATCCGCCGCGCCCGTCCCGGTGAAGCCCGCCTTGTCCTGTCGCTGGTTCGCGAACTCGCCGAATACGAGAAACTGCTGCACGAGGTCGAGG
The DNA here is from genome assembly GCA_963699465.1 of uncultured Alphaproteobacteria bacterium. Taxonomy (GTDB): domain Bacteria; phylum Pseudomonadota; class Alphaproteobacteria; order Rhizobiales; family Xanthobacteraceae; genus Bradyrhizobium. The sequence goes on from CAVOTZ010000048.1 coordinate 111,405, forward strand.
CCACCGAAGCCGACATCGACGCGGCGTTGTTCGGCGACAATCCGCGGCTGTTCTGCGAGATCGCGGAGTGGCAGAGTGAGCCGGTCGGCTTCGCGGTCTGGTTTCATGAATTTCTCGACCTTCAGCGGCCGCTCCGGCATCTATCTGGAAGATCTGTTCGTCCGCCCGCCGCAGCGCGGCAAGGGCATCGGCAAGGCGCTGCTGGCGCATCTGGCAAGAACATGCGTGGCAAACGGCTGGTCGCGGCTGCAATGGTCGGTGCTGGACTGGAATACGCCGTCGATCGAATTCTACAAATCGCTCGGCGCGGTGTTGATGGACGAATGGACCGTGTGCCGATTGTCCGGTCCGGCGCTCGAATTGCTTGCCAAGGAAACGGTCGAGCAAACTGCTAAGGAAACGCGATGATGGAAGTCGTTCTGCTCGTCGCGGTCGCCGACAATGGCGTGATCGGCGCCGGCGGCACGATTCCGTGGCGGCTGAAGACCGACCAGCAGCGCCTAAAGGCGCTGACCATCAACAAGCCGGTGGTGATGGGCCGCAAGACCTTCGTCTCGCTGCGCCGGCCGCTGCCTCAGCGCACCAATATCGTCGTCACCCGCGATCAAGACTATCGCGCAGCGGGCGCGGTGGTGACGACGTCGTTTGCGGACGCACGCGCGGTCGCAACCGGCGACGCGCTGCGGCGTTTCGCCACTGAGATCGCCGTGATCGGCGGCGCCGAGATCTACGCGCAATGGATGGACATCGCCGATCGCCTGGAATTGACCGAAGTCCACGCCAGGCCCGGATGGCGACACGTATTTCGCCGCGATCGACAAGGCGGTCTGGCAGGAGGTCGCCCGCGTGCGGAATCCGGCCGGAGCGGACGACAGCGCCGACTTTTCCTATGTCACCTATATAAAGCGGCGGTCGCTTCCTACGTGACCTCTATAGGCGAAAGTCGCATTAACCGCGTCGGTTAATGTTTACATTGACAATTACGGCCTCAGGCATAGCTCCTCCAAGCCGGAAGCTTGCGTTGTAAGGGCCGGGGCCGTCCCCTATAAAGCCGTCCAGATTGCAAGGCCGGGCCGTCCTGGTCTCCCAGGATTTGTGGCCCTCGAGCCTTGCGGAGGAGATTGTCGATGCCGTGGAAGAATCAAGGCGGAGGCCCGTGGGGCTCCGGTCCGAAAGGACCATGGGGTTCCGGACCGCAACCGGTAGGGCCCAGGCCGCCGGACCTTGAAGACCTTCTGCGCCGTCTGCAGGACCGGATCCAGCAATGGATGCCGGGCGGAAATTTCAGCGGCGCCGGCATCGCGCTGGTGCTGCTTGGCGCGATCGCGATCTGGGCGATGACCGGCTTTTACCGCGTGCAATCCGAAGAGCAGGGCATCGTGCTGCGTTTCGGCAAATATGTCGCCGATGCCGGCCCCGGGCTGAGATACCATCTGCCGTATCCGATCGAGACCGTGCTGCTGCCGAAGGCGCTGCGGGTTTCCACCTTGAGCATCGGCATGACGCTGATCGACGATCCGGCGCGGCGCGGCCGCACCATGCGCGATGTTCCCGAGGAAAGCCTGATGCTGACCGGCGACGAGAACATCGTCGACGTCGATTTCACCGTGCTGTGGCGCATCAAGCCGAAGGGCGTCGCCGATTATCTGTTCAACATCCAGAGTCCCGAAGGCACCGTGAAGGCGGTCGCCGAAAGCGCGATGCGCGAGATCGTCGGCAAGTCCAACATCCAGCCGATCCTGACCGGCGCCCGTACCTCGACCGAAACAGCGGTGCAGGAATTGATGCAGAAGACGCTCGACAATTACGGTTCGGGCATCCTGATCCAGCAGGTGCAGATGCAGAAGGTCGACCCGCCGGCGCAGGTGATCGATTCGTTCCGCGACGTGCAGGCGGCGCGCGCCGACCTCGAGCGGCTGCAGAACGAAGCCCAGACCTACGCCAACCGCGTCGTGCCCGACGCCAAGGGGCGCGCCGCGCAAATCCTGCAGGTCGCCGAAGGCTACAAGCAGCAGGCGGTCGCCGAGGCCAAGGGCCAGAGCGCGCGCTTCCTCAAAGTGTACGACGAATACAAGAAGGCGCCCGACGTCACCCGGGAGCGCATTTATCTGGAGACGATGGAGCACGTGCTCGGAAGCTCCGAAAAGCTGATCTATGACGGTGGCGGTCCCGGCGCGCAGGGCGTCGTGCCTTATCTTCCGCTCAGCGAGTTGACGCCGCGGCGTCCGCCGGCGGCTTCGACAGGCCAGCCGCCGCAGCAGAGCGGGAGCACCCGATGAGATCCCCCGTCACAGGCATTATCGTGTTGCTGTTGCTGTTGCTGGCGATCGTCGTCGGCTACGGCTCGGTGTTCACCGTGGACCAGACCGAGCAGGCGCTGGTGGTCAGGCTTGGCAAACCGGTCGACGTGGTGACCGATCCCGGCCTGCATTTCAAGGCGCCCTTCATCGATACCGTGATCGATATCGACAAGCGGATCCTCGATCTGGAAAACCCGTCGCAGGAAATCATCGCTTCGGACCAGAAGCGATTGGTGGTCGACGCCTTCGCGCGCTACCGCATCAAGACGCCGCTGCGATTTTACCAGAGCGTCGGTTCGATCCAGGCCGCCAACATCCAGTTGACCACGATCCTCAACGCGTCGCTGCGCCGCGTGCTCGGCGAAGTTACCTTCATCCAGGTCGTGCGCGACGAGCGCGAGGCCTTGATGGGGCGGATCCGCGACCAGGTCGACAAGGAAGCCGATGCCTATGGCATCCAGGTGGTCGACGTGCGGATCAGGCGCGCCGACCTGCCGGAGCAGAACAGCCAGGCGGTGTATCAGCGCATGCAGACCGAGCGGCAACGCGAAGCCGCCGAGTTCCGCGCCCAGGGCGGACAGAAGGCGCAGGAGATCAGGTCCAACGCCGACCGCGAAGCCACCGTGATCGTCGCCGAAGCCAATTCGAAATCCGAGCAGGTACGCGGCGAGGGCGACGGCGAGCGCAACCGGCTGTTCGCCGAAGCCTATGGCAAGGATCCGGACTTCTTCGCGTTCTATCGTTCGATGACGGCCTATGAGAACGGTCTGAAGAGCAACGACACCCGCTTCCTGTTGCGGCCGGATTCGAATTTCTTCAAGTTCTTCAACAGCCCGTCCGGTGCGCCGGCCGCGGCTGCGGCCACTCCGGCGGCAGCGGCAGCGGTAAAACCCTGACGCTGAAGCCGGATTTAAAGGGGCCGAAGCGGACATCGCTTCGGCCTGAATGCGAAAAGCCAAAAAAATAGCAAACGGGAGGTTCCAGTCCGATGAGGTCCATAGCGTTCGCCGACTTCCTCATCGGTGTGGGTATTCTGTTTGTGCTGGAAGGCCTGATGTTCGCGGCCAGCCCGGCCTGGATGCGGCGGGCGATGAAGAGCGCGCTGGCGACGCCGGACAACATCCTGCGCGTCGTGGGCATTGGATCGGCGGTGGCCGGCCTGATCCTGATCTGGGTCGTGCGGCGCTAGGATCCGCGGGATTCGGCTGCCGTCTGCGCGGCCCGGGATCAACGCCGAATTGACCGGCCGGGACCGGTTTTTCGCCGTATTTGTCACGCGCTGATGACTTCGAAATGTCCCGCCGATGCTTGCGCCGTCCCCCGTTCGGGCGCACTGTGGATTACACATTCCGACCCGTTTCCTGGACAGAGAGACCCGATATGACCGCTGCGACCCCGGCCCCGACTCATCGCCTGCGCCCCTGGTTGGCCGCGATCTGCCTCGGCGCCGCCAGCCTCGTGATGGCGCCACCGGCGTTTGCCCGCGGCCCCGACGGCATCGCCGATGTCGCCGAGAAGGTGATCGACGCGGTGGTCAACATCTCGACCTCGCAGACCGTCGAAGCCAAGAACGGCGGCCCGACCGACAAGAACGCGATGCCGAAATTGCCGCCGGGCTCGCCGTTCGAGGAATTCTTCGACGACTTCTTCAAGAACCGCCGCGGCGGTCCTGGTGGCGGCGATTTGCAGCCGCACAAGACCAACTCGCTCGGCTCCGGTTTCATCATCGACACCTCGGGCATCGTCGTGACCAACAATCACGTCATCGACGACGCCGACGAGATCAACGTGATCATGAACGACGGCACCAAGTTCAAGGCCGAACTGGTCGGCGTCGACAAGAAGACCGATCTCGCGGTGCTGAAGTTCACGCCGAACAAGCCGCTGATCGCGGTGAAATTCGGCGATTCCGACAAGCTGCGGCTCGGCGAATGGGTGATCGCGATCGGCAATCCGTTCAGCCTCGGCGGCACCGTCACCGCCGGCATCGTCTCGGCGCGCAACCGCGATATCAGCTCAGGGTCCCTACGACAATTACATCCAGACCGACGCCGCCATCAACCGCGGCAATTCCGGCGGCCCGCTGTTCAATCTCGACGGCGACGTGATCGGCGTCAATACGCTGATCATCTCGCCGACCGGCGGCTCGATCGGCATCGGCTTTGCCGTGCCCTCCAAGACGGTGTCCGGCGTGGTGGCGCAGCTGCGGCAGTTCGGCGAGCTTCGCCGCGGCTGGCTCGGCGTCCGCATCCAGCAGGTCACCGACGAGATCGCCGAAAGCCTCAACATCAAGCCCGCGCGCGGCGCGCTGATCGCCGGCGTCGACGACAAGGGCCCGGCGAAACCCGCCGGCATCGAGCCCGGCGACGTCGTGGTCACGTTCGACGGCAAGGAAATCAAGGAGCCGAAGGACCTGTCGCGCGTGGTCGCCGACACCGCGGTCGGCAAGGAGGTCGACGTCGTCATCATCCGCAAGGGCGCCGAGCAGACCATGAAGGTCACGCTCGGCCGCCTCGAGGATGGCGACAAGGCGGTGCCGGCTTCGCAACAAGACGCAGGAGCCGGTCGAAAAGCCGGTGACGCAAAAGGCGCTCGGTCTCGATCTCGCCACCCTGAGCAAGGATCTGCGCAGCCGCTACAAGATCAAGGACAGCGTCAAGGGCGTCATCATCACCAATGTCGACAACGCCTCCGACGCCGCCGAAAAGCGGCTCAGCCCCGGCGAGGTCATCGTCGAGGTGGCGCAGGAGGCGGTCAGCAGCGCCGCCGACGTCAAGAAGCGCGTCGATCAGCTGAAGAAGGACGGCAAGAAATCCGTGCTGCTGCTGGTCGTCCAACGCCGACGGCGAATTGCGCTTCGTGGCGCTGAGCGTGCAGTAGAGGCGCTGACATGTCAAGCCCGGGCATGACGACTTCAACCAGCCCGACACCCCTGCAGCATTCCGGCTATGCCGAGGTCTTCGTCGAGTTCGGGCCAATGGAGGCCGAGCGGCATCAACTCGACGTGCTCGCGCGCCGCGGCACTCGCGTTTTTCAGTCTCGGATACCATGCCAACGGGGTAGCAATCTTGCGGCCGTGGCAAGCGTCACCACCAATTCGTCGGCGGTAAAGGCAACGGAGATCGGCCTGATATCGTCGACGTCAATTTCCAAAGTGCTCATCCCCCTACAAACTCCTCGCGCCTATAGCCCTGCGCATAGAGCAGCGCCGTGAGGTCGCCATGATCGATCCGCGCGGCGGCGGCGGCGGCGACCGCGGGCTTGGCGTGGTAGGCGACGCCGAGGCCGGCCGCCTCGATCATGCCGAGGTCGTTGGCGCCGTCGCCGACCACCAGCGTGTCGATGTTGTCGAGATCGAAGGCTTCGCGCAGCTCGACCAGCGTTGCGAGTTTGGCCGCGCGGCCCAGGATCGGCTCGGCGACCTCGCCGGTGAGTTTGCCGTCGGCGACTTTCAGTTCGTTGGCGCGGTTCTCCTGAAAGCCGATCATCGCGGCGACCGCGTTGGTGAACAGCGTAAAGCCGCCGGAGATCAGGCAGGTATAGGCGCCATGCGCGCGCATGGTCGCGACCAGTTCGCGGCCGCCCGGCGTCGCGCGTGATGCGCTGCTTCAGGACTTCGTCGACCACGCTGACCGGCAGGCCCTTCAGCAGCGCGACGCGCTCGCGCAGCGCCGGCTCGAACTCGATCTCGCCGCGCATCGCGCGTTCGGTGATGCCGGCGACATGGGCTTTCAGGCCGGCGAAATCCGCCAGCTCGTCGATGCATTCCTGGCCGATCATGGTGGAATCCATGTCGGCGAGAAAAAGCTTCTTGCGCCGGGCGACCTGCGGCTGCACCACGATGTCGATCGGCAGGTCGCCGCGCGCCTCGCGCAGGCGGTCGGCGATGGCGGCGATGTCCTCGCTGCCGGTGAAGGGGATGTCGACGGCGACTTCGTCGAACAGCCATTGCGCCGGCCCGGCTGAGGGAAGAATGGCGCGCGCGCCGTCGACGACCGTGCTATCGAGCGCGGGGTCGGCGGGATTGCAGATCAGCGTGGCGACGAGAGACATGCAGGTGAATTCGCATCCAGGACAGCGGCAAGGCCGTGCTTATCGCAGGGCCGACCGCCAGCGGCAAGTCGGCGCTGGCGCTGGAGCTCGCGGCGGCCACCGGCGGCGTCGTCATCAATGCCAATTCCATGCAGGTCTATCGCGATCTTCGCATCATCACGGCGCGGCCGACGCCCGACGAAGAGGCGCTGGTGCCGCATCGGCTCTATGGCCATGTCGATGCCGCGGTGAATTTCTCCGCGGGCGCCTGGGTGGCGGATGCGGCGACGGTGCTCGCGGAAGCGCGCGCGCAAAACCGGCTGCCGATTTTCGCCGGCGGCTCCGGCCTCTATTTCAAGGCGCTGACGCGCGGCCTGTCGGCGGTGCCGCCGATTCCGGCTGAGATACGCGAGAGCGTGCGCGCGCGGCTCGAACGCGATGGCGTCGAGGCGCTGCATGCCGAACTGGCGCGGCGCGATCCGGCTTCCGCCGAGCGCCTGAAGCCGCGCGATCGCACCCGCATCGCGCGCGCGCTCGAAGTGGTCGAGGCCACCGGGCGTTCGCTGACCGACTGGCATCGCGACGGATTGCCGCCGCTGTTGCCGCCGGGCAAATTCAGCGCGCTGTTTCTCGGCGCCGGATCGCGACGCGCTTTATGCGCGGATCGACGCGCGGTTCGACGCGATGCTGGCGGCCGGCGCGCTGGAGGAGGTGGCGGCCTTGGCGGCGCGGCAGCTCGATCCGCTGCTGCCGGCGATGAAGGCCCATGGCGTGCCGGCGCTGATCCGCATCTGAAGGGCGAGATCACGCTGGATGAGGCCGCCGCGATCGGCCGCGCCGATACCCGCCATTACGCCAAGCGGCAATTCACCTGGTTCCGGCATCAACTGCCGGAATTCGAATGGGTGAAGCCGGAGGAGGCGAGGGGATGGCTGGAGACGCGCAAACGACCTCATCCCGAGGAACGCGCTCGCGCGCGTCCGAAAGATGGGCCACCGCGGAACATGCAGGCTCTCCCGGCGATGCGAAGCATCGTCCGGAACGCGCCAAGATGCGCTCCTCACCATGAGAGCATTCCGGAATGCCGGACCCGAGCGAAAAACGCTCGCCGAGCGCCCGGAACCCGCTAGACTACCGAAATCGCGCCGAGTGGCGGCTTCCCTTGACTTCCGGGGCTCGGCCGCTATGTTCCGCGCAACCTTCGGGAAGTCCGAGCGGCAAAATGCGTAATAAAATTACCAAACTGCTTATCGTCGTCGTACCCAGGCGCACCGCCGGGGATGGCTGAGGCCATCCAAAATCGGGCGGTGTGCATGGGGCCTCTTGGGCCCCTTTTTATTTTCCGAAACGACGCAACTGAAGAACGACGCTGACAACAGCGCATCCGGAGCCAGCCATGAGCGACAAGAGCCACGATCCGAACCAGATGACCGGCGCCGCGATGATCGTGCGCGCGCTGATCGATCATGGCGTCCAGCATATCTTCGGCTATCCCGGCGGCGCGGTGCTTCCGATCTATGACGAACTGTTCCAGCAGAGCGAGGTCGAGCACATCCTGGTGCGGCACGAGCAGGGCGCCGGCCATGCCGCCGAAGGCTACGCGCGCTCCACCGGAAAGCCGGGCGTGGTGCTGGTGACCTCGGGGCCGGGCGCCACCAACATGGTGACGCCGCTGGCCGACGCGCTGATGGATTCGATCCCGCTGGTGTGCATCACCGGGCAGGTGCCGACCCATCTGATCGGCAACGACGCGTTCCAGGAATGCGACACCGTCGGCATCACCCGGCCCTGCACCAAGCACAACTGGCTGGTGCGCGACGTCAACGATCTGGCGAAGGTGCTGCACGAGGCGTTCTACGTCGCCAGCACCGGCCGTCCCGGCCCGGTCGTGGTCGACGTGCCCAAGGACGTGCAGTTCGCGACCGGCACCTATCATCCGCCGCGCAAGGCCGACGTTCATGTGTCCTACGTGCCGCGCGTCAAGGGCGACGCGGCGCAAATCCGCAAGGCGGTGGCGCTGCTGGCGTCGGCCAAACGGCCGGTGATCTATAGCGGCGGCGGCGTGATCAATTCCGGGCCGGAAGCCTCGAAATTGCTGCGCGAGCTGGTCGAGGTCACGGGCTTTCCGATCACTTCCACCCTGATGGGGCTGGGCGCCTATCCGGCGACGGGCAAGAACTGGCTCGGCATGCTCGGCATGCACGGCACATACGAGGCCAACATGGCGATGCATGGCTGCGACGCCATGCTGTGCGTCGGCGCGCGGTTCGACGATCGCATCACCGGGCGGATCGACGCGTTCTCGCCGGGCTCGAAGAAGATCCACATCGACATCGATCCGTCCTCGATCAACAAGAACATCCGGGTCGATATCCCGATCATCGGCGACGCCGCCAACGTGCTCGGCGATATCCTGCAGGTGTTCAAGGCGGAATCCAAGAAGCCCGATATAAAGCCGTGGTGGCAGGAAATCGCGAAATGGCGGGCGCGCAATTCGCTGTCCTACAAGAAGAACAACGACGTCATCCTGCCGCAATACGCCATCGAGCGGCTGTTTGCGGCAACCCGCGGCCGCGACACCTACATCACGACCGAAGTCGGCCAGCATCAGATGTGGGCGGCGCAGTTCTTCGGCTTTGAGGAGCCGCATCGCTGGATGACCTCGGGCGGCCTCGGCACCATGGGTTACGGCCTGCCGGCGGCGGTCGGCGTCCAGGTCGCGCATCGCGACAGCCTGGTGATCGATATCGCGGGCGACGCGTCGGTGCAGATGACCATGCAGGAGATGTCGACGGCGGTGCAGTACGAGCTGCCGATCAAGATCTTCATCCTCAACAACCAGTACATGGGCATGGTGCGGCAGTGGCAGCAGCTGCTGCACGGCAACCGGTTGTCGCACACCTATTCCGAGGCGCTGCCGGACTTCGTCAAGCTCGCGGACGCCTTCGGTTGCGTCGGCCTGCAGGCGATCAAGCCCGGCGATCTCGACGGCGCGCTGAAGGAGATGATCGCGGTCAAGCGCCCGGTGCTGTTCGATTGCCGGGTCGCGGCGCTGGAGAATTGTTTCCCGATGATCCCGTCCGGCAAGGCGCACAATGAAATGCTGCTGCCGGCGGAAGCCAATGACGAAGCCACTGCGATCGCCTTCGCGGGCGGCAAGGCTTTGGTGTGAGAGGCGCTGGTGTGAGGTGAGACGGTCGGATGTTTGATCTCGGACAGCTCGAGCGCGCGCATGAGGTTGTCGGGGTGGCGGTTCCGCCGACGCCGACGCATGCCTGGCCGCTGCTCGCGCAGCGGCTTGGCACTGATGTCGTGGTCAAGCACGAAAACCACACCCCGACCGGCGCCTTCAAGGTGCGCGGCGGGCTGGTGTATGCCGACCGCCTCAAGCGCGAGCGGCCGCATGTCGCCGGGCTGATCTCGGCGACCACAGGCAATCACGGTCAGAGTTTGGCTTTCGCGGGCCGCCGCTACGGCGTGCCGGTGACAATCTATGCTCCGCGCGGCAACTCGGTCGAGAAGAACCGCGCGATGCGGGCGTTCGGGGCAAACCTCGTCGAGCACGGCAATGATTTTCAGGCGGCGCGCGAGGAGGCTGAGCGCCGCGCCGCGGCAAGCGGGTTCGAGATGGTGCCGTCGTTCCATCCCGACCTGGTGCTGGGGGTCGCGACCTACGCGCTCGAATTGCTGCGCGCCGCGCCCGACCTCGATGTGCTTTATGTGCCGATCGGGCTGGGTTCCGGTATCTGCGGTTGCATCCTGGTGCGCGATTTGCTCGGGCTGAAAACCGAGATTGTCGGCGTGCAGTCCACGCTCGCGGCGTCCTACGCGCTGTCGTTTGCCGCCGGAACGGTGGTGACCACCGAGAGCTGCAATACGCTGGCCGACGGTATGGCGACGCGGGTTCCCGACGCTGATGCGCTGGCCATCATCCGCAAGGGCGCCTCGCGCATCGTGCAGGTCAGCGACGAAGAGATCGGGCAAGCGATCCGCATCTACTGGGCCGACACTCATAATCTAGCCGAGGGCGCCGGTGCCGCGCCGCTCGCGGCGGCGCTGCAAGAGAAGACCAAACTTGCGGGCAAGCGCGTCGGGTTGATCTTGAGCGGCGGCAATATCGATTTCAAGCTGTTCCAGCGATGGGTCGGAGCGGACGCCGGCGCCCAAGCGCTTGAACGAGACTCGCAAGAACGCGAAATGACGAGGACCTGAAATGAACCAGCCCGCATCCGCTTATTTCATGGAAGACCGCCATGAGCCGGTCGAAGCCCACACGCTTTCGGTGCTGGTGCAGAACGAGCCGGGCGTGTTGGCGCGCGTGATCGGGCTGTTCTCCGGCCGCGGCTACAACATCGAAAGTCTCACCGTCTCGGAGACCGAAAGCCAAAAACATCTTTCGCGCATCACCATCGTCACCACGGGTACGCCGATGGTGATCGAGCAGATCAAGCATCAGCTCGACCGCATGATCCCGGTCTATCGCGTCGTCGACATGACGCTGACCGGCCGCTCGATCGAGCGCGAGCTCGCGATGGTGAAGGTGCGCGGCGGCGGTGACAATCGCGTGGAGGCGCTGCGGCTGGCGGATGCCTTTCGTGCCCGGGTGATCGATGCCACCACCGAAAGCTTCGTGTTCGAGATAACAGGCAATTCCACCAAGATCAGTCAATTCATCGACCTGATGCGCCCGCTCGGCCTTGTCGAGGTGTCGCGCACCGGTGTTGCCGCGATCGGGCGCGGGCCCGAGGGGATGTGAACCATGCTGGCGCGCGACTGGTACTATAACGAACGCCGGCAGATCGGGCTCGATTCCGCGGTCGCCTCGATCTACGAGCTGCATGACGATCGCGATGCCCGCGCCCGGGCCACGCTCGGCATGCTCGACGTGCAGCCCGGCTGGCGGGTCGCGGACATCGGTTGCGGCAATGGCGTGCTGGCCTGCGAGGCGGCGATGCTGGGCGCCGAGGTCGATGCGATCGATATTTCGCCGGCGATGCTGGCGCTGGCCGAGATCCAGGCCGGCGACCGCAAGGTCGCGCTCCGGACCCAGTCGGCGGGGCTGCTGAGCTTTGCCTACAAGCCCAATTCCTACGACCTCGTGGTCAGCGAGTTCACGCTGCATCATCTGCCGGATTTCTGGAAGGCGGTGGCGATGTCGCGGATCTATAACGCGCTAAAGCCGGGCGGACGTTTTTTCCTGCGCGATATCGTGTTCGTCAGCATGCCCGACGGCTCCGAGCGCGACGTCGAGGCGTGGGCGGATTTTAATATCAAGAACCACGGCTTTGCCCGCGACAGCGTCGTCACCCACATGCGCGACGAATATTCGACCTTTGGCTGGGTGATGGAACGCATGCTGACCGATGTCGGTTTTGCGATGATCTCGGCCGATTATCACGCCCCGCTGCACGGCGCCTATCTGCTGCGAAAACCCAAACCCGGCGAGCAGAGCTAGCGCATGATCCGGAAAAGTGGAAACCGGTTTTCCTCGGGACAAACGCAAAGCGTTTGCCCGGAGATCATGCGCAGAAAAATCTGCAAATGAAGCCCGTTGACGTCTGCCTTGCCGTGACGGTCGCGGTGATCTGGGGGTTTGGCTTTATCGCGAGCCGGATCGCGCTCGACGAATTCTCGCCGCCGCTGATGACGACGCTGCGCTTCGTATTCGCGGCGTTGCCGTGTTTGTTCGTGCCGCGTCCAAAGGTGTCGTGGCCGGTGCTGATCGCGATCAGTTTTACCCTGTTCCTCGGCCAGTTCCTCGCACAAGCTTACGGCATTGGACACGGCGTTCCGGTCGGCCTGTCCAGCGTGATCGTGCAGAGCCAGGCGCTGTTCACGATCGGCTTTGCCGCGATCCTGTTCCGCGAAGTACCGACGCCGATGCAGGGGATCGGCATCGGCATTGCCGTCATCGGCCTGCTGCTGATCTGCGGCACCGTCGGCTATGATTTCAGCATCGGCGCGTTTGCCGTCATCCTGATCTGCCCGGTCAGTTTTGCGGTCGGCAATCTGCTGCTGCGCAAGGCGGTCGATGCGCCGATGTTCGACCTGTTCGCGTGGCTGTGCCTGGTCGCCGCGATTCCGCTGGTTCCGCTCACCGTCGTGCTCGACGGCCCGCAGGCCACCTGGCACGCGCTGTCGCATATGTCCTTGACGGGGCTCGTCGCCATGCTCTGGATCGGCGGCATCTCGACCTGCATCGCCTATTGGCTGTGGGGGCGGCTGCTGCGGGATTACCCGGCGGCGCAAGTGGTGCCGTTCGCGCTGCTGGTGCCGTTCGTCGGCTCGGCCGCGTCCAGCATCGTATTCGGCGAGCATTTTGGGCCGCTGCGGCTGGCCGGGATGGTCACCGTGATCGGCGGCATCGCCGTGATGTTGCTGGCGAAGCGGCCGCAAGCCTTGTCGAAAGCCGCCACGAAACCCGCCATCGCCAAGATCGCGTGAGGCCAACGATGTCGCAATCGCTGCTCTATGCCTTTCTGGTCTTCGTCGCGGTGATGTCCTTCACGCCGGGACCGAACAATGTGATGCTGCTGTCGTCGGGGCTGACTTACGGTTTTCGTCGCACCTTGCCGCATATCGCAGGCATCATCATCGGCGGCTGTTTCATGATCGCCGCGGTCGGCGTCGGCCTCGGCTCGGTCTTCGTCGCCTGGCCCGTGCTGAAGACGATCCTGAAATATGCCGGCGCGGTCTACCTGATCTATCTTGCCGCCAGGATCGCGATGTCCGGCGCCACCAAAATCGATCAGGACGTCAGGCGCGGTCCGATGACGTTCTGGGGCGCGGCGGTGTTCCAGTGGATCAATGTCAAGGCCTGGGTGATGGTGATCGGAACCATCACCGCCTACGCCGCGATGGCCGCCTTTCCCTGGAACATCGCGATCCAGACCGGCATCTGTTTTCTGGTGGGCATTCTGGCGACCACCGCCTGGGCGCTGTTCGGCCATTCGCTGCGGCCGATCCTGACCTCGCCCGGCAAGGTGCGGGCCTTCAATATCGTGATGGCGCTGTTGCTGCTGAGCTCGCTGATACCCGGTGTTCACGGACGCATGATGCCGCACCGCGCCATGCGCAAGGAGGGTTTCCCCCTGGGGATAAATGCTCTAGACAACGCCGGAAATTCGCGGGCGACCGGCGGTCTCATCCACCCAAATGCCTGATTAACCGGCCGATTTGGCCACGACCTCAAGGGAAACGACCATGCGTGTTTATTACGATCGCGACGCCGACCTCAACCTGATCAAGGGCAAGAAGGTCGTCATCGTCGGCTATGGCAGCCAGGGCCATGCCCATGCGCTGAACCTGAAGGATTCCGGCGTCAAGGAAGTAGCCATCGCGCTGCGCAAGGGCTCGGCCTCGGCCAAGAAGGCCGAAGCCGCCGGCTTCAAGGTGATGGAAGTCGCCGAGGCCGCCAAATGGGCCGACCTCGTGATGATGCTGACCCCGGACGAATTGCAGGGCGACATCTACCGCGAGCACCTGCACGACAACATGAAGAAGGGCGCCGCTTTGGTGTTCGCGCACGGCCTCAACGTGCATTTCAACCTGCTCGATCCGCGCGCCGACCTCGACGTGCTGATGATCGCCCCGAAAGGCCCCGGCCACACCGTGCGCTCGGAATACCAGCGCGGCGGCGGCGTGCCCTGCCTGATCGCGATCGCCAAGGACGTTTCCGGCAACGCCCACGACCTCGGCCTGAGCTACGCCTCGGCGATCGGCGGCGGCCGCGCCGGCATCATCGAGACCTCGTTCAAGGAAGAGTGCGAGACCGACCTGTTCGGCGAGCAGGTGGTTTTGTGCGGCGGCCTGGTCGAGCTGATCAAGGGCGGTTACGAGACGCTGGTGGAAGCCGGCTACGCGCCCGAGATGGCCTATTTCGAGTGCCTGCACGAGGTCAAGCTGATCGTCGACCTGATCTATGAAGGCGGCATCGCCAACATGAACTACTCGATCTCCAACACCGCCGAATACGGCGAATACGTCACCGGCCCGCGCATCGTCACCGAGGAGACCAAGAAGGAGATGAAGCGGGTGCTCAGCGATATCCAGTCCGGCAAGTTCGCGCGCGACTGGATGCTGGAGAACAAGGTCAACCAGACCTCGTTCAAGGCCACCCGCGCCAAGCTCGCGCAGCACCCGATCGAGCAGGTCGGCGAAAAGCTCCGCGACATGATGCCGTGGATCAAGAAGGGCGCGCTGGTCGACAAGTCGAAGAACTAAGGCTTCGTTCGTGACGGAGCTTGCCCGGTCGCAGGTTTCGTCGCCACGGTGCCGATCGGGCGGCCACACCAAAAATTAAAGCTTGGCTGTCATATTGCAAAGCGAGATCGCTATCGCGATCTCGCTTTTTTGCGACTTGATCCGGTTTCTCAGGTCGAGCGTGAGCGGCGAAACTGGTTGATGTGCCGCCCCAGGTTCGAAGAACTGACAGTTCATTCACATCCTTCGTCTGAAGTCATTCAAGCAGACTCTCAGCCGACAAAAGCCGAGCAAGTTCATCCGCAAAGAGTCCAACTCTCATCCATGATCTGATCCGCATTCCCGTCGCAATTGGCCACGCGATATCGTCGTTGCGGCTTGCGCGATGTCTCAGGATCAGGCGCCCCCGCCAAAGAGCTGACGCTTCATCCAACTCCTTGCAATGGACCTTTGCTCGGGCCGGCAAAGCCGGGGCCCGAGTGCCGGCCATGACGCCAGTTAAGCCGCGCGGCGATCGTCATCTTGCCTGCGCGACGTCGCATCCGGCCCGCCCCAGGATGCCATAAACGGCATCTTCATCAGGCCGGTGACGGATTGCTTGTCCGGATCGTCAAAGCCGTCGAGGCCGTAATGCAGGCCGGCGAAATCGGGTCCATGGCTGTAGGTTTCGCCGAGCCGGTCCCAGATCGACAACAGGTTGGAATAATTCATGTCGGTCTCGGGCAAATGCCGGATGTGATGCACCTTGTGCATGTTGGGCGTCACGAACAGCAGCCGGAGCCAGCGGTCGAGCTTCGCCGGCAGGCGGATGTTGGCGTGCTCGAGCTGGCCGTTCATGGCCGAGAGCGTCAGATAGCTGATCAGTACCCATGCGGGCGTGCCGAACACGATGACGCCGGCGATATGCCAGAAGATCCGCCACAACGTCTCGCCGGGATGCTCGCGAAACGCGGTGGTGACGTCGACCTCGGCGTCGGAATGATGCACCCGGTGAAACCGCCACAGCGCCGGGATCCGGTGCATGG
Source organism: uncultured Alphaproteobacteria bacterium (assembly GCA_963699465.1). Lineage (GTDB taxonomy): Bacteria > Pseudomonadota > Alphaproteobacteria > Rhizobiales > Xanthobacteraceae > Bradyrhizobium. Next base: position 126,964 of record CAVOTZ010000048.1, read on the forward strand.
TCACGTGGGCAAAATAGGCGAAAAGGTCGAGGCCGATAATGCCGAGGATCAGTTGCGCGAGCGGGGAAAGCCCGAGCCAGTAGGAGATGCCGAATTGCGTCGAAGTGACAAAACCAGTGGCGAACGGCGACAGCGGGGACAGCAGCAAATTGACCCCGAGAAACACCACGGTCAGCACCAGATTGCGGATCGCATGGCTCGCGATGTCGCCGCGGGTACGGCTGAACAGCGGCAGCGCCAGTTCGAAGCCGAACACCACCGCAAACGTGGCGAGCAGAAAGCTGAGCCGGGCGCTGTCCGACATCCAGGCGATGTCGAGGCCGTCAAAGGTCGGTAGCGGCGAGGAAAAAATCGTCCCGATATCCATCATGGCCTGATCCTTTTCGTTAATAAAAAGAACGGATGACCGTTTTATATGCCAGCAAAGGCGGGCCGGTCAAGCCCGTCGGGGCGTGCTTGGAAGAATTTTGAGGGGTGGACGGGGAGCAAGGGGGAGAAGGGAGGGGAAAGCCGGTCATTTAGGCTCGTGTCCCGGACGCGATGCAGCGCTCTTTGCGCTGCTTCGCAGAGCCGGGACCTACCCGCGGTAGCGTGGGCCCCGGATCGCCTGCGCACCACGCCGCGAAGTGCGGCGTGGTGCGCAGCATCCGGGGCACATACCTTCACGCCTGCGTGCGTGCCGCAGCCGGCTTCAAGTCTCCGCCGCGAGTCCCTTCAGGAACACGTCGAACGACGCCAGCGCGGCGCTGGCCTTGAACGGCTCGCCCCAGACCCGCTGCAGTATAAAACCCTGGAACATGGCGATGATGGTTCGCGCGATCGCGCCGGAATCGAGCTTCTTGCCGACAAGGCCAAGGCGCTGGCCGCGCTGCAGCAGCTTGACGAGCGCGGGAATCCCCATCTGGATGCCGCCGACCACCTGGCGGTGCACGGCTTCGTCGCGCAGCGCTTCGGCCCAGAGCTGCAGGCCGACTTTGCGGATTCGCAGGCTATCCTCCTTCTGCAGATCCAACAGGAAGTCCTTTGCGATGGCGCGAAGCGTTGCGATCGGGTCCATGCTCTCGTCACGGGCCAAGAGCAGCGCGGTCTCGCGCGCATGACGGCGCTCGCTGATCGCCTGGATCAGATCTTCCTTGGTGGCGAAGTGTCCATAGATGCAGCCGGCGCTGAGGCCGGATTCGCGGATCACGTCGCGGATCGTGGTCTGGTGAAAGCCCTGGCGCGCGAAACAGATCTCGGCGGCTTCCAATATCTCGTCGCGCCGCGCCAGCGATGTCTCGGGTTTTACCTTGGGCATGATGATTCAACTCGCAAATAGAACGATTATCCTTTTTAGATGCGAACCGGCGGCGCGGTCAATCGGTCTTGTCAACGGCTTGCTTTAGTTCGTGGCCTGCTTAGTTCTCGAAGGCGGGAACGAGCAGCCGCGATTGGGGGAAGAACGAACATGCGATCTGTTGTCATCACCGGTGCGTCCACCGGCATCGGCTGGGCGTCGGCAAAGCTGCTGCTCGATCGCGGATTTCGCATATTCGGCAGCGTGCGCAAGCAGGCCGACGCCGACCGCCTGAACAGCGAGTTCGGCGCGAATTTTACCCCGCTATTGTTCGATGTGACCGATGAAGCCGCGGTCAAGGCCGCGGCCGGCACGGTCCGCGCCGCGCTCGGCGGCGAGACGCTGGCGGGCCTGGTCAACAACGCCGGCATCGCGGTCCCGGGACCCGTGCTCGAGCTTCCGGTCGAGCAATTCCGTACCCAACTGGATGTCAATGTGATCGGGCCGATCATCGCGACGCAGGCATTCGGGCCGCTGCTCGGCGTCGAGCCGCAATTGAAGGGACGCAAAGGGCCGGATCGTGATGATTTCGTCGGTCGCGGGCCGCAGCGGCAACCCGATGACGCCGGCCTACGCGGCCTCCAAGCACGCGATCGAGGGATTGTCGGAAAGCCTGCGCCGCGAACTGATGCTGTTCGGCATCGATGTCATCATCGTCGCCCCCGGCGCGGTGAAGACACCGATCTGGGGCAAGACCGACGGCATCGACATGTCGCTTTACAGGAATTCGCCCTATCTGCCGGTCATGAACAAGGTCGTCGAATTCACCAAGCACCTCAGCCAGATCGGATTGCCGGCGGAAAAGATCGCCGAGGCGGTCGCCGAAGCGCTTACCTCGCCGAGCCCGAAGGTGCGCTACCAGATCACGCCGGATCCGATGCGGCATCTGATCACCGGTATGCTGCCCAAGCGCACCGTCGACAGGATCATCGCCAAGCGGCTCGGCCTGACGCCGAAGGCATAACCGCGCGTGGCGACGACGGGAAAGAGCCTTGCGGAACTGACGCAACTCGCCAATGAGGCGCTTCGCAGCCAGCCCGGCTGCGAAACCGCGCGCGTTCCCGCGCTCGGTGGGCTGCCCGGCCAGTCAGGCCGCAACTGGGAAATCCCCAACGTCGTGCTCGGCGACAGTTTTGTCAGTGACGTCGATCGCGCCGTCATGACCGTGCATCATCAGCTTGGCCGCAAGTTTCATTTGCTGATGGACGAGTGACCACTTCGTCGAATTCAATCCGTCCGCGACGGTGAAGTCCGGCTCGCGGCATCCGCCGCGGCCGCGATGGTCTGCTCACGGACCAGCGCGAACAATTCGCCCTTGATCCTGACGAAATCGGGATGACCGAGCACGGAGTAGTCGCGCGGCCGGGGCAGATCGGCACGGACATCTTCCAGAACGCGGCCGGGCCGGCTGCTCATCACGACGACGCGGGTGCCGAGGAACAGCGCCTCCTCGACGTCATGGGTAATGAACAGCACCGTTCGATTATCGTGCTCCCAGATCTTCAGCAGCATTTCCTGCATCAGAACCCGCGTTTGCGGGTCGAGCGCGCCGAACGGCTCGTCCATCAGCAGCACCGGCGGGCGATTGATCAGCGCACGCGCAATCGCGACGCGCTGCCGCATGCCGCCGGAAAGCTCGGCCGGCAAATGTTTTGCGAATGCCGACAGCCCGACCTCCTCGAGCATGGCATGGGCGTCGGCGAGGTAGCGCTCGCGCGGCACGCCGAGCCGCCGCGGTCCGTAGCAGACATTGTCGAGCACGCTGAGCCAGGGGAACAGCGCGCCCTCCTGAAACACCACGCCGCGATCGGCGCCCGGGCCGGTGATGCCTGCGCCATCCAGCAGCACCTCGCCCGAGGTCGCGTGTTCGAAGCCGGCGATCATGTTGAGCAGCGTGCTCTTGCCGCAGCCGGATGGGCCGATCAGGCAGACAAAATCCTTGTCCGCGATGTCGAGCGACAGGCCGTCGATCGCCTGCATCGCGGGACCGCCGGCCTGCGACACGAACGTCTTGGTGATGTTGCGGAAGCTGATCTTTGCCGGACGTTGGTCCGAGCGCGGCATGGCGCTCGACGCCGGATCGGTCGCGGTGGTGCGGCTCATCTGACGTCCATCCCGAGCACTTTGGTCATGAACAGCAGCATCAGCCGGTCGGACAGCACGCCCAATCCCCCGATCACGGCCATCAGCCCGATGATCAATGGCGTGTCCATGGTGTCGCGCGATTGCAGCAGCAGCGCGCCGAGGCCGTAATTGACGCCGGTAAACTCGCCCAGCACCATATAGATCCAGGAGTAGGAGAGGCCGAGCCGGAGCCCGCTCAGGATCGAGGGAAACGCCGCCGGCAGCACGATGGTGGTCAGCAGCGCGCGCTCGCTGGCGCCGAGCGACCGGCCGGCCCGCAGCAGCACCGGATCGACATAACGCACGCCGCCGAGCGTGCTGAGGAAGATCGAATAGAACGAACCCAGCGCGATCAGGAATATGCTGGTGCCGGTGCCGATGCCGAACCAGACCAGCGCCAGCGGCAGCCAGCAGATTCCGGGAATCGAGCGCGACAGTTCGATGGTCGGTTCGATGAAGGCGCCGATCCGCCGGTTATATCCCAGCACGATGCCGAGCGGGATGCCGAGGATCGCGCCGCAGGCAAACCCGCCGGCCACGCGATACAGGCTTTTCCCGAAATGGATCAGGAATTTTCCGGAATAGGCCTGCGAGGAGCCGCCGAAAAAGAAATCGATCAGTGTCGCCAGCACCACGCGCGGCGAGGGCAGCACATAGGCCGGGACCGAGCCGGTCTCCGTGACCAGCGCCCAAACGGCGACGATGGCAACCGGCAGACAGGCTGCCTTGCCAAAAGCCATGAGGCGGTCGCGATACGTCAATTCGAACTTCTCCGCTGCTTAAGCGTAGCAGCCGGTCAGGCTTTGGCGAAGTCCCGGACCACCAGTCCGTTGATGTCGGGCACCGTGGCGATGATGCCGAGATCCTTCATCCGCGTCATGTAGTTGGCAAGGTCGCTCATGAAGCCATCGTCGATCACCCAGCGCAAATCGACATTGTCGAGGGCCTTGCGCGCCGTCGCCAGCGCAAAACCCCAGTTCTTGAACGCGAGCTCGGCGGCTTCATCCGGATTGCCGCGAAGGCGGGTGACGGCCTCGCGATGCGCGCCGACAAAGGCTTTCAGCAAATCAGGGTTTTCCCGCACCAGGGTCTCGCGCGCCAGGATGCCGGCGTTGATGGTGCCGACCGGCGTATCGTAGGGATATTTCAGCAGCCGGCCATAGCCGTCCTCGATGGTCTTGGTCGATGCCGGTTCGCCGCCGCAGAACGCGTCGATGCTGCCGTTCTGCAAGGCGGCCGGCAGGTCGGAGAACGCGATCGCGATCGGGTTGACGTCCTTCATGGTCATCCCGACCAGCCGCAACTCCTCGCGCAACTGCACGTCCTGGATGCCGCCGAGCACCTGGCCGACGGTCTTGCCCCGGAGGTCTTCAAGTTTGCGGATATCGGTCTTGGCGCCGACGATGATCGCGGTGCCCTTGCCGGCGGAGGTGGCGACGATGACGATCGGCTGCCCCTTGGAACGCGCGATCGCGGCGATGGTGGCGCCGGTATAGCCGACGTCGATGCTGCGCGAGACGATGGCGTTGGCCATGTCGGCCGGCGAGCCGAAATACGACAGCTCGACATTCCATGCCGTGCCGAGAATCGACTGCAGCAGCAGCGAGGGCACGAACACCACGCCCTTGTGGACGCCGACCCGCATGGTCTTGGGGGCCTGCGCCGCGGCGCGCCCGAGACCGGCGACACCAGTCAGCGCCATGGCCGCCCCGCCAACGATCAGGCGGCGGCGCGAGGTGGCAAACGCGGTCGATGCAGACGGCCTTGCAGGCACCTTTGAAAGCATCTCGTCCATTCCATTCCTCTTCGCGGAGGTTGGTCCGGCGCCAGCCGCGTCGACGCTAGGAGGGCCAAGACTAGGAGGGCTAAGACCAGCAGGGCTAAGACCAGCAGGGCTAAGACTAGGAGGACCAAGGGTATCACGGCAAATTCAAAATCAGAGTGACTTCATGATAAATTGGAATGCCCGCGACGTTGGTTGGCGGGTCGCGCCGGCGCCGGTTTGCGCGGCGGTTTGGCGCGCGTCTGTTCGGCGAGCGCCAGCCGCTTCAGGATAGTCTTGAAGATCGGCACGAACGGATTGGCGTTATCCTTGGGATAGAAAAACCCGTAAGTCAGCGTGATCGACGACTTCCACGGCACGATCTGGAATTCGTCGGTCTTGGCGACCGTTGGGCTGAACGCATCGACCACCGCGATGCCCAGCCCTTCGGCGACCAGCGCGCATGCCGTCATCGGCGAGGATACCTCGGCCTTGACGATCGGATGCGCGTTCGACTGGATCAGGTCGGCATCGACCCGCGATCGCAGCAGATTGGCGCTGCTCAGCCGGATGAAGGGCTGACCGTCGAGGTCGCGCGCGCTGAGCGAGGGACGCGACGACAGCTTGTGCGTGGTCGGAACCACCGCGACGGGAGCGGTGGTCAGGAACGGTTCGTAACCCAGCCCGTTCCAGGCCAGCGGCAGCGCGCTGACGCCGAGGTCGAAGTTCAGGCCGGCGATCCAGCGATCGGCGTCGCGCAGCGGCAGGATCTCGAGCGAGACGAACACATCGGGACACTGCTTCTGAAATTCTCCGATCGCCCGCGAAAACAGCGTCGACGACAATTGCGAGGTCGCGACCAGCCGGATTTCCCCGAGCCGGTTTTCCGCGACGTTTTGCGCGATCGTCGCCAGCGCATCGATATCGGCGAGGATCCGCTGTGTGCGCTGGTAGAACGCGGCGCCCTGGGCCGACGGCGTCAGACGCCCATTGGTCCGGCGGAACAGCGGAAAGCCGACTTCGAGTTCGAGCGCCTTCAACAGCTTGCTGACCGCCGGCTGGGTCAGCCGCAGTTCGTCCGCCGCCGAGGTGACGGAGCCGGAGCCCATGATCGCCTGAAAGGCGCGCAGCCTCTGCATGTTCATGAATGACCACCCGTAAACGACAGCATGGCGTACACCCCAAGGTTTCGAAGCATTACATAACCGCAGGGAATGCGATGCAAGCAATTTGGAATTTGCGGGCATGTGCGGTGGCGGCCTAGAATCGCTGCTCCGGGGGCGGTCCGGTCGCCGGCCGCAAGGACAGGATCAGCCATGAACGACAATGCAACGGGCAACCAGGCGATCCGGGCCCTGCTCGCAAAGTTCCTGCATCTGCGCATGACCAGCGAGCACGTCAATTCGGGCGGCGGCACCTGCATGTCGCCGCGGATCCAGTCCTGTCTGCCCGGGCTGCGTTTTGTCGGACGGGCGCTGACCGTGCGCACCTTGCCCGGCTTTACCCGCCGCGCCATCGAGGCGCTGTCGCGGGCCAGCGAGGACGACGTGCTGGTGATCGATGCCGGCGGTCCATCCGAGCTCTCGGTCTGGGGCAGCATGGTTCACTGGAACGCAACCCGCAACAAGCTCGGCGCGATCGTCATCGACGGCATGGTGCGGGATCTCCTGGAGATTCAGACCCAGCACGATCCGATTCCGCTGTTTGCCTGCGGCCGCGCGCCGGTGATCGCGGGTTTTGGGCCGCCGTCCAACGGCACGATCGGCGAACCCGTCACCTGCGGCGGCGTGCCAGTCTCGACAGGCGACCTGATATTCGGCGATGACGACGGCCTGGCCGTGGTGCCATGGGCGAAGGCGAGCGAGGTGCTGGATCTCGCGCTGCGCAACATCGTGTTCGACGACAAGGAGCGCGACTGGATCGAGTCCGGCCGCAGCGTCTACGATCTGCTGGTCATGCTCTCGGGCAAGGACGGCACGCAATACCGGGAACGCAAGTTCCGCTGGGCCGCGCAGGCCTCGATTGACTCGCTGCCGGATTAGAAGGTACCCAACGGGCCGCGAATACCGGGCGTGTCGATGGCGTTGCGTCCGCCAGGTCGCCTCGCCATCGCGATCATCCGCAGCGCCATCACCGCGAGCAGCGGGATCAGGAAGATCGCGTACAGCGGCATCGCGGGAATCCGTTTGCCGAACGACACCATGAACTGCAGCCACAGATAATAGCCGCACCAAAGATGCAGGATGCGCCAGGCGCGCGGGCCGATCGCGGCCGCGGTGCGGTCGAACGAGGTCGCGGTCATCGCGATGATGGCGGTATAGCCGATGCCGCCGAAAATGAACGAGGCCATCGAGGTGTTTTGCTGGAACAGCGGCGGCGAAACAACGCGAAGCCGACGATGGCGACGGCATGGATGGCGTGCGAGGCGGCAAAACTGACGCCGAGATAGCGGCGGTTGCGGCGCTGCCAGTGCGTCCAGGCGTTCGGCCACAGTCGCGCCAGCGCGCCGGCGCTGAAAGCGAGGCAGAACAGCACGAGCGAGGTTCGCGCGGTGAAGCGGATCACGCTGCGCACGCCCTCGACCTCGAATTGCCGCATGCCGGCGATCCAGACCGACAGGGCAATCAGGACCAGCGTCAGGACTACGAATAGCGGCCAGCCTTCGAACCAGTTTTGACGACGCGCCGGCATGATGTTTGTCTCCATCGCTGGCCTTGTAATCACTGATTACATTTCGGTGCAGTAAGCCGTCAATCGTGTATGCAGTGCTTACATTCACGATCGGGTGATGCTATGGAGGGACCATGCCGAACCCGCGCAAACCTGTTGCCCCAAGGCCTAAGCCCGCGCCCGCGAGACCGAAGCGCAAGGCCGCCCGCCGCCCGGCGCCGTCGCCAAAACCCTATCACCATGGCGATCTTCGCCGCGTCCTGATCGATGCGGCGCTGCGATTGGCCGAGGAGGGCGGCCCGGCGGCGGTCAGCGTGCGCGAGGCCGCGCGCCGCGCCGGGGTGTCGCCGGGCGCGCCGTTCCGGCATTTTCCGAGCCGCGATGCGCTGATGATGGCGGTCGCCGAGGAAGCCCAACGCCGCTTCCGGATCGAACTGGAAGCAGCCCTTGCGCCGGTCCCGGCCGACGATCCGCTGGCGCGGTTTCGGGCGCTAGGGCTCGGCTATCTGCGCTGGGCGATGCAATATCCTGAACATTTCGAGGTGATTTCGAACGGCCGGCTGTTCGACCACGACGGCGCCGCCACCGTGTCGCGCGACAATTCCGAGCTGATCGCCATGACCGAACGGCTGCTGGCGGAGGCCTTTGCCAAGGGGGCGCTACGGGTCGGCGACCTGAAACAGGTGCAGATCGCCGGCCGGGCGCTGGTCTATGGTTTTGCCCGCATGAACATCGACGGCCATTTTCCGCGCTGGGGCATCGCCGACGCGGAGCGTACCGCCGAGGGGATCATCGACCTCTTCATCGAGGGCATCGCCAGGAACGGCAACGCCAGGAAATAACGGCCCGGTCGAATTTACCAAGCGCCCGCGCCAAGGCGGCAAATTCATTGCGTATTCATGACAACTAAATTACGTTTTTGTGACACGCCGCAGTCTCCGGATGCGGCGTCGGCTTCCTGGCCTCCGCCAGCCAAGGCCTTGAGGTCCGCGCCGGGTCGTATTGCGTTAGCCCATGGCGCCCGCGCCAATTCCAGGTCCGACCACAACCACGGCTGCCGGCGGCCTCGGCTCGGTCGGCATCTGGCGGCTATCTGCCGTCGCAGCCCCCCATCTGGCCGCGCTCGCCGTGATGCTGCAAACCGAAACCGATCTCGGGGCGCGGATTTGCTTTCTGCTGTCATGGGGCATTCTGAACTTGTTCTGGATCGCCCTGCTGCGGCGTCCCGCGCTGTCGGGCGCGCTGTCGCTGACGCTGGTGGTGGTGCTGGTGCTGCTGTCGCGGCTCAAGCACGACATCGTGCAGATGACCGCGAACTTCGTCGACCTGATGGTGATCGATCGCGATACCGCGGCGTTCCTGTTCACGATCTTCCCGCATCTGCGCTGGTCGGTGATCGGCGCGGCGTTTGTCATTATTCCCCTGATGTATGCGCTGTGGTGGCTCGATCCGTTCCGGATCCGCCGGCTGCCGGCGGCGGCCTGCGGACTGGCCTGCCTCGCGGCTTTGGTCGGCTCACGCCTTTGCCTGGCCCGATGAAGCCTGGCGCGGCTACTACGACGACGGCTATCTGTCGAAATTCGCGCGCTCCGGCGTCACCGACGGTCTCGGATTTCATCCATTACGGTTTCATGGAATCCGACGCCGTCGCCGCTGATCGGCTCAAGTTGCCGCTGCTGGATTCCTGCCATCCCGCGGGAAGGCGGCCGAACATCATCATGATCCATGATGAATCGAGTTTTGATGTTCGCGCGGCCGATGGCGTCAAGGTGCCGCAAGGCTATGGCGGCTATTTCAAATCCTGGGACGGCAAGGCAAGCAACGTTCCTGGCCGAAAGCAATGGCGGGCCGAGCTGGTTCACCGAATACAACGTGCTGGCGGGCCTCTCCTCGCGCTCGTTCGGCCGTTTCGCCTATTTCGTCACCCGCATCGCGTCCGGCCGGGTCGAGCGCGGCCTGCCGCTGGCGCTGCGCCGCTGCGGCTACAGCACGCTCTCGCTCTATCCGGCCTATGGCGCCTTCATGAGCGCGCGGAGTTTTCAGCTCACCACCGGCATCGAGCAGTTTTACGACGCGCATGATCTCGGCGCCAAAGACGTCGAGCCGGACAGCTTCTTCTACGACAAGGCGCTGGCCCTGATGTCGCAACAGCCGCCGGCATCGCCGCTGTTCGTGTTCGTCTATCTCGTCGGCCAATCATTTTCCCTGGCAGACGAAATTCCGCCCCGACCTGATGCCGTCCTGGCGCAATCCCGGCAACGAGCCGGTGGTCGACGAATATCTGCGCCGGCAGGCGATCAGCGTCGGCGACTACGATGCGTTCATCGCGCGGCCTGAAGAAGAAATTTCCCGGTCAGCCGTTCCTGATCGTGCGCTATGGCGACCACCAGCCGGAATTCTCGCCGCATCTGCTCGATCCCGGCCTCGATGAAGCCGCGGTCGGCAGGAAGCTGATGGATTACGATCCGCGTTATTACGCGACCTATTACGCGATCGACGCCGTCAATTTCGAGCCGGTCAAGAGTCCCGCCGTGATGGACACCATCGACGGCGCCTATCTGCCGCTGGTGATCCAGGAAGCCGCCGGCATTCCGCTCGATCCGTCGTTCGAGGCGCAGAAAGCAGATCATGCTGCGTTGCCACGGCGTGTTCTACGCCTGCAAGGACGGCGCCGAGGCGCGCCACTTCAACCGGCAGCTGATCGACGCGGGATGATCAAGGGGCTTTAAAGTGAAACGCATTTGGCGTTCCCCGGATGCTGCGCATCGCGCCGCCTTGCGGCGTGGTGCGCTGCTGATCCGGGGTCCACCCGCGTGGGTGGGTCCCGGCTCTGCGGAGCAGCGTTGCACGCTGCACCCGTCCGGGACACGTTCAATCGATAGTTACTTCCCGACCTTCTCCCACAGCCAGCGCGCCACCGCATCGGGTGATGAACCCGCATCGTTTCCCGCCGCGCGCAGATTGGCCTCGCGCATGTCAGCGATGTCGATCCTGCCGAGCAGCGGCTGTAGCGCCGTCCGCAAGGTTTTATCGTCGGCGCGTTTCGGCGCCAGCAGCACGATCGCGTCATAGGGCGGAATCGCGTGCCTGTCGTCGTCCAGCACCACCAGATCGTATTTCGCGATCAGCCCGTCGCTGGTGTAGCCCGCGATCACATTCACTTCGCCGGAAGCGACCGCGGCATACATGAAGTCCGGCTGCATCTGCCGCTGGGCGCGAAACGCCAACCCATAGGTTTTCTGGAGGCCGGCCCATTCCGGCCGCGAGAAAAATTCATAGTCCGCCGCGATCGACATGTCCCGGGCATGCGCGGCGAGATCGCTGATCGCGTGAATGCCGAGCGCCTCGGCGCGTCGTCGCGGCATCACCAGCGCGTAGGCATTGGCAAAACCAAGCTCGCCCAGCAGCGTGATCTTCTGCTCCGCCAGGATGGTTTTAAGCTCGCTGAGCAATTGCTCGCGCGGCCTGATGTCGCTGTGGTGAAACTGGTTGGCCCACAGCGTGCCGGAATAGTCGATGTAGACGTCGATATCGCCCGTCACCAGCGCGTCGTAGATCACATTGGAGCCGAGCCCCTCGCGGGTACTCGCCGTCAGTCCGGCGGCGCGCAGCCGCTGCGCCACCAGCGCCGACAGCACGTATTGCTCGGCAAAGGTTTTGGCGCCGACGATGTAGCTCGACGGCGAGCGCGTCATCGTGGGTACGAGCGTCGCGACCACCAGCGCGGCGATGCCGATGCCGCCGAACGCCATGCGGGCGCGGCTGCGGCCACTGACGCCGGTCTCGATAAGCGCCAGCAACTGGTCGACGGCGAGCGCGAGCAGCGCCGCCGCGGCGCAGCCGAACAGCACGAACACCCAGTTCTGGGTCTGCAACCCGGCAAAAATATAATTGCCGAGGCTGGTCTGGCCGATCGGCGTCGACAGCGTCGCGGTGCCGATCACCCAGACCGCCGCGGTGCGGATGCCCGCCATCATCACCGGCAGCGCGAGCGGCAGTTCGACCGTGAACAGCGATTGCCAAGGCGTCATGCCGACGCCTTGCGCGGCCTCGAGAATCGAAGGGTCGATGCCGCGCAGGCCGGTGATGGTGTTGCGCAGCACCGGCAGCATCGAATAGAGCGCCAGCGCCAGCACCGCGGGCAGGAAGCCGAACGCGGAAAACCCAAAACCGAACCGGCGCATCGTCAACGTCGCGAGCGCCAGCAGCAGCGGATAGAACAGCGCCAGCAGCGCCAGTCCCGGCACGGTCTGCACGATGCTGGCGAAACCGAGCAGCGCGCCGCGCAGCAGCGGCCGGTTGCGCGAGACAATCGCCAGCGGCAGGCTGATCAACAATCCCAGCGCCAGCGCGGTGACGCTGACGCGGACGTGGTTGCCGAGATAATCCGGCAGATGCGCCAGCGCCTCGTGCCAGCGCGGATCGGAGAAAAGACTCATGCCGCGCCGTCCCGCGGCAGCAGCGCGTTGAGACGTTCGGCCTGCCGCCGCGGCGTGCGCAAGAGTTCGCCGACATAAGGATCGCCGCTTGCGGCAAGCTCCGCCGGCGTGCCCTGCGCCAGCAGCCGGCCGGCGCGCATCACCGCGATGCGGTCGGCAAGCAGGATCGCTTCGGTCATGTCGTGCGTGATCATGACCGTGGTCAGCCCGAGCTCGGTATGCAACGCGCGAAAATCGATCGCCGAGCGCATCGCGGGTGAGGGGATCGAGCGCGCCGAACGGCTCGTCCATCAGCACGATGCGGGGTTTTGCCGCCAGCGCCCGCGCCACTCCGACGCGCTGACGCTGCCCGCCGGACAGCTCATGCGGCATGCGGTTGCGATGCTGCGCATGATCGAGCCGCACCAGCTCGAGCAATTCGTCGACCCTTGCGGAGATATCCGGAGCCGGCGTGCCCAGCAGTTTGGGCGTGATCCCGATATTGTCGGCCACGCTCATATGGGGAAACAGCCCGCCGCTCTGGAACACATAGCCGATGCGGCGGCGCAACTGGATCGGATCGCCTTCATGCACGTCGCGGCCTTCGACCGTGATGCGGCCGGTGTCGGCGTCGATCAGCCGGTTGGCCAGCCGCAGCAGCGTGGTCTTGCCCGAACCGGAACCGCCGACAATGGCGAGGAACTCGCCCTCGGCGATTTCGAGCGAGATGTCGTCGACCGCCCTGATGTGGCCGCCGTCAAAACTCTTGCCGACATGGGCAAAGGCGATCAGCGCCGGGGCGGGCATGGGTGGACGTCTCGCTGTTGCACTGGTTCTCCCGCGCCAAATCGATCGAGACAAGGCTATCGAGGGGAGGGAAGATCAAAAGGGCCATGAGATCAACTGCCAAGTAGCTGCCAAGTAGCGACCAGGACGCGTGGTATCGTCAGACCCGTGGCGGTCGCGCGGGTTCTGGGAACCTGCGGCCGAGGCGGCAATCCTGCTCATTTCGCCGTGAGAGGGAGGATTATTTCGAGAAATATGGTGTTGAAGGGCTGCACGCCATCCGGCGGGGCAGTTGCCTTGATCCCGGCGAGGCGCGGGATACACTCCGGTCGATCCATCAACAACAACTACAAAATAAAGGGAGATGTCATGCTGCTTCGAGTTTCACTCCTGGCGTGCGCGGTCACGCTGGCCGCCTTCAGCGGTTCTCATCAGGCCAAGGCGCAAGCCGCGTTCACGCTGAGTTCGCCCGACTTCAAGGACGGCGCGCGGTTCGCCACCAAGAACGCCGGCAACAACAAGGCCAATCCGAATTGCGTCGGCGAAAACATCTCGCCGGCGTTGGCGTGGAGCAATCCGCCCGAAGGCACCAAGAGTTTTGCGTTGTTGATGCTTGATCCGGAAGGCCGTCCGCCAGCCGGTGTCAGCCATTGGGTGGCCTACGGCATCGCGCCGTCGGTGACAGGCTTTGCCGAGGGCGAAGTGTCCAAGGAGAGCGACAAATATGTCGGCGGCACCAGCACCCAGAAAGTTCCGTATTACTCCGGCCCCTGCACGCCCCCCGGCGCGCCGCACCACTACATTTTCACCCTGATGGCGACCGACCTCGAACCATCCGCGCTCAAGCCCGGCCTGACCCGCGACGAACTGTTCAAGGCGCTCGACGGCCACGTCAAGGGCGCGACCGGTTTGATCGGGACATTTTCCAAGCCGTAATTGGTTCTCCCTCCCCCTCTTGTCCGACGAAGCCCGCCTTCGGGCGAAGGCGGATGCGGGGGAGGGTCGGGGTGGGGGGTGCCACAGCGGAAGCCGTGCTTGGAGACCCCCACCCCCGACCTCGAGAGCGAGCTTTGCTCGCCTCGGACCCCGCAAGGGGGAGGGGAGAGCAAACGCTCAGCCGAGCATTAGTCAGCCCAGCATCAATTCAGCATCTTGGTATCATCCGGCGCCTGCGGCGGGGTCTTGATCGCGATCGCCTTGAGGTCACGGCCTTTCGGCTTGGTGCCGCCATGCGGGGTGCCCTTCGGGATGATGACCAGGTCGCCCGGCTTGACCTCGACTTCCTTGTCGCCGAGCCAGATCGTGCCGGTGCCCTCGAGGATGTACTGGATCTCGTTGGTGTTGGGATGCATATGCTTGCCGACATTGCCGTCCTGAATCGAGATCGTCGCGCCCTCGGCGTTGACGAACATCTTGGAATGCATGCCGCCGGCGTTGGCCGGGCCGAGCGCGTCGCCGGAGAAATCGCCGGTGTGGATGATCTGCGGCATGATGGCATCGGCCGCGATCGCCGGCCGCAGCAGATGGGTGACGCCGCAGCCGGCGGCAAAGGCGGCAGCGATCGATAACGCCGTGAGTGTGCAATTCATGGTGTTCCTCCCCGTTGCAGGCTTGTTGTTCCAAGCCCGTTGTTGTCCGCGGATTCTATTCGGTCAAATCACGCTTGACCAGCGCATCGCCTGAGAGGCCCTGCGAAAAGATGACGCGCACCTGCCGGAATAAATTGTGAGACGGCCCTTCAGTGCCGCGCGTTGATACAAAGTCAGCTTCTCAAGCCCGGTGCACTGCACTATCCTGCCGGCAATGGAACGAAGAAACAGCCGCCGGCGATGACGGACCCGATGATTCGCCGCGTCACGACGCTCGATTTGCCGGTGCGGCCATTTTCCTGGCCGTTCGCGGCCGAGCGGAGCCGGGATATCGACGCGCATTTTGCCGCGCGTCAGGCCGAAAAGCCGCAGATGTGGAACGGGCGCGTGCTGCTGGGACGCAAGCCGGCCTTTTCCGGCGATGGCTTCAGCGCCGAAGCGTTCGAGGTTTCGTTCGCGAGTTTCCTCGCCTGGCGCGACTGGGGCTTTCCGGACAAGGACGTGTTCGACGGTTTTGGCATGGGCGCGCTGCGCTGCTCCGACGGCGCGTTCGCACTCGGCGAGATGGGCCCGCAGAACGCCACCGCCGGCCGGGTCTATTTCCCCTCGGGCACGCCGGATCCAAGCGATGTCCGCGACGGCAGGCTCGACATATCAGGCAGCGTCGCGCGCGAGATGGAAGAGGAGACCGGGCTCACACCCGCCGATTACCGCGCGGCTCCCGATTGGGACGTCGTCGTGATGGGCTCGATCATCGCCATGATGCGTATTCTGGATGTCGCGCTGACCGGCGAGGCATTGCGCGCGCGCATCGAGGCCAATCTCGCGCGTCAGCAGCATCCGGAACTGTCACGGATCCATCTGGTGCGCGGGCCGGGCGATCTTACCTCAGCGATGCCGCGCTTTGTCACGGCCTGGCTCGAGCGGCAGTTCAGCACCTGAACAGCAAGGCAACGTCATGAGCAAAACACCTTCCAAAAAATCCGCCAAGAAAACCTTGCCGCTCGCGGTCGAGCTAAAGCCGTTTGTCGCGCCGTTCCGCGTCGACGGGTCAGGCGAATTCCATCTGAAATCGCACCCGACCGCCGAGAAGGGCGGGCTCGACAAGGACAAGGGCGAGAAGATCATCGAGGCCAATCGCAAACGGCTGAATGATTTTCAGGAACGGCTTTACGCGCAGGATCGCTGGTCGCTGCTGTTGATCTTCCAGGGCATGGACGCCGCCGGCAAGGACAGCGCGATCAAGAGCGTGTTCGACGGCGTCAATCCGCAGGGCTGCGAGGTGACCTCGTTCAAGCAGCCGTCGGCGCGGGAGCTCGACCACGATTTCATGTGGCGCAGCATGGTGGCGCTGCCCGAGCGCGGCCGTATCGGCATCTTCAACCGCTCTTATTACGAGGAATGCCTGGTGGTGCGGGTGCATCCGGAGACGCTGGCGAAGGAAAAGCTTCCAAAGAGGCTCGTGACCCGGAATATCTGGCGCGAGCGGTTCGAGGACATCTCCGCGTTCGAGCGCTATCTCGCCCGCAACGGCACCGTGATCCTGAAGTTCTTCCTCAACGTGTCGAAGCCGGAGCAGCGCGAGCGCTTTCTCGACCGGCTCGGCCAGCCGGCCAAGAACTGGAAGTTTTCGATGGCCGACATCAGCGAGCGCGCGCTGTGGCCGAAATATCAGGCGGCGTATCAGGACATGGTCCGCCACACCGCGAGCCCGGCGGCGCCGTGGATCGTGGTGCCGGCAGACCACAAATGGTTCGCCCGCGTGGTGATCGGTTCGGCCATCGTCAGCGCCCTCGACGCGCTTGACCTGCAATTCCCCAAAGTCGACGCCGCTGGGCTCGCCGAGTTCAAGCAGGTGCGCCAGGCGCTCGAGCACGAGGGCAGGAAGACCGCGGTGAAGAAGGCGGGCGTGAAGAAGGCGGCGAAATCGTAAGGGTGGGTTAGGCTCCGCCGTAACCCACCGATCCGGCGCGGCGTTTGCCGATGGCGGATCACCCGTCATTGCGAGCCAACGGGTCGCGCGAACGCGCGCCCGATGACAGGCTCCGCGAAGCAATCCAGTGCAACAAGGAACATCTGGATTGCTTCGTCGCAAGTGCTCCTCGCAATGACGTAGCTGTCAACAGATCCCAGGTACGAGGCCATGGCGGATTGGCCTTCGACCAATTCGCCCTACAAATTAGGTCAGCCTCTATGACCCTCTCCTGACCATCTTTTGGCATTGCGGCGGTCGCCGGTTCTCGTCTAGAACGGACGCCGAGACGCCTCATTGGCAACAAACCGTCAATGGTTTTGGCCGAGGATGCGGTCTCCCAAGGGTCTGGCAATGCTGATTCGCAGCGAAAAGTTCGGAGTTCGAGGTGGGGCGGCCAAAGTGGCCTTCACCCGCGCGACTTCGGCTGCGTCCATGCCCACCCTGCTTATTGGCGGGCTTCTGCTTCTTATCGGCCCCTGAGGGCCGTCTGGGCGGTTGCGCCTGGGCACTCAGGGGCTGCGCGAGATCGAAAGAACCCCCTTAGCGCTCCGAACAAAGCAGCGCACCAGCTACAAGGAATCTCAGAGATGACCACCGGCAAAAAGTCCGAAAAGGACCGCGTAATCATATTCGACACCACCCTGCGCGACGGCGAGCAGTGCCCCGGCGCGACCATGACGTTCGAGGAAAAGATCGAGATCGCCGAGATGCTCGACGACATGGGCGTCGACGTGATCGAGGCGGGATTCCCGATCACCTCGGAAGGCGATTTCCAGGCGGTCAGCGAGATCGCCCGGCGCTCCAAAAACTCCGTCATCGCAGGGCTGTCGCGCGCCAATCCGAAGGACATCGACCGCTGCGCCGAAGCCGTAAAGTTCGCCCGCCGCGGCCGCGTCCACACCGTGATCGCGACCTCGCCGCTGCACATGCGCGTGAAACTCAACATGACGCCCGAGCAGGTGATGGAGCTGTCGATCGCCAACGTCACCCGCGCCCGCAACCAGATCGACGACGTCGAATGGTCGGCCGAAGACGCCACCCGCAGCGAGATGGACTACCTCTGCCGGATCGTCGAGGCGGTGATCAAGGCCGGCGCCACCACGGTCAATCTGCCCGATACCGTCGGCTACACCACGCCGGAGGAATACACCCATTTCATGCGCACGCTGATCCAGCGGGTGCCGAACTCCGACAAGGCGGTATTTTCCGTGCATTGCCACAACGATCTCGGCATGGCGGTGGCGAATTCGCTGGCCGGCATCGCGGGCGGCGCGCGGCAGATCGAATGCACCGTCAACGGCATCGGCGAGCGGGCCGGCAACGCCGCGCTCGAGGAAGTGGTGATGGCGATCAACGTCCGCAACGACATATTTCCGTGGTGGAACAACATCGACACCACGCAGCTGACGCGGGCCTCGAAACTGGTGTCGGCGGCGACCTCGTTCCCGGTGCAGTACAACAAGGCGATCGTCGGCCGCAACGCGTTCGCGCATGAAAGCGGCATTCACCAGGACGGCGTGCTGAAGGATGCTTCCACCTACGAGATCATGCGTCCCGAGATGATCGGCCTGAAGAAATCCTCGCTGGTGCTCGGCAAGCATTCCGGACGGCATGCCTTCGTGCACAAGCTGGAGGAGATGGGCTACAAGCTCGGCGCCAACCAGCTGGAAGACGCGTTCGTGCGGATGAAGGCGCTGGCCGACCGCAAGAAGGACATCTATGACGAGGACATCGAGGCGCTGGTCGATCAGGAGATCGCGGCGTCCCATGACCGCATCAAACTGGCCTCGCTGACCGTGATCGCCGGCACCCATGGGCCGCAGCGCGCCACCATGAAGCTCGATGTCGGCGGCCAGATCAAGATCGAGGAAGCCGAAGGCAACGGCCCGGTCGATGCGGTGTTCAACTGCATCAAGGCGCTGGTGCCGCACGAGGCCAAGCTCGAGCTCTACCAGGTCCACGCCGTCACCGAGGGCACCGACGCCCAGGCCGAGGTCTCGGTCCGGCTCGCCCATGAGGGGCGCTCGATGACCTCGAAGGCGTCCGACCCCGATACCTTGGTGGCCTCGGCAAAAGCCTATCTCGGCGCGCTCAACAAGATTGTCATGAAGCACGAGCGCGACGCCCCGGCGCAGGCCGCGGGCTGACGCCAGGAGGTCGTTCCGATCGCTCCGGAATGCCCTGGCATCGATAGACACAAAACGCGGCGTCTCCGGCGCCGCGTTTTTGCGTGGGGATGGCGGTAAATCGGGGCCGCGCGGCTTGGCCTGCATGATGCGGCTCGATATGATCCCGCCCGTACCGGCGCTGAAGCCGAGTCACGGGCTGGATCATGTCGATTGCCGATCAGGTTGCCGGATCGCCGGCGGGCGCGGCGGTGCGGGACGCTGCGCCGCATCCGGCCACGTTCACGATGGCGGCTTCGCTGCCGGCGGCCGGCCAGCGCGAATTGCGGCTCGATTTGTTTCGCGGCCTCGCGCTGTGGCTGATCTACATCGATCACGTCTCGCCCGATCTGCTCTCGATGTTCACCATCCGCACTTACGGCTTCAGCGACGCCGCCGAGATCTTCATTTTCATCTCCGGCTATACCGCAGCCTTCGTCTACGGACGCTCGATGCTGCAGTCCGGTTTTGTCATTGCGGCGGCGCGGGTGTTTCGCCGGGTCTGGCAGATCTATGCCATGCACATCCTGCTGTTCACGGTGCTGGTGGCGGAGGTCTCCTACATCGCCGTGGTGCTGGACAAGCCGTTTTACGCCAAGGAAATGGAGATCATCGATTTCCTCAATCAGCCCGCGCAGGCTATGGGTCAGGCGCTGCTACTTCGCTATCGCCCGCTCAACATGGACGTGCTGCCGCTCTACATCGTGCTGATGTCCTTCCTGCCGCTGATCCTGGTGCTGATAAAATGGCTGCCCAATCTCACGCTGGCGATGTCGGTTGGGCTTTATGCGCTGTGCTGGCACTATGATTTGCACCTCAACGCCTTTCCCTCAGGCTTCTGGTCTTTCAACCCGTTCGCCTGGCAGATGCTGTTCGTGTTTGGCGCCTGGTGCGCGCTGGGCGGCACGAGGCGGATGGCGGGATTGTTGTCCTCGCCGGTCACGATGTGGATCGCGTTCGCCTACCTGTTCGCGGCGTTCTACGTCACCTTGACCTGGTACTACCCGCCGCTCAGCTACGTAATCCCGCACTGGCTGGAGCAATGGATGTATCCGATCGACAAGACCGATCTGGACGTGCTGCGGTTCGCGCACTTCCTGGCGCTGGCGGTCATTGCCATTCGCTTCGTGCCGGCGGGATCGCCCGGCCTGCAATCGCGCTGGCTCGGGCCGATGATCCTGTGCGGCCAGCATTCCCTGGAGATTTTCGCGCTCGGCGTGTTTCTGGCGTTCACGGGTTATTTCGTGCTGATGGAGACCTCCGCCGGTCTCGGCGTGCATATTCTGGTTGGCCTGCTCGGCATTACAATCATGTCCGCCGTGGCTTGGCTGCTGGCCTGGTACAAGCGACTGCGCTGAAAGGGACGGCCGGACGGTCGATTTCGGGGCCGCCCCGGCTTCCACTGCCGCCGTTGTTCGCTATGATGCCGGGCGGCAGGCAGGGACTTTTTTGATCTTTTAATTGCATCGACCGGCTTCGCCAGTGGGCGAGGTGCGTTGGTCGACGCTTCGGGCAGCCGGAGCGGAATTGAGGCGCAACGGCTATTCGAACCAGATGGACGGGGACCATGGCGAAGAACAAGGCATCACTCTCGGAAGCGATCGAACGGGACCTTCGGCTCGATTTCTTCCGCGGCCTCGGGTTGTGGATGATCTTCCTCGATCACATTCCGGACGACGTCGTGTCGTGGCTGACGCTGCGCAATTACGGCTTCAGCGATGCCGCCGAATTCTTCGTGTTCATTTCCGGTTATCTCGCCGGCTACATCTACGGCCCGATCATCAAGGGCGGCAATGTACTTGCGGCCGCCAAGCGGCTGTGGACACGGGCCTGGCAGATGTATGTCGCGCACATCCTGCTGTTCCTGACGTTCACCGCGCAGATCGCCCGCGCCGCGCGCAAGTTCGACAATCCGATGTACAAGGACGAGTTCAACGTCGCCAATTTCCTCGCCCATCCGGACGAGTTGATCTGGCAGGCCCTGACGCTGCGCTACAAGCCGGTCGATCTCGACGTGCTGCCGCTCTACATCGTGCTGGTGTTCACGGCGCCGATGATGTTGTGGGCGATGGTGCGCAAGCCGAACCTGACGCTGGCCGCTTCGGTCGTGCTCTATATCTGCGCGCGCCTGTTCAACTGGAATCTCGCCTCCTATCCGCCGGGCACCTACTGGTACTTCAACCCGTTCGCCTGGCAAATGATGTTCGTGTTCGCGGCGTGGTGCAGCACCGGCGGCGCGGCGCGGATCTGGCCGCTGATCCAGTCGCGCATCACGCTCGCCATCGCGCTGGCCTGGATCGCGTTCGCCTTCCTGATCGTGATGACCTGGCACAGCGACTTCCTGGGATCGCTGATTCCGAAATGGATGATCAAGGTGATCTACCCGATCGACAAATCCGACCTGGATATGCTGCGTTTCACCCATTTCCTTGCCTTGGCGGTGGTGGTCGCGCGCTATGTCCCGCGCCATTGGGGACCGCTGACCTCGCACTGGTTGCGGCCGCTGGTGCTGTGCGGCCAGCATTCGCTGCCGAATTTCTGTCTCGGCGTGTTCCTGTCGTTCGGCGTGCATTACATCCTGGTGCAGAACCCCGGCGGCATCTGGAAGCAGATCGTGCTCAGCATCGCCGGCATGGCGATCATGACCGCGCTGGCATGGGTGCTGGACCGGGCCAAAGCGGTACCGACCCTGTTCGTCGACGTCGACGAGGCCGAGGCCTCCGAGGCCGCGTCCTTGAAACCGGAGCCGGCCTGAAGTCGGCTCCGAAACATTGCTTGATTTATTTTACGAGGAGTTTGGCCATGTTCAAACGCGTGACGGTCATCGCTGCGCTGCTGCTGTTCCCGGCGGCCGCGGCCCAGGCGCAAGCGCCATCCCCCGATGCGATGTCGGCGGCGCGCGCGCTGGTGACAACCCTTAAACTGTCGGATCAGTACAAGGCGCTGCTGCCGGTGATCCTGCTCACCATCAAGCCCGGGCTGACGCAGGACCGGCCGGAGATCGAGCAGGACTACAATCGGTTGATGCCTGATATCGCAGATGCCTATACGCCCTATTACAATTCGATGGTCGACGCCGCCGCGACGGTCTATGCCACCACTTTTACCACGGAAGAGTTGCGCCAGATCGAGGCGTTCTATCGCAGCCCGGCCGGACAAAAGCTGCTGCAGAAATCGCCGGCCATCACCGAGCAGGTCATGCAGGTCGGCCGCGACGGCGGCCGCAAGGCGGCCGATGATCTCAAAGTGCGCCTGACCGAAGCGCTGCGGCAGAAGGGGCATAAGCCCTGATCTTTTCAGCGTCTCTGAGCGAATGGCGCGGGCAATCTTCACCTCTCCCATCGAAGTCGGATATATCCGACTTCGAAAAATATTGATGCCCAACTCGGGTAAACCCGAGTTGGGTGGGAGAGGTGGGCCGAACGCTGACTCATGTTGTTGTGGTGGCGTCTACTGCGCCGCCGCCGACAATGGCCGGGTCTTGGCGCGGCGATCCTTGATGGTGGCGATCACGACGCCGAGCCGTTCGACGGTCGCGACCACGTTGCCGTCGAGATCGCTGTCGCAGTTCATCTGGGTCGGCGCGATGAAGAAGTCGGACTGCTCCCAGGTCGGCATGAAGTCGAATCGCAGTTGCGGCAGGGTCACGGTCTTGTCGAACGCGAGCCGCTCGCCGCACACCGCGACCGAATAGACCTGCTTTTGCCAGTTCGAACCGTCCGGCGGGGCGTTGCGCAGATAGGTTTCCAGCTTGTCGATCGCCTCCGGCATGCTGTTGAACCAATAGTCCATATCGTAGCGCCGCGATGCGCCCTCGAGCCCGCCGACCGCGGAATTGTAGAACAAATATTCGTCCGGATGCAGCCGCACCAGCGTGGCCGCGTTCCACAACCAGCAGACGCTTCCCAATGCAAGCGCGCCGGTGGCAAGCCAGCGGCTGCGCGCCGCCAGTGCCGTCAGCACCCGGTCGAGGCCGACGCCGGCCAGCGCCGCCAGCGGCGGGATCACGAACAGGAAATGGCGCAATCCGCTGAAGGCCGGCCCGTGGGCCATCACTTCGCAAGCAAGCGGAAAAATCGCCGCGACCGAGAGCAGCGCGATATCCCGACGCTGTCGTGGCGGCCAGCCGCCGGCGCGCCGCGGCGGCAGCAGCGACAGCATCGCCAGCGCCGCGCCGCACAGCGTCAACAGCGGCAGCTTGATCAGCACATAGACCGGGACATACAGCCGTGGCACGTCCTCCATATCGTAGACATTCCCTGCGAAGATGGTGCGGATGCCGTAATGAAAATCGGCGAAGGTGATCAGGCCGCGGATCGGATTGAGCGGCGCCAGCGCGGCCCACGGCCACGCGAAGATCATGACGAGATAGGCGAGCGCCAGAGCGGGCAGCATCCGCGCCAGCGAGACGATCGCGAAGCGCCACCGCGGACGGCCGCCGGCGCGGCCGTCGCGCGACCGCGGCAGGTAGATCGCGATCGCAAGGCCGACATAGATCAGCAGGATGAGGCCGAGCACGCGCATGCCGAGCGCGGCGCCGGCCAGTACGCCGAACGCCGCGATATCGCCAAGCCGAGGCGAAGGCAAAAGCCGCCCGATCCTGATCAGGAACAACGTCGCGCCCATCATCGCGGCGGCAAACGGAATGTCCTTGGTGTGGTTGAACATGGTGCCGTACCACGCGCCGCAAATGCCAAGTGCGATCGCAGCGAGCAGGCCGGCGCGCGGGCCCGCTATCGAACGCGCGGTCGCAGCCGTTGCCCCGATGCCGGTAATTCCGATCAGCGCGCACAGGATATGGCGCAAGTCGTAGGGATCGATCGGGAGCAGATGCGACAGCGACACGGCGATGATGTCGAACAGGCCGCCATAGAGATAGAGGTTCTCGAAATGGAAGGCGCTCTGATCCCTGAAGCCACTGGCGTAGTAATTGAGAATCAGCTCGCCGTAATGATGCTGCACACCCTCGTCGTTGGAGATCGCGTAGTCGCGGAAGGTGCATAGCGCGATGACGGTGACGGCCGCGAGCAGCACGACGGTGGCGATGTCGAACAGATCGAACCGTGCGGCGAACCGCGTCGCCCAGAGCACCGGCGAGCGACGTTGCCGAATGCCCGCAACGGCATCCATCACAGGATCGGCGTCGGCCATTCTGCTCCGCGGGCTGCCGCTCATGGCGTTGCGAAAATTCCTGTGAACCTGATATCGCCCCCTGCGCGATTGCCGGCGGGCTACGGGCAGGTCATAACGTTAGTTGGGCCGGGAGGGAAGTCAATCAGCCGGGGCAGGGCTGGCGATGGCCGATTTGATGGCCCTGTCGATGGACCTTGGGGCCGACTGCCACGGCGCTTTCGCACGATTAATCCATTGCGGACGTCGAACCCCTGACCAATCATGAGACCCACGCCCATCCGTCAGCAAACGGCGCGGCTTGCCCAAAATCGATGTACGCTGGACGAAGTGATATTTTCCAGGTCAGGAGCACGAGATACCATGAGCTGGCTATTTGCGCCCTTCGCGGTCCTGCTCGGCGTCGTGTTGACAACGCAGGTTGCGACCAATGCGCTGTTAGGAAAATCCCTTGGCAATGATTATATCCCGGCCGCCGTCAACATGGCGATCGGTTTGATTGCTACGGTGGTTTTGACGTGGTCGCTGACCTCGGAATGGCCTTCCCGCGAAATGCTGCGGGCCGCGCCTTGGTACGTCTGGTTTGCCGGCGGATTGATGGGGACCATTTACCTCACCGGCGGCATTCTGCTTGCCCCGCGTCTTGGCGCCGGCGAGCTGGTAGGCCTCGTCGTCGCAGGTCAGATCATTTTCTCGGTGCTGCTCGACCATTTCGGCTGGATCGGTTTTGCGCAGCATACGGCCAGCCTGCCGCGATTGGCTGGATGTGCCCTCATGGTCGCCGGCGTTTTCCTGATCGCGAAATTCTGAGGCGACTTTTTATCAGTTTGCGGTCTCCAGCCAGATCAAGTGCCCATCGGGATCCTGCAGCAGCGCCCGGCAGGAATTATCCTTGCGCAACTCAGGCCCGGACAGCAGCGCGTCCGACATACGCGCGCATATGGCTTCGAGGGCAACGTGATTTTGGATCGTCAACACCAGACGGGTGGCCGCTATGTCGTTGATTCCTTGCGCGGGTATGCGCCGGTCGAAATCGCCCTGATAGCACAACAGCTCGACATGCGGGGTGATCTGGAATGGCGCAAGGGCCGTGACCTGAACCACCGCGCCGGCAAGGTCGTCGAGCCGGGCCTGTTCCGGGCCAACGTTGAGCGAGTGAGCGCTGCGATTTAGACCGAGGCTTTCATAAAACGCGATACTGGTCGCTGTGCGTGAAACCGAGACCGCCGAGTGATCAATTCCCAGGCATATATTCCGCGATTGCATCTGCCATTGCGGAGGAACGGCGCCTGCGGGAAATGCGATCAATTCCAGCGGATGGCCTTCCGGATCGCGAAACTTGAAGGCGGTGACGCCGCCCGACGCGATGGGCAGGACCTGGGGTCCCGAGTTCGAGATCGGCGTCCACCCCGGGACGGTGCGAAGATGGGCGTATGCCCGCTCCATGTCGCCAGCAACGATGGCGATATGCTGGAACAGTGGACTCCAGCCGGGGACATCCGAAGGATAGGCGCGGCCGCCTGGACCGGCATGGATAAGCCGGATGGTTTGGTCACCCAGCCGAAGCTCGAAATTGCCGCCGGCAGAGGCGACACCGCACCGGGTTCCTCCACATCCAAACGCAGCGCGGTAGAATTCGGCCAAGCCGTCCGGATCGGCGCAGACCAGTTCAATCCGTGCAAGATATTTGGCCACAACGCTCATTGGCGGGCGGCATGGTCAGCCGCACGATAGGGATGGCTGGACGCCGTCGGATGGGCGATGAAATGGGCTGCCGATGTTGCGTCGGTCCCGAACGTAATCAGCAGGAACCCGGCGCCCAGCGCGAAGTTCTTCAGAAAATCCCAGAACAGGGTCCTTCCCTGTCCGGTACTCGACTTCCAGAAGTCGCCAGGCTTCCAGAATTGCTTCCACAGCAACGCCGTTACGGCGCAGTAGCCAGCGAGAACGAACGCACAGGCGCGGTCCGCAATTCCGGTCACGACGCCCACCGACATGAACACTTCGACGCAAAGCCCGGCCACGATCAGTGCGACAGCGAAAGTCCGGCTTGGCGTCGCCTCGCCAGCCTGGGCAACGGCTCCCCTGAAGTTGAGCAGTTTGTCGAGCGCGCTGAAGGGGAAGAACAACAGGACCAGGCCCGCACGGATGGCAAGCGTTAGAACCATGCCCAAACTGATCATGAGGTGTTACCCTGCTTGAGTTCATCGCGAATTGGCGAGCCGTTCATATCCGGCGGGCACAACTCCGCTTCGAAAGCGTTAGCCCGGAACCCTCGGGAAGGCAAAACGGATCGTGAGCAGCGGGCATTACGACGTCGTCATCATCGGCTCGGGACCGGGCGGCGGCACCATGGCGTGGCGCCTGGCCCAGACCGGCAAGCGCGTCCTGTTGCTCGAGCGCGGCGGCTACCTGCCGCGGGAGCGCGAGAATTGGGATACCCAGGCGGTCTTCATGGATGCGCGGTATCAAACCAGCGAGCTCTGGTATAGTTCCGAGGGCAAGAGCTTTCATCCCGGACTGCACTATTTTGTCGGCGGCAACAGCAAGGTCTATGGCGCCGTTCTGCTGCGGCTGCGCGAACGGGATTTTGACGAAATCCGACATCCGGATGGAATTTCGCCGGCGTGGCCGCTGCAATATGATGCGTTCGAACCCTACTACCAGGCCGCCGAAGAACTCTATCACGTCCACGGGCTGCGCGGCGAGGATCCGACCGAGCCGCCTTCGCAACGGCCTTACGCCTATCCGCCACTGACCCACGAACCGCGCATTCAGGAATTGTTCGACGGGCTCAAGCGCGAGGGCCATCATCCGTTTCATCTGCCGGTGGGAATCCTGCTCGACGAAGTCGGCGACAAGGCGCTGCCGCATTCGCCCTGCATTCGCTGCAACGCGTTTGACGGCTATCCCTGCCTCACCAACGGCAAAGCCGATGCCCAGATCATTTGTGTCGATCCGGCGCTGCAGGCGCACCGGAATTTGACGCTGCAAACCGGAAGCTACGTCACCCGGCTTGCCACCGATTCCGGCGGCGCACGGGTTTCCGGTGTCGAGATTTTACGCGATGGCGTCACCACGACCGCTACCGGGGATATCGTCGTGGTGGCCTGCGGCGCGCTTTCATCGGCGCTGCTGATGCTTCGATCGGCCAACGACGATCATCCCAACGGCCTCGCCAACGGTTCCGGCCTTGTCGGCCGCAACTACATGCGGCACAACAACACGACGATCCTCGCCATCTCGCGAACGCCCAATCCGACCCGATTTCAGAAGACCCTGGGGTTGAACGATTTTTATTTCGGCGCCGACGACTGGAATTTTCCGCTCGGCCACATCCAGATGGTCGGCAAATCGGATGGCGCCCAGATTCACGGCGAGGGATTGCCGGACTTCCTGCAATGGTTTCCCAACAAGCCGTTCGACTGGCTCGCTCAGCATTCGATCGACTTCTGGCTGACTTCGGAAGACCTGCCGCTTCCGCAGAACCGGATCTTCTACGATGGCGATCGCGTCAATCTCGACCTGACGCCGACCAACATGGAAGCACACCGGCGCCTGAAGCAGAAATTGCGCGACTTATGCGGCAAACTCGACGTTCATCCGCATTTGTTCGAGCGTTCGCTCTATCTCGGCAAGGACGTGCCGATCGGAGGCACCGCGCACCAGGCTGGCACGCTGCGGTTCGGGACCGATCCGAAACAATCGGTTCTCGACGTTAATTGCAGGGCGCATGGGATCGATAATCTATATGTGACCGACGCGAGCTTTTTCCCGTCGATCGGCGCCGTCAATCCGACCTTGACCATCATCGCGAACGCGCTCCGGGTCGGGGATCACATCGCCGGGCGTCTTGGGGTGTGAGCTGACGTCGGCGTCTTGCTGAGGTTTCTTGCGACCCCCTCGTTCCGCGCCAGATAGTCGGTCGGCGTCGTTCCGGTGATGCGGCGGAACATGCTGCTGAAGGCGCCGGCGTTGGAGTATCCATAGTCGATCGCGACGGCGGTGACGCTTTCGCCGGACAGCAGCCGCGAAAGGGCCACGACGACGATCGCCTGTTGCCGCCACGCCGAGAAGCTCATGCCGGTCTCCTCCCGGAACAACCGCGTGAAAGCCCGGCGACTCATGTGGAGCGCGTCCGACCAATCGTCGATGGTGTCTTGCGTATTCGGCTTGGCCAGGAACTTCCGGCACTTCGACGCCAGCTTGGCGTGGAGCGGTATCGGAACGCACAGCGGCAGTTCGACGGATGACGCCAGCTCAAGAAGGATCAGCTGCATGATGTGATTGGCGCGCGCGCAACCTTGCCAGGCGACCGGCAGATCGACGGCCTCCATCAGCAGGCGGCTGAGCAGAGGCGATACGCCCAGCACCTGGCAGCGGCCGGGAGCTTTCGCGATCACGCCGTCCCTGAGGTAGATGCTCCGCGTCGAGACGTCGCCGATCATGCGGATCTCATGGTCGACGCTTGCGGGAATCCAGATCGCCTGCTGCGGCGGCACCACCCAGGCGCCTTGATCGGTTCCGACCACCATCACGCCGGCCGAGGCGTAGAGCAGCTGGTTGCGCCGGTGGCGATGCCGCGGATGGGTGCAATTAAGCAAAATGTCTCATTTTGCACTGCAGCAAAGTGACAAAAGGTCCCTGCTAAAGGGGCAATGGCATTTCCGGTGGCATGTCTGTATTGGTGCCGCAGGCAAGATTTGGGGGCTGCGTTGAGACGCGCCCGGCAAGAAACGCGCGGAGGAAACATGCATAAATCGATTTTGGCCGCTTCGGTAGCGGCTTTGGCCCTGGCAGGATTTTTGACCGGCCCGGCATCGGCGGCGGATTCGCCGATCGTCATCAAGTTCAGCCATGTGGTGGCGTCCGACACGCCAAAGGGCAAGGCGGCCGACAAGTTCAAGGAACTCGCCGAAAAATACACCAACGGCAGGGTCAAGGTCGAGGTCTACCCGAACTCCACGCTCTACAAGGACAAGGAAGAACTCGAGGCGCTGCAGCTCGGCGCGGTGCAGATGCTGGCGCCGTCGAACTCCAAGTTCGGCCCGA
This sequence comes from uncultured Alphaproteobacteria bacterium, assembly GCA_963699465.1. GTDB lineage: Bacteria > Pseudomonadota > Alphaproteobacteria > Rhizobiales > Xanthobacteraceae > Bradyrhizobium. Next base: position 155,971 of record CAVOTZ010000048.1, read on the forward strand.
TCGGCATCAAGGAATTCGAGGTGTTCGACCTGCCCTACATCCTGCCCGACCTCAAGACGTTGCGCAAAGTCACCGACGGTCCGCTCGGCGCGCGCCTGCTCAAGCTTTTGGACAGCAAGGGCATGACCGGTCTGGCGTATTGGGACAACGGCTTCAAGCAGATGAGCGCCAACAAGAAGCTGGTCGATCCGGCCGACTACAAGGGCCTGAAATTCCGCATCCAGTCGTCGAAGGTGCTGGAAGCCCAGTTCCGCACGCTCGGCGCGATCCCGCAGGTGATGGCGTTCAGCGACGTCTATCAGGCGCTGCAGACCGGCGTGGTGGACGGCCAGGAAAACACCTGGTCGAACATCTACACCCAGAAAATGAACGAAGTGCAGAAGTACATGACGGTGACCAACCACGGCTATATCGGCTACGTCGTGGTCGTGAACAAGAAGTTCTGGGACGGCCTGCCGGCCGACATTCGCGACGAGCTCTCCAAGGCGATGAAGGAAGCCACCGAGTTCGGCAACGGCGCGTCCGCCCAGGATAACGACGAAGCGCTCGAAGCCATCAAGAAGGCCGGCAAGAGCGAGATCATCACGCTGACGACCGAGCAGGACGAGGCGATGCGCAAGGCGATGATGCCGGTCTACAAGGACGTGGCGTCGCGGGTCGGTCAGCCCCTGATCGACGAATTCCTGAAGGAAACGGGCCGCAGCCCGATGAACTGAGCCGTGGTTGTTGGTTTGACGCGCGATCGGACGCAAAACCGGGGTCCACTTTTGCTCATCGCGCGTTAAGGCCGCGCGCAACACATGGGGGTCCGCGGCCGGTCCGGCCGCCAGGCGGTGCACGATCATGCGGTGTTGCGAGCCGTTCGATCGTCACGGGGGTTATAGATGTTCCTACGCATTCTCGACCGGCTTGAGGAAACCATCATCGCGGCCCTGATGGGAGCCGCGACGGTGCTGACCTTCATTACCGTCGTGCACCGGTTCCTGGTCAACATTCCCTTGCTGTATCCGATCCTGTTCCCGATCCGGCTCGCCTGGTCGCAGGAGCTGTGCATCTACATGTTCATCTGGATGGCGAAGTTCGGCGCCGCCTATGGCGTGCGCACCGGCATCCATGTCGGCGTCGACGTGCTGATCAACAAGTTGAACGACCGCTGGCGCAAGGGCGTCATCCTGTTCGGACTGCTCGGCGGCGCGCTGTTCACCGCCATCGTCGGCACCATGGGCGCCAAATTCGTCATCGAGCTGATGAGTACCGATCAGGTGTCGCCCGATCTGGAATTGCCGAGCTGGATCGTCTACGCCTGCATTCCGCTCGGCTCCTACCTGATGTGCTTCCGCTTCCTCCAGGTCTGCTGGACGTTCTGGAACACCGGCGACCTGCCGCATCATGACGCCACCAATGTCGACGGCATCGAAGTGACCAGCGCGAAAGCGCCGATCGCCATTGGAGAAGCGTGATGAGCGCTGCCTTCATCTTCGGACTGCTGTTCGCCCTGATGCTGACGGGCATGCCGATCTCGATTTCGCTCGGCCTGACGGTTTTGACCTTCCTGTTCACCATGACCGAGGTGCCGATCGAGAGCGTCGGCCTGAAACTTTTTTCCGGTCTCGATAATTTCGGCATCATGGCGATCCCGTTTTTCATTCTCGCCGGCACCTTCCTGACCCGCGGCGGGGTGGCGAGGCGGATGATCGCGTTCACGACGTCGGTGGTCGGTCATTTCAACGGCGGACTTGGATTGGCCGGCGTCGCGGCCTGCGCGATGTTTGCCGCGATTTCCGGATCGAGCGTCGCGACCGTGGTTGCGATCGGCTCGATCATGATGCCGGCGATGGTGGAACACGGCTATCCCCGGCGGTTCGGCGTCGGCGTGATCTCGACCTCGGGCGCGCTCGGCATCCTGGTGCCGCCGTCGATCATCCTGGTGCTGTATGGCGTGTCGACCAACACCTCGATCGGCGCGTTGTTCATGGCGGGCATCGTGCCCGGAATCATGCTGGCGCTGATGCTGGCGGCGGTGACCTGGTTCATCGCCAAACGCAACGACTATCCGCGGATGCCGAAGGCGAGTTTCGGCCAGCAGCTCCGCGCCTTTCGCGAGAGCTTTTGGGGGCTGGCGCTGATCGGAATCGTGCTCGGCGGCATCTATGGCGGCATCTTCACGCCGACCGAAGCCGCCGCGGTGGCCGCGGTCTACGCCTTCTTCATCACCGTGTTCGTCTACAAGGAATTAAAACTCGGCGAAGTGCCGAAGGTCTTGTTGCAGGCCGCCAGCATGAGCTCGATGCTGCTCTACATCATCACCAACGCGGTGCTGTTCTCGTTCCTGATGACGCATGAGCAGATCCCGCAGGAGATGGCGGCGTGGATCATCGACAAGAACTTTGGAATATGGACCTTCCTGTTCGTGGTCAACCTGATCCTGCTCGCGGCCGGCAACGTGATGGATCCGTCGTCGATCCTGCTGATCATGGCGCCGATCCTGTATCCGTTGGCGACAAAACTCGGCGTCAACCCGGTGCATCTCGGCATCCTGATGATCGTCAACACCGAAGTCGGTCTCTGTCATCCGCCGGTCGGACTCAACCTTTATATCGCCAGCGGCATCGCCAAGATGGGCATCAGCGAAATTACCGTCGCGGTGTTGCCATGGCTGTGCGCGATGCTGATTTTCCTCGCCCTGATCACCTATGTTCCCGAGATTTCATTGTGGCTGCCGCATTTGCTCGGCATGATCTGAAGGTTTTCGGTTCGTGGAACATTTCTATTTGTGAACGAGACATGAAGACAACGGAATTACATCTTGGTAAGAGAAGGTCTCTTGCCAAACTGTAAGTTGATTGCAGATGGAAGCGCGCTCATCCTCAAGGCCACCTTGCAAAGGAGGTTCGCATGAAGAAGATCCTGCTCGCCGGCATAGCTGTACTCGCCATCGCCGGCACCACCGTCGTGTATGCCCAGCATCGCCCGTGGTTCCACGAACACATGCGGATGAACCCGGAGGACAGGGCGGCCTTGACCGATGCGCGGATCGCCGCGGTGCATGCCGGGCTGAAGCTTTCCCCGGACCAGGACAAGCTGTGGCCGCCGCTCGAGACCGCGGTGCGGGATTTCGCCAAGCTGCGGATCGATCGCGCCAATGCGCGGATGAATGCCAGATCGGATGACTCGCAGCAGGATGATCCGGTGGCGCGCTTGCGCGAACGCGCCGACAACATGGCGAGCCTCGGCGGCGGCGCTGAAGAAGATCGCCGATGCGGCCGATCCGCTCTACAAGACGCTGGACGAGGGCCAGAAGCGCCGGCTCAAGATCCTGACCCATATGGAACACCGGTTCGACGGTGGCGGTAACGGCTGGCGGCACCGCGAATTCGAGCACGGCATGGATGGCGGCGACCGCGATCGAGCAAGGGCAGGGCAGGGAGCGGGACCCTGGCGGTCCGGAACGGCTCTGACGAAAGCCTGCCAGGGCCATCGGAATACAGGGAAAGCCACCGGAATCCGGCGGCTTTTCCGCCATTTACGTCCCCTCGATGGAGCCGGGAAAACTCCGCCGGCTTGCTGGACATAGCGGGGTCGCTTTGCTAAACGACGCCCTCTTGTTAGGGCTCTTTCCCGGCGACTTCCGGGCGCATAGCTCAGTTGGTAGAGCAGATGACTCTTAATCATCGGGTCCCAGGTTCGAGCCCTGGTGCGCCCACCATCAAGCCCTTGCAATCGTAATAAAATATGGCTTCAGGCTCCCCTGAAGGTTATTTGGCCATGGGCCGAATAACCGAGTTTTGGGTGTTTTGGCGTCGTTAGCGATGCCTGCCGGCAGACTTGCGGCCGCCTCCTTGACCACCCAACTCGACGATGGACTGATCCAGTGCCTCGCACGCGGCGTCCGATCGCCTGCTGCAGGGCGGTATTCGCTGCGTCGGCGTCGCCGTAGTGTGCAACCTATTGCACCGCGCCCCTTGATGGCAAAGCGGAGTGGATTTGTTCCTGCTGACCAGATGAAAGTTAGCGGTAGACGAGCAGAACAATTTTGAGCGTCGGGCTTTGGTCGAGCAAGAAATCACAGAAGGGATTTCAGCATGCAGGGCCAGTTCCAAATCAATCAGATGCACGCCCGCGCCATCTGCAAGGAAATCGGCGAGCGCCTGCGTCCAGTACTCTCGAAGGATGGAACAAGCCTGCCAGCCATCTTGGCGAATCGGTTGAACTTATTGCGGGAACGAGAGGCGGACTCGCCGTCGATCGTTCCATCGCTGGATCAGGGATAGTTCCTGAGCCAATTGATTGCCCTTTAAGCCGGCTTGCGCCTCACTCGCGTTCGGAGCGTGCCAATTCGAATCCAGTTATCACTGCCTGGCGTCCGGACCTCCCAGTATGCCCAGCCATCCACGCTCACCCGTGTTCCTCGCCTCGCTCTCGCTACGCCACTGGCGGCGCCTGAAGGCGAACGATAACTCGCGCCGCCGGTGTGCCAGGCGCCCTGCGCGATGATCCCAGCGTACATCTGGCCATTATAACTCATTCGAAGTTTCGTTCCATTTGGAAGCTCTACGCCTGCACCCGACCATCCGCAGCTCCATTCCGCAGTCGTGTCAAGTCCATCGGTGAAAACACTTTGGTCTAAAAGGGGCAGGCCGATCATCTCACGTAAGATATCATTGTGCGTCTGCGAGGGATCGGTTCTCCGGCCTTCCAAATACTGATAAACCTGGATATCGATTTGGATCAGAGAGGGGTGCACAAAAAGGCTCCTGCTTAGGCCATCGTGTTATAACATCTACTCGCAAACGCCGGCCACTATGAAGCGCGCTCTGGGCCGACACACCTGCCGCTTCACGCTCGGTCTCGTCGTCTCTTTTTTTCAGAGCTGCCCGAACATCATGCCCCACGCAGACGTTAGGCGGCTCGCCTCGAACAATCCGATACACCTCGCCACGATACTTCATCTTGGCTGAACTCTGCGACGTCAAAGCTGTTCCGCCCAGCGCGGTAGCGGATTGCCATGATCGCCGGCGGCGCTGCAACAGGCCATGCAACAACTCGCGAGATTCATGGCGGCTGGGGACGCTTGCTCGTCGTTATGCTGACTTCCGGGGTCTCTTTGAAGGGCGCGCCGACACACGTTCCCCAGCGTCGCGAGCGCCTAGCGAGACCTTCCCATGCCTGGCGGATCGAAGAATGGCATCTGCTACAAGCGCTCTCGTCTCGTGCTGCTCTCCGAGCGGCGTCTTTTTACAGACGCGCTCTAATGCAACATCCATATTCGCCACGGTCCGGATATCAAAACTGCTTTGAATCATGGCATCAGATCATTCGCTGCCTGGACCGGCGTGCCATTGTTTGTGATCATTCACACGTAGCGCAAGCCGCATTTCCTCGGCAGAGCTGTGGATAATGTGCAACACTCCGCAAATATTTTCAAGCCGGAACGGAACGCTCTCTCTTCTTAAAGCTCGCGCTTTGGGTTTGTTCATGTCTAGCTTGGAACTACGGCAATAGCGGCTGAGCCATAAAAGCATCTTTAATTCCCTGGGGCTTGGTGGGAATGTTTGACGTCTATCTTAGCAGCCGACGCGACCAACTTTTGGTGATTACGAGGGGAGATCGCATCCCCGCCGCCGTTGACGGCCTCAGATGGCAAAAGAGAAGGGCAGCCTTCTCGGTCAGCGCAGAGATCAAAGCTATAGTCGAAAAAGACGGCTTCTACGCGCGCAAGCTGAAAGGATCAAAAGCGGAGCAAGAATAGCCCCCCGGTGTTAGGACACCAAGGGCTGTCTTCTTGGGTACGCACCTCGCGTGCACGATTAGTTCGAAACAATCGTTTTGGATTGTTGAGCGAGCTCGCGGTCCACAATGGTTCAGCAACCGGCGCTAAGGCTTGCATGTTGCTTCATCATGCATGCCGTAATATTTTATACGTTCGGGATTTCCGCGCTGCAAAGCTGAAACGCATCCCGGTGCACATCTGTTGAGCTTCCGGGCTGAAGGCGTGGCCCGTAGTGGGTAGGGCGGCAAAGCTAACAGGCTAACTGCCATTGTCGCTCCCCCGTCGAATGCGCCCGAGCCGGCACCCGGTCTGTTCGGCATTGTTTCATTGACCAAAGAAACCACATGTCAGGCTATAAAAATGTTTTCGCGCGCCATCGAGGAAGGGTTGTCGTAGAGGCCGGGGTGGCAAGACGGTTGCTGCATCTGGTTGATTCAATCGGTCCTGTGCGAAAGATTGAGGGTTAGCTCTCGTGAGGCAGGGCGGTCTTCGGGCAAAAGAAACCTGCCAGCGCACGATGCCATTGCCGATTAGGAGGCGGGACGCTTGCGGCGTTTTTTGTCGAGATGCTGCACCCGAGAATAGATAGCGATCGGTGTGCGTGCCAGCCGTTTACCAATCTCCTCGGCGGTCAACCCGGCGTTCAGCATCTCGTGGAGCAGGTTATCCTCCATGTCCGTCCAACGACGCACGGCAGGTTTTTGCTCAATCATTTCCGCCCCGCGGACGCTCGTCCATTTCCGGTTCAATCAAGCCGTGAAGATTCGGGCGGCTTGGTGGCACCGGAATGTGAGGGCAACAACCTAGATATACCGCTCCAGCTTTCCCTTTGCCCAAAGGCCTACACCCCGCGAAAGGTGGAGGATTTACTCCCGACAGTTGGAGTTCTTTTGTCGGAGGGCCACCCATGACGCGGCGCTGGCAATACCAGATCCACGCGATAACTTAATCTCTGCGGAATACCGGCACGATGGCCTGAGGCATGATGTTAGTCACCAAGCTGGGAGACGAAATGAGATGGTATTAAATTCTCGAGGATAACTCACACAGATTACGACAGTTTTTTCGTCGCCGTACCGGATCTGAGCTCAAACCTCATCCCCGCGAAAAGCGGTTGCCAAACACGCGACGTCACCAGGTTTTCGGTCCGTGCAGCCCCGGCGACCGATCCAGCCGGCGGAGGGTCAGGGAAATAGCTCAAAAAAGACCTGCGGCGCACCTAACGCGGCGACAAAGGGAAGTCGACTTAAGCCATATGGCGTCGCCGCATTCACCAACCGAATGAATGTCGGATCTGGTGCAAAGCGCTTAGGACGCCGTCGGTGTAATATCCGTAATTCAAATATTGGTCAGCTGCTATTGCGCATCCAAGAGCAATGATTACTGCCCAACACAGCTTGCCCATAAGGGACCTATCGATCTTAGTCTGATTTCAACGGGACGGTGGACCGACGGCGTAAAAGCCGGCGGCGATACTGCACATGGTCGACGCTTCGTTTCAACTTTGCGGAGATCAGTATCCAGCATCTTCCTGCCCTAACGCGCTGACACAAGATCTCGTCTTCTTGGCTTCCAAGGTTGATGTTGTTGCCTGGGCATTCCGTCTTCATGCCTTCTTCACTTGGGGCCTGAGCGACCAGGCGGTGGATACATCCGAGCGACCGGCATCCTTCACCGCTGCCCCAAGCGTCACTTTGTCGATAAGCGACTGAGGCATGCGAACGGTGACGTGCGGATTCTTTCCTCCTTATGCCATAAAGACGAGCCGAGGGGAAGTTGGCGCCCGGCCCCAGCCGACCAAAACGGAGTCAGACCAAATTAGCCAAGGCTGACAACGTGCAGGGCAGACGGCGTGCAAGGCAGACAGGGTGCAAGGCGCGCCATACGGGCTCCGCCGCGGGGTGCGCAACGGAAATTCTAGCCCATCCGGAAAGCCACATCGTCAAATTAAGCGATGGCTCGGTCGGGCAGATCGTGTCCGGCGATATCGACTTGACCTTGGGGCTGGCTACCGACGACCGAGTTACAGTGGAACAACGATCATGTCGCCTCGCATGGCTGAGTCAAGTCAACTGCGACGATGGGACCCGCGTCGGCCTCCGGGCGACGTGGTACTTCCAGCCGGCTTGTGCGCGCTGAACCTCAAGTCCGAAAAAATTGAACGAGAAAGCAGCGCACACGCCCTTTACGAGTCCCAGCTGCTTTGCCTTCATCCGCTGCTACTACATATCAGCGGACAATGCAGCCAGGCCGCCGAATGTCTGCTTTGAGCGGTAAACCGGATGTTGGCAGCGGGCCGAGCTCGACATCTGTTTATGATCCAACTGAGGCCTCGCCGCCTCGGGTGACAAGGCCGCTTTTACCCAGTCAAGTGATCGGTGCGATAGAAAATGTCTGACGTTGTTGAGCTTTGAGCGGACGTGCCGCTGGTGCGCTGGCGCGATCAGGGGGGTGAATTTTAGTTGCGCCGCGGGGGCAGAACAAGGGTCTGGCCTGGATAGATGAGATTTGGATTCCGGATCCGTTCTCGGTTTGCTCGGTACAGGAACGCGTACTGTGAGCCGTCGCCATAAGTGATGTGGCTGATGCGCCAGAGGCTGTCGCCGCGGGATACGACCTTGCTGGCATGTACACCCCCCGGCGAGGATGCACCCTCGTCGGAGGCCGAATTGGCGTGGATAGCAGGTGCTGGCTGTAGACGCGTGCTTTCCTGCGGCTTACCAGTCTCCACACGAGGCTCCGAGGTTGGGCGCGGTTGAAATGAGGCCTCGGGAACATATTCGGCGTGCGATTGCGCTGCACGAACGCTCGGTGCCACATCGTTGACCATGACCGCGGCCCCGTGTTTCGAAAATGTCACCGTGCCGTCCAGCAATTTCGCGCTCAAAGTCAGCTCATAGCTGCCCGTGGGAAGGCGAGGAGGGATCATAACGAATTCTCCGGAGGGACCCGCAACCGCTCGATCAAGGCGCTCGCCGCCGCGCAGCAGATCTACAGTGGCGCCTGGAGCCGCCCGTCCGGCAATGACCGCGTCGCCATTTGCTTCAACGCGGGTAATGTCGAAGGATGGTGAGGATTGATCGTTACCGGCTGCGTCTGGCAGTCTGGCAAGTTCGGCTGCAACGGCCGTGGGATTGGCCCCGGCCGCCACGAGCGCGGCCTGGCCTTGAGTTGCTGCGTGCGCAGGCGAAGTCTCGTTTGTCAAAGGCGCGGCTTCGCTGCGAACCCCCGGCGCACGCTGCGGAACGCTCGTCGTGGCGGTCACCGCACCTGCCGCAAGCTTCTGCTCGTGCTGTACGTAAGAGACAAGTACTGCACTACCTGCAAATACGGACGCTGATGCAACTATTCTAACTATCGAAACAGCAGTCATACTGACCACGCGTTCGTGACCGATTGCCACCCAAGCTACCGACAATCCTGCGCCGATTTCTTTGGCACATCAAGCGTAACCAAATTCGATTGTCGGTAAGCTGTGCTGACCAATCCAGTTCGCGCGGCACCCGGCCTTGCCCGTCCAGATGCGCTGCACGCTGTCGGCCATAGCCCGCTCTTGGCACCGCGGAAACTGGCGATATGGTTTTGCCCGGTCCTCGCCTATCCGAGGGCCTGCTTCTGAATAGGGAAACTTCCGTCCGCGAGGAGACGCGCGGACGGGATTTTTTTTGCTCAAGTTGTGAACCCGGCGCAACTGAGCTTGATCTCGACACGTAGCTGTCTCGGACAGCGGATCACCTCCTCGGGGTGCATTGCCCACCGCCGTTGTCGGCCCGGTGTGCGCAAGCATGCCGGGCCGTTCTTAGCTACAGGAGCTTTCGCAGGCGGCAGTAAATCCGATGGCGTTGAGCAGCCAATGGCCAGGCGTGGTGAATCCGACGAACCATGCGGTGATAGCGGCGACTACCAGGGCGATCAAAAGATTCCGCACGGCGCTTCTCGCGTCTAACGTCAGTTAGTGCCACTTGCGGCAATCGTCGTGTCACGTTTTTTACCAGCCGGCCAACGCGTTAGTTTCCGCTTAGTGGCCGGAAGGGCATCTCCCTCATGCCAATGCCGCCCAACGATTTTGGGGGGATTGTCCGGTGCGGGCGGTTGAACGAAATCCGCCGGAGCAACCGTTGGCAGCGATAAGGCCACTACTTTCCTCGTTTCGGTTTGCTGGACGGTTGGGAGCCGGTCAGCCTTTGCGAGGGTATCTTGGTAGTTTGCCGCCGCGGGGGGCGGCGCGGCACCGGCCAAGTCACCCGCAACCTGCGGCGCAAAGGTGCCGGTGGCAAGTTTGATGAAGACAAACGGGCCGAGGCCCAGCAAGCAAAAGAGGGCTATCCATGCAGTGCGCGGCACAATCCTTGTCCCCGTATCGTACCGTCACACTGACGACAAAAAGGGGCAACAAGGGGGCGATATTCAGAACGGCTCGATTTCGCCGCCGCGCGATCTTACTTGTCAGCACCGCGAATCACAATGCATAAGCTCCCGACCTACATTCCTGGCCCGGCCGAGACGCTCGATGATATCGTCTTTGGTCGGCAGACCGGCACGATCGCCAAAGGGCCTGTAGGCTCGAAACCTTGAAACAGGCTTTTCCCAATCTGATGCGCGCTGCAGTACTCGCGAATGTGAGAGATTCCTTGTACGTCGGATCGATCTACTTCCAGGACGACAGGCCGGTCGCTCGAAAGCGCTTCCTAGCAGGCGGACGCCGGACGCTCGGGCGCATCCACGAAGATGCCTTTAAACCCGAGCATTTCCCCGAACCTTACGTAGGCAAAATTGGGGATGTCCTGCGAGGCCGCGAATCTGGGTTGCCCCCCATGAACTCGCTGTTCCCAGGTGACTTCGTTGAAGTCCTGTTTGTTGAACACGCCGACGATCCAGCGAGGATCAGGCCAGCGCTTCGTTTTCAACTGCCGCGCTCGATCCCAGGCGGCTTGATCGGACCCCGCAGCCCGATAGGGATCGGCCCCGCCATTGCGCTGGACTTCAGCGCATGCTGAGCCATCGAGACATCTCCTCTCGTTCAGAAAGGCTGAGCGCCTGTTTGGCTCGGCACCGATCCCGAGGGCGGATGCCGCCCGTTGGCGAGATCACAGAGAAGACAGAAGAGGACTCCCGGTCAAACTGGCGTCCGATCGAAAACATCGGCTCGCCGGCGTGCCAGCGATCCCAGATCTCGGACCGCTGAGCGGCCGAGTAATAAATGCGACGTCGCTGTTTCATTCCACACCCCATCCTTGTTAAATTTCGAGTGTTGCGCTGACCAATTGAGCCTGCCGCCAGAAGCGGTCGTTCGCACGTCCGATGTTCCATAACGCGTCATGCGCGAATGCCCGATCTCGGATCGCGGCGGAAATTTTGTCTGCGTCCTTTCGGCCCCTGGGCGAGAGACAGCTTGATGCCTGGACATGCCCAGGCGAGGTGGGGCAGGCGAACCGCATATGCATCACGTCGCGTGCTTAGCTATTTGTTGAGACGTGGCCGGTGCACATCGCCGCGCCAGTCTTAAGTCGCTTCAAATGATAGTGTCCTTCTTAATTCATCTTCCGCATTAAAGCCTTTCATTCAGTTGGCTAACCTGAGCGTATCTATCTGGATCGGAAATGGGTAACTCGCTTGTAGTTCGTGATAGCACGATTTTGGCGAAACGCAGTAGTGAGCTTCGCGCCGCTCAGTACGTCCGTATGTCGACGGACCACCAACGATACTCCATCGAAAACCAGGCTGCGGTAATTGCAACTTACGCAAGATTGCGCGGCCTTACGATTGTCGAGACCTATCGTGACGCGGGATTGAGCGGCCTCCGGCTTAAGAATCGCACGGGCCTAATCCAACTGCTGGGCGACGTTCAATCTGGCCGAGCCGATTTCAGTTACATCCTCGTTTACGACGTAAGTCGATGGGGTCGTTTTCAAGACACAGATGAAGGCGCTCACTATGAGTTCATCTGCAAGAAAGCCGGGATCAAGATTGCTTATTGCGCCGAGCAATTCGACAACGACGGCACGATGATGTCGAGTATCCTGAAGAACCTTAAGCGCGTAATGGCTGCTGAATTAAGCCGCGAATTGTCGGTTAAGGTGCATACCGGACTGCTGCGGGTCGCCGGCCTGGGGTTTCGCGTCGGAGGTCCCCTGGGCTATGGCCTGCGCCGCGAACTGGTGGACGAAAATGGCGCCTCGAAAGGTCTGCTCAAGCGAGGCGAACAAAAGAACCTGAAGGCTGACCGTGTCATTTTACGTCTCGGGCCTCCCGAAGAGGTCGCAGTTATAAACCGCATATTTGCCGAGTACGTTGAAGGCAAAAAGTCTCAGGAGGAGATTGTTCGGCGGCTCAATCAAGAAGGCGTTCCAAATCATCTTGGGCGCCCGTGGACGAGACAAATGGTCGACTACGTGCTCAGTGACGAGAGGTACATAGGCAATGTCATCTACAATCGCGAATCGCGTCCGCTGCGAGAGCAAAAAGTCAAGAACGCTCCAGAATTGTGGGTGAAAAAAGCCCGCGTGATTGCCCCGGCGGTCAGCGAAGATATATTTTTGCAGGCTCAAAGAAGGTTGAAGCTTCGCTGGCAACATTTGGATGACGAGCAGTTGCTTTCACGACTAAAATCTCTGTTTGAGAGGGAGGGCCGGCTTAGCGAGGAGCTCATCAACAGCACCCTGGGCGTTCCCGCCATCAATGTTTATATTGACCGCTTTGGAAGCCTCAGGAACGCTTATCGCCGTATCGGCTACGAGCCCCAATGGAATTTCGATTGGATAGACCGCAAGCGTGATTTCGATCAGCTCTTGAGAGGTACAGCAGATCACCTCATTGCTTTCCTGAAAAGGGTAGGCACGATTGCCCGTTTCGAGCCCGGGGGTTGACCAGTTGATCGTGGACGACGGCATAACGGTGTCTCTTCGCTTGGCACGCTCGTGGCAAAGCACCAGCCGAAAAACCGTCTGGACAGTCAATCGTCGCGCCGTCCTGCCAAAAGGCTTTATTGCAGCGATCAGGCTCGCGAACGGCAACCGCGATGTACTTGATTACCTATTCCTGCCCACATCGGAAATGACCGGATCCAAGATTCGCTTCACGGCGGCAAGATTGAACCGATTTGAAGGTCATCGTTTTGCGACGCCGGCTCGCTTGGCAGAAGCCATCTTACGCCAAGGCAACCGCGGTGGGCCGCACAGCAAACTGACGATCAGATCGGGCAATGCTTCTCAAGCCATGCGGCGCCGACAGAAACGATTGCAAACCAAAGGCTGCTCCAGAGGCTAAACCGGCCACGAGTAGCACTTATGGAGCGAAGATAGAGATAGGCCCCAATTAATATTCCGTAGTTACGTCTGAAGCTGCCCTGAGTTTTGATATCTCGACCAATTCGAACATATGGCTGGTTACCTCTCATGCGCTTGACCAGCGGCTCATAGGCCGGTGATTTGGCCAGCAACGCAAGTGAGAAATTAACTGATGAACCACGGTGGCCGAGATCGTCGTATTTGAAAAGTTGGGGTGCTCGAACACGAGTGAGCCGGCAAAACGGCATACTTGAACGCACTGGCCCTTCCTGCTGCGTCGTGATACCGGACCTAGATCAAAAACATAGTCGGCGGGGCATGATGATCGAAGCAGTAATTTGGGATTTCGGCGGCGTTATCACCACATCGCCATTTGAAGCGTTTGCGCGGTTCGAAAAGGAGCACGGTCTTCCGATCGATATTATCCGGCGTACGAATGCCGCCAATCATTTGGAAAATGCCTGGGCGAAATTCGAACGCGCGGAAATCAGCGCCGAGACCTTCGATGACCTGTTTGCCGAGGAATCCCAGGCGCTCGGCGTAGCGGTCCGAGGGAGGGACGTGCTGCCGTTGCTCTCCGGGGATCTGCGACCCGAAATGGTAGAGGCGTTGCGGCGCGTAAAAGAGAAATTCAAAACCGGGTGCATCACCAACAATCTGCCCGCCAATAGCATTGGCAGCAACGCGGGGCGGTCATTGTACATTGCAGAGGTGATGGTGCTCTTCGATCATGTCATCGAGTCCGCAAAAATCGGCCTCAGGAAGCCCGACCCTCGAATTTACAAGATGATGACGGAGGCGCTGAACGTCGATCCAAAAGCCTGCGTCTATCTCGACGACCTCGGTGTGAACCTGAAACCGGCGCGCGAGATGGGAATGACGACGATCAAGGTAGTGAGCGCAGAGCAGGCAATCAGGGACCTACATGCGGCAACGGGATTGGCGCTCTCTTCATAGAGAAGCTTGACGCGATTGCATTCCCGCACGCGATCATTGGGGATTCGATAAATTTCCACGTAAAATGAGAAATGATGCAAGACACGATGATCGCTGCCCAGCGCCAAGGCTCGCACAGCCAGTCCTGCCGCAATACCGGAAATTGGGTGAAAATGAGCTTTGCCGCCACCGTCGCGAGATAAAAGACGATATAATGCAGCAGATAGATCGAATAGGAAGCGTCGCCAGCAGCAACTAACCAACGAACTGGTCAGCGTTCCCACGGCAGCCGCACGTTGACCATCCCCGCTAGAATAGGCATCATGGCAACCGGCCGGAGCGGGTCGAAATTAACGATAGAAACAGCGCACCGCGCATGCCAACCGGCTTCCGGGCCGTATTCGACCTGAAGGGTTGGCGGCACTGACCTCCTGGTCCGCCGAATTCGAAGACTCTGTCCCTGGTATGACAATACTGCAGGACGCGGCCGATCACCTCCTGCGGCTACCCAAGGCCACCCAGGAGCTGCCGCACTGGCAAGCCGCCGTTGAGGCCCTGATCTTGGCCGTCGAAGGTCGCGGTCCGTTTCTGCATGCCCGCGTCAAGATGCTGCGGGCGATGAACCATGGCGTGGAGCGGGTGTTCAGGTCGGATCGTAGGGAGACACACTGGGGCAGGCGGAAGCTGAAGCGGCATTGATACAACGTTAGGCGATCCACGGAAGCAGAGCGCGCCAACCAGCTTTTTCAACATGATTATTTTCAAGATCAGCGACTGCTTGCTCGCCAGCTTCTGTTAGGGCTATCTGACCAACGCGGCCGGTGCGGGCGCACGCCTTTAACTTGTCGGCAATGTACTTCCGAGCTTCGGGTGTGTCGTTCTTTAGCTTCTTGCAGCTCTGCTCAAGCGCGGCAGTCATGAACGCAAGTGTATTTGCTTCAAATTCGAGCATACCGATATTCCCGCACCTTTGGTCCGGTGAATTCTGTCCCTGAAATAGGGGGCGGACCGCGATTAAGAAATGGTAGAATTGGCCCCGGACTCGATTTGGGGTCGGGTGCCGGGGCCAGTTTGGGGCGGCTACTCGATATACAGGCCGCCCTGTGCATTCTGTAGACGAGCCAGTTTAAAGGACTGCTAATCCGACCGGAGAAAAGTGGTCACAGGGCCAGGCCGTTTTCTTCTCCCACTACCGCCAAAAAAGAACCCGCCGGAGCCGAGGCCAGCGGGTTCGCAGTGGTGCGGCCCTGGTGAAAGCCGCTCGTGAAGTCATAGCGTGTGAGTCTTTACGTTTGCTGGCAGCAATCGATAAACTTTGGGCGAACGGGTTAATTCGCACAGCGCCTGTGGGGCCGCGCCCGATCCGGTGATATTGACGATTACGCCGACTTGAAACCGCGAACGAACAGCCTGCTTCATGGAGTCTCGCCGATGCGTTTTCTTCTCTTGCTAGTTTTCTGTGTCGCAGTCCTGTGGATTGGAGACATGTATTTCTTTCACAGCCGATATCGCAACGAGCTTTGGCGCGACATGCAGATTGAAGCGCAAAAGATAAACTACGATGTGCGGCGCGCGATTGGGCTTTAGGCGCGCACTATTCGTGACGTAGCGACGAGAGAGCGTGTCTTTCTCTCCCGTCGCACCGTCATCCCGTCGCCGGCCGCGACTGGATTAGAATGATGTTTCGTCATGCTCTGGCGGAGTATGGGATGACGTAGCCCACCGCTTCGTCGCGGCCGACCTGGGTAGCCAGACGCTATTGGGCGGAAAGCGGACGTCGGCCGGATATCGGCAAGGGACGCGATTGATCCGACTCGAACATCGGCCTCCCAAATGAGCAAACACACGGCTCATGATGACAATTTCGCGCGTTCGCGCAATCGATAAAAATCAATGGCTGCCGTTGCCGTTTTGAGCTTTAGCCGCGTATACGTCACGAAGGCACGTTCGATGGCGTTTGGGTCAGGCTGCTCAGGCAGGACGCTCAACATCAGAATTGCCTTGGTTGTCTTCCAGGTCAGATTTGTTGCCTTCGCCAGGACTAGAAGTTGCTCGTGATTGTTCTTTACAAGCACCTGTTCCACGAGTTCGATCGGCAATTCACAAATCATCGACAACGCAATCGCAGTTCTGTCAAAATCGCCTAGCTCGGCAAATTCCATCAGCTGTTCCTCTTTGAGTTCACCTGATCGGGAGAGTGCATCCACGCAAGCAAAGGCGCCGATCTGCTCCGGAGAATCGGTTCGCGTTTGCCTCAGCAACTCACGAGATGCTCTCGCAACCAATTCACGGACGATTGACGATTTACGGGGATCATGACCTTCAAACCGATGCTGAACAGATTTGGAAGCTTCAACAAACAATTTCACCAGAATCATTCTTGGCAATTCCGGTCGGCTCCAAACTGACAACGCCAAATCGGCATCATCCCGGGATCGATCGGCCAAGGCTGTGTAACCCTCGGTGGAAAAGCTGGCTTCTTCATTCCGGGCCACGCATTGGACCACCGCTTGATCCCCTCTCTCAAGAAGAATATCCGTGACCGCGGCAAAAAGGTCGGCGCGCGCCGATATAGCAAGCAGATGCTGCTGGCTCATCGTCTGGGCACCCAGAACAAGGTCGGCTTGCTCAATTTTATTGGATCCAGAAAGTACCGGTCCAGCGACCTCAATGGCTTGGTCGAATGCAAGAACGCGTATGACCCCGTCTGGCGCATCCGGAAGTGACGCCATAAAACCCGCAAAACGGACCCGTGCCGACGTTTCGACCTTACTGACGAGGCATTGCATGATCTGGTCGAACAGGGCAATGTGTTCGCTCGAAAAGCGCCCGGAACCGAGTTCAAACAGTTCGGAAACCAATCGAAGCGCCTTGGCTCGCTGGGCAATATCGCCGTTCGAAATGGCTTGCTCCAGCTCATCTATCAGACCGAGGTGAGATGCCATCCAGGATTATCCGTGCAAGACTTTGAGCTTCGGGTCCAATGCCGCGGCAGGATGCGCTTCAGCGCCGCCGCCACGGAGCGCCATGGCGAACGGCAGTTCCTCCAGTGGAACAGGCCTTCCGAACAAATACCCCTGCAAGAGATCGACGCCAGCACTGCGCAGCAATGCAAACTGTTCGTCGGTTTCGACGCCTTCGGCGGTGATGCCAATATTGAGTCCCCGCGCGAGAGTTAACACTGACGAAATGACCGCATCGCAGTCGGGACGCTTGCCCATTCCCTGGGTGAACGATCGGTCTATCTTGATCCTGTCGAATGGAAATTTCGTGAGATAGCTAAGCGAGGAATATCCCGTTCCGAAATCATCCAGCGCAATGGTAATGCCGATATTCTTCAACTGTCGAATTGTCGTCAAGAATTCCTGTTCGTTTTCCAATAGGACGGTTTCGGTGATTTCAAGCTCCAGCCGACCCGGCGTGAGTCCCGATTCGACCAAAGCGCAGAGGATGACGTCGAAAAGATTTCCCCTCTTGAACTGAACTGCCGAGAGATTGACCGCGAGCGTAATGTTTTCCGTCCACCGCGCAGCGTCGGTGCAGGCTCTCTGCATTATCCATTCTCCGATGGGCACGATTAGCCCGGTCTCTTCGGCCAGGGGAATGAATTGATCGGGAGGAATGAGGCCTCTAATGGGATGAAGCCATCGGATGAGCGCTTCCACCGCGCTGGTCAGGCCAGTCCTGGCGTCCACGACCGGCTGGTAGTACAATACAAACTCATCGCGCTCGATCGCGAGTTCGAAGTTCCGCCTCCATGAGGCGGCGCGCTTCGACAATTGTCAGCATACTCGCGGCAAAAAATTCAAAGCAGTGGCCGTCGCGGGATTTGGCGGCGTAGAGCGCTAAATCAGCCTTTCTCAAGAGATCGCTCGATACGAGTCCGTGTTTGGGAGCCAGGGCGATGCCAATGCTCGTTCCGATATTGATGGTATTGCCGTTCAGGTCGAACGGCAGCGAGAGCATCTCGTCGATTCGAAGGGACAGGCCAATGGCGGCTTCCCGTTGATCGGTGCCGGTGTCGGCTTGCAAAATCGCGAATTCGTCGCCACCAAGCCTAGCGACAAGGTCAGTCGTGCGGACCGACTTTTGCAACCGATCGCCCACCTGCTTCAACAGCTCGTCTCCGACTGGATGGCCAAGCGTATCGTTGACGTTCTTGAATTTATTGAGATCCAGGACCAGAACCGAGAACTCTTTGGCATTTTCGCTCAATTGCAGGACAGCGTCGTCCAGCACGTGAGTGAACTGAGCGCGATTGCAAAGGCCCGTCAGCCGGTCGTGGTGGGCCATGAACAGAATCCGCTCCATCTGAGCCTCATTCCTGTCTGCACGGTCCTTTAGGCTGGTTTGCATGGCGATAAGGGATTGCTGAAGGCCGCCGAGTTCGTCTCTCCGCCGGACCTCCAGTCGATTGGCCAGATTCCCCGCCGTAACGCTTTCGGCGAATTGCCATGCTTCAAGAATCGGCCTGCTCATGGAATGCGAGAACAGGGCGGCAAGCGCGAGACCAATCAGCGTAACGCCAAGCGAAAGTGTCAACATCGTCCGGCGCGAGGTGGCGACCGCATCCTCTGCCTTCACACGGAATTCAAACCCATAACCTGCGACCGTTTCCACGAGGTCATCGAGCGCCGCAATGGCGGCTTCGCTCTTCTTGGCGATGACGAACGGGGCCTGAATCGCTGTCAGACCCTCCGGTGGCGGATCCAGTATGCCCAGTTCGGCTTCGGACCAGTCGCCTATCCGCGCCCTGGCCCTTGCCAGGACCGCCGCGACGCCCCCGTTATCGATTTTTTCGCTCACTATGCTGAGATCATCCTCGATTGTTAGAAGCTGCTTTTTTAGCGCCTGCAGAGGTATCCTGCCCGCGTCACTATTTGACTGAACAAGGACACGTGCTTCGTTAAATGCGGCGTGCGCCGATCGAGCGTGGTCAACCGCAATCAGCGGCCCGTCATACAGGCGAACAACCCTGTCCCCTGAATTCGGACACTCCGCGGAACCCGAACAGCGCAAGGCTGCAGGCCATCGCGACGAGGGCGCTGAAGGTCAGAAAGAATTTATAGCGAATGGACATTACGCTTCTCCGCCCACGGCCACCCGCTATTCGGAGACAGTTATCGTCGTTCTCATCCGCGGATGGATTGCGCAGATGATCTCAACTTTCCCCGCTTTGGTGAATGTCACCTCGGTCGACGACCCTGGAGGCTGAGAACCAAGGTCAAATTCGTTTCCGCTACTCGTCGAAAATACATTATGCGGCACGGTATCATCGTTCAGGAATATAACTGGTTGGTCCTTTTTGACCGTCGTCACTTCGGAAGTGAACTGCCGCCCTCTTTGATGGACCGTATAACTCGCGGCCAGTGCCAGAGCCGACGGCCCAAACAGTCCCAAAACTACCAGAGAGGCAATGATACGCATGATGATGTCCTGTCGGTCGTAGTGGTCAGACTCAGCGAGGAAAAACTGGCACGGACGCGAGCGCCATATTGCTGGAAAGGGTCTTGAGAAATGCCACGAGATCCTGCTTGTCTTGCTCGGTGAGACGAAGTGGTTGGATGAGGTCCGAACGGCTGCGTCGGTCAACTCCTCCCCGGTTGTAGTGCTCGACGACGTCTTCGAGGGTTCGGATTGAGCCATCGTGCATGTATGGGCCGCGGTTGGCGATCTCGCGGAGGCCCGGCGTCTTGAACGCATGGTTCATCTTGATAATTTGCGGCAGGAATTCCCCACGTCCGACATCTGAAGTCGGCAGACCGATGTCTTGAAAGCCTTCGTTTGTGAAATTCCAGCCCTCGTGGCAAGAAGAACATTGCCCCTTGGTGTTGAAGATAAGGAAGCCGCGCTTTGCCTCTTCCGGGATGGCGCGCTCATCCCCCTCAATCCAGGCATCGAATGGCGCCTGTGCGGACACGATGGTGCGTTCGTAAGTCGCAAGCGCGTCAACAAGAGTATTCTCGCTCAAACCCTTGCCCGCGAAAGCAGCTTCAAAGAGCATGGTGTATTCCGGGATCGAGTTTAGCCTCTTCAAGAGCACGTCGACCGGCATGCTCATTTCTGTAGGAGATTGAATTGGTCCCGGCGCCTGCTCTTCGAGACTACTCGCCCGCCCATCCCACATAAAGGCCGCACCCCATGCCAGGTTGATAATGGAGGGGGAACGCCGGGCAAGTTCCTTCATGTCTTTGCCGATACCTCGCGGCAGTCCGTCACCCCACGCGAAGCCTGGATCATGGCAACTCGCGCAAGATTGCGCAGAGTTGCTCGAAAGGCGTCTATCGAAGAACAGCTTTTGGCCGAGAATAACCTTTTTTAGAGTGTACGGATTTGCGTCGGGAAACGGTATCTCCGTCGGGCGCCGATAGCTCCATTTCATCTCGTCAATGCTTGACGCGACGGCGCTGCCATTGCTCACCGAATGTGTCTGTCCGACGATTGCTGCACCGAAGCTGACGTTAACAAAGCCAACTAACACGGTTGTCAGGATGCCCGTGCCTCGGATTATTCCCCTGATTGAAGTCGGTCCGACGAGCATGTTTTATCCGAATAAGAGATTGTTGGTGTAGCTGACGTGCACACCCATGGATTGTTCTGCCACATCGTTTGTGGGGGCCGGACCCTTTGCCGATAATGTCGTAGAGACCTTGCGGATTCCATACTTTCGCGGGCCGTAGAAACACGTGCGTGTCGGATCCGCATGGTTCGTCGGCCTCAGCCAAAAATGGACTGAGTTATCCTAGCGGTCTCTAGTTGGCGAGTTCGTCTCTGCCGTAAGCGATGAAAACGTATCCGTATTTACACGGGCTTCTAAGTTAACGATACAAAAGTGCCCATGCTCTAACAGTTGCACGGCGCGTCTAACCAACGAAGGTCGATTTGGTAACGTACCGCCCGGCACTCGCCGTCTATCGTTCGATCTGGAGAGATTTGCTATGTCGCAACGCGCCTTGAGGTTTCGCGATATTAGCATCCGTACCAAAATTACGGGCACCCTAGGCGTTCTCATTCTGATTATGTGCGGCTCCGGGTTGTTTTCGGCAGATCGTATCATGCGGGTGCACGAGACAACCGTGGATATCAATACCAGCTGGCTTCCGGGCATCCGCTCTATCGGCGAGATCCGCTACAATATGGCTCGCCACCGCGCGATTCTCAGTCGTCACGTCATGACATCAGAACGGGACCAGAAGACGCAAATCGAGGAACGCGTTCGCCTTGCGGGCAAGAATGTCGAAGATATGCGCAAGGTCTACGAGACCTTGATCACATCCGCGGCCGAACGGAAGGCCTACGATGCATTCGTTCCGGCATGGCAGGCCTATCTCGCCGCCAGCGAGAAAATGCTGGCGATCTCGAAGACGGGCGATAACGCCGATGCGATGAGAGTTTTTGTCACGGAAGTATCCGCGGTCGGTCTGAAGGCGGAAACCACCATCGACAGGATCGTCGAGATCAACCTGAGCGGCGCCAACGCCGCAGAGCAGGCCGGTACCGAACTCTATGTGAGCTCGCGCAACTTCCTGATCGCCTCGATCGGATTTGCTGCCCTGTTCGCGCTGGCGGCCGGTTACCTCCTGACCACTGCCGTCGCACGTCCCGTCAAGGCAATGACTACGGCGATGGCGCGGCTGGCAGGCGGAGATGTCGATGTTTTCATACCGGCAACAGGGCAGCGTGACGAGATCGGCCATATGGCTGACGCCGTGCTGGTGTTCAAGCAGCAGGCGATTGAAAATCTGCGGCAAGCCGAGCAGATAAAGATGGCTGAGCTGGATGCTGTCAAACTCCGCACGCAAGCTATCCGTGATATGGCGGCCACGGTGGAACGGGAAACCACAAGCACCATTGAAGCGATCGCGGTGAGCGCTCGGGAAGTCGATAGGGCTACCCAGGATATGTCGCAATTCGCATCGTCTGTCTCAGTCGATACGCAGTCCGTGGCGAAAGCTTCCGAGCAGGCGCTGGCGAACTCGCAGGCGGTGGCAGCCGCAGCGGAGGAGCTCTCAAGCTCGATTTAAGAAATTGCGGCCCAAATCGCGCGGACGGCGCAAATCACGCAGCACGCGGTTGTGAGTGGCGAGAGTGCTGCCGGCACTATGCATTCGCTAAAAGAGGCTGTCAGCAAAATCTCGGAAGTCACCAAGCTGATCGGGGAGATCGCTAGCCAAACCAACCTGTTGGCGCTCAACGCCACCATCGAAGCAGCGCGTGCCGGGGAGGCCGGGAGAAGGATTCTCCGTCGTTGCCGCCGAAGTGAAGAACCTCGCTACCCAGACCGCGCGCTCGACTGAGGATATCAATCGCCAGATCGAGGCGATTCAAACGGCGACGCAGGCCGCGGTCAACGCCATGACGGACGTCGGCGACCGCGTGCGAGAAATCGACGGCGCCACGACCACAATCGCTGCTGCGATCGAGCAGCAAGGGGCGGCCACAAGCGAGATCGCCAGAAACGTCAGCCAGACCACGTCCGCGGCCCGCGAAGTCTCGGAAAAAATTCAAAATGTTAGCACCGGCGCCGAACTTGTCAGAGGCCGCGCGAATGATGTTCGCGCATGTATCGGTGAGGTAGCGAATAGTATCAACGGAGTGCGGGAAACCCTCGTGCGGGTGGTCCGCACCTCGACGGCGGATGCCAACCGGCGCATGTCGACGCGTCACGCGATTACCGCGAGAGGCAGGGTTTCTGACAGCGCGGGCAAGCAGCATGAAGGCGCGACGCTGGATATTTCAGAGACCGGCGCCCGCATTCGCTGCAATTCAGAAATGCGGGCGGGAGAAGCCGGCTCCCTGAAGGTGGAAGGCTTTGCCCCAGTGCTGCCCTTCGTCGTTCGGTACGCAGATGGTGCTAATCTGCACGTGGAATTGCAGCTGTCGGAACCGTTATCTGTCTCGTATCGGCAATGGATGCAAGACCACGTTGAGTCCGAGTTAGCCCGCGCTTCCTGAAACTGCTGGGTTCTGTGATCAGATAACCGAACTTGCGGACCTTCGCGGCGGACTATGTCGCCTCATGGCAGCACAAAGCTGACTTGGGCATGCACGTGATTTACATCCGTAACGCCCTTCAAAGGGGACATCAGGCCCCTGCTAGAGAGAATGAAGCTGGAAAGTACCTTAAGGTAAGCGCGAGACTCGTGATGGCTATCTTCCGGAAGAGTTTGACATCTGTGCAGGGTTACATCGAAAGGTTGGGCTCGTACCAATTCCTGCTAGTCCTCGCTATTCCAACAGGCCTCGTTGAGCCTCTCAAGCTAATCGCGGTGGCGGTGGCGGGTGAGGGCCACTGGATCACGGGTACCTTCATGATTATCGCTGCCTACGGCTGCAGCCTTTTGTTCGTCGAACGCTTGTTTCGAATCGTAAGGCCCAAATTATTGACCCTGCCCTGGTTTGCGCGGCTGTGAAATTGGGTCCTGTTTGTCCGAGGCACGGTGATTGGAATATTTCGACCTGGCTAACCCGTCGCGAGTACAGGCGCGCCCTTGCGTTATTGAAGGAAAATACCTGCCGGCGCTTGGAGCGACCAGTGCAAGCCTTCCTCGGCGAAGTCGAGCTCGACACTTCCCCCGACAGCCTGCTCGATCATGTTCTTTATCACGACGTGCCCGAAGCCCTTGTCTTTAGGAGGGTGGGTCACTGATGGACCGCCTCGTTCGTGCCAATCCAATTTCAAACCTGTAGCGCCCGGCGGTGGATCAACCGACCACGAAACTGAAAGTAGTCCTTCCGGCGACGACAGCGCACCATACTTGACCGCATTGGTCGCGAGTTCATGCAGTGCCAATCCAATAGCCTGGCCGGCATCAGCAGACAAACTGACTTCAGGCCCGCGTATCTCCAATCGCGGGTTCGACAGATCGATGAAAGGAGCAAGCTGAAATTCGACAAGCTCGCGCAGATAACTTCCACGCCAGTTTCCACGCGCCAGCAAGTCATTCGACGCCGCGAGACCCTGAAGGCGGCCATTGAAGCGATGCTGGAAATCCTTTTGGTCTATGCTGTTGCGCAATGTCTGGTTTGCTATCGATTGTACGATCGTCAGCAGGTTCTTGGAGCGATGTGACAGCTCCTGGAGCAGAAAGCGCTGATGAGCCTCCGCGGCCTTGCGGTCGGTTATGTCAGTGGCAACGTGGAGGACCCGGCCTGCCTTGCCATTCGATTGCCGATCGAGCACGCGCCCGTAACCGGCAAGCCAACAGATCTGGCCGTTTGGTTTCACGATGCGGTACTCGGCCGGGAACGAGTTCTGATTGTCCGTCACGGCATGGTAATCACGAAGTAGGTGCCGATCTTCCGGGTGCATCGCGTTGTAAAACTCGTCCGATGGGCCGCCGACCTGGCCTAAGCCATCGGGCAGATCGATCTCGAAGAGCAACATTCCTTCGCGCGTCCAGGAGCGGTTTCCCGTGGCGAAATCGACCTCCCAGCTTCCGATCCGGCCCAGATGCATCGTGGACTGATATCTTTCCTCGCTCTTGCGCAGAGCCTCTTCCATCAGCACTCTATTCGTGGTCTCGACCACGGTGATAAGCACTCCGCCGACGCCGGTAGCGGCAGAATCGTCGGGGATCGGGCTGTAGCTTATGGTGAAACGCGCATCCTCCCACTGAGAGCCATAACGCTGAATTCTCAAAAGTAGGTCTTCCTGAAAGAAAGCGCTGCGTTCGCCACTCAGGATGCTCTCATGCAACCCAAGCAGATCGGTCTGAACTTCCGGCCATACCTCGCGAAACGGCAACCCAAGCGCTCGGGGATGCTTGTCGCCGAGGATCGGTCGGTAGCCGTCGTTGTAGATCATGACGAAATCCGGTCCCCAACGGACAGCCATGGGAAAGCCGGAGGCGAGTAGCAGATTAACAACAAGCGTCAGACTTGATGGCCACCCAGCTGGGTCGCCCAGAGACGTCCTCGACCAGTCTTTGGCACGGATAAGTGCAGACATGCTCGACGTTACAGGAATGTCCGTGTCTGTCTGCAGGGCCATAGACCTCGCCAAAGGAATGTTCCCACCTGTAGCGTTCCAGGCAATTTTGATCAACAGGGGAGGGTCGGTGTGTTAATCGGCCTGGCTTTTGACCCCCAATCGGCGCCCAAGGCTGACCCCGCCTCTTGAGCCCTAAGATCGCGAACGCGTTCCCGAATTTGCCCCGACGCTGGGGTCAATGTTGGAAGCCGAAAGGGGTCAAAGTTCGGAGCCGCGACACACACGGCCGCCCGGGATGCTCCTCACGCACCCAGCCGACATCATCGCAAGCGTGCATTTGATCACAAGAACAGGCCCGCGCCTTCTATTGCTTACGAGTTAAATAGTAACCGTCCGAGAAAAGGGGCCAGTCGTTGGCTTGTCTGAACAAATCATCTCCATCGCAATGTCGCGATCGCCAACAAAGCATTGCGCCACGATGCGATCACGGTTCATTGCGCGCGATCTGCCGTGGCAGGGCGTACCGCCTCCCACCTGCGCGCACCGAACCTCTTTTCCCTCGATCCCTGGCCTTTGGGGCACGGCTGAATGGTCAGCGCTAACCAGATGAATAGCAGCTTTTCATTAACTCTGAATATCAACTGGATTTTGTCGCCTTGCCGCTATGGATAGCGCCTGGGGGAGATACATGAAAATATTATCGGTCGCGACCGCGAGTGGATGGCCCCGAGTACGTTTAGTGCCCGATATCGCCGGGCATGCGCCGATACGTTTGCTGGTGCTGTCCGGCCTGGTGCTGATGGCGGCTATCGCGATCGGGACCGGTGTGACCATCGCAAAATTCAGGGAAAGCGCGATCGAGACCGGCAGACAAGGGCTTGAAAGCGGCGTGTTGCTACTGGCGCGTCACTTCGATCGCCAGTTCGATGATTTCGCCGTTTTGCAAAAAGACATCGTGGCGGAACTGCAGGCGCAGGAGATTTCGCAGCCCGACATTTTTAAGAGCGAGATGGGGACCCTGGCAATCCATGAAATGCTGAGGGCCAAGGCGAACGGATGGCCGGATGTGGCCGGTGTAAACCTCTTCAATTCGAAGGGAGTACTGATAAACTCTTCGCAAAACTGGCCCGTTGCCGACATCCAGGTATCAGATCGAGCCTACTTCAAAAGCCTTATCGACGATGCGGCGGTCTCGCAGACAGTCGATGTCGTCCAGAGCCGGTTTGCTCCGGTGCACTCGATTGTTTTCGCTCGAAAGATTTTGGGACCAACCGGCGAGTTCCTGGGTGCTGTGACCCGCGCCATCAGTCCGGAGGCGCTGGAAAGCTTCTTTGCCTCCGTGGGGTTTGGCCCTGAAGCCACGGTTGCAATGCACCGCCAGGAAGGCGTCCTATTGGCGCGCTACCCCCACGTCGAAACCATGATTGGCGAGAATTTCAAGAACGGTCCATCCGAGCAGCGGGCGGTTTTCGAGCTGCCGCAATTCAGCGGTCAGGTTCGCAGTCCGTTTGACAGCAAAGACCGTCTCGTCGCGTCGCGGACGCTTAACACGCTTCCCCTGGTTATCGTAGCAACCACAACGGTCGATTCCACTCTAGCCACGTGGCGGTCGCAAACCAGATTCTTTATCAGTATGGCGGCTTTGTCATTGCTGGTGACGGTTTTGATGCTCTATCTTATTTTTCGTCAAATGATACGGCAGCATCGTCACTCGCAACGGCAAATAGCTGTGGAGAAGCAGCGGCTCGATACGGCCATCAGCCATATGAGCCAGGGACTGCTTCTTTTTGATTCGTCACAGCAACTCATCATATGCAACCGACGATACATAGAGATGTATGGCTTATCCCGCGAACTGGTCAAGCCAGGCTGTACGTTCCGGGATCTGTTACGTCACCGAAAGGCCACAGGATCGTTCCACGGCGACGTTGAGCGCTACTGTGATGACGTCCTGCGGACTAATGGAAGTTCAGGCACGATGGTTGTCGATACTTCAGACGGCCGCTTGATACAGGTAAAGAACGAACCCGTGCCAGGCGGCGGTTGGCTGGCCACCCATGAGGACGTTACAGAACGCGTTCGGGCGGAAGAGCGG
Source organism: uncultured Alphaproteobacteria bacterium (assembly GCA_963699465.1). Taxonomy (GTDB): domain Bacteria; phylum Pseudomonadota; class Alphaproteobacteria; order Rhizobiales; family Xanthobacteraceae; genus Bradyrhizobium. The sequence goes on from CAVOTZ010000048.1 coordinate 182,991, forward strand.
ATTACGCACCTGGCCCACTACGACGCCCTGACGGACTTGCCCAACAGAGTATCGTTTCGCGAGTATGTCGAAAACAGGCTCTCCAAGGGTCGCCTGGAAGATCGATTCGCGATTCTGTACATCGACGTCGACGAATTCAAGTCCATCAACGATTCTCTTGGCCATCACGTAGGGGACGAATTGCTTAAGTGCATCGCGTTCCGCCTGCGCGAATGCGTCGGATCCCAATGATCTGGTTGCTCGTCTCGGCGGGGATGAGTTCGCAATCGTCAAATCTGAGTTCATCGAGGCCGCGGAGTTAGCGACCTTCGTCGAGAATGTTCAACGCGCAATACGGACTCCCGCAACTTGCTGCGGACACGAAGTGACGACGGACGCCAGCATAGGGATCGCTGTTGCGCCCGATCACGGTTCTAGTCTGGAGCAGCTCGTCAAGAACGCTGATCTTGCCATGTACGACGCCAAATCGAGTGGACGTCGTACCTTCCGGTTCTTCGCGCCTGAAATGGGTGTCCGGATGCAAGCTCGTCGCGCGCTGGAACTCGACCTTCGCGAGGCGATCACCGCCGGCGGCTTTGAAGTCCATTATCAGCCACTCGTCGATCTCAACAGCAACGCCGTGACGGGTTGCGAGGCATTGTTGCGTTGGAATCATCGCGAGCGTGGAATGGTTTCGCCCGCCGAATTCATTCCATTGGCTGAAGAGACTGGCCTGATCAACGAGCTAGGTGATTGGGTTCTTGCGAAAGCTTGCTCAGATGCCGTTACCTGGCCGGATCACGTCCTACTCGCAGTCAATGTATCGCCGGTCCAGTTCAAGTCCAAGGCTCTCGCGCTAAAGGTGGCAAGCGCGCTCGCTCGGTCTGGACTTCCCGCGCAGCGGTTGGAGCTCGAGATTACGGAAGCCGTGTTAATCCGTGACGATGAAGAGGCGTTGACTACCCTACATCAACTTAGGGACCTAGGCGTTCGGATTTCGTTAGATGACTTCGGCACGGGGTACTCATCGCTCAGCTACTTGCAGCGGTTCCCATTCGACAAAATCAAGATCGACCGCAGCTTCGTCAATGATGTTTGCGAGGCGGGAGGATCGTCCCCGATCGTACAGGCCGTAGTCGCCATGGCCCTGGCCCGAAGCATGAGCACCACTGCGGAAGGTGTGGAGACCGAAGCGCAACGCAAGATGCTCCGTGAGCTAGGCTGTACCCAGATGCAGGGCTTTTTATTTAGCCCTGCGGTTCCGACGAGACGGCTCAAGGAATTGCTTGGTCAAGTCGCGTTCACTGACGTGGCTTGAGGAAAAAGGCACGCCGCGACACGGCTGCGCCAATTCCTCCAGCCGGCTATCAGTCGGGCTCGATAAAGCCCTTGCCATGACTTCGACGAATGCGATGCCGCGAAGGCGGCAATGACATTGGCTGACTTGGACCAGAAATCGATCTCCATGATGAGTTCGCTTTTTTTCGTTTTGACAAATTATAAAGTCCCGGTTTGTTCAGCGGATTTTCGCGGTTAGTTTAACCTACCGCTGACTGAAATATGTGCCGCTTCGGTGTCAATCGTGCTAAGATGGGAAAATCGGAGTTTTCCCGATTAGATTTCCTGATAAACGGGAATTTTGCGACGGAGACCGGTTTGTATATGACTACGCACACCACAAGTCGTTCAAACCCAAACAGACCTCCCAGAACCAACCACCGCGGTTTACAGTTCAGCGGGCAGGTGGAAGACTTGGCCATCGGCGGAGTGATATGATTTATTATGACGTTGGTTGACGATAGTTCCGGTCCCTGGCGCGTCGGTGTATTGTTTTCACAGAGCGGCGTGACTGCGGCGATAGAGCGCACGCAACTCAATGCCACATTGCTGGCGATTGAGCAGATCAACGCAAGCGGCGGCGTACTCGGCCGTGCGATCGAACCTGTGATGTACGATCCGGCGTCGGATCCGAAAAAGTGCCGAGCGTTCGCGGAACGATTGTTTCAGGTCGACCGGATCAGATTGCTGTTTGGCTGCTACATGTCGAGTACGCGCAAGGCCGTGCTGCCGGTGGTCGAGGCACACCGGGGTTTGTTGTTCTACCCAACCCTCTACGAGGGGTTTGAATACTCACGGCATTGCATCTACACAGGGGCTGCGCCCAACCAGAATTTATTGCAGCTGGCCAGGTTCCTGCTGTCGGCCTACGGCAACCGGTTTTTTTTCATCGGGTCGAATTATATCTACCCGTATGAGTTGAACCGGGTGATGGGCGACTTCGTAAGCCAGGGCAAGGGCAGGGTCCTCGACGAGATCTACGTTCCGCTTTACCCGGATGCGAAGGATTTCGAGCGGGTCATCGCCCGGATCAAGAAGACGTCGCCCGACGTGATTTTCTCGACCGTGGTGGGCAGCGGCACGGCTCAACTGCATGACGCCTATCGGGCGGCTGGCTTCGATCCGACGCGGATGCCGATTGCGAGTCTTACGACCAGCGAGGCCGAAGTCGCCGAAATGGGACCGGAGGCGGCCGAGGGGCACATCACGGCCGCGCCGTTCTTCGAGACGCTCTCGACCTCCGCGGCACGGCATTTCGTCGCGAGTTTCAAGAAGAAATTCGGCAACGATGCGCCGGTCACGGCCGCGGCGGAGGCGGCCTATTTCCAGATGCACCTTGCGATGCGCGCGCTGGCGCGCAGCGGCTCGGACGATCCGGAGCAGGTTCTGAGCGAAATCAGGGATTCTGAATTCGACGCGCCGCAAGGGCGGGTGCGGATCGACCCGGAGAACAACCATACTTATCTCTGGCCGCGGATTGCACGGCTAGATCAAAACCGCAAGTTCCAGATGGTCTGGAATCCCGGCGTGCGGATCAAGCCTGATCCTTATTGCGTGGTGCAGAGTCTCGACGACTGGTCAGCCGACGATCTGCAGTCGTTGACGCACTGATGTCCCGGGCCTGAACATGGTGGCGATCCAGATCCTTCGCGATCTTCGCGGCCTGCGGGTCCAGGTGGTCCATCCACCGGACAACGAGCGGATCAGTCTGGTCGAACATCTGCGCCGGATCGGCTGCATGGTCGACACGCAGTGGCCGGTACCGGAAACCTGGTCTGACGGATTCGACGTGGTGCTACTGGCCGTGGAGCACGACGTGCGAAGCGACATCCAGCGGCTGCTGAAATCGGACGATGGTCCGCGGCCCACTTTGATTGCGATCGTGGGATATGAGGATCCTTCCACGCTGCAACTCGTGATCGAGGCGGGCGCCGTCGCGGTGATCGAGCGGCCGATCCGCCCGTTCGGATTGCTGACCAATCTCACGATCGCGCGCAGTCTGTGGCTGGAGCGGCGCGAGACCGGCAAGAAGATCCACAAGCTCGAACGTAAATTGTCAGGGTTGCAGCGGATCCAGAAAGCCAAGGCGATCCTGATGACCGGCCAGGGTCTCAGTGAGACCGACGCCTATGAGAGTATCCGCCGCCAGGCGATGGCCAAGCGATTGTCGATGGATGACATGGCCGCGGCGATCATCCATGCCAATGAGCTCTTGCAGTACCGTGCGAAAGATGGTTAGCTTCCGCCGTCTGTAGTCAGGCAGTGTTGCCGTTGACGCAGTTTCGCCGAACCACCAATGACGTTGGTTCTGGCACTGGCTAGGTAGCCCGAAAGATCCGCGAGGATCTGTCGGGCTTTTTTTGTTTTGGCGGGTCTAAACGTTGCGACTGGATTGTCCATCAGCGGGAGAGCAAGATGCATCACGGCGATATTTCATCGAGCAATGACACCGTCGGCGTTGCCGTGGTGAACTACAAGATGCCGCGGCTTCATACCAAAGCCGAGGTGCTGGACAATACAAGGAAGATCGCGGACATGCTGATCGGCATGAAGAGCGGGCTTCCGGGCATGGATCTCGTGATCTTTCCGGAATATTCCACCCACGGCATCATGTACAACTCGAAGGAGATGTACGAAACCGCCTCCTCGGTGCCCGGCGAGGAGACCGAGATTTTCGCGGAAGCCTGCCGCAAGGCCAAGGTCTGGGGCGTGTTTTCGCTCACCGGCGAACGTCACGAGGAGCATCCGAAAAAGGCGCCCTACAACACGTTGATCCTGATGAGCGACAAGGGCGAGATCGTGCAGAAGTACCGCAAGATCATGCCCTGGGTGCCGATCGAGGGATGGTATCCCGGCAATTGCACTTATGTCTCGGAAGGCCCGAAGGGCATGAAGATGTCGCTGATCATCTGCGACGACGGCAACTATCCGGAAATCTGGCGCGATTGCGCCATGAAGGGCGCCGAACTGATCATCCGCTGCCAGGGCTACATGTACCCGGCCAAGGATCAGCAGGTGCTGATGGCCAAGGCAATGGCTTGGGCCAACAACGTCTATGTCGCGGTCGCCAACGCGTCCGGTTTCGACGGCGTTTATTCCTATTTCGGTCACTCCGCCATCATCGGCTTCGACGGCCGTACGCTCGGGGAGTGCGGTGAGGAGGATTACGGCATCCAGTATGCCGCGATCTCCAAATCGCTGATCCGTGACGCGCGGCGCAGCGGGCAATCCGAGAACCATCTCTTCAAGCTGCTTCACCGCGGTTATACCGGCAAGATCAATTCCGGCGAAGGCGATCGCGGCGTAGCGGCCTGTCCGTACGACTTCTATTCGAAATGGATTGCCGATCCTGAAGGTACCCGCGAAATGGTGGAAGCGATTACGCGCACCACGGTCGGCGTCGAGGAATGCCCGATCGAGGGGATTCCGAACGCTGCAACGAAGCATCGCTAAGCGGCCGGCAGCGGAAGGGGACGCCGGCACAGTGGTCCGGCGCCCTTCGCTGATGCCGGGCCGGGAGAAATGGGGCACCGGGTAAGCTGGATTCAGTGCCGCGCCAGCCGGAAATAAACTTCGGACAAACGGCGCGGCAGGTCTTCGACGCGGTGCATCAGCATCGTATTGCCGCGGCCAAAAATCGCCGAAGCTGAACTGGTACCGCCGGGATCGAGCACGACGCCGAAACCGTCGATGCCGCGGCTTTTCAGGCCGGCCACGGCACGCCGGGCGTCCACGATCAGGTCCGACGATGCGGCATCGATATCCGAAGGTTCGCCATCGGTCAGCACGATCACGAGCTTCCGGAAGCTGCGGGATTGGGCGATGGTCGCCCCGGCGTGGCGCAGCGCGGTGCCAAGTCGTGTCGACAGGCCGGACGACAAGCCGGCCAGCCGTCCGATACAGGCCCGGTCGTAGGGCTCGTCGAAGGTTTTGACGGTCGTCAGCTTGACGTCTTCGCGCCCGTCAGACGCAAAAGCGAGCAGGCAAAACGGATCGCCTAGCGTGTCCATCGCCTCCGCAAGCACCGCAACCGCGAGCCGTTCGACATCGAGGATCGAGCGGCCGGAACCAAGGCGGGTGCGCGTCGATTCCGAAATGTCGATCAGGATAAGCACCGCCAGGTCGCGGTGCTTGGAGGACAGAGAACGGAAGATTCTCGGGTCGCATTGTCGCCCCAGCCGCAACGCGATTCCCGCATCGAGGACGGCTTCGAAATCCAGATCGTAACCCTCGTGCTGGCGTTTCAGCCGGGTCGTCCGGCCGAGGCGCGCGCCGCGGACAAGCCGGGCGATCCGGCCGCGTAGCGCCTGCGCACCCTCCAGCGCCGCCTCGATGCGGCGCGGATCGCCGGGCTGGGCAAGAAGCTCACGGACCGTGGTCCATTCCGGCCGCTCGAACCCGGCTGCTTCATCCCATTCGGGATATCTCGCGACGATCGCTCCACGCTGGTCAGGCGCGATGGGGGTCGCACGGCCAGCCGCCTCCGCGGTCGCGCCGGCATCCGGTTCCAGGCTTGCCCGCTCCGGATCATCTTGCTTTTCGATCCGGACGGCATCGGCGGTGAGTTCGAGAGCCTCCCTCGACATCGGCGCGTCCTTGCCGAAATCCCACAGGCCCAGGCCGTCATCGCGATAGATTGGTTCGACGACATGGGTCTTGGCGTTGAACTGCACCCGCATCTGGCCGAGGTCGTTGCCCAGCAGCATGCCGATCTCGCGGCTGATCGAGGGATCGTGAAGGCGCGAGGCGACGGCCTCGAACATGCCGCGGCCTTTGCCGACAAAACCATCGTCGTCGAGATAGCAGGGATCGAACAGCGCGCGAGCCAGCCGCGCCAGCAGGATAGGGACGGTCTTAATGCCGGTCGGCCGCGCCTGATGATACGGCGCCCACAGCCGGCGCAGGCCGGGAAAGCGGGACATTGCCAATGCCTCGACTCGGGCATCCTCGATCAGCGTGACCAGCACGATCTGCAGAGGCTTCAGTTTTCCGACCGCAAAACGTGGGCCGCCGAGCATCAAATGGGCTTGCGCATGCGCGGCTGCGGCCTTGTAGAGTGCCCGCGCGGTGTCATCGCTCACGCCGGCGTAAAATTCCGGCAGCTGGATCAGCGGGCCGGCAATGGCGGAACGACGCGGCTGCATCTGCTCGGAATCATATGGGCGGCTGCGGAGCAGAGGCGGCGATCCCCATAGTGCCGTGACGAACGTCTTCGCCGGACGTTCGGTCTCGGCAAAGCCGACACCCGCGGCATGCTCCGTCAGCCGCCGCGCCAACTCGTCCTGCAGCGAAAAAAATGCCAGCCGACGCTTTCTGTCGCCCGCTGCTGCCTTCAGTCCGGTCGCGACGAAATATTCAAAGCGGCCGATATCGGCCTGAGACAAGATCCGATCCATACGCACTGCGGCTGCCTCGGCCGACTCCGGCCCGTGACGGGCCAGATTGTCCATGGCACGCCACCACCGCGGCAGCGCCTTGACTCCGAACCGGCGCTGCGCGGTCGGGAAGGCGGAGATCGCCGCCGCTGCGGCCGGTGCGCCGGCGTGACGGCATATATTGGCGGCGGCGCTCGCCGCCGCTGCAAGGGTCGCGACCCCGTCGGATATCGACTGGTTGCGGCTGACGTCCCAAAGGGCGATGAGGCAGGAAGGGCCCGCATTGACGTGGACCAGTTCCAGGACCCCGGCCGACCAACTCTCGAGTTCATTCGGTCCGAAGCGCGAAGCGAGAGTTTCAAAGGTCGTGCGAAACAACGGCCGCAGCGCTTCGCGTTGATCGATCAGGTCATGGAGCCTGCGCGCGGCGCTGTGCGATCCCGCCGCCGACCCGCGCAGCGCGGTGGACCCGGCCCTGCTCACGGCAGGCAGGCCTCGACGGCGGCACCGAGGGCTTCGCGGATATCGGGATCGTCCGTGATCGGGAGCAGGATACTGGACTGCACCGCCGCCCTCAGCGGCAAGCCGGCGCGGATCAGCCGGCCGGCATGTATCAGCATCCGGGTCGACGCACCCTCGTCGAGGCCATGTCCCTGCAGATTGCGAGAGCGCTGGGCGATCGACACCAGAATTCCGGCGAGCGCGCTGTCGGTGCCTGCCTCGCGTGCGACAATGGCGGCTTCGACGTCGGCTGCCGGATACTTGAAGTCGATGGCGAGGAAGCGCTGCTTGGTGGATTCCTTCAAGTCCTTCACGGCACTCTGATAGCCGGGATTATAGGAGATCGTGAGCTGGAAATCCGCGTGAGCGGGGACAATCTCGTTGTGCCGCTCCAATGGCAAGATACGTCGCGCATCGGTCAACGGGTGTATGACGACGGTGCTGTCCTGTCGCGCCTCGACGATTTCATCGAGATAGCAGATCGCTCCGTGGCGAACCGCGAGCGTCAACGGACCGTCATGCCAGACCGTGCCGCTCGGCTCCAGCAGATAGCGGCCCGCGAGATCGGCCGCGGTCATGTCCTCGTGTGCGGCAACTGTGATCAACGGCTTGCCGAGGCGCCACGCCATGTACTCGATGAAGCGGGTTTTGCCGCATCCGGTAGGACCCTTCAGCATCACCGGCAGACGTTCAGCATAGGCGGCCTCGAACACCGCGATTTCATATCCGACGGGTTCGTAGAACGGCTCTGCAGTGATGCGGTAGACATCAAGGCTCATCGGTGCCCCCGCGGCGGTCTTGTTGATTGAGCCATCCATTTCCGCGGAGATACCTCTGTTTACTTGCGTCCAGATTTTGTCATCTCGCCCGCAACGTCTCCAAAAACATTAGACCGCGAATAGCAATTTTGTACAAGGGGAGTTGGATCAGCCGCCCGATTTCAGGAGATGCTGATCGATGCGTTGACGGTAGCGATGTCGAGCTGGCCGGCAGCGGCGATGTTTCAGCCAGCCAGGAAACCGCCGTCAACGGCGACCACGGTCCCGGTGGCGTAGTTCGACGCCGGCATGCACAGAAACACGACCGCACCGGCGACATCTTCGGGCTGGCCCCAGCGCTTGAAGGCGGTGCGCTCGGCGATGCGCTGATGATGCGCGCGGTCCTGCCGTCCGGCTTCGTTGATGCTGGTTTCGATGTAACCCGGCGCCACGGCGTTGACCCGGATACCCTCCGGTGCCCAGGACATCGCCAGCGCCTTGGTCAGCATCACGACGCCGCCCTTGCTGGCGCAGTAGGCCGGGATGCGCGGCAAGGCCAGCGTCGCGTTCATCGAGGCGATGTTGACGATCGAGCCCCTGCTGCGGGCCAGCGCCGGGCGAAATGCCATGCAGGTCCGGAATGTGCCGGTCAGGTTGACGTCGAGCACCTTCATGAAGGTGGCGATTTCGTACTCCTTGTCGCGCGCGAGAATGCCGGCGCAATTGATCAGCGCATCGACGCGTTCGTGGCCTCTCGCGAACGCCTCGACCGCCGCGTCATCGGTGATGTCGAGCGGCCGGATCGTCAGGCCCGCGCGCGGGCGAAGCTGCGAACGTGAGATAGCGTCGTCGTCGACCGCCGTTGCGGTGACCGATGCGCCGAGATCGCAGAACAGGTTCGAGATCGCAGCTCCAATATCGCCGGCGCCTCCGATCACGGCGGCATGAAACCCGGAGGGCAAAGAGAACGCTGTTGTCATTGGAATGGTCCTTCGAGACTTGTGTCAAGTGCGCGCCGGGGCCGTCGATTCCCGGACCACCAGCGAATAATCGACCTCGTGATGCATGATGGTCTGCTCGCCTGCGAGAAGACGCACCAAATATTCACCAGCGCGCTGCCAGGTCTCGCCGGTCGGGACATGGATCGTGGTCAGGCTTGGCCTTAAGTGGCGGCTCCAGTCGAGATCATCGAAGCCGACCACCGAGAGGTCGCGCGGCACCGCGAAGCCGCTGCGTTCGGCCTCGAGCAGCACGCCATAGGCGATCACGTCGTTGCCGCAGACGACGGCGGTCGGCCGTTCGCTCAGGCTGAGAAGCTGGCGCGCCGCTTCGCGTGCATCGTCGAGCGTGTAGGGCACTTCGACATGCCATTGCGGTGGCAGCGCCACGCCGTTTTCCGACAGCGCGCGGCGAAAGCCGTCGACACGGGCGCTGGCACGGTCGTTGTTCCGCTGCAGCGCCGAGACGATTCCGATGGCGCGGTGGCCGAGTTCGACCAGATGCAGGGCGGCGCGATAAGCGGCGGCTTCATTGTCCGCGCCGACGCAGGGGTAGGGCCGGTCCGGCCGATAGACGCCGACATTGATAAAGGGGATCGCGTTGTCGGCGAGCAGATTCCGCAACCCGTCGTGATGGCAGTCGCCGCGCAGCACGAGGCCGTCGACACCGCGGCCGATCAGGTTGCGCGCCTGCTCCAGTTCCACATCGAGGTCGTAGCCGCTGGTCGTCAGCAACAGCATATAGCCAACCGAGGACAAATATTTCTGCAGCGCCGCGATGCCGCGCGCGAACATCGTATTGTCGATGGTCGGGATGATCGCACCCAGCGTGCGGGTCCGGCGCGACGACAGCGCGCGTGCGGAGGCGTGCGGGATATAGCCGACCGATTGCACCGCCGCCGCGATGCGGCTGCGCAATTCGGCGCTGACGGAGTCAGGCTTGTTGAGTGCGCGCGACACCGATGCGGTCGAAACGCCGGCGCGCGCCGCGACGGCGCGAATGCCTTGTTTCGACGACCTCGCGGACAGTGTCTCCATTGAGGGTTGCCTCAGCTCAAATATGTAACGTTACACACTCAATCATGGGGTCGATTTGGCCCGCTGTCCAGATCGAACGTATGCATATGTCTGGTATTCGCTTATTTGCCCGGAAAAGCGGTTGGCTTGACATCGTCGTCTCCGGGCGTAGTCTGTAACCGTTTACATCTGATCTGGCTAAACCAGACGTCGCCATCCAAGGGAGAAACGCATGTCCGGAAGCGCATTCGCAACGCGGGTCGCAGTTACCATCGTTGCGCTGGGGGCCGTGACCACGGCGGCAACCGCGGCCGGTTTCGACTGGAAGAAATTCCAGGGCAAGACGGTCACGTTCCTTGCCAACAACAATCCGGTGTCGCAAGCGCTGCTGCTCTACAAGGACGACTTTGAAAAGCTGACCGGCATGACCCTCAAGGTCGATGGCTACCAGGAGCAGCAGATGCGCCAGCGGCTGGTCACCGTGATGAATGCGCACAGCGATGAGGTCGACGTATTCATGACCTTGCCGTCGCGCGAAGGCGAGCAGTTCGCAGCCGCGGGCTGGTATGGCGATCTCACGGCGATGACCAAGAGTGAGACTGCAAAGGACTACGACACCGTCGGTCTGAGCCAGGCGCTGCTCAAGGCGGCGACTTTCGGCAGCAAGCTGACCAGCATGCCGATGAACATCGAGGGGCCGATCCTGTACTACCGCACCGATATCTTCAAGAAATGCGGCGTCGAGAAGCCGGCCACCATCAAGGATGTCGAAGCCGCGGCGCAAAAGATCAAGGCGTGCGACGGCTCGATCACGCCGTTCGTCTCGCGCGGCCTGAAGCCGGCGGTCGCCTACACCTTCAGCAACGTGCTGCACAATATCGGCGGCAGCTACATCGCGAGCGGCAAGTCGAATCTTTGCTCGGCCAAAGGCAAGGAGGCGCTCGATACCTATAGCGGCTTGCTGCGCGATTTCGGTCCGCCCGGCGTCGTCAATTACAGTTTCCAGCAGATATCGGCGCTGTATCGCAGTGGCCGCGCCGCGATGGCGTTCGAATCTTCCAACGAATTGCGCACGGTGATGGACGGCGGCGAGCGGCTCAAGGACACCGGCCTGACGCCGTTCCCGGCCGGCGAAGGCGGCCAGGTGCCGACCGCGATCGGCTGGGGCATGGCCGTCTCGGCCTACAGCAAGCAGCCCGACGCCGCCTGGTATTTCGTGCAATGGGCGACCAGCCCCGAGATTCAGAAGCGCATGGCGTTGCAGGGTATTGCGCCGCCGCGTCCGGCGGTCGCCAACGACCCGGAATACCGCAAATGGATCGATGAACAGCCGGTGCGCAAGGAATGGCAGGCGGCGCTTGACGTGCTGGCCACCAAGGGATCGTCCGAGGTCGGCTATCCCATCGTCGCCAATCCGGAATCGCGCGAGTTCATCGGCCAGGCCGTGCAGGATCTGATCCTCAAGCAAAAGACCGTCGATCAGGCTTGCGCGGACGCGGACAAGGGCCTCGACGCGCTGATCGCCCAGAAATAGCCGGCCTGCCGCCGTCGCAACCGGTGACGGCGGTGCGGCTTCGATCCTTCATCAAGCGGAACGTGTCATCGTGGCCCATGCCGCCAACACCATAACCCGGGACGGACAGCGCGCCGAACTTGCTGCGCTGTCGGCGCCTGCCGTTCTGTTTACGCTGGCGATGATCGCGTTTCCCGTCATCTACACCATATGGCTCGGCTTCCACTCGTTTTCCTCGACGGGCCGCCAATCCTTTGTCGGCCTCGGAAATTATTCGAAGCTGATCGCCGATAACGAATTCTGGCACGGGCTATGGGTGACGTTCGCGCTCTACGTTCTCTCGCTGGCGCTGCAACTAGTTCTGGGAATCTGGCTCGCGCTGCTGCTGTTTCACGCCAAGCGCCTGCCGGGCGCCGTCCGCTCGCTGTTCATTTCGCCGTTCATGATGCCGCCGGTTGTCGCCGGCCTGATGTGGCTGGTGATTCTCGATCCATCGCTCGGCGCGGCCAATTACATCTTGCAAAGCGTGGGACTGCCTCCATCGGACTGGCTGGCGTCTCCGGTCTGGGTGATTCCGACGGTGGCGCTGATCGACACCTGGCAATGGGCGCCGTACGTCGCGCTGATCGTATTGGGCGGTCTGCAATCGCTGCCGCCGAGCGTCTACGAGGCGGCCCAGATCGACGGCGCATCGGCATTCAAGACCTTCACCCGCATTACCTTGCCGCTGTTGTTGCCGACCATCGTCACGGCGACGATCCTGCGCAGCGTCGATCTCTTGCGCTTCTTCGACATCATCTACATCACGACGCAGGGCGGCCCCGGCAATGCGTCGAATACCCTCAACATCTACGGCTTCCGGGTCGGGTTTGAGTTCTTCAACATCGGCTATGCCAGTGCCTTGATGCTGACGCTGACCGCGATCGTGTTTGGCGCAGTCGTCGCGTTCAACCGCCTGCGCGGCGCGGTTGCGTGGTGAGGGGTGCCATGGATAACAGCTCGCTCAGCGATGCCTGGATAAGCAGGCTCAATGCCGCGCAACTCGTGGTGGCCGGCATCCTCATCATGTTGCCGACCGCGTGGATGGTGTTGTCGTCGTTCAAGCCGTCGTTCGAGGTTACCGCCTATCCGCCGACCTTGATCTTCTCGCCGACGATCGAGAACTACAGCCAGCTGGTGCGGACCACGCCGTTTTTCTCTTACGCAATCAACAGCCTCATCGTGACTTTGGGCTCGGCGGGGCTTGGCCTGTCGTTCGGGATTCCCGCCGCATTCGCCGTGTCGTGGACGCGGATATCCTGGCCGGCGATCCTGACGCTGGCGGCGCGAATGGCGCCGGGAACGTTGTTTCTGCTGCCCTGGTACATGATGTTCCGGCAGGTCGGAATGATCGGCTCCTACACGGCGCTGATCCTGAGCCATGCCGTCATCACGTTGCCGATCGTGATCTGGGTACTGCTGCCGTCGTTCGACAATATTCCGCGCAGTATCTTCGAGGCGGCGCAGGTCGATGGCTGCAGCGTCACGCGGATTCTCTGGAAGATCGCGATGCCGCTGGTCGGGTCCGGGATTGCGGTTGCCGCGATCTTGTCGTTCGTGTTCTCGTGGAATTATTTTCTGTTCGCGCTGGTGCTGTCGAACGGCGATAGCAAGACGTTGATCGCGGCGGCCTTCAACTTCGTCGGCGAAGGATCGACGCAATGGGGCGCGCTGATGGCGGCGGCGACGCTGATCGCCCTGCCGCCGCTGCTTCTCGCCTCGGTGGTGCAGCGCTGGCTGGTGTCGGGACTGACGCTTGGCGCGGTGAAAGGTTAGCAGGCATCGACATGGCAGCACGCGATCGTATCAACGCCAGCATGGAAGCCGCGGTATTTCACGGCAACGAACGGATCACCATCGAGCGCATGAGGATTCCCGACGTCAATCCGGGCGAGGTCCTGGTTCGGGTCTCGCGCACCGCGCTGTGCGGCTCGGATTTCAAGCTCTGGCACAAGGGCGCGGAGTTCACCGCCGGCCACGAGATTTTCGGCGTCGTCGAACAGCCCGGGCATCCGATGCATGGACGCCGCTGTGCCGTCTATATCCCCGTGCATTGCGGCCACTGCGACGCCTGCCGTCGCGGCGATACCCAGATGTGCCTCGAGATATCGAGCCTGATCGGCTGGAACAGGCCGGGCGGCTATGCGGAATATCTCCCGGTTCCGGAAAATTGCCTGCTGCCGGTGCCCGATGACATCGAGGATAGCCTGGCGCCGCTGCTCCTGGACACGATCGGCACCTCTGCGCATGCGGTCCGCTTCGTCGCGCGCGTGGTGCCGCCCCAGGAAGCCGGGCCGGTGCTGGTGACGGGCGCCGGGCCCGTCGGGCTCGGTGTCATCCTGGCGCTGCGGGACGCCGGCTATGGCGACATCCACGTATCCGACCCCAACGCCGAGCGATTGAAGATCGCACAAGCGTTCGGCGCGCGAAGCCATCCGGTCGGCGACACGAGCCAGCGCTTTGCACTGATCATGGAATGTTCCGGCGCGCACGCCGCGCGCAATCTCGGTATCGAACTTGTGCTGCCGCGCGGCGCGCTGGTGCTGGTCGGCGAAAACGCCGCGCCCTGGACCATCGAGGAAGGCAAGGTGTTCCGGCGCAAGGATTTTTACATGATCCGGACCTTCTATTTTCCGATTGGCGACTTTGAGCCGAACATCGCGCTGCTGCGCCGTTACAAGGATGAGTATCGCGTTCTGGTCGACGGCGAGTTCGGACTGCGCGACCTGCCGCAGAATTTCGCACGGTTCGCCGAGGGCAGACTGATCAAGCCGGTGCTGGCACTGGAGCCAGGCTGATGGCCGGGATCTCGATCCGCAATCTGGTCAAGCGCTACGGGAACCTGACGGTGATTCCCGATCTCAGCCTTGAGATCGCAGACCATGAGTTCGTCGTCTTCGTCGGCCCGTCGGGCTGCGGCAAGTCGACCTTGTTGCGGATCATCGCGGGCCTCGAGCCGATCACGAGCGGCGATCTTCATATCGGCGATCGGCGCGTCAACGGCGTTCCGGCCGCGCAGCGCGACATCGCGATGGTGTTCCAGGACTATGCGCTTTATCCCCACATGCGCGTCTACGACAACATGGCTTTTGCGCTCGAACTGCGTGGCATGGCCAAGGCGGAGATCGACACAAGGGTCCGGCAGGCGGCCGCGCTGCTGCATATCGAGGCCTACCTCGATCGCAAGCCCAAGGAACTGTCGGGCGGCCAGCGCCAGCGCGTTGCCATGGGTCGGGCGATCGTGCGCAATCCGCAGGTTTTCCTGTTCGACGAGCCGTTGTCCAACCTCGATGCAAAGCTGCGGGCGCAGGTGCGCGCCGAAATCAAGTCGCTGTCGCAGCAGCTCAGGACCACCATGGTTTTCGTCACCCACGACCAGATCGAAGCCATGACGATGGCCGACCGGATCGTGGTACTGCAAAGCGGGATCGTGCAGCAGTACGACACGCCGGAAGTCGTTTACGAACGGCCGGCCAATCAGTTCGTCGCCGGTTTTATCGGCTCGCCGACGATGAACTTCTTCCCGGTCGAATTGCACGGCGACGCGGCCGTCTTCGGGCATGACGGCGGCGCCGCGCCGCTCGATGCGGCCGCGCAAGCGCGGCTCAGGTCCGCGGCGGGGAAGGCGATCCTCGGCGTGCGGCCGGAACATTTCGATGTCATGCCGGCGAGTTCCTGCGGCATCGCCATCGAGGTCAGGCTGGTCGAACCGCTTGGCTCGGACACGCTGATTCATTTCGACATGGCAGGTGGTTCGGCGATCGCGCGGATCAATCCGGCGCTGAAGCCGAAGCCCGGCGAACGGCTGTCGTTGTTGCCGCAGGCGGACAAGGTTCATCTGTTCGATAGCGCGACGGGGCGGATCTTGCCATGACCGGGAAGGAGTTGCCACAGCGGCGGACGGCGCCGATCGATCTTGTGGCGCGCGCGGGCACGACGCGGGTGATTTGCCTCGGTCTTTCCGCGCTCGATCAGGTCTGGCGCGTCCCGCGGTTTTTCTCCGCTGGAAGCGAGAAGATCAGGAGCCTCGAATTCGCCACCATGGGCGGCGGCATGGCGGCAACCGCCGCGGTCGCAATTGCCCGGCTCGGTGGCATCTCCGCATTCTGGGGACGCGGCGGCGAGGATTCGGCCGGCCGCCAGATGCGCCGGGAGCTCTTGAAGCAAGGCGTCGATGTCAGCCAGTTCAAGCTGTTTGAAAGCGGCCAATCGTCGGTATCGGGTATCCTGGTCGACTCGATGGGCGAGCGGCAGATCGTCAATTTCCGCGGGCAATTTCCCGAACCAGCCGACTGGCTGCGCCTCGAACAGGTTGGCGCCGCATCTGCCGTGCTGGCCGATCCGCGCTGGCTCGCCGGAGCGAAAGCGTTGTTCGAGGCCGCGCGCGCAAAAAAGATACCGACCGTCTTCGATGCGGATATCGCCGAACGACAGGTGTTCGAAACCCTGCTGCCGCTGGCCGACCACGCCGTGTTCTCCGAGCCGGCACTATCGGCTTTCGTCGGCTCGACCGATCAGGAGGCCCTGGCCAATGTCGCAAAATACGGCTGCCACGTGGCTGCGGTGACGCATGGCGCCAACGGCGTCAGCTGGCTCGAGAACGGTGTCGCGCATCGCCAGCCGGCCTACGATGTCAACGCAATCGACACCACCGGCGCCGGAGACGTGTTTCACGGCGCCTACGCCTTCGCCATCGGTGCGCGCCTCGATGTCGCCGGCGCGATGTCGTTTGCCGCGGCGGCGGCCGCGCTCAAATGCACCCGGCCCGGCGGCCGCGCCGGCATCCCGACACTTGAAGACTGTCTCGCATTTCAAAGGAACGGCCAATGACGACGATCGGAAAAACCCGCGGTCTTGCGCGACTGGCGGACGCGGATGGGCATTTTCGCATGGTGGCGCTTGATCAGCGGCCGCCGATGTTCGAAGCGATCGCGCAGGCAAAGAAGATCACCAGGGACCAGGTGGCTTACGCCGACGTGACATCGGCCAAACGCCTTCTGGTCGAGGCGCTGGCGCCGCACTGCAGTTCGATGTTGTTCGATCCGAATTTCGCGGTGCCGGCCGCGATCGACCTGTTGCCGGCGCGCTGCGGACTGATCATGACCCTCGAAGAGCATCGGGTGGAGGAGACCGCCGGTGGCCGCAAGTCGCGCGTGATCGACAATTGGAGTGTCGGCAAGATCCGAGCCATGGGCGGCGATGCTGTCAAGGTGCTGGCGTGGTATCGGCCGGACGCAAGCGCCGAGGTGCTGGCGCATCAGCAACGCTTCGTCCGACAGATCGGTGAACAATGCCAACGCAACGATATTCCCTATGTGCTCGAGCTGCTGGTTTATCCGTTTCTCGGCAGCGCCAACCACACCGCGGACTATGTGGAATCTCCCGGAAAGCTGCCGGCGCTTGTCATCGACAGCGTCCGGGAATTTGCCAAGCCCGAATACGGTGTCGATCTGATGAAGCTCGAAAGCCCGTTGGCGGCCAACAGCCTGCCGGCCCGCGATGGCAGCGCTGCCGCGGGGGGGGCACAGCGCGCGTTCGACGCCATCGGCGAAATCTGCGCGGAGCATGCTATCCCCTGGGTTTTGCTTTCCGGTGGCGCGGCGCATGACAAGTTCGAGCGTGTGCTTGAATACGCCTATGCGGCCGGCGCGGGGGGGTTCCTTGCGGGACGCACGATCTGGCTCGACGCCGTTCGCGCGAATTTCCCCAGTCTCGCGGGCGTCTCGGCGGCGTTGCAAAAGGAGAGCGTCCCGATCCTGAACAGTCTCAGCAAATTGACGAAAAAGCAGGCGCGGTCGTGGCAAACCAGCTTCCCGAAATTTGACTTTGTGCATCAGGAAGGCGATTTTGCCCGGGAATATTGCCGCTAGATCGGGGAATGCGAATCGATCGCCGTTTGCGCCCGGCTGTCGGCGCGCGGCTTTGATTGGATCCGATGGAACGTTTCGTGCGACGTCCTTGTGGTCGGCTCCGGTGCCGGCCGATTGTCGGCGGCGATCACGACACGGTATTTTGGCTGCCAGGGCCTTGTGATCGAAAAGCAGGCCGTTTTCGGCGGAACCCCACGGCGCGATCCAGCGGCCGGCTCCGGGTGCCGGGAAACCCACTGGCAGCGCGCAAACAACAGGCCAGCAATGAAACCTCGGCCGCAACGGGTCCACGACGCGCCAATTAATCCCCCGGCAATCCTGCAACGACGCGCCGTTATAAAACATGATCCGGATAGAGTTAGTTTCCCTGCTTGGAAGGCGTTTTCCGTGAGTCTGTGACAGCTATCCTTGCTGGCGGGATTTCTCCGTCCAACCAGTCCTGCTCTTCGGCCAAAGCCCGCCACGCCTCTTCCATGCGCTTGTACCGCCTGTGCGTGGGCTCATCTTCCGCTCGCTCGGCAAGCTGTGCGCAATTCTCCGCATTCTCCAAATAGTGCTGCGACTGCTTCATGGTGTGTCCTCCCGTTGGGGAGGAGGTGGGGGACAAAATGTCGGATTCAATTGGAACTAAATTAAGCTTCGGACAGCCTGATGACTATCCGTTCAGACTGATATGCCAACGCCGGTCGTCAAGCCGCATGCGGCAAGACAGGGAAAAATTCCCGGAAATGCCGCAACAACCCACGGTTTTGTCGCAGCAATCTTTGGTCTATGCTGATCGCGTTGGCATGGCCAACGCAATTCTGCGACAGGTCGAGTTTACACCGGCCTGTCGGCATCGGGAAAATCGACGATCGCGAACGCGCTGGAGGCATGTGTTCCAGCACGGCATGCACAGCTAAGTGCTGGACGGCGACAACGTCAGGCGCGGCTTGACCGCGATCTCGGACTTACCACAGCCGACCGCGTCGAGAACATCAGGCGGGTCGCGAAGGTTTGCTTCTCTGGTGGCCGACGCCGGCCTCGTGGTGCTGGTCGCTTTCATTTTGCCGTTCCGCTGCGAACGCGCGATGGCGAGGGGACTGATGCGACCAGGCGAGTTCGTCAAAGTGTTCGTCGACGCGCCATTGGCGGTTTGCGAGGCGCGCGATCCCAAGGGCGTGTATCGGAAGGCGCGGCGGGGCCAGATCGCCAATTTCACCGGTCTGGATTCTCCCTGCGAGCCGCCCGGAAAATCCCGCAATCAGGCTGGATCGGTGCTGACGATGGAGCAGACCGTCGCGGGCCCGCTGGATTATCTTGAGCACGGCGGAAAGCTGAAGCACGCCGAGTGATCGGCGTGCTCACGCCGGCAGATGCGGCGTCGTATTCGGCTCGAGCGCTTCCTCGGCCTCGGCGTGGCTCGGCAGCTTTTGGTCATGGACGGGCAGGGGCGTTCCAATCCAGAACGGGTCGACAGTGTGGTCCCGGCGCGGATTTTCCGTGTTCGGGTGAATCAGGATGCTGAGGCCGAGATGGTTGAGCATCAGCCATGGCACCAGAGTGGCAAAGACGTCCCGCGCGAATGCGACCTGATACATCGGCTGGTCATGCGGGCCGACCCTCTTGTCATGCCAACCGCCGAGCCGGACCGTGAAACGTTCGGCGATCCATGCGCGCAATTGCTCGGCCGCCACTCTTGTTGTCGTGACGTCGTAATAGATATGGGCGTGATAGCTGGCGATCTCCGCGATCGGCCGTGGTGCGCATGGAGGCAGCGTTGCCATAAGATCAAATCCTCATTCATCGCGGCCGGGTTCTGCGGCCAGCACGCGCCTGTTCTGCCTGTCTCTCGAAGCATTCTATGATAGATTTACGGGGGAAACCCGCCGGAATAGCCGAAGCGCGTCCCGGCATGAGCGACCGGGCCAATATCCCGCCGCCGAAATAGGCCGGCTCGCGATACGCGCAGAGTATCGCTCGTTCCTAACAAAGTATTGGTGATCGGATCGGGCGCCCCCGAGGATGGCGCGCGCGCAACTCGCGCGGCAAGCAATAAGCGGGAGGAGCCGATGGCCGACTACATGGCGGGCCATATCGATGACTATGCCGATGGCGACCGCAAGGTCGTCGTGTGCGGCGAGTTCGAGGTCGGCGTTTTTCGCATCGGCAACGAATTCTATGCCTGGCATAACCGCTGCGCCCATCGCGCTGGACCGGTCTGCCAGGGCCGCATCATGAACCGCGTGCTCGAGCCGGTCGCCTCCGACATGACGGTGCGCACGCAGGCGTATGACGAGGCCGAGAGCCACATCGTCTGCCCCTGGCACGGCTACGAATTCAGCATCAAGACCGGCTATCACCAGGGCAGCACCCGGTTTCGGCTGCACAAGGCCGAGCTCAGCATCCGCGAGGGAGAGATCTATGTCAGCGTCTGAGCCGAACCGAACCAACGACAAACGCAACGATCAATATGGCTGGATCAATTCCATCGCACCGGATTTGCTGCGCGCCTCGCGCGAACTGGTCGAGACTGGCGAGGCCTCGCGCGTGTCGGATGAGGCGGTCGCGCAAATCCTGACCGCGGCGATCCGGCTTTATGTCGCGAAATCGGATGGCGAGGAGCGCACCTTTCCGCCGATCGCGGGCTCCCGCGACAGCGAGATGACGCCGACCGAACTGCTTTCGGCCGTTTCCGAGATGCTGCGCGCCATGCATCTCGGTCCGATGGAACTCGCGCTGTGGTACCGCCGGCGCCCGGATGAAGACAGTTACGGCCTGAAAGAACGCGGCCTGGGAGAACAATGATGAACATTCAGGGCAAGATCGGGCCTCAATATTCGCCGGTGCAGCAGATCGACGTTCATACCGACACCCGCGACATCCTGGCGCTCGCCAGGCGCAATGCGCTCAAGCGCGGCCTTCAGGACTGGTTCGTCTGCGACATCGACGCCCATCATGTCGAGACGGTGTCATGGAAGGAGATCGTCACCTACATCGAAGACCCTGTGGTGCGGGACAACGCCATGCGGTTCCAGGCGGAGCGGGTCGGCGCGCCGCCTTACGGGCTGAACGGCGATCTCGGGCTGCGTTACCAGATCGGTCGGCGGCCGGATTCCGCACCAGGACGGCCAGCGCGAGATCGTGGAAGACACTGGGGTTCATCGCGACGTCATCCTGACACGCCGGGCGATGGATACGCTCGGCATCGACAACATGGTGGTATTTCCGACCCCGATGCTGTTCCTCGGCATGCACCCGCAGCCGGAAATGGAAGTGTGGCTCGGCAACGCCTATAACCGCTGGCTGATCGACCGCATCCTGTCCGGCGACGACCGCATCAAGTCGCTGATCTACCTGCCGTTCAACACGCCGAAGGAGGCCGAGCGCACGGTTGAGCAGTTCGGCGACAAGAAGGGCGTGATCGGCTTCTGCGTCACCTCTACCCGCAACAAGCCGGTGCACCACAACGACTACATGCGGCTTTATTCCATGATCGAGGAGAGCGGCAAGCCCTTGGCGTTTCATGCCGGTTACCACTGGCAGGATCCGTCGCTCGCCACCGTCAATCGCTTCCTCGGCATGCACGCGCTCGGCTTCGTCTGGTGCAACATGGTGCACATGACGAATTGGGTGCTGAACGGAATCCCCGAGCGGTTTCCGAAGCTGAAATCCTTGTGGGTCGAAAGCGGGCTCGCCTGGGTGCCGTTCCTGATGCAGCGGCTCGACGACCAGTATCTGATGCGTCCCTCGGAAGCGCCGCAGCTCAAGCGGATGCCGAGCGAATACATGAACCACAATTGCTTCTACACCACGCAGCCGATGGAGACGACGCACCCGAAGGCGCTGCAAAATACCTTTGAAATGATCAGGGCCGAGACGCAGTTGATGTTCGCGTCGGACTGGCCGCATTTCGATTTCGACCTGCCGCAGGAGATTTGCGATTTGCCGTTCCTGGACGAGCAGGCCAAGCGCAACATTCTGGGGCTGAACGCGGCGCGCATCTTCAACCTCGATCCGACGCCGGTGAAGAAATTGATCGTCGACTGAGCGGGCGCAAGCCCGCCGCGAGTTGCGGGCCGCCTCGACAGAAAAAAACAGGAAAATTCGGAGAAGACCAGCCGTGACCACGATTTCCGTCGCAGATGCGGCGCCCATGGAGACCGATCGCACGGCAACGATCCGCAAGGTGTGCTGCGGCTGATCCCGTTCCTGTTCGTGCTCTATGTCTTCAACTACCTCGACCGGATCAATATCGGGTTTGCCGCGCTGTCGATGAAAAAGGCGCTGGGGCTGATCGTGACGCGGCCGTTTGAACGTGCCTGAATTCGTTCGTGTTTCCGCTGCCGATCCGGTAACCTGACCTCGCGGTCAAGTGCGGGGGCGTCGGAACAGGACATGATTGAGCTGCGTCAGTTACGACAGTTCATTGCCGTCGCTGAAGAACTCAGTTTCCGTCGTGCTGCCGATCGCCTGCACATGGCGCAACCGCCGCTCACGGTGACGATCAAGCAGATCGAGGAAGAAATCGGCACGCTGCTGATCGAGCGCACCAACCGGATCGAGCGCTTGACGCCGGCGGGCCTGGTATTCCTGGAAGAATGCAAACGCACGGTGATGCAGGCCGAGCGCGCCATCGCCGCGGCGCGCCGCGCCGGCGCCGGATTGTCCGGCGCGTTGCGGATAACCTTCGTGGCCAGTGCGGCCCGCGAAATCCTGCCCGCGATATTGCGCGCGTTTCGCGAGCAATATCCCGAGGTCGAGCTGACCCTGACCGAAGCGATGACGGCCCAGCAGATCGCGCAACTGAAAGCGGACGAAGCCGATATCGGCTTTGTCATTCCACCGCTCCGCGATGCCGACGGATTGAGCGTCGAGGTGCTGACCAGGAACCAGATGGTGGCGGCGTTACCGGAAAGCCATCCGCTGGCGCAACGTCAATCGATCGCGCTGGCGGATCTGGCATCGGAGCCCTGGGTGCTGTTTCCGGCGCGGCAAGGGCCGGGCCTGCATGAGAAGGTGTTGACCGCCTGCGCGCAGGCCGGCTTCGTGCCGCGCGTCGGCCAGGAGGCGCTGCAAATGGACACCATTGCAAGCCTGGTTGCCGGCGGCATGGGGGTCGGGCTCGTCACCCGCATCATCGCAACCGCCAACCGGCCCGGCGTGGTGTTCCGCGATCTCACGGGCACAGGCACGCCGGTCGAATACGAACTCGCAATCGCCCATGGCCGCTCGACGCCATTGTTGGATGCCTTCATCACTATGATCCGCTCGCGTGCGAACTGGATGGGACCCACGGTCGGGTGAGGCGGAAGAGGTG
The DNA here is from genome assembly GCA_963699465.1 of uncultured Alphaproteobacteria bacterium. GTDB lineage: Bacteria > Pseudomonadota > Alphaproteobacteria > Rhizobiales > Xanthobacteraceae > Bradyrhizobium. Next base: position 205,678 of record CAVOTZ010000048.1, read on the forward strand.
TATGTTGGTCCACTGTTCACCGCCATTCGCCTGAATTCGCCTCCAAAGTGTGGGTAGACGAGGGGGTAACAATCCGTCGCGGATGGAAAACTCAAGGCCCTGCAGGTCACCAAAACAGAGCCGCCGGGAATGTACGGCGATGGCAACGGGCTCTACCTGCAGGTCGCGCGCGGCGGCTCGAAGCCGTGGATCTTTCCGGTACCGATTCAAAGGCCGCACCAGCAAGCTGGGAAGCCGCTGGCGCGCGAAATGGGGCTTGGCTCGGTCCGACGCCTTCAGCCTCGCGGAGGCCCGTGAGCGGGCTCGCCTGCAGTGCCAGTCCCTGCGGACGGCATTGACCGATCGAGGCCCGGAAGAACCAGGAAGCCGCGGCCGCGCTCGAGAAGGCCCAGCAGGTGCCCTTCGAGCCTTGCGCCAAGGAATACATCAGAGTTCACCAGCTCGGGCTGGAAGAGCGCGAAGCCGATGTGGACGCCGCCCCTCGAACGCTGCGCCTATCCGATCATCGGCGAACTGCCGGTGGGCGGCATCTCCACCGACCTGGTGCCCCGGATCCTGGTGCAGCCGATCGGCCGCGAAAAGGATGCCCCGAGGTTCTGGGAAGGCCGGACCGAGACAGCGAATCGGGTCCGCGGCCGCATCGAAACCGTGCTGGGCGAGGGGGAATGAAGCTGCGCGACGGCGAAAACCCGGCCCGATGGAGGGGCCTGCTGGTTCGCACGGTCGAACCATTCAGACCGCGCGCCTAAAGTGGACCGACGCCCGCATTGATTCTTGGTTAGCTGGCGCCGTTCTCTCACGTTAAAAGATACTCGCGATCAGCCCGGCACCTCCAGCGCCGGGCTTTTCGTTTTTGGCTATTTCACGCTCGAGATTACGAGTCTCACGCGCGAGAACTGCGCGGATGCCAATTCGGAACTTTCCGCGACGCGGGGATCTGATCGAACCCGATCGTTCGAGGCAACCTGCAGGACCACGATAATCCCTAGCGCGAAACCTAACGTAGCCGTGAACACGAAAGCAGATGTCTTGTAAGTCATCGCATCCCCCGGTGGCTTTGCTTCAACCGCAAGATGTCATCATCAGCTGAGTCGCGAATTTCAAAAAGAGGAATTGCAAAAGAAGCCCGTCATTCGCGACGTTTAAGCCCATGGCGACGCAAAAGCTGCGTCGTATAACTAACGTGGCTGAATGTTCAAAAGTAAAACGCTGTTCACAATGGCAGAAGCGCCCACAAATAGCCGGGGAGCAAGAGGCAGCTGCGCGGTGACTAGCTTGCTCCCGTTTGTGAAAATCCGACCAGGGTCTGAATGAACTTGTCGGCCGGTTGCTATACCTAAAGACCTGGGCGTTGAGGCGCGGAGGGAGCCTTGATGGGCATTTACGGGGAAATCGAGATCGAGACCATGCAGCTCGGCCACGATCAGTGGCACGCCACACGCGCAGAATACCTAAAGCGAATGACCCCAGCGGCGGGGGGCGCGCGCAGGGGCCATCTTGGAGTATGCCGATGGGGTTTGGTCACCGGCACTTTCTATGAATTCATGGGCTCACCAATCGTTCCAAGGTGCCCTTTGGTACGGCGTGATCTTCGAGCCGCTCTGTGAAATTCACCGAGACGTCTAAAGGACGGCCCCGGCGTGCGGGGCGCGCAACCGGGGCCGACAACAGCGGTGGGCAATGCATCTCAAGGAGATGATCCGCCGTCCTGAACAGTTACGGGGCGAGACGAACTCGGTTTCGAACGTGCCAAGAGCGGGCTACCTCCGGGCTATTGAACCTTTTGCCGATCTTCACGAACTTATTGAAAAGGTGGCCGCATGAAGGGATGAAGCGACGCGTTAGACGAAGGGACACTCAATGGCAAGGAAAGCCCCCACTGAGCCGATGGAATGCCAACCGGCTCAATATGGTGACGCGATACCTATGGCTGCCGCCCCGACGATAAAACCGCAAGACCTCCGAACGATAGCGACTGCGCTTGCCGACAATAAGGCAGATATCCAGCGACGACGATCCCTGCAGATACAGCGTCAACAAATCGAGACAGCTCGCAAGGTTGGCGGCTAGGCGGAAATCGGCGCAACGGCTCTCTCGATGAACGGGCATGATACCGAACCCGTGCCGATTGATGTCGCCCGATGCGCTCAAAAGGCGGTGAAGCGCCTCGCATGCCCGAGGGCTTCGAGATCGTGGATGGCAAGCGCGATTGGTTGCATTGAGGGCCGTCAAGTCTTATTGCATAGACACGGACCGGAGGAGGAGGTAGTCCGGCCCGTGCCGACCGCGACAGGCCAATCAGCAGAACGCCCGGCGCGACCTGAAACCAAGCAGTTACCCTGCAAATTCGTTCCACCGGCCCTATCGCGCGCTGAACCGCACTCATCGCAGCGCACCCTATCCATTAGCATGGTGCGGGTTATTGATCAGCGTGAACTCTTCGACCGTGTAGACGTGGCTGTCGCTGATGGTGGTGACGAATGGAAAGCCCTGATCCAGAAAATCCTGCGCGGCCCGCAAGGCATCATTGCGCGTGTCTTTGACCACCTTGACGATCCTCTCGGCCTCCCCGAGGCTTGGCCTGCACGATGAACACGACAAGAACTCCCGAGCAGCGGAGAGATTGGCGCGGGTTTTCGCGTGCCGGGATGTAGCCGGTCAGCAACCGTCAAGACCAATTAGCCTGGCGGCTACACGCCCGGAGTGTCGCCTGGTTGCACAGAGGTCAGCTGCTTCGGTGATCCGCTCCGATGACATCTCCGCGGCAAACGCGCTCGCCGCTGGCAAAAATCTCACGACAGCCGACACATTTGTCCATATCCCTACTGAATGAAGGCCCATCCCACGCTCCCGCACGGCGAGCTGTCAGCCCCACAAATTTTGATAAACGACCAAGCCCACTGCAAAGAGCAGGATAGCGGTGGCGCCGATCAGTTGTTCAATAGTGTCGCGATGCATTGCTGCCTCCGTGCTCCAGCCGCGACCATCCCACGCTGACGCCCCGGATGAGTCAATCACTCCCGTTCGAAAGATAGTGGGTTGACTCCGGGGAGGAGTGACGATTGGGCACGGAACTCATTCTGTAAGGTTCACGTCAGCCAACGCCAATAAGGTTGCGCTATGCCTTTCAATTCCATGTACATCTTCACGAGCAACGACAGACCGCATTGCCCCCATTGCGAGATGCGGATGAATCCGGTCAGGCCGGAGTCTCGCACCTTTAAATGCCTCCGCTGCGGTCACGTCGAGACACGCGAAGAAACCAAGAAGCCAGTCTGAATGCCGGACCGGCACCGGCGTGACGCCAAACGTTACAAACAAAAAGACCGTCCGCCCTGGCCGTGTTCCAACGGTCTTGCGACGCCCCGTGTGTAGCTGCACGATGTCCGATGTACTGGTTCAGACGGAACGATCGAACGGACGATCTTTCGGGACACATGGCGCGAGCCCGAGATCAAGCCTATTTGCGCGGTGCCCATGAAGGCAAGATGTTCAGGCTTGCCACAGGCAGTAGCTATCAGAGGCGACAGGCCCTCGATTGGCTTAACACTGTAATCGATATTCGAGGAAGGCCGAACTGAACTGGAAGCCCAGCGCGCTCTAAAACGCGAAGGCGAGGCATGGGATCTGTCGTGCAGGATCATGTTCTGGCTGATGTTGGCCTAGCCGGCCCTCAGACAAAAGCAGTGCTTGGCCATAGGAACGAAAACCACATTCGTCTGCGATTGCTACTTTCGCGAGTCCGATAACAATCTGGCGTGGGCGTCTGTTAGCGTCAACGGTGCGGTAGATGGCAGGCAGCCCATACCGTATGACAATCGCGACCCCTGCGAGATATTCTGGAGCCGTTCTACAGACGCCGATGAAGAAGGTTCACGAAGAGGCTGGCGAGAAATGCAATGCCCCCGAGTGGCGCTTGAGCGACGCCTTTATCGATCTCGCTCTTTCCGTGCGAAAGATAAAGGGTTGACAGGGCCAGCCAGCTGCCAAACAAATCCTTGTTCGCACGATAAAAGTGTTCCCACTTTCAATCGAATGGAGGTGACGATGTGGACTCTCATAATTTTTACGTTGTTCGGGAATGCGGGCACGGGCGGCGGCATGTCGACCACGGTGGCGACGGTTCAATTCGCCTCGCAAGATCTCTGCTCGAAGGCTGAAACAGTGATTAAAGATCGCGCTGATATCGGCCCCGTCGGATCGTTCTACCAGATATTTGGAAAGTGCGTTCAGACAGAAGATGCGAATGCGTCTCGGCCGGCCGGTGCGCATTGACGTCAAACAGAAAGACCGCTCGAAAGCGGTCTCTATATAACCCGAGGATCGGCTGACTGGACCGATCGATGCTCTATCAATGCCGACTCGCCGCTGCAGGAAACGCGGCGTCGGATAGCAGCGGCGGGTGGGGCGGGGAAAAACAAAAAACCGCCCGACGGCGGCCTCCTGCCATTTCGTCCTGCTTCAGTTTCCGCTTGCCCCAATGCGTCTCTTTCCGATCGTTGCGGAAAATCCGCTCCCCCGGAGCGTCCGGCAGCCCGGAACGGGGTCATCGAATTCGTCGGACTACGGCACGCTTCGCGCCAAAGCGGCGATTAGTATCGGCACTGACGGAGATGTCCACCGTAGTCCCGATAACTTGCTGACGCTAAGTTGTACGTCCGATAGTGGGTGCATCCGGACGAGCCGGCGATTCGCTTGCGCCGTTCATGCTGGGTACGCCTTGACGGTCGAGCAGCTTTAACCGGAATTTCGATTGGACGTTTTTCGTCTTGGGGCGTTGCGGCCGTCTGCTTTTGAGCCGGCTGATCCGGTTGTTTTTCGGTTGACGGCTCCGGTTGCTTTTCAACTATTGCTTCATCTCGTGGTGCCGATTTCTCGTCCGAAGCAGCCCGCGCATCGTCAACATCCGGTTTGCGGGCCGCGGCAGTAGTTTCGTCGGCTGCGGCTCTGCCGCGCGTCTGATCGAGAAGCGTCTTGCACTGAAATGGAAAAACAAGGTCGCCGGCAGCGGTCACCCCGATCGGCATGCAGCTTCCAGCAGGCAAATCGTTCTTGTCAGCGGGCTGTGGAAGAGGGTTAGGATTCAAGCTGCCGGTGGTTTGGGCGAGCGCCAAGCCACCCGTCATCGCAAACACAAATAATATACGCAACATACGACCTTCGTCCCCAACTAAAGGAGATACGTTCGTGCCGAACCCGCGTTTATTCATGATGATTTTGTGGCCAAATCGGACAACCCGCCGATCGGGTCCGGTGGGAAGCCGCTACCGATTGCGATAGCGCCGGCGCCCCCGGGCAGCGGGTTGGTCAATAGACAAAAAGACCGCCCGAAGGCGGCCTCTGCGTCACGCCTCTGCGCAGGATATCAGGCCATGCGGAGCGCCGATCCGCTCCGCTTCCGGCGCGCGTGTAGGCATCGATCGCGGTTGGCGTTTAGGCGATGCCAGCTTTCACTTTTTCATGACCTTCGATCTTGTTTGAAATGACCCGGGCCGCAGAGCGGCGCAAAACCCGGTGGCGCAACTGCAAATTGACGATGCTCCGCTTCAGCTTTGCGGAGATGAGCACCCAGGATTTTCCCGCCTCGACAAGCGTCAGCAACATCTCATCTTCTTCAGGCTTCCAGGGCTGACGGGGTTGGCGGGGCATTACGCTTTCTTCGCCCTCAGCTGGCGATCGCCCATATCCGCGATCCACTTCGAGCTTGAGGCTGCGGGCACATCAGCCGTAAAACGCCACGGCTAAAATGAAGCCGCCGGCCATTGGTAACGAGAATGGCAACTTTAGAATTGTGCATCGTTGACCGCCCGACGCCCATCCAACCTCAGCCTGCGGCTAGTGGCAAGGGGACCGGGTGCTGCGCTGCAACAATGATAGAAATGTGTCCTGTCGGGGATACGGCGTTTGCAGTGCCCATTCCCTTATTGCCACTTCGTCTGTTCCAGGTTGCCTTTCGCTGCAATGCAACCATGAGGGAAACGGAGAGTTTATGGCTTGCAGCTCACGGATCCCGCCTCGGCTTCGGCTTGCCCCTATGCGTCTCTTTGTTATCGGCCATCTCGGCTGGCTGGCCTGAAACAGGCCGTCCTAGGACGTCGTATTCGAAGATGGTGCCGCGCGGATCAATGTCTGCCAACCACTGTCTCTCTTGTCATAAAAACCCTGACATGGTCTGGATGTCCGACCTCGTAGAGCGTGTCGGAGTAGATCCAGACCGTCTCCAGCGAAGCGGCTGTATCCGGAAGCGTCGCGATAGCTGGAACGGGAATCTTCGAAGTGGTCCGACGGGAGCCCGTCAATGCCGCCTCGCCGCAGCGTCCTGGAGTTGGTGCCAACGCGCGATGTCGTCTGGCGTCATGCCGGAGTAGAATTGCTCCCAGGCCCCGGCAAAGGCCGCCTTGGGCTCCGGCGGCGACGGCGCCGAGTCGTGTCCCCAGGCTGGTATCGCCAGCGGCGGATTGATGGCCAGTCCCAGCCGGCGTTGTGCCCGTGGCCTTCGGTATTTTTGCGGATCCGCCCGATCAAGCGGCCGTCACGAAAAACGCAGAAATCGTTATGGCGCGGTGGTGGTCTATGACGGTGCCGAGAAGGATAAGTTTTGAACCGAACGGGTCCCCCATGCAGGACAGCGGGTTGGGAGACCGCGGTCCCGGCATGTGCGATATGGACCAGGCGACGGCCGCCGGTACAGCGACGGCCATTCCAGTCTTAGCAAGGTCAGCCAGCGCGGTGCTTCATCGCTGGTGTCGAGGATCGTTTCTGTCACGTACCGCTGATACTCCCTAGCGAACAAGCCCTGCCGGTTCCCCCCTTCGTGAGTCAATACGACCAAGCGATAAGGAGGCTTGCGGGAATAGGGACCGCGTTGGGTGCAGCGCATCAAATGCGGTTTCGGATAGCGGCGACGGGCGGGGGAAAAAACAAAAAGACCGCGCGAAGGCGGTCTCTCTGTAGCCGGAAGGTGCTGGAGGTCAGCCGAATGCTTCGATGGCGTTCCGTTGGAACTGGCATTGCAATCCCCAGATCGGTAGTCGGTCCAGTCGGGAAAAGGTTCGATGTCGGCTGCTTGCCGGGGCCTACGCTATGGTTGATCTTGGCGGCCTGTTTCCAGGTCGGCCGGTGGCTTGATTGCGTCTGGCGCCCGCGCGAAAGATAGAGGGTTGACAGTTCGGAAGGGGCAGGTCGTCCAACTAAAAGACCGCTGGCATTCTCTCGCCGCGGTCACTGGGTTCGCTCAAATTTGGGTTGGTCCTGAAATGCGTTCGATTGCCAGGTCCGGTCCAGCCAGCGTGCGAACCAAAAAAACCCGAGGAGCAAAAGTAGGCTCGCCACCGCGGCCAAGAGATAGTGGAATTCTGGCCAGCCCGGATGCACTGTTACGGAATTCGGATAGCCAGCAAAAGGGTTGAGGGCGTCATTGCTCATCGCCGAATGCCTAAGCGTTTGCTAGATAGCAACCCACGGATTAGTGGTTAGAAATAATCGTCTGGCAACGTGAAAGCACCAAGACGAAACTCATTGTTGGTCTCGGCGCTCCTGATTAGCGTGAATGAGGCGCTTGGGTAACGCTTCGACACTGCAAGGTCTTCAGTTGAGATCGTGAGATACCCAAATGGGTATTCGTATCGACCAGGTTCGGTTACTGTACCGAGCTGTGCCCATTTGATTTTATTGACTGTCAGTTTATCGGCCCCTCGGTTCAGGGCCCATTCAAGCGGAACCGCAGGGCGCGTGCAATAGACAGCGCACGGCGGCACATACAAAAGACCGCCCGAATGCAGGGTTTCTGACCTTTGGCATTAGAATTTTTTCGCCTTCAGCCCGATCTCGACCATACCCGCGATCTACTTCGTGCTGGAGGGCGCTGCGGGCACATCAGCCGTAATCAGCAATTTTGCTGGAGAATGGAACGCCACGGCTAAAATAAAGCCGACGGCCGCAGTGTAACAAATAATGGCGACCTTGGAATTGTGCATCGTCGACCCCTCCGATGCTATCCAAGCGTAACGTCAGGGCGAGGGCAATAGGCCAAGGTAGTGTTGCAGCGCATCCAATGCGGGGGACTTGCGAAGAAATCAGTTATCGGCCAGCCGCTTCAAGGTGGCGCGAAAACTCAGGCTTCTGTTGCCGATCAGGCTGGTGCCGAACGCTTCCGCTTCGTCGCCTACAAAGGTTCCGGAAAAACCGCTGGTAACTTCCTGACCACCGGAGAGTGTGCGGATGAAGGGATCGGACAGCGGTGTATGCTGGTTGGTGCATAACTCCCCCTTCCAGGTGCCATTGCCAAATGTGTAGGACCCGGTCGACCAGAAACAGGGGCCACCGCCGAGAAAGCTGCCGTCGCGCAGGATGAGAATGCCGCTGTCCCGGCCAATCACGCCGTCGAGCATATGCATGTGAAATGAATACAGCCCATTCTTCATGGGCCCAAAGGATACCCCCCACGGCCGATCGTGTCGAGAAGATGTTAGATTGCGGGAGCTTAGCTCAAGCACCTGTAACCTTCGACTAATTGTTAAGACGCACAATATGCGGCGGTTGTTTCTGCGTCGCGCGCCCTCCGCCAAACATAGGCGAGCATCGTCAGAGGCCCTGGGACATGGGGCCACCTCACTGCAGGAATCCGTCGCTGGCCCAAACCAGCGGCGGCTTTTGCTGATTACCCCAAAGACGGTCGTTTGAAATGCGGAGCGCAGGCGCGAAATGCCGCCAGGCTCAGGATTGTGCAGGGATCATCTCGGTGTAGCCGCATGCGTTTGGCCTCGGGCACTTGGACCGGAAATCCAAGCACGTTCGTTTGCTGCATGGGTTTCATCCTCTAACCGGAGCGTTCGAACCGTTGGACGTATCCAACGGCGAACGAGTTCGAGCGCAACCGTGATTAGTATCACACGCCTGAGGGACCGAAAGCTGCGCCAAGGCGCGTTTTCATTCATCTCGTTTCAGCTTTCGTTTGTCCCACGCTCCTGGCCATGGTTCATCGCCTTCAGCATCCCGAAGCGGGCACGCAAGATCGGGCCGCGACCATCTGCAGCCATGATCAGCGTACCGTTCGCGGATTAACTTCGTCGCCCAAACTTTATCGCTTGCCGGCATCAAGCGGAAAGACGAGTTCGCTATGACTTCAGCGCGGCGTTTACCAGGGCCGCATCACTGCGAACCTGCTGGCCTCCGCTCCGCCGGGTTGTTTTTTGAGAAGACCGTTGGCATCCAAAAGTGAACGGCACTTGATCAATTCAGAGATATAGACCGGACCGGTCCTTTTTTCTCCGATCGAGCTAATAATGCCTTTAAACGGCCTACCTAGAACCACGCCCAGTTGGGAAGTTGGCGCGTGGTTCACAAGGGTATTCAATTGGCTATTCGAGAGTTCGAGCCCGGCATCTGGCGTTGGGAATACACCATCCATGCCCAGATTAAGTCGGGTACCATCCGCGCTACTTCACTCGCGCGGGCTCGCCGTCGGGTCTACCTGAAGATCGATTTCGATTTGAGGGCTGAATACGTCGCGCAGCGTAAGCGGCAGGATCGCGGTTGCGCGGAAATTACGCCAGCTCGGCCGCGACGGTGACTGTCGAGGAGCATTCCCAAAGCCGTCCGAAGCCCTTTCACTCGGCCCGCTCCAGCCTCCGCTTTCCCCAGTGGATCTCCATCCAATCGGAGAATACTCCCTCGTGACCGTGGTCCACCGCCTTCAGCATGCCAATTCGCGCCAGCATCAGCCATGCCGGTGAACGTTCCGCAGCCCTGATCAACATCTTAACGGCAGTCCGCCAGTGCGGCAATTGCTGCTGGGCCTCTGGTAACTTCTAAAGCAGTTACAACAGTATTGAATCGGAAACCCACAAGTCTACGTCACCTGGAGGCCCCTTTTATTTTGGAGAGATTTGTAGCGAACCCATAATACTGCCGACGTCCCTCATTGCGACTTGATCGTTTGGCACGTTCATCACCGCCAAACTAATGAAGCTGACGAATACGAGGCTGTATATCAAGCAGAAACCGATAGTCCACTTTCGGTGCGTAATTCTGTCGCCATCGTTTAGATCACCTCGGTGCCTTTGCATGTTGTCTGCCCTTGTAATTCTTCGATTATCGCCGACGCTACGACGAATGGCAGGTAGGATTTATGAACTGGATCACATGAAACTCGCAAGGCAGGCCGCAGGAGAGGCCGGTCGGCGGAGTCTCGGCCCGAAGGCGGTCGGTCTTTCTGGTCAATTCGAAGCAGTCCTCTTCGGCTGTTGAGCAAGATCTCGGTCCATGACCGCCCGGCAGCCAGCACTCAGGCTTGCACGTTGCCTCATCATGCATTCCGTTATCCTTGATACGTTTGGTATTTCCGCACTGCAGAGACGGAACGCATCTCCGGAGCACATCTGTTGGGCTTCGGGGCTGAAAGCGTGGCCCGCGGCGGGCAGGGCGATAAGCGATAAAGCGAAAACGGCGATTCCGGCTATACGGACTGTCATGGTCGAATCCCCCTTGTTGAGCAGGTTGAGCTGACACCCGGTTCGTTTCGGCATTGTTTCGTCGACGAAAGAAAATGACTTCATCGAGCTAAGAAAAGGATGTCGCAGGTGTGCTGCAGCGCAAAGGTGATGACTAGCGTGGAGAGCAGGGACAACTAAAGCACCGCCGTCGCGGTATTGGTCCGATGAGATCAATCTATTCAAACAGAATTGGCCAAGTCGGGCGCCACAAAATTGAGGTTGCAAGAAGGAACAGCAAGAGCGAGCGGCAGCTCAGTTAGATTTGCCGTTACCAAGCGACAAGCAGCATTAAATTCGAGGCCCACCTCAGCGGCTTTTCACTCGTCTCGCTTCAGCTTCCACTTCCCCCAGTGCGTCTCCTTCCGATCCGAAAAGAACCGGTCTCGCCCACGGTTCATGGCCCGCAACATGCCGACGCGCGCACGTAGCAACGGGCCACGACACGCCTCTACGGCTGCCTGGCAGTGCGGCAATTGCTGGACGGCCCTGGGTAGCTTCAGGATGTGGTCGGCCGCGTCCTGGAGCGATGTCATGCCGGGGATTGGATCTTCGAATTCATCCGACCAGCTCAATGCAACCAGCCGTCCTCATTGTCTTCGATCTCGAAGCCTTCGGCATGCGAGGTGCTCGTGGTCACGCTCGAAGTCTAGCATCTAGGCAATCCTCAAGGCCAATTTGTTCGCAGGCCCTGGCTTCTTCAACCCCAGTGATTCCCCGCTCGACGGCCCCTTGATGGATTCGGGGATTGCTGCGATGACATGATTGATGTTGTCGCGGACGCTAAAAGTAATTCTCCAAATTGCGCGACACGTTTCTGCGTTAATTTGGAACCCAGAACTAAAGGCAGAAGCGGTGAGGTCGGCTAAACCTTTTGATGTGCCTGGATATGCGGGCCGAATAGGCTCGACGTTTTCTGATAGAAGTCAATCACCTCACGGAAATGATCGGCGCGCTTCTGAAATCCATACCTCTCTGTCGGCACTTGCCGGGTTAGCCATCATGGTGTTAGCGAGATTTAACTTAATCATCGCAATGCGTATTGCGGCGTCTGTTTAGGGAGATCCATGCCCGCACGCCGTAGCCAGCAGGAACCCGACGAGTACGCCTGGAGTGAGAAGCGGTCCAAAATCATGCTCAGCCGATCACCCACTCGTAGCCCTCAAAGAGGAGCCACAACCATCCGAGAGTGGCAATTAAGGCCGAAGATAAAAAGCCAATCTTTAAAACGCGAGAACGCATGCGCTAATATGCGTGAGGCACCGTTTTTGTTTCAATTAGATGCTTGATTTAACCTTTATGTGGAACCGCGTTGATCCGGTCCGCGCAACAAAAAAAGACCGCCCGAAGGCGGTCTCTCTGTAGCCTGGGGCATTGCTTTGATCAGGCTGCGCTCAACGACCCGCCGTTCTGCTTCCGACGATACGCCATGAAGCCGAGACCGACGAAGCCCAGGATCATCATCGCCCAAGTGGAGGGTTCAGGCACAGCGGACTGAAGGCCAACCGTAAATCCGTAGTAGTATTCATAAACAGGGTTCGTCCAAGAAATCGAGCTGAAAGTGCCATTGAACTGTATGGTACCGTTGCCCTCCACACCATACGCATTGTTGCCGGAGGGATTGGTGATGCTCATGCCACCATATTCGTTACTTGGGCCGCCCTGCTCGATCGTGAATGGTGCATTGAAATTGAAGCTGGCGTCGATGCCCTTTTGTCCGAAACTCCAGATCGCAAAAACCGGGTCCGTCACAGGGTGTGAAAACGTAATGGTGTCCATCGTATTAGTGGTGGCGACGCCTTGTTCAACAGCTCCGCCTTGTAACTGTAAAAGTCCGCCAGATTTGAGGAGGGGCGTTCCCGACCGTTCCGCCGACATAAGAGCTGGTGGGCATCCACGAAGGATAGTTAGCGATGACCGAAAGCAATTCTCCACCGTAAGTGATCGTTACACCGCCCGAGGTTGCACCAGACGCGCTGCCGCCGGTTGGATATCTCGTCGTCAACTGAGTCCATGTGGCCCAATCGATCGTCCCGGCATTGGCGGCGCTGATGCCGGCGAGAACTGCGGCGAGCGCAGTGGAAGCAACAATTAAACGGCGCATTCAAGCCTCCATAAATTCAAAGGATACGTGCAATAGCACATGTTAACTTCCGTTAACCTAATTCGGCAGCTTGGGGTCGTCTAACGTAAAGTGGAAGTTCCTTCGCTGGAACAACCGGCAGTTACTGAACTGATACAGTCCCTCCGGCCGGGAAATTCCGTTATGCGCTATCGATGTCGACCAGAAACACCGTCGCCGGGATTGCCACCCTGCCGCGATTCCCTGGCGAGAAAGATAAAGGGTTGCAGCAGAGGGGCTGCAAACCGACCCGCATTCATCGGAAATGGAGGATGATCCACTTCACTCCCAAGCCAAGCAGCCAGGTCCAGCCGCCGATTGAAACAACAGCTACAACAACGATTGCTATGTTGACCAGCGGTCGGGGCATGGCGTTGCAAGCCTGATCGAGGCGCGTGCCAAATTTTAGTTGAAGTGACCGAACGCGCGCGCGCTAATTGAGTGTCAGCTAAGACACCCAACGACGCCCTAAATTCCATGCCTACAATTTGAAAGAAAGAGACCGCCCGAGGGCGGTCCCTTTGTCGCTATCGCAGTCTGATCAGGCTGGTGCTCCTGAGTTGACGTCCTTGCGTGCCGTTCGACTAGAGCGCGCGGCTGTCCAGCCATCGGGCGAACCAAAGGAACCCGAGGAGCAAAAGTAGGCTAGCTAGCGCGGCCAGAAGATAATGCAAAGGGACACGACTTCAAATGACCCAGGCTGACAGCTGAAGCGCCGACGACGACGGGTAGGGAAGCGACCGTAACCTCGCATTGACGCGGGGCGGTCACCATTCTCAGCGACCCGTCCTTGGATCACCTGCTGCAGAGAAGCCGTCGCTGACTTAACCCAGCGGCGGCTTTTCCCTTTTCCGGGAACATTGAGCCAAATCATGATTTGTGACGCCGTGGCTGTCATCATGACTTATGGCCCATGTCGTCTTCACTTGCCCTTCAACGGCAATCAAAGTTCAGCACTGGCTGAACGATGGTGATGCGCGGGAAAACGAATACGAAGGGATCACCTGTCCGGCCTGCGCTAGAATGCACTTAATCAACCGAAGGACCGGTAAGCTACTGGGCGAAACAAAAAAGTAATTCTCAGCTGACTGCTTCTTTCATTCGTCCCGCTTCAGCTTCCGCTTGCCCCAATGGGTCTCTTTGCGATCGGAGAGCACGCGCTCATGCCCGTTATTTATCGCCCGCAGCATTCCGACGCGGGCATGGAGCAGCGGACCCCGACCTTCCGCAGCCATGATCAGCGCCTCTACGGCGGCTTGCCAGTGAGGCAATTGCTGCTGAGCCTTGGGTAGCTTCTGGATATAGTTTGCCGCATCGTGCAGCGTTCGGAAGCCATAAATTGGGTCCTCGAATTCGTCCGACCAGCTCAATGCAGCCAGCCGTCGTCTTTATCGTCGTCAATCTCGAAGCCATCGGGCATACGGAGCACTTTGCCATCTTCCGGAACGTTGCAGAGCGAGCAAGGCATCCCCGCCGCGCCGCAGCCGCAGGCTTTCGGGCCTGCCCAAGGCCGTCCGGGGTGTTCCTCGCAAACCCAGCCGATGTCGTGACAGAGCGTGCATTTGATCATGCAAACAGCTCGGCGCCGGCTTGCGTGAACTTCACATAGGTCCCGCTCTCGTGCAGCCACAGCCAGCCGCGCTCGATAGCCAGCTTCAGCCCGGCGCCGTATTCCGCCGGTGATCCTTTGAATTCGAACAGGAAGGGCCCATTGATTTTTTCGATGTGGATGCGGCCATCTTGCACAGCTTCAACCGAATTGGCGATCTCGATCAGCTTGCGCGCGGCGGCTTCGGGGTCGACGAAGGGGCGGCCTTCTGCGAACTTCATTGCATCTCCAGATGGGCGGGTCGACGTGAGCCCCGAGGCCCTTGTTATCGAACTCGATACCGCAAAAGCACCGGGCGCGACCAGATGCCGTCTGCGTCGGCAGGGGCAAGTTCGCCTCGTGCATGGCGTATTTCCACGCCGCCCAGGCCCGCTGACGGCGGTGCGCGTCGAAGTCCTCGGGTGTGAGCCGCTGCTCGATCTTCGCCCAGGCTGCGCTGAAAGCTTCGCGGGCCAGATCAAAGCTCGCGGCCGTGCCGACGGCCCTGATCCCGCGCGTCGAGCCAACCGTTAACCCACCGCCCCATTCCCATTGATCGACGTGAAGAGGCGCGCCGGCGCATTTTGCCGATCGAGCCGATGGCGATATCGCCGAAATAGATGTCCCAGCGATCGGGGCGATCCGGATCTTTGCGGCGGGTGAGGGCGGCCATGGGCACGCTGCTAATGGCCACACAAATCCACGAACGCGGCGGGCTGGGCCCAGTTGCCGGAGTGGTCAGCGGTAATTGAGCCGCCCCCATAGATAACGGCGGAATGCCGTGCATTCGTTTCGCCGACTATGAAGACGAAAGGCCTCGATCTATCGTCCGTCCCCGTGCGGCTGATCGCGGCAACATGACCACAAACGAATGTACGCCCGGTCTTCTGAACGAGGTGAACGTCGCTGAAGCGCGCCGTGTCGGGGTGGATGAGTTTGGCGGCAATCGCCGCCTTGCCGCTTTCCATGATATCGCCATCGTCGGCGTACGCGGCGGTGCCCCACAGTGGCGTGGTCAGGATCATCGCCATTCTGATCATGTGGCTGCGGCGCTCGGACATGCCCTATGATTCCCCTGATTGTCGGCGCGTGCAAATTATCAATCCCTTGGGGCAGGGAACGGCGTCGAGCTACAACGCGTCGTGGGTGTGTGGAGAAGCCGCCGGCAGCTTTCGCTTGCTACGGCACATTGACCGGCGGCATGGGGCCCGTCGGTAGTAATGCTAAATGGTGGGACGATCTGTTTGCCCGCACCACAGCCGACGCCGAGGTTACGGCGGCTATCGCGATTATCGCGACGACGATCACGCGCATCAGAAGATCGTGCCCGAGACATCAACGTCCATGGCGGCCATGCACAGGGAGCGCGAGCAAGCCAACCCCGCAAAAAAGCGCTATGATGTTGAATGGACGAACATCCCCTTGTGACTTTTCGGCCGTGGATTTCAGAACCGTTGCAACGATCGTGTTCATGGCTGTTCCCTCACTTCCATGAGATCGATCTGACAATCGGATTCGTTTCAGCGATTTTTCTTCCGTCCACGAAACGACTTCTTCGGAACTCGATCAGGGGAGGGCGTTCTCTGCCGCTCCAAAGATTAGGAACGCGAGGATGGCCACGCAAATAACCGCCCAGCCGAGCACTCGCCACCGACGTACGGTGGGCGAATGTGTGGGTAAGAATTGCGAAACATACGGTTTTTGGCTGTAAAACCTGTCTTTTGGCGGAAGGGGTGTCCTGTCAACCCAACTGAATTTGTTTGATAGCCACGATCTCAGCTACGTCGACTGGCCAACCGCTGCTTTGCTCAGGCCTACGCAAGCAGCCAGGGCACTCGCTGATGCTGGACGGTTGAGCTGCCAGGACGGCCCGCGCGCCTGGAGGTGTGTGTCGAGTGTATGCTTGCCTGCTAAGCATCGCTCGGATATTGCCCGAAAAGCGGCCAAATCGACCGAAGAAAAGTCCGCTGCGGCGCCACGGTTGCTTCCGCGGTTATGTCCAATTCATGCTTCGCTGGAAGCGTGCGCCGGAGCGTTGATGCCAGCGAGCTTTGGCATTCTCGCCGGATTGAGAAAAACTCATTCATTACATGCGGTTACACCTCTTGGGTCGGTGCGGACCAGCGCCCGCTGGTTCAACGACTTTGGCGCTCGTCGCGTTGATTTCCGCGAGGGGAATGGCATTTCACAGGCCTGTTCCGGGTGCGTTGCTGGGTTTTTTCAAAATCGTTCGAAACACGCGCAGGTGTTCAAATGGTTCAGACCGAAATTACCAGCGTCGCAATCGGACAGCCGCTCGTCGCTACGCCTAACCAGGCGATGATTGCGCTCGGCGTTGGACGCGCAGGCAGCAGCATTCGCGAAAACGCTGGACTCCCTGATATGGGGCCAGCAACGTAGCGGTTTTAATCCAGTAGCGAGGAATGCTGTCATGGCCAAAAAGCCCGACCAACCCGCCTCAGTTAAGTTTGTCGATCAACCCCACGCGTCCATAATTTTTTTCGACGGAGCGCCCGTTTTCACCAGCTACAATGGAATTATCGGCATCACCCTTTCCGTCAACGTTGGCGTTCCCGATGGACAGGGGGGTATCGACGGCGGGCAGGTCGTTGCGGCCTACTTGCGGGGCAACGTAAAAGCGCTCATGGCACTCAAGGTTGCAGTGGAAAGTGCTCTGCTTCTCGGTGCCAAAACTCAGGGCGAAGCGAATTAAAAGAGGCGTTGAGGCGACTGCAAGCGGCGAGCCTACTTAAAAACAAAAGGACCGCCCGAGGCGGTCTCTCTGCAAGGCGGATCGGGCAGGTGAACAGGCTATGCCAGGGTCGCGTGGCACGAGCATTAGCTGCGCTCTTTTCATACCTTCGGCCACGAACGCTGCGAAGTGGTCGCGATCGTGCAGCACTTTTTAAAAACATCAGTCCCTCCTTCAGGTCGATACGCATCCTTTCGATCTGCAAGCGCTGGAGTCAATATGGACCAATGCCCTGCAGTCAAAAGTGCCTATTTTTCGCTACGTTCATGGAACTGGAACCGCTTCGTGATGGCTGAGCCTGTTCGGTGTCGATGTCGACCAGAAAAACGCCATCGGGATCGCCGGCCGCCCTAGACGCCATTCCTTGGCGGTACCGGGCGCGCTCGACCGGGTTTGCTAGACGAACCCCCAGAGTCGTCAGCTCGTCGCAGAGGGTGACGCCGCCCGCGATGGCCAGTCGAAGTTTGGTGCGCACCATTTCATCTTTAGAAAAGGCTTCGGCGTCCGTGTGTTTTTTGGCAGCAAAGGCCAGGACGGGCTTTCGATCAGCCTCGATCGTAAAAATGGAGAGTGATAAAGGCTCGCTCATTTTTTGTTGGCGCTCTTGACGACTGGCGCAAGCCGAATCCCGAGCCGCTTTGCAACCTTGAGAACTCGCTTGGGATCTATCTTCATCTTGGCGGCTATCTGGTCGACACTAAGATTTGCGCGCGACAACGCCACAAGCTGTCTGTCGCTCTTCATAGACCAGTTCATCACGATTTCATCACCTTCAGCCCGATCTCGACCATACCCGCGATCTACTTCGTGCTGGAGGGCGCTGCGGGCACATCAGCCGTAATCAGCAATTTTGCTGGAGAATGGAACGCCACGGCTAAAATAAAGCCGACGGCCGCAGCGTAACAAATAATGGCGACTTTAGAATTGTGCATCGTCGACCCCTCCGATGCTATCCAAGCGTAACGTCAGGGCGAGGGCAATAGGCCAAGGTAGTGTTGCAGCGGATCCAATGCGGGGGCTTGCGAAGAAATCAGTTATCGGCCAGCCGCTTCAAGGTGGC
Source organism: uncultured Alphaproteobacteria bacterium (assembly GCA_963699465.1). Classification (GTDB taxonomy): domain Bacteria; phylum Pseudomonadota; class Alphaproteobacteria; order Rhizobiales; family Xanthobacteraceae; genus Bradyrhizobium. The sequence goes on from CAVOTZ010000048.1 coordinate 223,690, forward strand.
GCGAAAACCCAGGCCTCTAGTGCCGATCAGGCTGGCCGGACGCCTCCGCTTCGTCGCCTGCAAAGGTTCCGGAAAAACCGCAGGTAACTTCCTGACCACCGGACAGTGTGCGGATGAAGGGATCTGACAGCGGTGTATGCTGGTTGGTGCGCAACTCCCCCTTCCAGAAGGCGTTGCCGCATGTATAGGAGCCGGTCGACCAGAAACAGGGGCCACCGCCGAGAAAGCTGCCGTCGCGCAGGATGAGAATGCGAAGGATACCCCCACGGCCGATCGTGTCGAGTAGACGTCAGATTGCGGAAGCTTAGCTCAAGCACCCGTAACCTAATTGTTAAGACGCACAATCTCAGCGGCCCTGGGACATGGGCCACCTTACTGCAGGAAGCCGTCGCTGGCTCGACCCAGCGGCGGCTTTTTGCTGCGCGCGCTGCCGCCGCCAGCGGTGGTTACACCAGAAGCGAAAACCGCATGGCAGCGGCTGAGACGACGAATGGTCCGGCAACGACGAATGAGAAAAGTGCACTTTTTGCTGATATCGGGGATGGAACTTTCCCCACCGACAGCATAGAAACTGGGCAGTTCCACATGTCAGTAAAAATGTGCCGTTATGCCCAGTAAACGAGAGTGGCTGACTATGATCGCCGCTTCGATCGCCTTCTCAGCAACGGTGATGTTGTTGACAACCACGATTGTGGCGGCGTTTAGCCCCTGCAACGAGACCGACCGGCTTTGCACGCACCCCGAAATACCGGCGGATCACGACATTCGAAACTGGTAAGGGCACGCAAATGGCGGCGTCTTTCATTGGTCCCGCTTCAGCTTCCGCTTGCCCAACGCCCTCTTTGCGATCGGTCCAGAAAACGCGCTCATGCCCGTGATTTATCGCCCGCAGCATTCCGACGCGAGCATGGAGCAGGGGACCCCGACCTTCCGCGGCCATGATCAGCGCCTCTAGGGCGGCTTGCCAGTGAGGCAATTGCAGCTGAGCCTTGGGTCGCTTCTGGGTGTAGTTGGCCGCGTCGTGTAGCTTCCGGAAGCGGGGAACGGGGTCCTCGAATTCGTCTGACCAGCTCAACGCAGCCAGCTCTCTTCATTGTCTTCGATCTCGAACCGGTGGATTGGCAGGTGGCGGAAGGGCTGACCGCGACCCTGTCCGCGACACGTTCATCCATTGCGCGCACCCGCGCCTTGCGAAATCCGCGTTCCGCAACGCAGCAATCATCGGTTAACCCGCCGCTAACTTGAATTGCTAACGGGCCTTCCATCGATCTTTGATCTACTGAAAGGAGTTGTTCGCGTTCAGGTGTGGTCGATCCAAATGAGTTCCTTCCAGGAGCGTGGATGTCGCGCAGGCGTACACCGTACGCCTGGTGCAGCATTTGGTCGTTCCCACCTTCGTGCTCAATCCCAGGCGCCAGGTGGTGATTTGGAACCGGGCCTGCGAACGCCTGACCGGCGTGCGGGCATCGGAAATCATCGGCACCAACGAACACTGGCGCGCCTTCTACGAGACCAAAAGATATTGCCTGGCCGATCTGGTTGCCCTGGGGCGGCCAGACAAACTGGCCACCCTCTACTCGGAGCACGCCGTTCCCGAGGATGGGCTCGGCTTTTCCGCCGAGAACTGGTGCGTGATGCCGCGGCTCGGCAATCAGTTGTATCTCGCGATCGATGCCGGTCCGGTTCACGACGAGGATGGCAAGCTGATCGCGGTGGTCGAAACGCTACGCGACATGACCGATCAGAAACGCGCGGAAGCCGCGCTCAAAACCCTGGCCGCCAGCGACGGGCTGACCGGTCTCGCCAACCGGCGGTCGTTCGACCAGACGCTGGCGATGGAATGGGCGCGCGCCGAACGGACCAAAAAACCGCTGTCGCTGGTGCTCGTCGATGTCGACCATTTCAAGCTCTATAACGACCTGCACGGTCACCAGAAGGGCGACGAGTGCCTGCGCGCGGTGGCCTCGATTATCGGGGAGACCGCGCTGCGTCCGGCCGATCTGTCGGCGCGCTACGGCGGCGAGGAATTCACGATCATCATGCCCGAGACCGACCAGCGGGCGGCGGTGAAGGTGGCTGAGCGGCTTCGCAGCACGCTCGCAAAGCTGCAACTGAAGCACGGCGCCGCGGGGGCAGGGCCATTGGTGACATTCAGCATCGGTATCGCGACCCGAGCCCCGGACGAGACCGTCAGCGCCGATTGGCTGCTGATGAGGGCCGACGAAGCGCTGTACGCGGCCAAGCACACCGGCAGGAACCGCGTGGTCTGCGCCGACGACGTTCTTGCGACGCTGGCCAAGGCGGGGGCCGGTCGTGATTACCGGATGGCAGCCAGCAACGAGGAAAGCTTGCTGGCGAAAGGTCGCTGAGAGGCTAAGCTGATACCTCCTCGTTGTCCCTGCGAACGACTGCAGGGACTCAATACGTCGAGGAATTGCGTTTTATGCGATGGGGTCGATACCTTCTGCAACGAGCAGTGTCAGGGGTTACGGGCGCCCGCGTGCGACGACGCTTCTTTCGTCATCTCGAGCTCGGTGAGTACCTGGGCCCGCCTTGCATCACTGGCGCTCCTCGGAAAGCCCGCTATATTGAGCCCACCGCCTGCGGCGAACGATATGGGAGAAAACCAAAATGAGCGCCCCGCTTGACGATCAACTGGGCTTTGCGCCCGACTATGATTCCCCCGTTCCCTACATGCAGCGGACCCGCGATTATTATACCGCGATCGGCTACACCACGCCCTATCGCTGGGCGCATTACATCGACGCGCCGTTCCAGCCGCTGAAAAAGCCGCTGACGCAGTCGCGGGTGACGATCGTCACCACCGCCGCGCCATACGATCCGGCCAAGGGCGATCAGGGTCCCGGCGCGGCCTATAATGGCGGCGCCAAGTTCTACACGGTCTATGACGGCGACACCTCGAAGCAGCACGATCTGCGGATTTCGCATATCGGCTACGACCGCAAGCACACCAGTGCGACCGACAGCGGCACCTGGTTTCCGCTGCCGCAACTGTTGCAAGGCGCAAGCCGCGGGGCGGATCGGCGAGGTCGCGCCGCGCTTCTTCGGCGCGCCGACCAACCGCAGCCACCGCGTCACCATCGACACCGATGCGCCCGAAATTCTGGCGCGCTGCCAGGCCGACAAGGTCGATGTCGCGGTGATCGTGCCGAACTGCCCGGTCTGCCACCAGACCTCCGCGCTGGTGGCGCGTCATCTCGAAGCCAACGGCATTGCCACCGTGGTGATGGGATGCGCCAAGGACATCGTCGAGCACGCCGCGGTGCCGCGCTTTCTGTTCAGCGACTTTCCGCTCGGCAATTCCGCCGGCAAGCCGCAGGATATCAGTTCGCAGGCGCAGACGCTCGAACTGGCGCTGGGCCTTTTGGAGTCGGCGTCCGGCGCGCGCACCACGATGCAGTCGCCGCTGCGCTGGAGCGCGGATGCGTCCTGGAAGCTCGACTACAACAACATCGCGCAGATGATCTCCGGAAGAACTGGCGTGCCGCCGCGCCGAATTCGACAAGCAAAAAGAAATCGCGCGCGGCAATCGCGCGGCTTAATTGCTTCGCGCCTCGTGGGAAGCGACGCGCCAACGGTTCCCCTCTCCTCTTGTGGGAAAGGGTGCCGAAGCGAAGCGGAGGCGGGAGAGGGGTAGCTGCGGAACGTGAGGCTCGTACCCTCACCCGTCCGCGATGCTTAGCATCGCGTCCACCCTCTCCCACAAGAGGAGAGGGAAAAAAAGATCAGGAGGAATGCGTGACCCGACCGTTCGAAGGCGTGAAGATTCTCGACTTCACGCAGGTGCTGGCCGGCCCCTATGCGAGCTATCAGCTGGCCTTGCTCGGCGCCGACGTCATCAAGGTGGAACGGCGCGAAGGCGAGGACATGCGCCGCACTCCGTTGAGCCGCGAATGGGCCGAACGTGGCCTCGCGCCGGGATGGCAGGCGATCAACGGCAACAAGCGCAGCCTGACGCTCGACCTGCAGAAGCCGGAGGCGATCGAGATCGTCAAACAGCTCGCCGCCGAAGCCGACGTGGTGATGGAGAATTTTCGCCCCGGCGTGATGGACAAGCTCGGCATCGGTTATGCCGGGCTGTCGGCGATCAACCCGAAACTGATCTATTGCGCGATCTCGGGCTTCGGGCAGACCGGGCCGGAGCGGCTCGGCGCCGGCTATGACGGCAAGATGCAGGCACTGTAGCGGCATCATGGCGATTACCGGCCATGAGGAGAGCGGACCGACCCGCGCCGGCTTTGCGATCTGCGACGTGCTGTCGGGCATCGACCGCCGCGTTCGGGGTGTCGAGCGCGCTGTTCCAGCGCAGCCATACCGGCAAGGGACAGCTGGTCGACGTCTCCATGCTCGAGGCGACGCTGGCGTTCCTGTCGGGGCAGGTCGCGGATTACACCGTCGCAGGCCATCGCCAGAAACAGTCCGGCAATCAGGCGGTGAGCCGAAGGCCCACCGCCAATCTTTTCAGGGCAGGCGAGGGCTATCTGCTGCTCGCGGTCAACAGCGAGAAACAATACCAGTCGCTGATGGCGGCCATCGGCCGCGCCGATGCGCTGGAAGATCCGCGCTTCGTCGACTGGTTCGCGCGACAGGAAAACGAACCGGCGCTGCGCGGCATCATCGAGGAGGCGTTGGCCAAGAAGTACCCGCGCGAGTGGGAAAAAATTCTCGACAAGGCCGGCGCGCCCTGCGCCAGCATCTGGAAGATCGAGGAGGTGATCGATCATCCGCAGATCGCGGCGCGCGAGGCGTTGCAGGAAGTCGACACGCCCTATGGCCGGTTGCGGTTTGCCGGTAGCGGTTTTCGGCTCGCCCATGGCGGCGGCCGGCTCGACCGCATGGCGCCAGCGCTGAGCGCCCACACCGACGAGGTGCTGGCCTCGGTCGGCTATGACGCCGCCGCGATCGCGGATTTGCGGGCGCGGGAGGTCATTTGATCCGTTAAAAGTTTAGCGACCGCGAACAAGGGGACGAAGCATTTTCGTGCGCCTATCGACACGGCAACGTGCGCGAGGATGAAATGCGATTGAGAATTGCGATATTGGCGACGACCTTGGTTACCGCAAGCTGGAGCGCCGCGAGCGCCGGCGAGCGTGTTTACACCGAAATCGACAACATGCAGAGCGGCAAGATCAAGCTTTGCAGGACCATCAAGGTCGGGGGCGAGAAGGAAAATCCTCTCGTGACCTGGCGCTGCCCGTCGGGACCGGCGGGTTGGCCGGTTGTGATGGACTCCGCCGATGCGCGGGTGCAAGTGACGTTCGGCCGCATTGTCGGTCCGCGCGGCGGCGCGATCGATGCGCTCGGCGGCGCCTTTGCCGACCCGTATCACACCATCGAATGGCGGATGAACAACGGGCAGCCTTATGCCGCGATCCAGCGTTATCTGATGGACAGCAGGCAGGCGATCACGGTTCATCGGCTCAACCCCGACAAGACATCCTGCGTCGCCGCGGTGGTGGCGGTTGAAAAGGGCCGCGACGCCAACAGCGAGGCGGCGCGCATCGCCGATACGATGGTTCCGACCTATCGCTGCGACAAGGACGAGTTGATCATTGTCGGCAATGTCATTGCGGCACAGCGGTAGCGAGCAGCGGGCGCTCAGTCCTTCGGAAAATCCCTGCGCATCGCGATCTCGGCGGCGTCTACCGGCGACAGCACCGGCAGGTCATCGAAGATCGGTTGCGGCTCGGTGACGATGTCGTAGAGCGAGATCTGCCGGATCGGTTTGGCCAGCAGCTCGCGGATGCAATCGGCGAGCGTACCAGAGTAGACCAGATAGGGCGAGCGGTCGGTGCGCCGCTCGCTGTTCAGTGACGGCCATTTTTTCAGGTCGGCCGGCGCGTCATAGGCGATCGGCAAGCTCTCTTTGAACATGGCTCAGTCCCGGAGTTCTCATGCTTCCGAATTTGAGCCAACTATGTAAACAGAGGTTAAACGCGGTGGTAAGCGCGGACGCGCCGCCAACGCCAGAGCCCGGCCAAACCGGGCGTTTTGCCGGGGAGATGAGAAATGACAAAACCCGCTTCCGGACCAACCCGGCGCGACCTCCTGCGCCGGGGCGCGGCATCGGCGGCCACGATGGCCGGCCTGTCGAGCCTGCCCCGTTGGACCGCGGGCGCCTTTGCCGCGGATGGCAACCCGGAGATCGTGATGGACGGGCATGTCCACATCACCAACCGGATCTACTGGGAAGGCATCGATCCCTGGACGCCAACGAAACAAGGCTGGGATTTCGCCCGCGCCAAGGCCGCAGGGATCAACTGCATCATCGATAATCTCGGGCCCTACGGCTACTGGAACTACAACTACACTCCAAAGCAGTTTTTGCGGCTGATCGACACGCTGCTGAAATTCTCCGAAACGCATTCCGACAAGATGGCGATCGCGCTAAATCCTGCCGATGCGCGGCGCATTGTCGGCAGCGGACGGATGGCGGTGTTCATCGGCTGCGAATCCGGCTTCGACCATGAAGGCGATCCGAACGTGCTGGACGCGTTCTATCGGCTCGGCCTGCGCAGTGTGCAGTTCGCCACCCAAACCGGCTTCAACGATTTTTCCGACAGCGCGCTGGCGCCGGTCCAGGGCGGCGAAAAGCCCGACCACTTTGGGGGCATCAATGAGCACGGCCACAAGCTTGTCGCGCAGATGAACGATCTCGGCATCCTCATCGACATCGCGCACGGCACCGAAGCGGTGCAGAGCCAGTTGATCGCAAGCAGCAAGGCACCAGTCGTCGCCAGCCACGAAACCGTCAAGGCGGTGTCGGGCGCGGGGTTATCCGACGAGGTGCTGAAGGCGCTCGCCGCCAAGGGTGGCCTGGTTGGCATTCATGGCGCCGCCGCAGTGGTCGGCAAACGTTACCGGCAATGGATGGCAGCCAATCCCGCCGGCGCCGCCAATGCCGGCAAGGCCGTGTTCGGCATGGTCGGGTACGCGCCGTCGTTCACGCGCCCGCCCGGCGACCATGGCGAATTCATCGAACGCATGGACCGCGAATTCCGCGAGCGCTGGATGGCGTTGACGGAATGGAAGGAAGAGCCGTCGGCGATATCGTCGTTGCCGACCGTGGACGAATGGGCCGAGCATGTCGACTACGTGATCAAACTGGTCGGCGCCGATCACGTCGCTGTTGGGCTCGACATGGTGGCGGGTCGCAGCGCGGTGCCGGCCGACCCCACGGGCTATCCGGACCTGATGGCCGCGCTGCGCCGCATCACCACGCCGGAGAACGTCCGCAAGATCGCGGGAGAGAACTGGATGCGGGTGCTCGGGCAAGCCAAAGCGACCTGATGGCAGGTTGCGTTTACGAATTGAACGACGTTAGACTTGGCTTCAAAAGACTTGGCTTCAATCAGAACGACAATACGCCACGGGGGGATTGCCATGACGATCACGTCAACGCCGGTTGCCGCGCGAAACGCGGGCGCGGCGATCACATCGGAGGAAAAGAAGGTCCTGCTTGCCACGTTGGTCGGCACCACGATCGAATGGTACGACTTCCTGATCTACGCCCAGGCCGCGGGGCTGGTGTTCAGCCCGTTGTTTTTCGGGCCGATGATCCAGAACAATCCGCTGCTGGCGCAGATCGTGTCCTTTGCCACCATCGGATTGTCGTTCCTGTTCCGGCCGCTCGGCGCCGTCATCAGCGGTCACATGGGCGACCGTTTTGGGCGCCGCGGCGTGCTGGTCGCGACACTGGTGCTGATGGGAACGGCAACGGCGCTGATCGGCCTGCTGCCGACCTACGCGCAGATCGGCGCCTGGGCGCCTGCGCTTCTGATCGTGCTCCGGATCCTGCAGGGCTTTTCGGCTGGCGGCGAGTGGGGCGGCGCGGCGCTGATGGCGGTGGAATCCGCCCCGGTCGAAAAGCGCAGTCTGTTCGGTGCGGCGCCGCAGGTCGGCACGCCGCTGGGACTGATTTTGGCCACCGGCGCGCTGTGGGGCGTGACCAGCCTGTTCGGTAAGCAGGCGATGCTGGAATGGGGCTGGCGGGTGCCGTTCCTGTTCTCGATCGTGCTGATCGTGATCGGCGCGGTGATCCGGCGCTCGGTCGAAGAATCACCGGTGTTCCAGTTGATGCAGCAGCGCCGCAAGGAATCCTCCGCGCCGGTCCGCGAGCTGTTCCGGGACAACGGCCTGCGAACCCTGCGTGCCGCATTGATATTCACGGCCAACAACGCCGCCGGCTATATCCTGCTCGCCTTCATGATCAGCTACGGCATCAATACGCTGAAACTGCCGGCCGATCAGGTGCTGCTGGTGAGCACGATCGCGACCATAAGCTGGTTCGCCTTCACGCTGCTCGGCGGTTGGATGGGCGACCGGATCGGTCGCGTGCGCACGTTCCAGATCGGCTACGGCGTCATCATCCTGTGGGCGGTGCCGATGTGGTTCCTGATGGACACAAGGGACATCGCGCTGTTCCTGCTGGCGGCGGTGGGTTTGACCGTGGGCCTGGGCCTTTCCTACGGGCCGCAGGCGGCGCTGTATGCCGAGATATTCCCCGCGCGGGTGCGCTACTCCGGCGTCTCGGTGGCCTATGCGCTCGGAGCGATCCTCGGTGGCGCATTCGCGCCGGCGATCGCGGCATGGATCATCGGCACCTATGGCGAGTCCTGGCGGGTCGGCGTCTACATCATGGTGCTCGCCATCATTTCGTTCGCCTCGGTGACGTCATTCAGGGATCCCCAAGGCGTCGATCTTCACGTGGGCGATAGCGGCGGGGCTTGACTGGTTGTTTGGCGCGACATTATTGGCTGCCGCCGATCGCCTCGCTGAGTGCCTTCGCGCACGACCGCAGCACCGGCAGGAAATGATGGCGCAAATCGGCGGCGCGGACGCGCGCCGACGCCGCGCTGACGCTGATCGCAGCGACGATCTCTTTGTTGCCGTCGGTCACGGGCACCGCGAGCGCGCGCATACCGAGCTCGAGCTCCTGGTCGCTGATCGCATAACCGCGCTTCCGCACCGCCTGGATTTCCGCCAACAGCGGCGCGGGTTTGGTGATGGTGTGCGGCGTTCTCTGGGGAAACGGCTTGCGGCCGATGCGCCGCGCGATCTCGGAATCCTCGAACTGGCTGAGCAGCACGCGGCCCGTCGCGGAACAATAGGCCGGCAAATGCGCGCCGACGCGAACGCCGGTGGAAAGGATATGTTCGGCTTCGGCACGCGCGATGAACAGCGGTCTGTCCTCGTCGAGTACGGCCAGCGATACCAACTCGGCCAGATCGTCGCGCGCGCCTTTCAACAGCGGCTCCGCAAGCCGGGCAATGCGGTCGCGTGGCGTGCTGGCGCCCCCCAATCGCCGCAGCCGCGGCGTCGGGCGGAACTCGCGGCCGGAATGTTCGACATAACCGAGCTCGGTCAGCGTGATCAGGCAGCGTCGCGCCGCGGCGCGGGTGATGTTCGAGCTGCGCGCAGCGTCGGAGACGCTGAGCACGCCTTGCATCGCCAGCGCCTCGATGATCGCCAGTCCCTTGGCGAGGCCGCCCATACCATCCTTCGCTAGATCTGCCTTCGCTAGATCTCGCCCTCGCTCGATCGCATTGCTGACGCAGTCCTTGCAGGCATTTCGTAGCCTTGACAGTGAATTTAGAGACGTTCAATTTGTTCGATATAGAGGCATTGTTCGGTATCCGAACATTTGTTATTTTGGCTGTCAAACGAAATCGACGGCGGTCTGGACGTAGCCGACAGGACTTTTCAACGATGCTGCATGAAACGCACGAGGCGCGGCCTCGGGAAACCCTCACGCGGGTGCCGTATTGGGTGTTCCAGACCGCGGAGACCTATCGAAAGGAGCAGGAGCGCATCTTCCAGGGACCGTCCTGGCATTATCTGGTGCTGGAGGTGGAACTGCCGGAGCCGGGCGATTTCCGCACCACGAAGATCGGCGAGACGCCGGTGGTCGTGGTCCGGGACGATGACGGCGAGATCTATGCCTTCGAGAACCGCTGCGCCCATCGCGGCGCGCTGATCTGCCTCGACAATCACGGCAAGGGCAAAAAGGATTTCAGCTGCGTCTATCACGCCTGGACCTACGACCGGCAGGGCAATTTGCGCGGCATTGCTTTCAAGGATGGCGTCAAGGGCAAGGGCGGCATGCCCGAGAGTTTCAAGATGGAGGAGCACGGCCCGCGCAAGCTGCGCATCGCCATCCTGCATGGGCTGATCTTCGGGTCGTTCTCCGAGGAAGTGCCGCCGATCGACGAATATCTCGGCGACGAGATTTCATCGCGGATCGAGCGGGTGCTCGGCGGCCGCAAGCCGGTGGTGCTCGGTCGCGTGACGCAGGCGCTGCCGAACAACTGGAAGCTCTATATGGAGAACGTCAAGGACTCCTACCACGCCAGCATCCTGCACCTGTTCTTCACCACCTTCGAGCTGAACCGGCTATCGCAAAAGGGCGGTATCATCGTCGACGACAGCGGCGGCCACCACGTCAGTTTTTCCGCGATCGATACCTCCGCACAGAAGGACGCGGAGTATGCCAACCAGCAGCTTCGTTCGGAAAGCGAGTACAAGCTGGCGGACCCGTCGCTGCTGCGAGGCTTCGACGAGTACAAGGATGGCGTGACGTTACAGATCCTTTCGGTGTTCCCGACCTTCGTGCTGCAACAGATCCAGAACGCCATCGCGGTCAGGCAGATCGTGCCGCGCGGCATCGACAAGACCGATCTGAACTGGACCTATCTCGGCTTCGCCGACGATACGCCGGAGCAGCGGCTGGTCCGCCACAAGCAGAACAATCTGGTCGGCCCGGCCGGCTACATCTCGATGGAAGACGGCTGCGTCGGCGGCTTTGTTCAGCGCGGCATCGCCGGCGCATCGGAGGAAGAGGCCATTCTGGAAATGGGCGGCAGCACAGCCCAAAGCAGCGAAAGCCGCGTCACCGAAGCCTCTGTTCGCGGCTTCTGGAAGGCCTATCGCAGCAACATGGGCATGTGAGGAACAGGCGATGACCGACAGCGTGTATCAGATGATCGCGCGCGCCCAGGCCGACTATGCCAGGTGCATCGACGACGACCGGCTCGAGGAATGGCCGGATCATTTCGAGGGCGACTGCGTCTACAAGGTCACCACGGCAGCCAATCATCGCGAAGGACTGGAAGGCGCGATCATCTTCGCGAACTCAAAGGGCATGCTGCAGGACCGGGTCTCGGCGCTGCGCGAGGCCAATATCTACGAGCGGCAATCCTATCGCCACATCCTCGGGCAGCCCTCGATATTGGATGAAAGTGGCGACGAGGTTCGCAGCGAGACGTCGTTCCTGGTCGCGCGGATCGTGCAGGACGGCGACACCGACATTTTCGCTACCGGCCGCTACCTCGATCGCTACAGGATCGAGGGCGGCAAGGCGCGCCTGCAACGAGCGGATCGTGGTGTGCGACAGCTCGCGGATCGACACGCTGATGGCGTTGCCGCTGTGAGGCGACCGATTGCGCTCACCATTGGCGATCCCAACGGCATCGGCCCGGAAATCGCCATCAAGGCGGCGCTGCAGGCGGCGCGCGAAAGCGGGCCGCCGATCGTGCTGGTCGGCGACGAATTCGTGTTGCGATCCTGCGCCGAGCGTTACGCCGGCGATTTCGCGCTGCAACCGTTCGACGGATCGGCACCACGTCACGGCGTGTTGCAGTTCAGGGCCGTGAATTCGTTGCCGCGCGCGTCCTTCAAGCCCGGCACGCCCGTTGCCGACGGCGGTCGCGCCACCGTGGACTATCTCGCCGCGGCGATCCGGCTGGTGAATGAAGGCCACGCCTCCGCGATCGTGGCGTGCCCGCATTCGGAAACCAATGTCAACGCCGCGGGCATTCCGTTTTCCGGCTATCCGGGCCTGCTGGCACGCTTGACCGGCACGCCCGAGGACCATGTATTTCTGATGCTGGTCGGTGGTGGACTGCGCATCGTTCACGTCACGCTGCATGAGCGGATTCATGCGGCGCTCGCGCGCATCACGCCGGAACTGGTGGAGCGCGCGGCGCGAACCGCCGATGCGGTGTTGCGGCAGCTCCATGTCAGCCGCCCGCGCATCGGCCTGTTCGGCATCAATCCGCATGCCGGCGAGAACGGCCTGTTCGGTGACGACGATGACAGGATCACGGGCCCCGCCGCGAAGCGATTGCAGGCGGCGGGCCTGAACGTCGAGGGGCCGGTCGGCGCCGATCTGATGGTCGGCCGGCGCGATTTCGACGCCTTTGTCGCGATGTATCACGACCAGGGGCATATCCCGGTCAAACTGATCGCCGGCCGCAATTCGGCGGCGATGTCGATCGGATCAGGTGTATTGTTCGCCAGCGTCGGGCATGGCAGCGCGTTCGATATCGCGGGGAAGGGCGTGGCCGAACCGGATGCGGTGTTGCGTTCGCTAAAACTGTTGTCGGGCGCGACCGAGCTTGCGGATGCCAAGGAAGATATCGAAGTCCGTCTCATGAGTTTTCAGATCGCGGTTGAGAACAGCGCGATCGCCTTCGGCTGCGAAGCCGGCGAGACCGTGCTCGATGCGGCGGAGCGTGCCGGCTATTCGCTGCCGTACTCCTGCCGCAAGGGCATCTGTTCGACCTGCGAGGGCGAATTGCGACGCGGCAGCATCGTTGCGGGCGCGGAGCAAATGACGGGGCCGGCGAGCGAAGTGCTGCTGTGCCAGGCAAAGCCTCGCACCGACATTGTCATCCATCCCAAGCGGATCAGCCGCCATGATCCGGCCGCACGCAAGAACATCACCGCGAACGTCTTTCGCGTTGCGCGGCCGGCCGAGCACGTTTTCACGTTGATGCTGCGTTTTCCCGCCGGCATCCGCGCCCGCTTCAAGGCCGGTCAATATCTGCGGGTGCGGATGCCGGACGGAGATACCCGAAATTTCTCGATGGCCAATGCGCCGCGCGAGAGCGACGGCGTGCAGCTGCATATCAGGCGCATTCCCGGCGGGCAGTTTTCGGAAACCGTACTGGCGGGCCTGCAAAAGGGTGACAAGCTCGAGGTCGAAATTCCGTTCGGCGAATTCTATCTGCGTACCGGTTCCGACAGGCCGATCGTCTGCGTCGCGACCGGTACGGGTTTCGCGCCGCTCAAGTCCATCATTGAGGATCTGATCGCGCGCGGCAACAGCCGCCGTGTGCGCTTCTACTGGGGCGGCCGCCGCCGGCAGGATTTGTATCTGGCAAATCTTCCGGACAAATGGGCCGCGCGCGCGGCGTGGCTGACGTTCGTCCCGGTGCTGTCGGAGCCCGATGCCGGCTGGGGCGGTGCGGCCGGCCTTGTCCATGAAGCCGTTCTGCGCGACATCCCGGATCTGTCCGGCTGGCAGGTCTATGCCTGCGGCAATCCCGCGATGATTCGCAGCGCCGAACGGGATTTTCAAAATCTTGGCGGCCTGCCGGACGGCCAGTTCTTCGCCGATCCCTTTGTGGCGTCGGGAAATCCGCAAGCGGCGGCAAATGAAATAACCAGCAGAATGCGTTCAGGGTAGGGGAGTAGCATGTCCATCTTTCGCAGATTGTTCGTCATCGGATTGGGGCTGGTGCTGGCGCAATGCGGTTGGACGGCCCGGACTGATGCGGCCGATGCGCCGCCGGACTTTCCCAATCATACGGTTCGCATCATCGTGCCGTTCCCGGCCGGAGGCACCGCCGACGTTCTGCCGCGGATTGTCGGGCAGTATCTCAGCAAGCGCTGGAACCAGCCGGTCGTGGTGGAGAACAAGTCCGGCGCGGGCGGCAATATCGGCGCGGCTTATGTCGCGGCTTCTCCCGCCGATGGTTATACGCTGCTCGCCAGCCCGCCGGGCCCGCTGGCGATCAACCAGTCACTGTACAAGCCGGAATCGCTTGGCTTCAAACCGACGGAAATGGAGCCGGTCACCGTGCTCGGCGCGGTGCCCAACGTGCTCGACGTCAGGCCAGATTTCCCGGCCAAAAGCGCGCAGGAGCTGATCGCCTACGCAAAAGCCAATCCCGGAAAGGTCAGCTTTGCCTCACAGGGCAACGGATCGACGTCGCATCTGACCGGCATCCTGTTTCAGAAACTGACCGGCACCCGGATGGTCCATATCCCATACCGGGGCACGACGCCGGCATTGCAGGACATCATGGCGAGCCAGGTCGACCTGTTCTTCGATAATCTCGGCTCGTCGCTGTCGCTGCAACAAGGCGACAAGCTCCGGATTCTCGCTACCGGGGGCAGCAAGCGCAATCCGTTGCTGCCGGATGTTCCGACCCTCGAAGAGGCCGGCGTCGCGTCCTTTGAGTCCTCGACCTGGTTCGCGGTGGTGGCGCCGGCACAGACGCCGGCTGCGATCGTGCAATTCCTCAACCGCGAAATCACCGAAGTACTGGCCATGCCCGAGGTGAAGGAGCAATTCGCGAAAATCGCGGTCGAGCCGGTCGGCGGCAGCGTGGCCGACACCACGAAATTCCTGGCCGGCGAGCGCGACAAATGGCGCGGCGTGGTTCAGAGTGCGAACATCGCGGTCGAGTAAAAGCCGCGCACGACAAATGGGGAGCGCGATGCAGTTTGGCGTCTTCGACCAGAATGATCACGGTCCCTATCCACTCGCCCAGCAGTATGAGAACCGCCTGAAGCTGATCGAGTTCTACGATTCCGCGGGCTTTCGCACCTATCACATGAGTGAACACCACTCGACGCCGTTGAACCTGACGCCGTCACCGAGCGTGTTCCTGGCCGCGGCCGCGCAGCGCACCAAGCGGATCCGGCTTGGACCCCTGGTCTATGTGCTGCCGGCCCATCATCCGCTGCGCCTCGCCGAAGAGATTTGCATGCTGGATCACCTCAGCAACGGCCGACTCGAAGTCGGTGTCGGCCGGGGAGCCTCGCCGCATGAATTGCAATATTTCGGCGTCGATCCGGAACAGGCGCCGGCGATCTATGTCGAAGCCTACAACGTCATCAAGCAAGCGCTGACCGAGTCGGAAGTGAACTTCAGCGGCAAGTATTTCAAATTCGTCGGTGTTCCCGTCGAGATCAAACCGCTGCAGCGGCCGCATCCACCGTTCTGGTACGCGGTGCCGGTACCGGAAGGCGCGGCCTGGCCGGCGCAGAACAAGATCAACATCGTGTGCGGTGGACCGGTCGGCAAGGTTCGCGAGATCGCCGACCGTTATCGAACGGAATTGGGCCGATGCCGGGAATTCACCCCACGATATCCCACTGATCGGCATCAACCGTTTCGTGGTGGCGGCCGACACCGATCGCGAGGCGATGGGCCTCGGCCGTCGTGCGTGGCCGCGTTTCCACGCGAGCTTCATGAACCTATGGAAGAAGCACGGCACCCAGCCGCGGTTTGCCCGGCTGCCCGAGGATTTCGAGGTAGCCGCCAACAATGGTGGCGCGCTGGTGGGATCACCCGGCACGCTTCGTGACAAGGTCCGCGGCACGGCGACCGAGGCCGGCGTCAGTTATTTCATCGCCCAGTTTTCATTCGGCGACCTGACCCAGGCGGAGGTGCTGCATTCGGCCGGCATTTTTGCGCGCGAGGTTATTCCGGCGGCGCAGGAACGCAGCGCCCGGGCCCGGTGAGAGGGCCGCGTTCGCGAGAAGTTCTCAGGTTGTTGCTGTCGGCGGATGCGAAGGGGGATGTGGGTTCGTGCCCGATCCGCCGAAGCGCTTTTTCAGCCGCTCGCGAAGGTCCTGAAACGTCACGTAGAGCATCGGGATCATGAAAATGCCGATCGAGCTTGCCGCGAGCATGCCGCCGAACACCGCCGTTCCAACTCCGCGCCGGCTGATCTGTGCCGCGCCGGTCGCGATCACCAGCGGCAGCAGGCCGAGGATAAAGGCGATCGAAGTCATCATCACGGCACGGAAGCGCATCTGCGAGCCGAGCGTCGCCGCTTCCACGATCGAAAGCCCGGCCTCGCGCTGCTCCTTGGCAAACTCGACAATCAGGATGCCGTTCTTGGCAGCCAGCGCGATCAGCACGACGAGACCAATCTGTCCGTAAAGGTCGAGGTTGAGACCCGCGACCTTGATCGCGGTATAGGAGCCGAGCACGCCGACCGCGACCGAGAGCAGCACGGGAACAGGGATCGTCCAGCTCTCATACAGCGCCACCAGGAATAGATATGCGAACAGAATGGCGAGCGCGAGAATGACGCCGGTCTGGCCGGACGCCTCATGCTCCTGGTAGGCGGTACCGGTCCATTCGTAGGAATAACCCTGCGGCAGCGTCGATTTGGAAATGCCTTCCATGGCGGCGATCGCCGTTCCCGACGAGATTCCCGCGGCGGGTCCGCCATTGATCGTGACGGAGCGATAATTGTTGTAGCGGGTGATGACCTGAGGGCCGGTCACGATTCGCAAGCTGGCGATCGAGCGGATCGGCACCATCGCGCCGCCACTGTTGCGCACGTAGATCTGCCAGATATCGGGAATATCGGCGCGATCGGCCGCCTCGCCCTCTACGTTGACCTGCCAGGTGCGGCCGTACAGGTTGAAGTTGTTGACGTAAACGCCGCCGAGCGTCGCCTGCAACGCGGTAAACACGTCGCTCATGTTGAGGCCGAGCGCTTGCGCCTTGGCGCGGTCGATGTCGAGATAGAGCGAGGGATTGGTCGCCGTAAAGGTCGAGAACACCCGCGCCAGCCGGGGATCGCGGTTAGCCGCGCCGATAAGCCCGCCCATCACGCTGCCCAGCGCGGCCGGATCCTGCCCTTCGAGCGCCTCGAGTTGATATTCGAATCCGCCGGAGGTCGAGAGGCCGATGATCGGCGGCAGGTTGAAGGGGAGGATATTGGCTTGCCTGATCTGCGATCCCGCCCCGAAGGTGCGCCGGATGGTCGCCTGCACTGAATCGGTCACGGCCTTGCGGTCGGCAAACGGCTTCATTCGCGCGACCATGAAGGCCGAGTTCGGTTCACTGCCGCCATCGAGCAGCGAGAAACCGATGATCGAAAGCACGTGCTGGATCTGAGGCATCTGCTTCAGCAGCGCCTCGACCTGCTTTGTCACCTCGCTGGTGCGGGCGACCGATGCGCCGTCCGGCAGCTGCACCGCGATGAAGAACGCGCCCTGATCTTCCTCGGGCAGGAATCCGGTCGGCGTGATGCGTGAAACGCCATAGATGCCGCCGGCAAACACCAGCAACAGGACCAGCGAAAACGCCGCCATGCGCAACAGCCGGCGCACGCCCGCGGCATAACGGTCGCGAACCCAGTCGATGCCGCCGAGTACGCGCCCCATGATGCCGTGCCGCGGTCCGGTGTGACGCAGGAACACGCCACAGAGCGCCGGCGACAGGGTCAGCGCGTTCAGCGCCGAGATCACCATCGCCGCACTGATGGTTACGGCGAACTGGCGGAACAGGGTGCCGGAGATTCCCGGGATAAACGCGATCGGCACGAACACCGACAACAGCACCAGCGAAATCGCGATGATCGGGGCGGTGATCTGCGCCATCGCCTTCTTGGTCGCCTCGGCGGGCGTCAGGTCCGGCTCTTCCTCCATCACGCGTTCGACGTTTTCGACCACGACAATGGCATCGTCGACCACGATGCCGATCGCGAGCACCATGGCCAGCAGCGACACCGTATTGGCGGAATAACCGAGCACCAGCAGCACAGCGAAGGTGCCGATCAGGCTGACCGGAACCGCGACGGCCGGAATGATCGTGGCGCGCATGTTGCCGAGAAACAGGAACACCACGATCACGACCAGCACGAAGGCTTCACCCAGTGTCTTCAAGACTTCTGTGATGGTGTCGCTGACGAAGGTCGTCGAATCGTATTGCACCAGATAAGTCAGGCCGGGCGGAAACCGCTCCGACAGTTTGGCCAATGTGGCCTGCACCGCCTTGGCGGTCGTCACCGCATTGGCGCCGGGGGCGAGGTAAATGCCCATCGGCACGCCGGCCTGGCCGTCGATCCGCGATTCGCTGTCGAGATTCTGCGCGCCGATCTCGACGCGGGCGACGTCCTTGATGCGCAGCACCGAGCCGTCCGGATTGGCGCGCAGCACGATGTCGCCGAATTGCGCCGAGGTCGTCAGCCGCCCCTGCGTCTGCACGTTGAACTGGAATTGCTGGTCGTCGCCGATCGGGCGGGCGCCGATGCGGCCGACCGGCGCCTGCACGCTCTGGGCGCGGATTGCCGCGATCACGTCGGAAGGCGCCAGATTGAGACTGGTCAAGCGCTGCGTATCGAACCAGATCCGCATCGAGTAGTTCAGTTTTGCGAACAGGCTGGCCTGGCCGACGCCGGGGGTGCGCGAAATCGCGTCGAGCACGTTGATGATGGCGTAGTTGGTGATGAACAGCGGATCCTGCGCGCCGTTCTGGCTGTACAGCACGATAAACTGCAGCACCGCCGAGGATTTCTTCTGCACCGTCAGGCCCTGGGCCTGCACTTCGGTCGGCAACTGCGCCAGCGCGGTCTGCACGCGGTTGTTGACGTTGACGGTGTTGATGTCGGGGTTGGTACCGAGCGCAAACGAAACCGTCAGTGTGTAGCTGCCGTCATTGCCGCTGGTCGATTTCATGTACAGCATCTTGTCGACGCCGACGACCTGCGCCTCGAGCGGCTGGGCGACGCTGGATTCCACGACTTCGGCTGACGCTCCGGGAAACACCGCGGTGACCGTGACCTGCGGGGGCACGATGTCGGGAAACTGCGCCACCGGAATTTGCAGGAGCGCCAGCGCGCCGGCGATCGTGATGACGAACGCGATGACGATGGCAAGCCTGGGACGATCGACGAAGACGGAGGAAATCATGGGCGGGCGCCAGCCGCGGGCTTGGTCCCGGTGGTGCTGTCATCCCTCTGGGTGCGGCCGTCTTCCGCCGTAAGCTTCATGCTGGATTGGATCAACGAGCTTGCCGGGCCGGGCGAGACCGGCTGGCCGGGCCGCACTTTCTGCAGTCCCTCGACGATCACCTTGTCGCCGAGCGAGAGACCGCTGGTGACGGCTGCGACGGTCGAGGTCGATTGCCCGAGCTTGATCCGGCGCTGCTCCGCCTTGTCGTCGGCGCCGACGATGAAGACATATTCGCCTTGCTGGTCCGACAGCACGGCGGAACGCGGGATCGCCAAGACCTCGACCGGCTCGACGCCTTCCAGGTTGACGGTGACGAACTCGCCGTCGGTGAGTTCGCGCACCGCGCCGCCGGTGGTGGCCGGGTCATGCAGCGTCGGGTTGGGGATGGTGCCGCGCAGCGAGATGGTGTCGGTGTTTTGCGCGATCGTGTTGTTGACGAAGTTGAGCTGACCTGTCTGCTGATAGATGCGGCCGTCCGGCAGTATTACCTTGATGATTACGGCCTTGAAGCCGCCGCGCGTCGCATAGCGCTCGCGCAGCGTCAGCGCCTCGCGCACCGAGACCGGAAAGGTGACATACATCGGATCCTGACTGACGATGGTGGTGAGCACACCCGAACTCGGGCTGACCACGTTGCCTTCGGTCACCGCGGTGCGGCCGATCTTGCCATCGATCGGCGAGTGGATCTCGGTGTAGTCGAGGTTGATCTGGGAGAGCTCGACCTGCGCTTGGGCTGCCTGCACCTGGGCTTCGAGGCTGCGCTGGCTGGCAATCGCAGCGTCATAAGTCGACTGCTGACCGGCCGGGCCGCTGAGCAGGGTTTGCGCCCGGTTGGTGGTCAGCTTGGCGTTTTCCAGCGTCGCCTGCAGTTGCAGGACTTGCGCCTTCTTCGATTCAAGATCGGCCTGGAACGGACCGCGCTCGAGCTGATAGAGCAGATCGCCGGTCTTGACCTCCGCGCCCTCGACGAAGTTCCGCTTTTCCAGAAAGGCCGTGACGCGGGCCACCACGCTGACGCGATTGGGGGCCTCGATCCGTCCGAGAAATTCGCTGGACTCGGTGACAGGCCGTTTGACCACTTCCATGATTCCGACCGCGGGAGGCGCGGCCGGCGCCGGCTGAGCCGAGGCGGTCGCAACAGCCGCCAATAGCGCGCTTCCCAATGCGAGAGCAAAGGCGGCCGGACCAACGGTTATTCTTGCCACGTGCATCGTCCTCGCGCCTTCGTCACAACCCTTCCCGGAGATTCCGGGCTGCCCCAGTTCGATCGGGCCGCGAAGCGTAGCTGCTTTCGGCGGCGGCGCAAACCGTCGCCGCCGATATTCGCGAAGACTTGAACGCCGGCAAGGCACCCGGTACGCTTGACCGCATTGCCGGGGGAAACAAAAAAATGAAACAGCTCAGGATCGGCGACATCACCATCGACGCGGTGATCGAACGGGAGGGGCCGTGGCGGCGGCCACAGGATTTCTTCCCGACCTACGACGAGGCCACGTTCAAGCGGCATCTGCCGACCATGGAGCCGGAGGTGTTCGACGCCGCCTTGGGCATGATGTGCATCACCTACCAGACCTTCGTGGTCCGCTCGCCGCGCCACACCATCCTGGTGGATACCTGCACCGGCGAGGACAAGGGCCATCCGCCGCCGTTCGATTTTCCCGGCAAGGAACGCTGGCGCAACGAACTGTTCGCGCTCGGCGTCAGCTTACGAGAAGATCGACTACGTGTTCTGCACCCATCTCCATATCGACCACACCGGCTGGAACACCACGCTGCGCGACGGCCGCTGGGTGCCGACCTTCCCGAACGCGAAATACATTTTCCACAAGAAGGAATACGCCGCCTGGGAAGCCGAGCATGCCAAGGGCGCCAATCCGCCCGGCACCGTGTTCCGCGACAACTGCCTGCCGATCGTCGAGGCCGGCCAGGCGCTGTTGGTCGACGACGATTACGCGCTGGACGACACCATCACCTTGACGCCGACGCCGGGCCATTCGCCCTGCCATTGCTGCGTCAACATTTTCTCCGGCGGCCAGCGCGCGGTGGTGACCGGCGACATGATGCACCACGCGATCCAGTGCCGCGAGCTGGATTGGTCGCCGCGGCGTCGGACTGGGATCCGAAACAGGCGGCGGTGTCGCGGCGCAAGTTCTTTGTCGTCGGTCGCCGACACCGATACGCTGCTGCTGCCGATCCATTTCCCGGCGCCGACGGCCGGCCTGATCACGGCTGATAGCAACGGCTTTGACTACAAGTACAAGCGGGATTAACGCCGCGCCAGCGGGATCATCCGCAATCAGTCGGCGATCTCGCCGTGCAATTGCGTCTTGAAGCCGTCGGTATTTTCGAAGGCGACATCGACCTTGTTGCCGTTGAAGGTCAGCGTCCAGAGCTGGGTTTCGCTGTGACCGAGGATGCGGCGATCGATTTCAAAGGTGTGCTGGCCTATCCAGCGCGCCTTGACGGCATTGATTCCGTAAAACGCCGGCGGACTTTTGCGAAAAACTCCGTCCAGTCCCATCAGACCCGAAAACCGCTGGATGGAATGATCCTTGCCGGTGTCCGTGGTTATTTCCCACGACGGATCCTGATCGAAGAAGTGCAGTGTAAAGCTCTTCACATGCAACTCGTTGTTCTCGGTGAATTTGAATGTCTTGCCGGATATTTCCTTGGCCAGATCGGGCGTTGGACCTACTGCCGAGGGCTTTTCCGTCGCAGCCCCGTGTATTGCCGCGGCAAGCAGGCCTTGCGCGACGGGATCGGAGGGCAGCGCCGTGTCGGATTTGACCGATGTTGAGATGTCGTCGACCAGCCGCCGGATCGGATAGAATTCGTCGTCACGCAGAATGCCGGTCATGGTCGCAACGATATCCAGTTTCGGAAGCACCATGATTGTCTGGGAGTGACGGCCCATCGCCATGAAGGCGCCCCTTTGCGGAAGCGACCACCACAAATTGGAATAGTGCAGACCGAAGGTCGCCGGAACATTTCCGGCCCTGGCCCGCTCCACCCATGACGACGGGATGATCTGCTTGCCGTCCCACATTCCGTCGTGAAGATAGAGGTAGCCAATTCTCGCCATGTCCTGTGGCGTCAGCGAGAGTCCGGCCTCGCCATCGGTCACGCCCTGGGCGTCGACATTGCCCCATTTTGCGCTGGTGATACCAAGCGGTTCGAACAGTTGCTGCTTCGCGAAATCGAACGCGCTGTGACCGGTCTTCCTGGTGATCAGCGCCGACAGCAGATAGGGGTTGCCGCTGTTGTAGTAGAATTTGGCGCCGGGCGGGTCGGACATCGGCTGGTTCAGCACGAATTCGGTGCGGTCGGGTGCCCCGTACATCCGGATAATGGTCTCGTCCGGGGTGTAGGATTTTTCCTGCCACGCGATGCCGGACGTCATGTCCAGCAGGTGCTGAACCGTGATCGCCCTCTTGTTGTCGTCGAGATTGGCGATCTGCTTGTCGGAAAACAGCTCCACCACCGGATGGTCGACGCTATCGAGCAGGCCGTTCTTGATCTCGATCGCCGTCAAGGTGCTGGTGATGCTCTTGGTGACCGATCGCAGATCGTGGCTGACGCCGGCGATGTAGGGCGCATAATAGGCTTCAGCGACAATCTTGCCGTGCCGGATGATCATCAGGCTGTCCTGCCGGTAGGTCCCGACCGTCTCGATCAGTCGCGCAAGGCTGGCCGAAGCCATGCCTTGCTCCTCGGCCGTCGAGCTAGGCCAGGATTTGGTTGGCCAGCCCGTCTCAGGGGCGGCCTGACTTTCGGCCGCGCCCGCACTGGCCAGGGATCCGGCGGAAAGCCAGAACGCCGTGAAGAATGCTGCGGTCACCGTTTTTCCGAGGCGCATGCTGGCAGTCCCCGATGGCAGAGATCTTGCTGGTTTGGTGAACTCGATCAGGACGGACTATATTTACGGTCGGCTTGCTGCACAAGAAGCGCAGAGATCGGCGGGTGCGATGCTACGTCGGCGACCGTAGCTTTTGCGCGACGATGCTTATAGAATGGTCGCTGAAATTGGGGCGGCTGCCATGCTGAATCAATCCAGACTTGCGGAGATTGGTGCGCTGATCGGCGATCCCGGCCGGGCCAACATGCTCGATGCGCTGATGGATGGTCGCGCGCTGACCGCGCGCGAATTGGCCGGCGTTGCCGGTCGCTCCGCAAACCGCGAGCGGGCATTTGTCCAAATTGATCGAAGCGGGCCTGATCGGGATGCAGCAGCATGGGCGCCACCGCTATCACCGGCTGGCCTCCGCCGAAGTAGCCCATCTCCTGCAAAACATCGCGCACTTCGCCGCCCGGCCGAAAGGCGGGGGCAGCCACGCGGTGCGCACCGGACCGCGCGACGCCGCGGTGCGGCTGGCGCGGACTTGCTATAACAATTTTGCCGGGCGGCTAGGCGTCAGTGTTGCGGACGCGATGCTGGCCCGAGGCCAGATCGAGCTCGACCAGGACGGCGGCACCGTGACCGAACCCGGGCGGGATTTCCTGAGCGTTTCGGCATCGCGATCGCGCCGACGGGGAGCGTCGGCCGCCTGTTCTGCCGTCCCTGCCTCGATTGGAGCGAGCGCCGTCCGCATCTTGGCGGCACGCTGGGCGTGACGTTGACCTGCCGCTGTTTCGAGCTGGGCTGGGTCAGGAGGATCGAAGGCAGCCGCGCCGTCGCGGTCACCGAGAAGGGGCGGCACGGATTACATCAAGCCTTCGGCTTTCGTCTGGAACAACAATAGCATTTCATGCGGCGCTCTGGGCCGGGGCCTTCGCCACGATGGTCGGACGGAATAGCCCCGTCCAAACCGCACGTGGTCGCTCCGCCAGTTAAGATGGAACGCCTGCGGCCACTTCACACCCCGGCCGGTGATGCGCGCGATGGTATCCCCCGATGCTGGCGTCCCGAGCCGTGAATTATCAAGATTGACTTGCCGGTTGTTCACGAGCGTAGCCTCCAGTCGGGTGTGGAGGCATCGGTAGCATCGGAAAATCTTCCAATGCTTAGGCTTTGACGAAACGTCGAGCTACGCCGTGACTTCGCAAACCGGGACACCGTGGTCGGCCGGCTTTCGGCGCTGCCGACACTCGCAGCGCATTTGGCGGCCTCGTTAGTCTTGGGCGCGGCCTTAAACGGCTGGCGGCCAGATTTTTAGACCTCGCGCGGGCGGCACTTCTTTCGCGACGAGTGCCTCTCCCACACTCAAATGCCGCATGATCTCCGAACAAGAACATCGCGCCGCCCGGCGCTTCGCCCGCGGCCCGAACATGTAGCGGCAGGGGTTGGGGATTGGCGCAAACGGCAGAGAGTTTATCGACCTGTAGCGCGGATAACCGATCGTTGTCGCCTCTTGGCAAACCGCGTAGCGGCGCTCGCGCGGACGGCTTCGTGCGTCCAAGGGCGGTCTCGGTCTTTCGGTGCGCCCGGCAATAATTTTGACTCGGTCGGGCCCGAATTATCGGATACAACAAGAATAGTGACCGGTCGCCGCCGATAGGCGGGTACGCATCGTGTGCATTAGTGGGAAGTTGCTGCTGTTGGATTGAAGGCTAAAGCAGTGAAGCTCCAACAGCAGTCGTGGCTCGCGCAATTAAGGTTTGTTATGGTAAATATTCTCGTTGTTGGCGGCGCAGGCTACATTGGATCACATACCTGCCTCGATTTATTCAACAAAGGTTTCACGCCCGTTGTCTATGACAATCTCTCAAACGGCCACCCTGAATTTGTCAAATGGGGTCCGCTCGAGAAGGGTGACATCCGCGATCGCGGGAAGCTTGATGAGGTCTTCAGGGAATACAGACCTTCAGCGATTATACATTTTGCGGCGGCTATTGAGGTTGGCGAGTCCGTAAGGGATCCGGGCGCCTTCTACGAAAACAATGTAGGCGGAACAATAACGCTGCTTCGAGCAGCCCAGGCTGCTGGTGTGAACAAGATCGTATTCTCATCGACGTGCGCGACATATGGCGTTCCTCTAGCTGTACCAATCAGGGAAACTCATTCCCAATTGCCAATCAACCCGTACGGGCGAAGCAAACTGATCATCGAACAGATATTGAAGGATTTGGATATTTATCAGGGCGTTCGCTCGTTTATTTTGCGATATTTCAACGCCGCCGGCGCGGACCCACAAGGAAGAATAGGTGAATGGCATTCACCAGAAACCCACGCCGTACCGCTCGCCGTAGAGACTGCTTTAGGTCGCCGATCCCACTTTATGGTCTTGGGCACAGATTATGACACGCGGGACGGGTCCTGTATTCGCGACTTTGTCCACGTTTTGGATCTTGCCGAGGCCCATACCCGCTCCGTTGAAAGTCTGTTGAGCGGAAGTGCCAGCCACGCCTTCAACCTTGGAACGGGCCATGGTGTTACTGTGAAGGAATTACTTGACACTGTACGGCAGGTCGTAGGCAGCGATTTCAAAATTGAGTACGGGCCGCGTCGTGCCGGTGATTCACCGATTCTTGTGGCGGACAATTCTCTTGCCAAGGAGACGATTGGGTGGACACCGAAGCATGATCTCGAATCAATCATTCGTACCGCGTCGAACTGGCATTCGAATTGTCTTCCTGGACTGGTTTAACCGGTTACTTCGACTCTGATGACTGGCCAAAGGGCCGTCCGCTGCGAGCGCCTGTCCGCCAGGCGGGCCCAGATCATATCGGCTCCAAGCCCAGCAAAGGCGCCAATTAGGATCGATCGGTAGTCTCGCGGTATTAGTTCGCAACCTTGAGACCGCGCCGGGTGGCCCTCGATTAGGTCGCCGCGCTGGGGGGCTGATCGAGCTACTGGTAGGCAATCGGGCCTCGTCGTCTGAATCGCCGCTGCCGCACTGCTCCACAGAGCCGTTAGGTCGCGTTAACGAAAACGGTGTAATTTTTCAATGGGCGGGACGCTTGAACTGGATTTGGGCAAAGCGGGGGCTGGCGATGGATATCCTTTTGGTGCTTGGCGGACTATTAACCATATTCTTCGTGGCTATTTTTTCGTGCGCAAGATCATATTTTGAAAGGGGACGCCTTCGCGGGATGGAGGAGGCCGTCCGCGAACTCGGTTGGGGGATTAAATCTCATTGCGAGGATAAGGGGACGGCGCCAGAGCGCGTGGCTGCGGCCTATGAAAAAGTCAAAGCCATCGCTCATGATGGTGGCAAGCCCGGCAAACGGCTAATCCAACGTTATCATGCCGAGCTTTGGATATTGGGTGATGCAATCGGCGAGGCGTGTTGGCTCAAGGGACATCAGGCCGGTATGAGACGGAAGGCGCCGGCGGAAGGAAGGATCCGCGTCGATTTATCACTAACCGATCTTCTGCAGCTAAGTTGGCTTGCGCATCTTGGATTTCAACGCATGATGCCTAATTATCGCGATTTTGAAATTCACCGCTTTAGTGGGGAGGAAGACGCCAAGGAAGGTGCACTCGCGGTCAGCAAGATCGAGGCGGCTATTCCAGTAAAGGAAAGACCTTTTGCCGACCTCTCTGATCAAATTGTACGCCGCCGCGCGCTGATTGAGAATTGGTGGCAAGCGGGACCAAAACAACTCACTGCTTAGTGTTCATTATTGTTTGCCGGTAGCCGAGAGACCCATTTCAGAATTTGGAGATTTGTTCGAACTCTTGCGCGGCTGTCCGGTCGAGGCAAGAAAATTTTACGCCACGACCCCAGGAGGGACTAGGACTGTTCGGCTTTCGCGAGGCTCCTTATCGAGCGTTTCGCTCTGTATTCGCGATCTTCAGCTTTGACTGGCGACATCTCGCCCATTGATGGAACGATCGATGGTGCAAATTCCAAGTCGGCGAATTTATCAAGGAGGATAAGCAGCTGGGGCGGAATGTCCGAAATCTCGCGTTTAAGCAGGTAACGCAGCCGCTCGCCGATCTCGTCGCAAATCGCGCGGCAATGGATCGGATCGATCGAGAGATGTGCAGCAGTCCCGTTCGCCATAGCGCGCCTCAAACGTTTCAATTTAATTCAATACCGAGGCCGTCTCTGAAGAGTAAATTTTCCTCGCTGCCGTGCTAAGTGGTGTACATTGCGTAAATGTACGGCGCTTGTTCGGTCTTTTTGAATTGATCGCCGCCCAGACGACAAGGCGCGTCCAGGAGTTTTGTCTCGAAAGCCGTTGCCATCGGACAAGGTGCTTCAACGAGGCTTAATTTCGCGGAGCCCGCTGGCCGGTCGACCATCCGAAAGAAGCCGAAAGACAGCGGTTGGAAATATTGCCGTCTTCAGGTCGATCAGCGAGTCCGTTTAACAGGTTGGCAGTGGTCGGACACCGAAGCTTGTCCGGCCATGCCCGCGGAGCTAACCTGCACCGATTGTTCTAAGGTGATGATCTCGACCCGACTGCGAGCGGCGACCAAAAATTAATTCCATGTGCTTGGAGGGCCGTCCGCCAGCGATACCAAAAACCGGAGCGATCTTCCTCTGCGGCTGGGGCAACTGAATTTTGGAATCAAGATCATCCACGACGGCCTCCATAGCCGCAATTGCCTGTTGAAGCGAGGCAATCTCGGAAATCTCAAAATCGGATATCGGACCGTTGCGCCCAGCGAGGGCCACAACCAATTCACGACGCTGTTCCTTGAGCTGCACGAGCGGCAGACCGTGATCTTCAAGATCTTTCATAAGGCTCTCCTGACACCACACCGATGTAGCTTTGAACACCTGCAATTCGATTACAAAAAGTCTTAAACGTTTAGAGATCGAGAGCCTGAAACGACCGCCGGGTCACGTCGGCGCTTTAATCATAAATTAACCCCGATTAACTCGACGTCAGCAAAATCGGTTTTCCGCGGCTCGAAGGGTCGGGCCGCCGATGAGGCAATAATGTTTTGTGCTAGACTGACTGCGTTGGAAGTTGAAAAAAATAGAACCGGGTAATGTTTGCCCCCACGAAATTTCTGCGGGATGGTACCGACATGCTCGAATTTGAAACAAGTACCCTTGCGTTCATGACTGCCTCACTTGAACAGGCCTGCAAGAAATTGCGAACTGACACGCCCGAGGCTCGGAGGTTTATTGCCGACAGATTGAAAGAATGCGCCAGAAGTGGCCGCGTTGGTCAGATCGCGCTGATCGAAGCCGGAGAGGAAGCCGTCGCCGAACTGAATCGCACCCCCACCGATCGGAGAGCGATCGGCTGGCGTATCTTGTTTCCGTGGGCCGTCTAGTTGTTAGCTTGCCTGCAAAAAACCAACATTTGCGCCACTTAGTAAATGCGTCGGGAGGGAATCAGTGCATGTTCGGTGTACCGATCGGCAACCCAAAAGCGACGCTCGTTGTTTTAGCGGTGGCGGGTTTGATGGCGCTGGGCGCAGCGGGGTTATTTTTGCTGTTCCAGGTTAGACCTACCGTTGAAATGGCCCGAGACTACGAAGAATGTGTGGACGCTATCGCGTCAGGCGCTTCTACGCAGGACAAGCGTCCTATTGCAAGCGATGCGCAGCGTGATTCATTGATGGAATGTGGCGCGCGTTTTGCGGGTCGGCGCAAACCGGGTGGGGGCTACACCTACTTCGATTTTATGCAGGATCGCAATTTCGATATTGCCGGTCCCAATCCAACGGCCGAGGAGCGTGGCCTGATTGATCGCGAATATCTCAGTTTTCTCGATATGCAGCGGCGAGAAAGGATTTCGACAGAATTGGCCAAAAAGGAGGACGAGGAACTGCGGCTTGATTTGGAGAGAGCTCATCAGTCTGTCGGTCGACCGTTGATTCTGACTCCCAAAAATCCTTCTACCCAGGCGTTGAAACGTTCGCCGGATCGAACAAAGTCCCCGCGTTGCGAGGACAATTCATTGGGTTGCGGCTGGTCCAGGCTGTTTGCGGCCGTCAAGGATACTTTTGCGTGGTCGCCGCGATCGAAGCCTTAATAGCGATTCAAAGCGGTCCGTGGATGCAGCGACCTGGCGACGGCAAAACCGCGGCCTTTAGAGCGGTGGGCCTCAAAACCCAACCGAGCGGCTGTTACGACGCATTGCAGAACGCTCCGCTGCAGCGTCGAGGATACAGCCGGTCGATACTCGTGATACCCAGAGCTTACCTTCAGCGTGCTGTTGATCCACACCTTATGGCGGTAACGACTGCGATTTCTAGAGGCACGACCACCGTCTTTCTCTAAAAGAGCCATCGCTCAAGATCTCACGAAGGACATGGAACGCTGGTGGCCGCGAAGGAAAAGCTGGCCGCCGGGGCACCGCCTGGAATGTCCGGGACCAAGGCTGTGCGGTACGCCTGGCATCAAAGGTCCCCCGGCGGGGACGAGAGCGTACGTCCTCCACGGGAAATTGCGGGCTTATTAGTTTTACTCTCCGTCACGGGTAATTAGGTCAGGACTTACGAGCGCGCTGATATTTGTCGATTGCATCAGCTGTGGGGTGATCGCCGTTCCCCAAAACGCCATCGCAGTGCCAACGCGCTTCGATGTTTCACCTCGATTGTGGGCACTTCGAATAGGTGATCGACATCGGGAATGATGCGTGATGATCAGCAGCTGGGTTGCAGCGAATCCGAGAACAAGTTCCAGAATTAACCCGCTGTGGTGACATCAAGCTTAACAAACGAGCTTCCTTGCGAGGGTTACTAAACGGTGTAGCGTTACGATGGAGTGCCCTGTCACGAAGCGGCAGGCGGTGTCGGATTTTGAAAGTAAGAGTGATCCCGTTCATGATGCGTCGAAAGGAATACAGCCCGAAGGATCTTGCTGAGCAGTTTCGGCAGCTCAAGACGTTACGGGCAGAAGTCGCCAAGGCGGAGCTTTCACGCAAATCTGTGGAAGAAAAAAAGAGTAGTGCGAATGCCAAGAAGCCTTCACGAGATCCTTCGGCCAAGTATCGTTGAGCGACGCTCGCTCGGGCGCACTTCGATCAACCGTGACGCATTGATGTTTCTATCGGGTCAAGCGGGCGTGCATGCCTGCTGCGTGCGCGACGTGACCAACTTCGG
The DNA here is from genome assembly GCA_963699465.1 of uncultured Alphaproteobacteria bacterium. Classification (GTDB taxonomy): domain Bacteria; phylum Pseudomonadota; class Alphaproteobacteria; order Rhizobiales; family Xanthobacteraceae; genus Bradyrhizobium. The sequence goes on from CAVOTZ010000048.1 coordinate 253,427, forward strand.
CGCGGGTATTCGCCTGAACGGCTTGAAGATGGTACCGCTCGACTTTGACCTTTCGTTCGATAATTTCCGCACAGTAAGGAAATGCCGCTTAATCTGGCGCGAGAGCGACTTTATGGGAGCGCGGCTTATCACCTAGTGTCAGCGCTGTTCCACAATAACGTCCTTCGACCCCGCGGCGCCGGCGCAGCGCACCAGTGTACTGCGCCGAACAGTGAAATGCGCTGGTTGAAAAGATGCGGCAGCTCTTTCCGCGGCTGAAGCTCAATGGGATTGCGATTTACCCAGCTTGGCAGCCCTGTCGACAGATTTTCATGTATCACTGTCTGTAAGACGGCTGTATCGAAAGTCATCGGACAGGAGCGTTTGCATGCCTCATTTTGACTGGCGTAATTAGCCTGACACGCGTCAGAACT